>JAZQVO010000001.1:0-11249 GCA_045631905.1 Bacteroidaceae bacterium
GTGCGACAAACTCACAAAAGTAATCTCACGCATACCTTCCAACGAGCTCACAGCCACAGGAAGTGGCTCTTTCAGCAGAATAAACAAGAATTGTGTGCTCTACGTTCCCCGTGGCGCAAAAAACACATACAAAGACACTTATGGTTGGAACCTCTTCGCAAGAATTGTGGAGATTGGTATGTAACTATACAGCAAATAAAACACACAACAATGCTGCATCGCTGCAAAAAGCATTTCCATTTTCTTTTTTTTGGGGGTAATTATTGTTACTTTTGCACACATCACACATAAACTAAACAACCGATGAACACTATTTGGATTGTAATGCCCATACTCATTGTGCTTATGTTCCTGCTGGGAATCGAGCTCAAACGCAACGCATTTAACGAGGTGGCACGTAATCCCCGAGCACTTTTTGCCGGGCTTGCCGGGCAGATTGTAATACTGCCGGCAATAGCCTTTGCCGTAGCGTGGGCTCTAGACCTGCCCCCAATCTACTTTATGGGAATTATGCTCATCGCCTGTTGCCCGGGCGGCAGTTCCTCGAACGTTTTTTCAATGCTTGTAAAAGGTAATATAGCCCTTTCTATCACACTCACGGCATTAAGCAGCGTAATAACCCTCTTCACCCTGCCCGTGATAATGGAGTACACCGTGCAATTCGTGTCGCGCGAAACAGGGAGCACCATAGAGCTACCCGTCGGCAAGCTGTTGATACAAAACCTTGTATTACTCTTCGTGCCTCTTGTCTTGGGTGCCCTCTTCCGCCGTTTTATGCCACAAACAGCCATAGCCACAAGCAAGGTGCTGAACAAGTGTGCCTTCCCTGCGCTTATGACACTTGCCGCACTCTTCTTCCTGCAATACCCGCGGGAGATAATTGACAATTTCGCGACACAAGGCATTGCCTGCACAATGCTTATACTTGCCGCAATGCTCGCCAGCTCACTACTCTCGCGTGCAAGCGGAGTAAACACCTCCACACGCCGCACAATAATCATAGAGGTGGGTATGCAGAACGCTGCGCAAGCCATAGCCATAGCCTCGTCGCCCTTCGTTTTCAACAACGGCGAGATGGCAATCCCGGCAATCATATACGCCTTGATGATGAACGTGATTCTGCTGATATACGTATATGTGATAAGAAAGAAAAGAATAACAGAATAAGCACAAAGTACAATGGCAAAGAAAGAAAAAATAGAAAAGCTTTTCGACAAGATTGCACCCGACTACGACAAACTGAACCATATACTCTCGCTCAACATCGATAAAGGATGGCGCAGTAAGGCGGTGCGCGAGATTATCGATAAAGATACACCGCTCAACATACTCGACGTGGCTTGCGGAACCGGCGACTTCACCATAGAGATAGCAAAGAAGGCTGCTGCAGGAAGCAAAATGACTGGAATAGATCTCTCGGAGGGTATGATGAGCATTGGGCGCGAGAAACTTGCTGCAGCAGGGATAGAAGCCACGCTTGAGCAAGGCGACTGCGAGGCTCTGAAATATTCCGAGGGCACTTTTGACCGCATATCAGTGGGGTTCGGCGTGCGTAACTTCGAGAACTTACCCACCGGGCTTAAAGAGATGCACCGCGTGCTGAAACCGGGTGGCAAGCTTGTGATACTGGAGCTGTCGGTTCCATCCAACGCCTTTATACGCTGGTGCTACAAGCTATACTTCCTAAAGATTCTCCCCGTAATAGGCGGGCTTATTTCGGGCGAGAGAGGAGCATACGAATACCTACCGGCATCGGTACTGCACTTCCCTGCCCCCGACAAATTCCAAGCTATGCTTCGCGAAGCGGGTTTTGCCGAAGTTAAGCACAAAGCACTCACTCTCGGCATCTGCCGTATGTATATCTGCAAAAAATAATCATACACTATGCTTAAAAAGTGGATAGAGGCGATGCGCCTGCGCACATTGCCCGTAAGCGTTGCCGGAGTTATTGCCGGCACAGGATGTGCCGTGTGGCACGGAGGATTCAAAGCTGCACCGGCAGCACTGTGCCTACTTTTTGCTGTGCTTGCACAGATAGCATCGAACTTTGGCAACGAATATTACGACTACGCAAACGGGATAGACAAAAAAGGACGTGAAGGTTTCTGCCGAGGAGTAACCGAGGGGGATATAACCCCGGAGGCTATGAAACGCGCCACCTTCGGCGTGCTTGCTGCCGCAGCCATCATCGGTTGCGCCCTGCTCTTTTTTGGAGGTTGGTGGTTGCTGCTTGCAGGCGTGGCAATACTGCTCTTTGCCCTTGCCTACAGCGCCGGCCCATACCCCTTGTCGCACCACGGGCTTGGCGACATAGCCGTAATAATATTCTTTGGTATTGTGCCCGTAAACCTCACCTGTTACCTGCAATGTGGGGGATGGAACGGCATTACCACCTCTCTGCCCGCTTCATTGGCTGTGGGGCTGCTTGCAGCCAACGTGCTTATAGCAAACAACTACCGCGATGCCGACGACGACGAGAAGGTAAACAAGCGCACCACGGTTGTAATTTTCGGTCGCAAGGTTATGAGCCTTGCATACCTTGCATCGGGCATTGCTGCCGTTGCCGTGACCACTCCCGTGTGGCTCTGTTTCCCACTTTATTTTTTGACAGCACCCTTCTGCTGCCTAGGCTTGCACATAAAGCTATGGCATAAACTAAAAATGAGCAGAGGAAGCGCCATAAACCCCTTGCTTGGCAAGACAGCCCTTAACCTGTTGCTCTTCTCACTGCTCCTTACAGCAGCATTTATAATATTCCGTTAGCCAACGGAGCAAGGGCATAAGGCACAACACACAAAGAGCATATATAAAAAATGAGCGGGCGATAAGCCCGCTCATTTTCGTTATTGTTTCCAGATATCACCCCATTTACCACCGGTGTGCCTGTTGCTCAGCTGCTCTGAACCTGAACTATCTTTATCAATCTCAAAAGATTGCGCAATAATAGATTCACAATCTACGCTAACTGTCTCCGCAAGAGGAGAAATATATTCTTTTTTCACAGAAAGAGGCTGTCTGAATGCGATATAAATTTTGATTTGCCGGTATATGAAAAACCCTTTTCCTCGATATCGAGGAAAAGGGTTAGTTTTAAGCCCTGCATGGCTTCTGTTAAGTTGTAAACTTTGCTTGTGGTATTTGTTAGCGTCTGGCAAAGTGTATGCAAGCAAGCTTGCGCTTGTTCTTCTCTAATATAACCATTGATTTATTACCGTTCTTTATGTAAACACGGCCTTGCAGGTGACTATATATATTAAGCGGTAGCAAAGTACTCGCTACCGCTTAATATGGTTTTGTGTTACTTGGGTAGTGTTACTTGGAATATTGGGCTGTTTGTGTGCTCTTGTTTTATTATATCTACCATCTTTTTAACAATCTCGGGGTGTTGCGATGCAAGGTCGTGGTCTTCGTGCGCGTCGGTGGCGAGGTCGTATAGTTGGCAGTTGCCGTTTTTCACGACTAATTTCCAGTCTTTCATGCGCAGGCCCATCATGTTTGTTTCGTGGAACTCCCAGTATAGGAACTCGTGCTCTTCCTGTCCCTCCTTGCCGAGTAGTGTCTTGGCGAAGGATATTCCGTCGAAGTAGTCGTTCTCTATGTTTTTGTTGCGGTATTTTTCTTCGTAGTCCTCTACTCCTATAATTTCGCATAGGGTGGGCATCACGTCGTAGAAGGCGAGTTGGTGGTCGTTCACGCTGCCTGCCTTCACTTTGCCCGGCCAACGTACTATGTAGGGTATGCGTATACCGCCTTCGAGGGTGGAGCGTTTGGTTCCGCGCAGCTTGCCGTCGCGGTTGAAGAACGCGGGGTCGGCACCGCCCTCCTCGTGGGGGCCGTTGTCGCTTGTGAACACTACTATTGTGTTGTCGTCAAATCCTTTCTTTTTCAATAGCGCAAATATCTCGCCCACATATGCGTCGAGGCGGGTTATCATGCCTGCAAATTGTGCGTGAGCGCAGTCGGTGGGGTTGTAGCGCGAGCCGGCATCGCCTCCGTAGCTCTTTTCAACGCAGAAGCTGTTTTTGTAGGCTTGCAGTATGGAGTCTTCGGGTTGGTAGAGCTCGGCATGGGGCAGTGTGTAGGTGAAGATTCCGAAGAAGGGGGTGTCGGCACTCTGTTTCTCTATCCACTCCATGGCTTTGCGGTGTATTATGTCGGCCGAATAGTCGCGACGGTTTTTATAGTCGTCGCCGTGCATGGCGTAGTTGATGTTGTTTTCCAAGACTTCGCGCACGACCGCGGTGTCGCCGTCGGCTTTGCTGTATTTGTTTAGGAAGTTGGGGTAGTAGAGATGTGCTTGAAACTGACACATGAAGCCGTAGTATTCGTCTATACCTCGTTTGTCGGGGGTGCACTCCGAGCCTTCGTATCCTCCCGCCCACTTGCCGAACATGCCGGTGTTGTAGCCGTTATCTTTCATTATCTCGGGCAGAATGATGTGGTCGGGTGAGTAGGGCTCTTGTCCTGTCTGCACGGGGTCGTTGTTGTTGCCGTATTTCATGTTGCCTATGCGGTACTCTTTGTTTCCGCGCACTTTGGTGTGGCCGGTATGTTGTCCGGTCATGAGCGATGCGCGTGAGGGGGCGCTCACGGGGCTGCCTGCGTATGCGTCGGTGAAGAGCATGCCCTCGGCTGCCATGTTGTCGAGGTTGGGTGTGCTGATGTATTGTTGTCCGTAGCAACCGAGGTCGCCATAGCCCATGTCGTCGCACATTATGTATATGATGTTGGGCCTTTGGTTCTCCTGTGCCTGTGTGGCCGTTGTTGCGAGAAGCCCGCAACCGAGTAGCATTAGTTTTTCTCTATTCATGGTATTTTCCTATTTTATACCTTATTATATTATTGTATCGCAAATATAGCATAATAATAGCTTAACGTGCAAAAATATGATGCGTAAAATACAGGCAAATAACATGTGTTATGTGTCGTCTTATATGTGGTAAAGAGGTGCGTGCGGGTTTTTCACACTTAATAAGTGTTAAAATAATATAAATAATGTGTATTTCGCTGTGCTTGGAGGTAAAAAGTAGAGCGTCTCCTTTTTTATTAAAAAAATAATATCTATCTTTGCAAGCCAAAATGGACGACCGTGTCCGATTACGTAGAATAATATTTAAACATAATAATAATTAAAAATTTAACAAAATGCCTACAATTCAGCAATTAGTAAGAAAAGGCAGAGAGGTGATCGTAGAGAAGAGCAAGTCACCTGCACTCGACAACTGTCCTCAGCGTCGTGGTGTTTGTGTACGTGTTTACACTACTACTCCCAAGAAACCTAACTCTGCTATGAGAAAGGTTGCTCGTGTTCGCTTGACCAACCAGAAAGAGGTTAACTCTTACATTCCCGGTGAAGGTCACAACTTGCAGGAGCACTCAATCGTGTTGGTTCGCGGTGGTCGTGTTAAGGACCTCCCCGGTGTACGTTACCACATTGTTCGCGGTACATTGGATACAGCCGGTGTTGCAAACCGTACACAGCGTCGTTCTAAATACGGTGCAAAACGTCCTAAAGCTAAGAAGTAATTCAGTGAAGCTTTCAAGCTGTTGAGGAACGGTACAGGCTTGTAAAACAAATGAACGGTTCCACTATTTTATTTAACCGTTTTGGTTTGTAGGATAAGTTATAAAGGTTGAGTAAACACCTCGGTGGAGGAGTTGAAGAATTAAATAACGCAGCCCAAACAAAACATAATTTTCGTAAGAGAAAATGAGAAAAGCAAAACCAAAAAAACGTGTGATCCTTCCGGATCCCGTATTTAACGATCAAATGGTGTCTAAATTCGTTAACCATTTGATGTATGACGGAAAGAAAAACGTATCGTACACTATTTTCTATGGTGCATTGGAGCTTGTTGGCTCTAAAATGAAGAACGAGGAAAAAACTCCCCTTGAAATTTGGAAGCAGGCTTTGGAGAACATTACTCCCAAAGTAGAGGTTAAATCTCGCCGTATCGGTGGTGCTACCTTCCAGGTACCTACTGAGATTCGTGCCGACCGCAAAGAGTCTATCTCTATGAAGAATATGATTCTTTTTGCTCGCAAACGTGGCGGTAAATCAATGGCCGAGAAGCTTTGCAGCGAGATTATGGACGCTTACAACAACCAGGGTGGTGCGTTCAAACGTAAAGAGGATATGCACCGTATGGCTGAGGCTAACCGTGCTTTTGCACATTTCCGTTTCTAATCTAAGAAAAGTATACTAAGATGGCTAACGAATTACAATTTACCCGTAACATTGGTATTAGAGCTCACATCGATGCTGGAAAAACAACTACATCGGAGCGTATATTGTTCTACACAGGTCTTTCTCACAAAATCGGTGAGGTGCACGATGGTGCCGCTACAATGGACTGGATGGAGCAGGAGCAGGAGCGTGGTATTACAATTACCTCTGCCGCTACCACAACATTCTGGAACTGGAATGGTGCTCAGTACAAGTTCAACCTCATTGACACTCCGGGACACGTTGACTTCACCGCTGAGGTAGAGCGTTCTTTGCGTGTACTCGATGGTGCTATCGCAGCTTTCTGTGCAGTAGGTGGTGTTGAGCCTCAGTCGGAGACCGTATGGCGTCAGGCTGACAAATACAATGTTCCCCGTATTGCATACGTGAACAAGATGGACCGTTCAGGTGCCGACTACTTCTCGGTAATGCGTCAGATGAAGGAGATTCTTGGTGCTAACCCCTGCCCCGTGACAATTCCTATTGGTTCGGAGGAGAAGTTTGCCGGTGTAATCAACCTTATCAACATGAAGGCCTATGTTTACAAAGAGGGTGACCTCGATTACACAATCGAGGAGATTCCCACTGAGTTGGTAGACGAGGCTAACCAGTGGCGTGAGCACCTTCTCGAGAAAGCTGCCGACTACGATGAGGATTTGATGATGAAGGTTCTTGATGATCCCGACAGCATCACAGAGGAGGAGATTATTGCAGCTATCCGTAAGGGTACACTTGCAATGGATATTACCCCTATGACTTGCGGTTCATCGTTCAAGAATAAGGGCGTTCAGCCTCTTCTCGACTTTGTATGTGCATTCTTGCCTTCACCTCTCGACACAGCCGCTGTTGAGGGTATGAACCCCAAAACAGACGAGATGGAGACACGTACTCCCTCGGAGAGCGACAAGACATCGGCTCTCGTGTTCAAGATTGCTACAAACCCCTTCGTAGGTCGTTTGATCTATGTTCGTGTTTACTCAGGTAAATTGGAGTCGGGTTCATATATCTTCGACACACGTTCAGGTCGCAAAGAGCGTATCTCTCGTATGTTCCAGATGCACTCAAACAAACAGAACCCCGTTGAGGTTTTGGGCGCAGGTGATATCGGTGCCGTTATCGGTCTTAAAGATGTTCGCACAGGTGACACACTTTGCGCAGAGGACGCACCTATCGTACTCGAGTCTATGAGCTTCCCTGATCCCGTTATCTCTATCGCTGTTGAGCCTAAGACACAGAAGGACCTCGACAAGCTTGCTAACGGTTTGGCGAAACTCGCCGAGGAGGACCCCACATTTACAGTTCGTACAGACGAGCAGTCGGGCCAGACAATCATCTCGGGTATGGGTGAGCTCCACTTGGAGATTATCATCGACCGTTTGAAACGTGAGTTCAACGTAGAGTGTAACCAGGGTCGTCCCCAGGTTAGCTACAAGGAGGCTATCACACAGACCGTTGAGGTTGATGAGACATACAAGAAGCAGACCGGTGGTAAGGGTAAATATGCTAAGATCCTTGTTGCTGTTGGTCCTGCCGATCCCGACTTCAAAGAGGGTAACTTGCAGTTTGTGAACGAGGTTAAGGGTGGTAACGTTCCCAAGGAGTTTATTCCTTCGGTACAGAAAGGCTTCCAGACAGCAATCAAAGCCGGTGTGCTTGCAGGCTATCCCATGGAGTCTTTGAAGGTTACATTGCTCGACGGTGGTTTCCACCCCGTTGACTCTGACCAGCTCTCGTTCGAGGTATGTGCTATCCAGGCATACAAGAACGCTTGTTTGAAGGCAAACCCCGTATTGTTGGAGCCTATGATGAAACTCGAGGTTGTTACTCCCGAGGAGAGCATGGGTGACGTGATTGCCGACCTCAACAAACGTCGTGGTCAGGTAGAGGGCTTCGAGACAAGCCGTACCGGTGCACGTATCGTTAAGGCTATGGTTCCCCTGTCAGAGATGTTTGGTTATGTAACATCATTGCGTACTATCACATCGGGTCGTGCAACATCGTCTATGACATACGATCACCACGAGCAAGTAAGCGCTTCTTTGGCAAAACAAATCTTGGAAGAGCTCCAGAAGTAAAAATAACTCCTGCCGGTTAGCGAATGACTCTTAACCGGCAGGCATTATAAATAATATTAAAACCATTTAAAGACAATGAGTCAGAAAATCAGAATCAAACTTAAATCTTACGACCACAACTTGGTAGACAAGTCGGCTGAAAAGATTGTAAAGACAGTGAAGGCTACAAACGCGATCGTTAGCGGTCCTATACCCTTGCCTACACACAAACGTATTTTTACAGTGAACCGTTCGACCTTCGTTAATAAGAAGTCACGCGAGCAGTTCCAGCTCTCTTCTTACAAGAGACTTATCGATATTTACAGCTCTACTGCTAAGACTATCGATGCTCTCATGAAGCTTGAGTTGCCTTCAGGTGTAGCTGTTGAGATTAAAGTTTATTAATTGTGTTTTTTTAAAATTTAACTGAAATGCCAGGATTATTAGGAAAAAAAATCGGAATGATGTCCGTTTTCAGTGCCGATGGTAAAAATGTTCCATGCACTGTTATCGAAGCAGGTCCTTGTGCAGTTACCCAGGTGAAAACAATCGAGAAAGATGGCTACGAGGCTGTTCAGATTGGTTTCCAGGACCAGAAAGAGAGCCGTGTGAACGCTCCTCTCATGGGTCACTTCAAGAAAGCTGGTGTAGCTCCCAAGAGACACTTGGCCGAGTTCAAAGGATTTGAGACAGAGCTCAACTTGGGCGATGTTCTCACAGTGGATCTCTTTGCAGATACCTCTTACGTTACAGTAACAGGTACCTCAAAAGGTAAGGGATTCCAGGGCGTTGTTAAACGTCACAATTTTGGTGGTGTAGGTCAGGCTACTCACGGTCAGCACAACCGCGCTCGCAAGCCGGGTTCAATTGGTGCTTGTTCTTACCCTGCAAAGGTATTCAAAGGCCTCCGCATGGGTGGACAGATGGGTAATGCACGTGTTACTACACACAACCTACAAGTGTTAAAGGTTATTCCTGAGCACAACCTCTTGGTTATCAAAGGTTCGGTTCCGGGTTACAATGGTTCAATCGTAATAATTGAAAAGTAATGGAAGTCAGCGTATTAAATATTAAGGGTGAAAACACCGGAAGAAAGGTTACGTTAGACGAGTCAATCTTCGGCATCGAGCCTAACGAGCATGTAGTTTACTTGGCCGTAAGACAGTATCTTGCTGCGCAGCGTCAGGGAACTCACAAGTCTAAGGAGAGAAGTGAAATTTCAGGTTCAACACGTAAGCTCGGTCGCCAGAAAGGTGGTGGCGGTGCTCGTCGTGGTGATATCAACTCGCCTCTGTTGGTGGGTGGTGCACGCGTGTTCGGTCCTACTCCCCGCGATTACAGCTTCAAACTTAACAAGAAAGTTAAGCAACTCGCTCGTAAATCGGCTCTCTCACAGAAAGCTATCGAGAACGCTATCATCGTGGTTGAAGATTTCAATTTCGACGCACCTAGCACAAAATCTTTTGTTGAGATGTTAAATAAACTTAATGTTTCTGAAAAGAAACAATTGTTCGTTTTGCCATCTAGCAATAAATTCGTATATTTGTCTGCTCGAAATTTGAAGGGCACACAAGTTGCAATTGCTTCGGACATAAATACCTATGGTATTATGAATGCCGAAGTTTTGGTTGTGACTGAAAGTTCTCTCGAGGTTATTAACAACACACTAGCAAAAAAGGAGGCGTAAACAATGGGAGTATTGATTAAACCACTGGTCACAGAGAAGATGACCAACATTACCGACAAGTTTAATCGTTTCGGATTTCTTGTTCGTCCCGAGGCTAACAAGTTGGTGATAAAGAAAGAGATTGAGGCGTTGTACAACGTAACAGTAGTTGAGGTAAATACCATGAACTACGCAGGCAAGAACAAGAGCCGTTACACAAAAGCAGGCTTTGTGAAAGGCCGTACAAACGCTGTGAAGAAGGCTATCGTCACATTGAAAGAGGGCGATACAATTGATTTTTATAGTAACATTTAATAAAGATGGCAGTACGTAAATTTAAGCCTACAACACCGGGCCAAAGACATAAGATTATTGGTACCTTTGAAGAGATCACTGCTGCGGTACCAGAGAAATCGCTTGTAACCGGAAAACGCTCTACCGGCGGTCGTAACAACACCGGTAAGATGACAATGCGTTACAGAGGTGGTGGACACAAACGCAAATTCAGATTTATCGATTTCAAGCGTAATAAAGATGGAATTCCCGCTACAGTAAAGAGCATCGAGTACGATCCTAACCGTTCGGCTCGTATCGCTTTGTTGTATTATGCTGATGGCGAGAAGAGTTATATAATTGCTCCTAATGGTTTGGAGGTAGGCGCAGTTTTGATGTCAGGTGCTGACGTTGCTCCCGAGCTTGGTAACACACTTCCTTTGAAGTCAATTCCTATCGGTACAGTCGTTCATAACATCGAGCTCCGTCCCGGTCAGGGCGCAATCCTTGTTCGTTCGGCAGGAAACTTCGCACAGATCGTTTCACGCGACGAGAACTATTGCGTTATTAAGTTGCCTTCAGGAGAGGTTCGTCGTATCTTGGGTACTTGCCGTGCTACTATCGGTACAGTAGGTAACTCAGACCACGCTTTGGAATGCTCTGGTAAAGCAGGTCGTTCTCGTTGGCTTGGCCGTCGTCCTCACAACCGTGGTGTTGTTATGAACCCCGTTGATCACCCCATGGGTGGTGGTGAAGGTCGTGCTTCAGGAGGTCACCCCAGATCTCGCAAGGGCTTGTACGCTAAGGGTCTTAAGACACGTGCACCCAAGAAGCAGTCTAATAAGTACATTATTGAGAGAAGAAAGAAGTAATAATAAGGAAATTTTTGAATTAATATGAGTCGTTCATTAAAAAAAGGTCCATATATCAATGTAAAGTTGGAGAACAAGGTGCTTGCCATGAACGAGAGCGGTAAGAAATCGGTCATCAAGTCTTGGGCTCGTGCTTCTATGATTTCTCCCGATTTTGT
>JAZQVO010000002.1:0-71685 GCA_045631905.1 Bacteroidaceae bacterium
ACTGCCATATTGGTTGATAGTGATGGTAACCTCGTCTATCTCCTCGATGTTGGTAAACTCGCTCCAACCATCAGTTGCCTCGTAGGTTGCCTTTGCGCCATAGGGGACATAGAGGGTGCATGCGGTTTTATCAACATCGAAAAAACTGCTATATATTGCAAAAAGATCTTCGGGCAGGATAAGCGATGTTATGCTTGTGAGGCCGGGGCAACTCCAGAACGCGCCTTCTCCTATGCTTGTTACGCTACCCGGGATTGTGATGCTTGTGAGGCCGGTGCAACCATTGAACGCGTAGCTTCCTATACTTGTTACGCCCTCGGGGATTATAGTGTTTTTACAACCTGCAATCAATGTGTTGGTTGCTGTCTCTATAATGGCGTTGCAACCACCGCGACTATCATATTTTGTGTTTCCGCTTTCAACCTCTATGCTTGTGAGGCCGTCGCACAAAGAGAACGCGCCTACTCCTATGTTTGTTACGCCGGCAGGGATTGTTATGCTTGTGAGGCTGTTGCAAAAAAGGAACGCGCCTTCTCCTATGCTTGTTACGCCGTTGCCGATTGTTACGCTTGTGAGGCCGTCGCAACCATAGAACGCGTAGTTTCCTATACTTGTTACGCTATCGGGGATTGTTATGCTTGTGAGGCCGATGCAACCCCAGAACGCGTAGTTTCCTATACTTGTTACGCTACCCGGGATTGTGATGCTTGTGAGGCCGGTGCAACCATCGAACGCGTAGTTTCCTATACTTGTTACGCTACCCGGGATTATAGTGTTTTTACAACCTGCAATCAATGTGTTGGTTGCTGTCTCTATAATGGCGTTGCAACCACCGCGACTATCATATTTTGTGTTTCCGCTTTCAACCTCTATGCTTGTGAGGCCGTAGCAACCTTGGAACGCGCCTCCTATGTCTGTTACGCCGGCAGGGATTGTTATGCTTGTGAGGCCGGTGCAACCATTGAACGCACAGTTTCCTATGCTTGTAACGCCGGCGGGGATTGTGATGCTTGTGAGGCCGGAGCAACCATTGAACGCACTGTTTCCTATGCTTGTAACGCTGTTGGGGATTGTGATGCTTGTGAGGCCGCCACAATCAGAGAACGCGTAGTCTCCAATATGTGTTATGCCCTCTTTAACTACAACCGAGGTTATATCTTCGCGGTATTCGTGCCAAGGAGTAGCGTTATACTCGTAGTCGGTCATGGCACCTGTACCTCTTATGGTGAGCACACCATCAACAAGTGTCCAAGTTGCGTTCGCGCCACAAGTGCCGCTTAATATCTCCTCTATGTTGGTAAACTCGTTCCAACCATCAGTTGCCTCGTAGGTAGCCTTTGCACCTGTGAGAACATAGAGGGTGCATGCGGTTTTATCAACACCATTGAACACATAGCTATCTATTGCAAAAAGGTTTTCTGCGGGGATAAGCGATGTTATGCTTGTGAGGCCGTAGCAATACTCGAACGCACAGTTTTCTATGCTTGTTACGCCCTCGGGGATTATGATACTTGTGAGGCCGTAGCACCAAGAGAACGCGGCGCTTCCTATTGTTGTTACGCTGGCGGGAATTTCAATGCTTGTGAGGCCGAAGCAATGAAATAACGCAAAGTCTCCTATACTTGTTACGCCCTCGGGGATTATAGTGTTTTTGCAACCTGCAATCAAAGTGTTGGTCGCTGTCTCTATAATGGCGTTGCAACCACCGCGACTATCATATTTTGTATTTCCGCTTTCAACCTCTATGCTTGTGAGGTTGTTGCAAGAACTGAATAATTGTAGACCAATGCTTGTTACGCTGGCGGGGATTACTATGCTTGTGAGGCCGGAGCAACCATCGAACGCGAAGTTGCCTATGCTTGTTACGCTGCCCGGGATTTCAATGCTTGTGAGGCCGGAGCAATTAGTGAACGCGCTGTTTCCTATGCTTGTTACGCTGCCAGGGATTGTTACGCTTGTGAGGCCGATGCAACCTTCGAACGCCTCGTCTCCTATACTTGTTACGCCCTCGGGGATTATGGTGTTTTTGCAACCTGTAATCAATGTGTTGGTTGCTGTCTCTATAATGGCGTTGCAACCACCGCGACTATCATATTTTGTGTTTCCGCTTTCAACCTCTATACTTGTGAGGCCGGGGCAACCATAGAACGCTCTGTATCCTATACTTGTTACGCCGGCGGGGATTGTGATACTTGTGAGGACGTCGCCACTCTGGAACGCGTAGTCTCCTATGCTTGTTACGCTGCCCGGGATTGTTACGCTTGTGAGGCCGAGGCAACCATTGAACGCGAAGTCTCCAATATGTGTTATGCCCTCTTTAACTACAACCGAGGTTATATCTTCGCGGTATTCGTACCAAGGAGCACCGCTAAACTCGTAGTCGACCATGGCACCTGTACCACTTATGGTGAGCACGCCATCAACAAGTGTCCAAGTTGCGTTCGCGCCACAAGTGCCGATTAATATCTCCTCTATGTTGGCAAACGCGTTCCAACCGCTGGTTGCCTCGTAGGTTGCCTTTGCACCTGTGGGAACATAGAGGGTAGAATTCTCGCTTATACCATCAAACACATTGCTACCAAGTGTGGCAGGTGTGGTGGCTGCAACAACAACACTATCGAGTGCCGAAGAGTACTGGAACGCATAATTTTCTATATTTTGAATAGTTGAGGGCAACGACACGCTTTCGAGTGCCGGGCAGTTATCAAAGGCCCAAGCTCCGAGCGTAGTAACACCCTCGGGAATAACCACGCTTTTCAGGCCGGTGCGGCTGAATGTACCATACTCTATGGTCGTAAGACCGGCGGGAATATTTACACTCTCAAGTGAGCTACAACGACAGAAAGCCTCAAAGCCTATGCTTGTTACGCTGGCGGGGATTGTGATGCTTGTGAGGCCGGTGCAACCATCGAACGCACTGTTTCCTATGCTTGTAACGCTGGCGGGGATTACTGTGTTTTTACAACCTGCAACCAAAGAGTTAGTTGTTGTATTTATAATAGCGTTGCAACCCTCACGGCTGTCGAAGGCGGTATTATCGCTCGAAACAACAATACTCTCTATGTTTGTACAACCCAAAAAAGTTGTGTTATAAAAGTTATCTATTCCACTACCTATAAATAGACTTGTAAGCCCCTTACAATCACGAAAAACACCGGGTTCTATAACTGTCATAGTAGAGGGTATTATAAGCTCGCCCGAGATGCCGGAGTTTCTGAATGCGTTTTCACCTATACTTTGTACATTTTGGGGAATATTTATATCGGTAGCAGGGTTATCCATTAACGCACTCTCACCTATGCTTGTTACAGAGCTTGGCAAGCTGACGCTTGTAGCAGACTCAAATAAAATGAACGCGTTGTTTCCAATATGTGTTATACCTTCTTCAACCACAACCGAAGTTATACCATCGCGACTATCGTTCCAAGGAGTACCGTTAACCTCGAAGTCGGTCATGGCACCTGTACCGCCTATGGTGAGCACGCCATCGGCAAGTGACCAAGTTGCGTTTTCGCCACAAGTGCCGGCTATTTGTTTATAAGCAGCTGTCAGTACAAAGTCTTTTGCGGGCATTATGGTGGATACCGCTACATTGGTCATGCCAAATTCTGAAATATGAAAATATGGGTGGTTGTAA
The DNA here is from genome assembly GCA_045631905.1 of Bacteroidaceae bacterium. Lineage (GTDB taxonomy): Bacteria > Bacteroidota > Bacteroidia > Bacteroidales > Bacteroidaceae > HGM04593. The sequence continues at coordinate 3,638 of JAZQVO010000002.1, forward strand.
ACGGTTCTTCCACCGGCCGTCTCTGTCACGCGATAGCGTATATAACGGTATGGTGTACCGTTTCCGATAGTATCTGACCTATATACATAATTATTCTTTGAGGGCAGGTCGGTAAGAACCGCAAGTTCGTTGTAATCGCCATCGGCACTGTTTGAACCCTCTACAATCATTGTTTTGGGTGCATTTTGTTCGCTTTGCCTATCGCGGTTGGTATATGTAAATGTAAAGTATGTGATGGAGTTGCCTTCGCCCATGTCTACACGCAAGTAGTGGTCGAGCCCGTCGGCACTCTCTTTGTTTGCATACTCGGAGTGGAAGATGGTAACTGTGTTGTCATCGAAGAGTACGTCCCAACTGGTAAATTGGTCGCCATACGAAGTTGATGTACAGGGAGCGTTGGTGTAGAGCATGGCATTGGCATTTGATGCTATGTCAAGTTTCTCGCACCACCCCACGAACTCATAGTTCTCTATTTGGGGGGCTTCGGGCAGATATACAGCACTCCCTGCGGCAAGATTAAAGGTTAAATAGTCCTCGCCATTTACAACATACTTTAATTTGTATGTTCCCTCGGCAGGAGCGGACGGTTGGTGTGCACTTGCCACGCTACTGCACAATAACAGCAAGGCAAGAAACATGTGTTTTAAAAATTTTTGTTTCATAATTTAATACATTTATGTTGTTAATATATATTAATCAATATGTATTCAAAACACTATGCGCTATCACGATAGTAACTACACATGTGAAGGCATTTTATATATTATTATATATTTTTTGCAAAGGAAACACAAATAAAATTACCTTCATTGGTCCAAGTTGGTTCTTCTTTGACACGCAGTAACATTTTTAATATTCTAAAATCTTTAAAAACCTTTAAAGATTGTATATTTGCAAAAAGAACATTTTCACAAAATGAACAACACAAACGAGATATACAAAAAATTACAAGAAAAAGCCGAACTTGTTGCAGGGCGCAAAATGGAGTCGCCACGAGACTTCGACTACTTGTCGATGCGCATTCTCGACAAGACAAAAAACTACATTGCGCCAATAACGCTAAAACGCTTTTGGGGTTATCTTGGCAAGAAGTATTGTGCAAAGCCCTATCTAAACACCTTAAATACCATAGCATTATATGCCGGTTACGAAAACTTTAATGGTTTTTCGAAGAGCCTTGACGACAACACCACTCAAAGCGATTTTTTACCCAACAAATGTGTGCAAATATCGTCGTTGAGAGTGGGCGACAAAATTCAACTCACATGGTACCCCGACCGCTCGGTGACCATACAGTACCAAGGGTACGAGATGTTCAAAACCACTGAGGTCATTAATAGTAAACTGAACGTGGGCGACACCTTTTTTATTGGGCAGATAATTGACGGAGAGCCCCTGCACCTGCGTTGCCTTGTGCACAAAGGAGGCCTGCCCACAAACTATGTATGCGGGCGTGTGAACGGAGTAAAATTTAAATTACTATAATTATTGAACAAGAGATGCGAACATCGGGCTTTATAAACAACGACACATTCGAAAAGACAGAGATTCTGAACACAAAAAGCAGTACATCGCTCATCTATAAATTGCGTAAAGAGGGTAAGCTCTTCTTTATGAAACAGCTACGTCCCGAATTTAGCAATAACGAGCGTTACCGAGAGGCCTTTTACAAGGAGTTCGAGGCCGGCAAAAGCATATCAAGCCCTTATGTAGTGAAATATTCGAGCATCGAAGAGAACGCCGACGGCTTATACATTCTCATGGAGTATATCCACGGTGTTACACTCGAAGAGAAGCTGAATAGCGAACCGCAATATTTCTCCCATGAGAAAAACATTAAAAAACTGTTGAAACAGCTGTCGCAAGCATTGGGCGCACTACACAAACAGGGCATAGTACACCTCGACATAAAGCCCGAGAATATAATGCTTGCAAAAAACACTAACGATGTTGTACTTGTAGACCTCGGTTACTGCCTCACGAACAACAACGACAGCACCATGGGCTACACAAGGCTCTTCTGCGCACCCGAAACACTTGCCGGCAACACCGCCGAGATTGACGCTCGCAGTGATATTTTTTCGGTGGGTTGTATATTGCAATATATCGAAGAAAAAAACGACAAGGGGCTATCCAGAGCCCTAACCAACATAAAAAAGAGATGTTTGAAGAACGAGAGAACAGAGCGTTTTTCCTCGACCGAAGAGATTATAGACTCTATTCGCACAGACAGGGTGAAACAGGGTGTTTTTTGGGGCCTCGGCCTGCTTTTAACATGTCTCGTTCTTACAATATCCCCAACCAAGCAGGTTTATGAAAATATTAAAAACTACATAGCATGGGAGCGTGGCAAAATAGCCGACAGGTTCGAGGTCGATGGCATCTTCTACCACATAACCGACGACGAAGCCTGCACCGTTGAGGTTACATTCAAAGGCAAACACCACAAAGAGTTCGAATATGAATACAAAGGCGGCGAGATTAATGTGCCCCAAACGATAACATACAAAGGACGCACATTCAAGGTGACAGCGTTTGCACCACGAGCATTTGAAAACCCATATATATCGAAGGTGACAATTCCCGAAGGTATAATAACCATCGCCGACTCGGCATTTATCTATTGCAACCTAAACGGTGATATATACATTCCAAAAAGCGTTGAAAAAATAGGCGAGGTGGCATTCGTCCCCGCTCTATATATCGATAGCATAGTGGTAGACCCCGAAAACCCTTTCTACGACAGTCGTGATGGGTGCAACGCTATTATTGAGACTGCCACAAACAGACTGCTCGCCACGTGCAACAACACAAGAATACCCGACGGGGTGGAGCAGATAGTACAAAATGCGTTTATGGGCACAATAACATTGAAGCACCTAACCTTGCCGGCAAGTTTAAAGAAGATAGGCGAGGCGACATTTGTAAGAAGCGGGATAACAGAGATTGCCATACCCGAGGGGGTGACAAGGATAGAACGATACACTTTTCAATATTGCGAGAACCTGCAAAAAGTCACCCTGCCACAGAGCCTCAAAAGTATAGGTCTGGGAGCTTTCTCACACTGTTCGTACAGCGAAATAATTATCCCCGACTCTGTAACCTTTATCGACGACTATGCTTTCGACTGTTGCGACTTGCTGAAAACAGCTACAATAGGACACAGTGTACGACACATAGGTTATGGTGCTTTTGAAAATTGCAAAAGACTCGAAAAGGTGGTGTCGCACATACCTGCCGACAGCTTGTCCGAGCTCGACAACAGCGTCTTTAATAACATAAGCGAAAAGAGTGTGCTTTATGTTCCGCGCGGGGCAAAAAAGGTTTATGAGAACACCTTTGGTTGGAACAAGTTCGATAAAATTATCGAGAGCGATTTGTAGTGCGAGGGTGTTTGGTTCTTTGTGTTGCAAAGAGACATAAAACAAAATTACTTAATTGAGAGAACAGCCGAGGTGCAACACCGGGGGGTAACACTCCTGATTACTGCTTTTTAGCAGTCTCTCACCATCGCACGGTCAAGAAGAGACAACCTTAGCTAACAATCTTGTTTTGTACATTTTTCCCAATGTGCCACCCATCGCACCAAGCACATTTGTAGACCGAAAAGTGTACACCATGCCTTTTCCCCATGGCCTCGGCTGCACGGGAAGCAACCTCTTTCGAGGGGTAGGCAACCTTGGCCTTACCACTCCTGCGGGATATGTGACTATACTTGCTGAATATCCCAAAAGCATTATGTGTAACGAATATATTGCGCCAAGCACCTTTTCTTGTCAGTTGGTCGTAAACAGCTTTTATACAATTTATTATATCCATAGCAATTTAAATATTTAGAATAAGGGGATAATAATTTTATTTTTAGCAAGAGTGAAGAAAATTTATTTGCCCTGCCTGCCGAGAACCGCTTGCCGAAACAGAGCCTCCGCCTCCTTATAATTGTTTAGAGCCCTGAAAGGGTGCACCACCCTGCCTTCGCGGTCGATAACGCCGTAAATATTCAACTCATCGTCGTCGGTCATGCCATAACCGTCTTCGTCCATGTGGTAACGCCCTTCGGGGTTCAGCTGCCAACGAACAAGCGACAACCCGTTTTCAAATTTCCCTATGTGCGACGGATAGTGAAACGAAAGACGACGGGCCACATTTATAACTTTTTCGGGCAAGCCTTGTAACGAACCCCACTCGACATCGTCGTGGGTTATGGTTTTCAAACGCTCGTCGCCTCCCATAAATTCAATAGCGGTACACGTTGCATGGTCGAGCAGATAGCGAGGCTTCCAATAACCACATATAACCTCCTCGACCAGAGAGATATTCTCGCCCAAGCATCTGTGGTTAAAAGGGTAATCTCGTTTTTTCATAAGTTCGGCGTAAGAAACACCGGCACCCTGCATATCGTTTGAATTTTTCATAATGTTCGTTTTTATTATATAAGAGCTGATAACCGAGTAATTCTATCAATTCATGGATAATAGTTTGCTATTTAAACGTAAAAATATCAAATTATAACTACATTTGCATAGATAAGAAAAACAAAAAAACTTTTACCATGAAGAACAGAAAAAACATTTTGCAGACGTTGACAACAGCCCTGTTGCTCACACTGTCACAGGTGGCCGGCGCACAAGAGAGCACCTACACCCCCACACCCGAGAACCTGCAATCGCGCAAAGAGTTTGCCGACAGCAAATTCGGTATATTCATTCACTGGGGAATATACAGCATGTTTGCCCAAGGCGAGTGGTACTTGCAAAATGCCGAGATTGACAAACACGAATATGCAAAGGCCGCAGATGCCTTCTACCCCCACCGCTTCGATGCCAAAAAGTGGGTAGAGGCGATAAAAGATGCGGGAGCAAAATATATATGCTTCACAAGCCGACACCACGACAGTTTTTCTATGTGGCACACAGCGCAGAGCGACTACAACATAGTAGACGCAACACCCTTTGGACGCGACGTTATGAAGGAACTGGCCGAAGAGTGTCACAAACAGGGCATTAAACTGCACCTGTACTATTCGCACCTCGACTGGGCACGTGACGAGTACCCCATGGGACGCACAGGCAAAAAAATAATAGGGCGCGACAAGAGTAAGGTCGACTGGCCTGCATACTACGAGTTCATGAACAAACAACTTGCCGAGCTACTGACAAATTATGGCGAGATAGGAGCTATCTGGTTCGACGGCTGGTGGGACCACGATGCCGACAGCACGCCCTTTAATTGGCAGTTACGCGAGCAGTACGACCTGATACACAACCTGCAACCTACATGCCTTGTTGGCAACAACCACCACCAGACACCTTTTGCCGGCGAGGATATACAGATTTTCGAGCGCGACCTACCGGGCGAGAACAAAGCCGGCCTTTCGGGGCAGGACATAAGCCGTCTGCCTCTCGAAACATGCGAGACCATGAACGGCATGTGGGGATACAAACTTGTGGACCAAGAATACAAAAGCACTGCTACACTAATACAATACCTTGTGAGCGCGGCGGGCAAGGGTGCCAACCTTCTAATGAACGTGGGGCCACAACCAAACGGAGAGATTCCGGCAGTTGCCCTGCAACGCCTCAAAGAGATGGGCGAGTGGACAAGGAAGTATGGCGAAACAATATACGGCACAACAGCCGGCGATGTTCCCGTGCAACCATGGGGCGTAACCACACGCAAGGGCAACCGCCTCTTTGTACACATTATGAAGCTCGATGAGACAGAACTATTGCTACCCCTCGACTGCAAAGTGAAAAAAGCCTTCGCCTTTGACGACAAAAAGAGCATAAAGACAAAAAAGAGCAAAGAGGGTATTAAGCTCCTCTTCGACAAAGCACCCGAGGGTGTCGATTACATCGTTGAACTTATAACAAAATAACAGATGGCACAGCTCGAAATTTGTGCAGGCAGTGTGGAGAGCGCACTCGCCGCACGCAACGGAGGAGCCACACGCATAGAGCTGTGCAGTGCGCTCGAAGCAGGTGGTGTCACCCCCTCGGCAGGAACGATAGCCGAGGCACGCAAGGTCGCCGGCATAGCTCTGAATGTGCTCATACGCCCACGCGGAGGAGATTTTCTCTACAACGAGTATGAGGTTGCCTGCATGGAGCAGGATATACGCACCTGCAAGGCCCTTGGAGCCGACGGTGTGGTCATAGGGGCATTAACTGCCGAAGGCGACATCGACACCGAGGTGTGCAGAAGGCTCGTTTCGGCCGCCGAGGAGATGAGCGTAACCTTTCATCGCGCGTTCGATATGTGCCGTAACCCACACAAAGCTCTCGAAGATATTATTGCTCTCGGTTGCGAAAGGTTGCTCACGTCAGGGCAGGCATCGACCGCCGAAAAGGGTATCTCGTTGTTAAAGGAGCTTGTGACACAAGCCGACAAGCGCATAATAATAATGCCGGGGTGTGGCGTGAACAGCAGAAACGCCGGCAACATACTCGCCACGACCGGTGCCACAGAGATTCATGCATCGGCACGCAAAAGTGTCGGCAGTGGTATGGTTTTTCGCCACACGGGTGTGAGCATGGGTGCTCCCGGCAGCGACGAATTTGCACGCATGGAGACATGTGAGGAGGAGGTTAGAGCCATCGTGGAGAGCATAGGACAACTATCACCCGTGTAAGGTTTTGCATGCTTCTTTGTTGTAAGTTCGTAGTGATGCAACAACGATATAAAAAAATATGAGAGCCGGCCGGCTCTCATATTTTTTATGCGATAGCGGAACTTCCTACTCGCTCAACTGCTTGATAACCTTCGCAAGTTGCTCGCCAAGACCTATGGAGTAGCCTTGCGACATGAATACCACACGGTTAAATGTGTCGGCAACAAGAATTATGGGACGCGAGGGGTTTTGCAACTTCATGTTTGCCACAATCTCGTTGTATATTTTGTTATTTATATCGGTACCCCACACCACGGTCGATGGCAACAAGGGAAAATCGTTCACAAAACGACCTGCCTCGTCGCTGTCGGCAAAGAGAAGAACCATCTTCTGCCCCCACTCTTCAAACTGCTCCTTGTAGGGCATCACATCGCGAAGAAAGTGGTTTGTCGGCTCGCTGTTAGGAGCCACAAGTGCTATTATATAGTACCCGCGACCTGTTGCCGAAAGCAACGAGCGTTGTACGTTGCTGTTTAGGTCGTAAAAGAGGTTCTCGCTGTTGAAACCGCCTATAACCTGTAATTTTTCCTTGCTCTCGCGTTGCACGTAAGAGAGTTCCTTGCTCTCGCCCCCGTTCACCGAGAAGAAGGTGAGCTGTGCAAGCACCCCACCGTCGGCCATGCGGGTACCGGTCACCATGAGATAGTCACCGGCATCTACCATCGTGCCCTCTTTCAACAAAGTGTTCCATGTGGCACTCTCCGGGTAATTTTGCAGTTGTAACCTGCCGGCATCAATCTTCGACAACGAGAAGTGTGAATAGTAACGGGGGTTATCGATGAAGGCGGTAGGCTCGAACTTGGCAATAATCTGGCCTTGTGGCGGTGACACCTTGTCGCAAAACGAAAAATCGGCATCGCACCAATTACCTTGTCCGGCATAATACTGCGTTTTCCCTGTCACAGCGTCTATGCGTGCAGGGATACCCATGCTGCGGGCACCTGCCACAAAGAATATATCGCGCGAATGAGTGTCGCACCTGCGCACTCTCCACACGCCTGCCGGCGACATGCACAACTGCAAAGGGTTCCACTCGTTCTCGATGATAATATTTTCGCGACACCACTCGGCCCACTCTTTCGGGTTCTTTGCAAACCCCTCGATATCTTCGGGCGAGAAATTCTCCATAAAGAAGGCTTTGTAGGGGGTGAGCCTCTCGTTGCTCACACGTGGGTTTACGACATAGGGGTAGAAGATGTTGTCGCCAAAACGGGCAAGCGGAACATTCTCCATGTGATCGCGAAGAACGTCGGGGGTGATATCCCTCAAATCCTTTTCAGACACCACATAGAGCAACGACATAGCACGCTCTTTATCGACCTTGCATGCCCACTGTAAAAAGTCCTTTATAACTGCATGGTTTCCGCGTGACTTTGACAAGAAGTTGTGCACGAGCCCCTTGTCGGTACCTGTTTCAAAAGCGAGAAGTTCGGCCTCATCGCGCCCGGGGAAGGTTGCCACATAGGCGTTGCGCAGGGAGTCTTCGGTTGCGAAACGACGGGCGTTGCATGTTGCCTGCTCAAAAGATATTTCGGGGGCTGTATTACGCTCACGAGGAGGGGTTATATCGACCTCGAAAGAGGCTGTGTAACCGCTTGATTTATCGAGCACTATCACCGCCGTATCGCCCGAGGCAGGCTCGCACAACGCATAGCCGAAGCGACCTTCGTGCGTTGCCCATGCAAGCAGAGTACCAAGACCTGTCGAGAGCGTGGCATAACCATCGCTGTCGCTCGTGCGTGTCGCCGCGGTGAAAAACTCGGCATAATTGTATATTTTGTACTCCACATCGGTCGATACAGGGTTACCCTTCTCGTCGACCACACGCACCGTAACAGGTGCAACAGGTGCATAGTTGTCGGTTACATTAATCTCGGTGTAACAAGGTGTGCGCCCTACCACCTCTTCGGGGCCGGTGTAATTTCCAAAAGCCTTGGTGTGCATGAGCATGCCACGCGAGGCCGGAGCGTTGAACCAAGCAAGGTCGAGCACAGGTTCGGGCTCGCAAGCACCAAGGAAACGCCACTTTCCATCGACCCAAGCCTCAACCCATGCATGGTTATCGTCGGTATGCGCCCAACGGGGTGTGTAGACCTGACGTGCCGGTATCCCCACCGCGCGAAGAGCTGTGACGGTAAAGGTGGACTCTTCGCCACAACGGCCATAGGCGGTGCGAACCGTTGCAAGAGGTGCACTTGTACGAATATCGGAAGGGGTGTATGTAACCTTCTCGTGACACCAGTGATTAACCTCGAGCACAGCCTCCTCCATGGAGAGCCCTTTCACCCTGTCTTTCAACTCGTTATAAAAGACCACACGACTGCTGTCCATATCCTCGTTGTTCACACGCAAGGGCAACACAAAATGCAGAAACTCCCTCACGGGAACCGAAGAACCCCAAGGCATCTCGGCACGTGCCCGCAAGGCATAATCGACATTTTGCAAGTGGAAGGAGGCATCGTAATCTACTATATCGGGCAGGGGCATATATGCGTAGAGAAACTGCATAGCCTCTAACCTCTCGCCCGACAGCCCGTTGTTAAAAACAGCCATGCCACAATTTGGCAACGTGGCACGACGCTTCTCAAAGTCGGCCTCAATTTGCCCGTTTTTATCGAATGTTTTTACGTTACACGACACCAACAAAAGAGCGAACGTGAACATCGTTGAAAAGAGAGTAAAAAAACTTTTTTTCATAGCGGTTAGGTTCATTATTCGATAAAAGTATAAATAATATTCATAAAACTTATTGCAAAGGCTTAAAAATTTACAACAAGCAAGAGAAACATCGCTTTTTCACGCACGCGCCCGCATTTATTTAAATAAAAATACTATTTTTGCGGTAGAATGCGGATACAAGACTCCGCCACATAAAAAACATGAAAGAAAACAGACACAAGATACCTACAAAAACACTTCTCAAATGGTTGTGGGAACGCTCAAAGGGTGCACGAGGACAAGCTCTGCTTAACACCATGATGGGCTTGCTCGATGTTGTGTGCCAACTTCTTTGGGTACTCGCCTGCAAGCGGGCGATAGATATTGCCACGGGCGAGTGCGAAGGCTCGCTCACCACCACAGGCATAGTCATAGGCGCACTGATGCTTGCCGAAATTTCATTGCGTTCGGGCAAACGCTGGATTCATGCCGTTATAGGCATTAAGGTGCGCAACAAAATGAGGCTGAAGATATTTTCGCGCCTCCTGCGTGGTGAGTGGTTACAATTACAGAAACACCACACAGGCGACCTTATAAACCGCCTCGAAGGAGATGTAAACAACATCACGGCACTTGTAACAGAGACTATACCTGCTACAATAGTGGTGGTGACGCAACTTATCATGTCGTTTCTGTTGCTTTTCAGCATGAGCAGATTGCTTGCCGTGAGTGTGCTTTTTGCGTTGCCTGCGGGCATGGTCGCAAGCCGTTTCTACATAAAAAAAATGCGTACCATGAACCGTGAGGTGCGCGACAGCGACAGCCGTATACAGTCGGTACTGCAAGAGAGCCTGCAACACAAAGCTTTAATAAAAGCCCTCGAACAAAACGACAACACCGAGAAGCAATTAACATCGTTGCAAGAGAAATTACAAGGGCAGGTGCGCAACCGCACAAAATTCTCACTCGGAGCATACGGGCTCACGCAGTTAGGCTTCGCGGCAGGTTACCTCACCGCTTTCATGTGGGGTGTTCACGGCATAGCATCGGGCAGTATAAGTTACGGAACATTAAGCGCTTACCTGCAACTTGTAGGCCTCATACAGGGCCCCACGATGGACCTCAGCAGGTTTATTCCGGGCCTCGTGGCTTCGCTCACCGCCGCCGAGCGTCTCTATGAGCTCGAAGATATCCCCTTGGAAAGACAAGGAGATGCCATTATGTTAAAAGGGCCGGCAGGGGTGCGTTTCAAAAAAGTTGATTTTAAATACGACGATGAGAGCCGTACGATATTCAACAACTTTGAGTTCGATTTTACGCCCAACAGTTGTACTGCCATCATAGGCGAGACAGGTACAGGAAAAACAACGCTTATACGCCTACTTGTGGCACTTATACACCCCGACCAAGGGTGCATAGAGGTGTACAACGAAAAAGAGAGCCACACATCATCGCCACTTACCCGCTGTAATTTCGTTTATATACCGCAAGGAAACAGCCTTGTAAGCGGTACCATAAGAGAGAACCTGCTCATGGGCAACCCCTCGGCAACCGAAGAGATGATGCGCAAGGCCCTTCACATCGCATGCGCCGACTATGTGGCAGAACTTCCTCAGGGCATAGACACCGAGCTTGGCGAGCAAGGAGGCGGTCTCAGCGAAGGACAAGCACAAAGGATAGCCGTCGCACGCTCCATACTGCGCCCGGGCAGTATACTCATACTCGACGAGGTAACATCGGCCCTCGACGAGGAGACCGAGCAGGAGATGTTGCGACGCCTCACCACCAGCCACACAGGGAAGACACTCATATTTGTAACACACCGCCCCGCCATAATGCAGTACTGCGACAAGGTGCTTAAAATAGAAAAGCCCAAAGAATAATTATCGAACGGGGCGAGGCCACACAATAAAAAGCAGAAAAACACGTTTTTAAAAAGATAAAAAAACATACTATGATAGAATACCTTAGAGGAGAGATAGCCGAGCTGACACCTGCAACAGCCATAATAGATTGTTGCGGCGTGGGTTACGAGGCCGGCATAACTCTTAACACATACAGTGCCCTACAAGGCAAAAAAGAGACAAAGCTCTACATATACGAAGTTATACGCGAGGACACACACCAACTATTCGGGTTTTGCAACAAGCAGGAGAGAGAACTTTTTCTGTTGCTCATCTCGGTTTCGGGCATAGGTGGCAACACAGCCCGCACCATCTTGTCGGCATTTACCGTGAACGAGCTGTGCGAAGCCATAGCAACAGGCAACGAAAGAGCCATAAAGAGCGTAAAAGGCATAGGCCTTAAAACAGCCCAACGCCTCATAGTAGACCTGAAAGACAAAATAAAGGGAATAACAGGTGGCATAACAGGAACAACACAAGCAACCGTTACCGTGGACAACGACATAGTAGACGGAGCCGTGGCGGCACTTGTAATGCTCGGGTTCCCCGGTTCGGCCGCATCAAAGGTGGTTGCATCGGTAACAAAGAACAACCCCACAGCAACCATAGAAGAGGTTATAAAATTATCGCTTAAAGAGCTTTAAGAAAGCAACACGGGGGAAGAAGAGAATGAAAAAAGGCATACTGTTTGCACTGTTGATATTTTGCGTAGCCACACAAACGATGGTTGCGCAAAACAATGTGCCCAACCGTCGCGAAACCGCACGACGGGAGAGAATAGCACGCCAAAACCCAGGGAAAGCCCGCCCCGACAGCCTCAAACCCATCTACCCCATAGCACAACCCGTGCCACAAACCATAGACGAGGTGAAACAACACCCCATGGACCTACGTGCCCCGGGCAACCTCATAAACGACACGGTTTACAACGACAAAGACTCCACCTACTCCATAGGTACAAGGCTGGGCGAAGGCAGTTACCTCACCACCCCCATACGTCTCACACGCGAAGAGTATTCAAATTGGCGCATGAGCCGTTCCATGCAAAATTATTTCCGCAAAAAGAACGACGAAGAGTGGGAGAAAGCAAAAGGAAAAGACAAATTCGACTTTACCGACATGCACTTCGACCTTGGGCCTGCCGAGAAAATATTCGGCCCCGGAGGAGTTAGAATAAAGACACAGGGTAATGCCGAAATAAAGTTCGGATACTCCATACAAGAGGTAGAAAACCCCTCGCTCACCGAGCGTAACCGCAAGACCAACACCTTCGACTTTGACGAAAAGATAAACCTTAACGTGAAAGGTAGCGTGGGCGACAAAATGAACATGGACTTCAACTACAACACCGAAGCCACGTTCAGCTACGATGCAAAAAAGATAAACCTCAAATACGAAGGAAAAGAGGACGAGGTAATCAAACTGCTGGAGGCAGGAAACGTAACCTTCCCCACAAATTCAAGCCTTATACGAGGTGCATCGTCGCTCTTCGGTATAAGAGCCGACTTTCAATTTGGCAAGTTACAGCTACAAACAGTAATATCGCAAAAGACATCGAGTAGTTCGGTCGTAAGCTCAAAAGGCGGAACACAACTCACCACGTTTGAGATTGAAATTACCGAATACGACGAAAACAAACACTTTTTCCTCGCGCACTACTTCCGCGACAACTACGACCGCTCCATGTCGCAGTTGCCCACCGTGCTTTCGGGAGTAAGCATAAACCGTATAGAGGTGTGGGTAACGAACAAAAGCGGAGACTACAAAAACCCACGTAACATTGTGGCTTTTGCCGACATGGCCGAGAACCGTCACATAAGCAACGACCGATGGTCGAGCATAGGCAGCGGAGCCACCCCCTCGAACGGGGCAAACAACCTGTACAGCGAGCTAAACACCACCTACTCGGGCATAAGAGATATCGACCAGGTGAACACCCTCTTAAACGGCACCGACAACATTCACGGTGGAAAAGATTACGAGAAGCTGTCGAGCGCAAGGTTGCTGTCGTCGTCGGAATATACACTAAACCAAACACTTGGTTTCATCTCGTTGAAAACCGCCCTGCGTGCCGACGAGGTGCTTGCCGTAGCCTTCGAATACACCTACGGCGGGCAGACATACCAGGTGGGTGAGTTCTCCAGCGATGTAAAAGACTCAAAAAGCGCCTTATTTGTAAAACTTATAAAGCCCAACTCATGCTCACCCGGCAGTCCTTGTTGGGACCTCATGATGAAAAACGTATATTCGTTGGAGACACGCAACATAAAGAGCAACGACTTCAAGCTCGATGTATATTATGCCAGCGACAGCCTCGGAACAAATATCACATACCTGCCCGAAGAGAGCCTTAAAAACAAAACCCTCTTGCAGTTGCTTAACCTCGACCGTCTCGACAGCAACAACTCAAAAGAGGCACCAAACGGAATATTCGATTTTATACCCGGATACACGGTAGACACATCATCGGGCCGTATATTCTTCCCCTCGGTAGAGCCCTTTGGCAGTTACCTTAAAAGCAAGATAGGCGACAAGGTTATTGCCGACAAATATGTGTTTGAGGAGTTGTACGACTCAACCAAAACCGTAGCAAAGCAGATAGCCGAAAAGGACAAATTCTACCTCATAGGAGAATTTACAGGCTCGGCGGCAAATGTTATTAACACAGGAGCCACAAATATCCCTCGCGGTTCGGTTGTAGTAACGGCCGGCGGTGTCACACTCGTTGAGAACAGCGACTACCAGGTAGACTACGCATCGGGTATTATAACCATTCTTAACCAAAGCATCATTGATGCCGGAACAAACGTACAGGTGTCGTTGGAAAGCAACACCCTCTTTAACATGCAACGCAAGACCGTGCTGGGCCTTAACTGGAAATATGACTTTTCGAACGACTTTAATTTCGGAGGTACCTTCATGTCGCTCACCGAAAAGCCCCTCACCTCGAAGGTCGATATGGGTGCAGAACCTCTGAACAACAAAATATGGGGCTTCAACATGTCGTGGAAGCGACAAAGTCAATGGCTCACAAACATGCTCGACCGCCTTCCGCTGATAAGTTGTACCGCACCGTCGAGCATAAACTTCACGGCCGAATTTGCCAAGCTCGAAGCAGGCACATCGAGCGACGTGCAGAGCGAGGCATCGTACATCGACGACTTCGAAAGCACCGAAAACAACGTCGATATAAAACAACCCTCGGCGTGGGTGCTCGCATCAATACCCACAGGCATGCCATACAGCAACCTGACAAACAACATTCTCACAGGTTTCGACCGTGCACACATAAGCTGGTACACCATAGACCCCCTGTTCACACGTCGCAGTTCATCGCTCACACCGGCACACATAAAGAGCGACCTCGAGCAGTTGTCGAACCACTATGTGCGCGAAGTTTATGAGCGCGAGCTCTACCCCAACAAAGAATCGACATACGGCGAGAGCTCTACCCTCTCCCTCTTCAACGTCACATACTACCCCAATGAACGAGGCCCATACAACCTCGACCCCGACCTCACCATCGATGGTAAGCTCAACAACCCCGAGAAGCGTTGGGGAGGTATCACACGCCAGCTCACAACCACCGATTTTGAGGGGGCAAACATACAGTATATAGAATTTTGGTTGCTCGACCCCTTCATCTACGACAGCAACAGCATGGGTGGCGACCTTTACTTTAACCTTGGAGAGGTGTCGGAAGATATTTTGAAAGACGGCAAGAAATTCTTTGAAAACGGTCTGCCGGCAAACGGCAACAGCTACGGCTACGAAGAGACCGTATGGGGCCGTGTACCCACAATCAACAGCCTCGTATACGCTTTTGACAACAACAACGACAGCCGTTCGCAACAAGATGTGGGCCTCAACGGCTTGAACTGCGCCGACGAGGCAATGTTCCCCACATACCAAAATTACCTAAACGCCATAAAAGGAAGAGTGCGTGCCGAGGTGTACGACAGCATAGCGGCCAACCCCTCGGGCGACAAGTATCACTACTTCCGCGGTGCCGACTACGATGCCGAAAAGAGAGGCATCATAGAGCGATACAAGTACTTCAACAACAGCGAAGGCAACTCACCCTCCTCCTCGGGAGAGACATACAGCAGTGCCGCAAAAAGCACCCCCGATGTAGAAGACAACAACCAAGACTTCACCATGGACGAATATGAGAATTATTTCCAATATCACATATCGTTACGCCCCGAAGACCTGGTGGTTGGCAGTAACCACATTACCGACAAGCGCACAGTAACGTCGAAACTGCGAAACGGCAAGACAGAGAGCGTAGATTGGTACAAATTCCGCATACCGATTGAAGATTACGAAAAAACAGTTGGTAACATACGCGACTTTACATCTATCCGTTTCATGCGCATGTACATGACATCGTTCAGCAAGCCTATCACCCTGCGCTTTGCAACGATGCAACTCATTCGTGGCGACTGGCGTCCCTATCAACAGCCCATAGCATCGAAGAACAACACAACCCCCACAATATCGGGAGGCTTTACCATGTCGGCAATAAACATCGAGGAGCACGGCGACCGCAAGCCCGTGAACTATGTGTTGCCACCGGGAATAACACGAGTAATAGACCCCAGCCAACCACAGTTGCGTCAAGACAACGAACAGGCCCTCTCTTTGAGAGTAGAGAACCTTGGCAGCAAGGAGTCGCGTGCCGTATACAAAAAGAGCAACCTCGACGTACGTCAATACGAGAGAATACAGCTATATGTCCATGCCGAGGCGCCCGAAGGCGATGCCACACAGCTGAGCAACAATGATGTTTCGCTGTTTGTGCGCTTAGGCTCCGACTACAAGAGCAACTACTACGAGTATGAAGTACCGCTCTACCTCACACCCCACGGCTCATACGACGGCAACAGCTCAAGCGTGGCGGCTATCGTGTGGCCCGAAGAGAACATGATAGACATACCCCTCGACAAGCTCACAAACATTAAAGTTAAACGCAACACCTTGCGCAACAACGCATCGGGCGTGTCGAACACCACAATATACAGCGAGTACGACGAAGAGAAACCCAAGAACAGAATAAGCATCGTGGGAAGCCCCACCCTTGGGCAGATAAAAGTGATGATGATAGGTGTGCGCAACAACTCGGCGGGGGTAAAATCGGCCAATATATGGGTGAACGAGATGCGCTTGCTCGGGTTCAACAACAAGAGCGGTTGGGCGGCACAAGGTAACCTTAACATCAAATTATCGGACCTCGGCTCGTTGGCGGCACAAGGACGTATAGAGACAGCCGGCTTCGGAGGCTTGGAGGATAAACTCGCATCGCGTCGCACCGACGACTACTACCGCTACACCGTTACGGGTACGTTCGACCTTGGACGTTTCTTCCCCGCGCGAACAAAGTTGTCGTTACCTGCATATTACTCGTTTACCGAAGAGGTGACATCGCCCCTGTACAGCCCCTTCGACACCGACCTATTATTCGACGATGTGCTCGACTCGTACAACGGAACGAGCCGCGATTCGTTGCGCAACATCGCCGAGGTGCGTTCAAGAATACGCAATTTCAGCCTCAGCAACGCAAAGCTTAATTGGGCAAGCAGTACCCCCATGCCTTTCGACCCGGCAAACTTCACATTCAGCTTCTCGTATTCAAAAACCGAGAACAGCGGAAGCACAATTAACTGGGAGAACAAACTCAACTGGAAGGCATCGATAACCTACAATTATAGCAGTCCCATAAAAACCATTAAGCCCTTTGCCAAAATAAAAAACAAGTCTAAATGGCTGAAAATATTAAAAGATTGGGGCATAAACCCCTTGCCACAGAGCTTGGGAGCAAACACCGACATGACACGCAACTACCACGAGTTGCAACGTCGCGACCTGAAAGCAATTAAAGGTGGCGAAGAGATACCGCTCACATTCTCGCAACAATTTTACTGGAACCGCAGTTTGTCGGTTAAATGGGACCCCACGACCAACCTCCGCATGAACCTGACCACGGGAACAAATGCCGAGATTGAGGAGCCCTTCCTGCCTGTAAACAAAGATCGCTTCCCCAACGAATATGCTATTTGGAAGGACTCGGTGAAACGCAGTATAAAGGACTTTGGCCGCCCGCTGAGCTACCAGCAGAACTTCACGGCATCGTATAGCCTGCCTATAAACAAACTCCCCATATTCGAGTGGGTTAATGCCGATGCTTCGTACACGGCATCGTACAACTGGGCACGAGGCAACAACATGAGCGGAATAAACCTGGGTAACAACATCTCGAACAAGAGAAACATTACGCTCAAAGGCAATTTCAACATGGAGAAGTTGTACAACCTTGTACCCTACCTCGAAGAGACAAACAAGCGTTTCACAAGCTCAAAAAGCACCAAGAACAAGGGCAAAGCAAAGGGAAAAGTAAAAAAGGTGAAAACCACCAAGCCCAAGCCCTTTACAAAGGAGATAACCCTGTCGCCCGACAGCGGAACGGTTGTTACGCATAACCTCAACAGCAAGAAGTTCGACCTGTCGGCACGCACAAAGAAGGGTGGACAGTACAAAGTAAAATATAAGATTATAGACAAAAACAGTATTCTTATCAAAACAAAAGATACTGCCGAAATAAAGATAAGCATTGTGCCCAAAATAAAAGAGGAGGGCGAGATGGGCAAGTTTGCAAAAGGCATGCAGTACCCCACAAGGGCACTCATGATGTTGCGCACATTCTCGGTAAACTATACCAACGCGTATGCAATGAACCTACCCGGCTTCTTGCCCGATGCAGGTGACATCTTCGGCCAAAACAAGATAAACGGCATCATGTCACCCGGTCTCGATTTTGCCTTCGGCCTCACAAGCGACAGCTACCTGCGCAAAGCACACGAAAGAAGCTGGTTGCTCAAAAACGACAGCGTGTCGGCTCAGGCAACAACCACAGCCGGCGAGGATTTACAGGTGAGAGCCACCTTGGAACCTTGCACCGACCTTAAAATAGACCTCAACGCAAGCTGGACACGCAACAAGAACCGCACCATACAATTTATGTACGACGGCATGCCATTCAGCGAGTCGGGCGGGTTCTCCATGACCACAATATCAATAGGCACATCGTTCGATGTAGGCGATGCAGGCAACAACTACAAATCGTCGGCATACGATAAATTCATCAATAATATCGATGCCATACACAAAAGAGTGGAAGCACGATATGCCGGTAGTTTATACCCCGCCGGAAGCGCACTTGCCGGACAACCCTACAACCCTGCAAACGGTGCTGTCGATAAATATTCGGCCGATGTGATGATTCCGGCGTTCCTCAGCGCATACACAGGTACCGATGCAAGTAGCAGCTCGCTCGACATTTTCCCCAAGTTCATGAGCATGCTACCCAACTGGAAGATAAGATACTCGGGCCTGTCGAAGTTGCCGTTCTTCGAAAAATATTTCAAGAGCGTGAACATAGAACATGGCTACAAGAGCGTGTATGCCGTGGGTTCATACAGCACATATGCCACCTACATGGAGTATACCAACGGGATAGGCTTTGTGAGCAACTCAACAACCAACATGCCTGTACCCAGCGGGCGTTACAACATAGGTGCGGTGTCGATAAACGAGTCGTTCTCACCCCTCATAGGAGTAGACGTAACCACAGACAACAACCTCACCGTGGGAGCAAAATACATAAAATCGCGCGTGCTGAACCTGAGCCTTACAGCTATTCAGCTTGTCGAGACGCACACCGAGGAGATAGCCTTTAATGTGGGTTACAAGATTGTTAATTTCAAGCTCTTCGGAGGTGGTAAAAAGGCAAGCAAGAGCAAGGAGCAGAAGGGTAACGACATCAATCTGCGTGCCGACTTCTCGTTCAAGAACAACACCTCGTTGTGCCGTAGCATCGACCTTGGAACAACACAGGCTACAAGCGGAAACAAATCGTTCAACTACTCGTTCACAGCCGATTATGCTTACAGCAAGAACATGACCATAAGCGTCTACTTCGACCGACAAAAGACCATACCGCTTATATCGGCAAGTTCGTACCCCACAACAACCACCGACTTTGGTGTGAGCATGAAATTCTCCCTCACAAAGTAAAAACACCAACATAAAAGGCAACCTTTCGGGTTGCCTTTTATGTTGATATCAACCTGCAAATCACAAGGTGCTTTCACAGGCCATGTTATTTTATTACCTAATTAAAATTACTTCATAACAATACTGTCGGACATAAAGCGTTCGCGTGTGCGCTCCACAAACTCGATGTGTCGCTTAGCCTCGGCTGCCATATTCTCGTACTCGACTATCGACTTTAACAGACGCGAAAGCTCGGCGATGCGGGCAATAGCTTTGGCATCGTCGGCACGGAGCACATAGCTGTACTTGCTCTTAGAGCCGGAAAGTTCAACGGTTATCTGGCTATTCTGCGCAGCCGAGATAAAATCTATGATTCCACCGTCCTCGCCGTATACAAAATCGAGACGCTCGTTGTTCATACCAAGATTACGATATGTGCGCGAAGAGAAAGCCTTGTCACACGAAGCAAAGCTCTCCCCCGCCGATACCTTTACCCCCTTATGAGCTATCGCCTTGCCACGATAAAGAGAGGTGAGGTAGGCTGTACCCGACTCGGTAACCCTTGCTCGCAAAAAGGAGTTATAGACATTAAGATTGTTCGACTGCGATGGCACAATATAAGAACCCTCGCTCTGGAAACGAGCATCTTTCTCATACAAAAAGCCCTGCAACAAACTATCGCGCTCCGATTTAAGCGTCGAGAGCATCTCGTTACAGTGGTTCAAGCTACGCTGTTGCTCGGCAATCTCCACCTTGCGCATGAGCGAGA
Organism: Bacteroidaceae bacterium; assembly: GCA_045631905.1. GTDB lineage: Bacteria > Bacteroidota > Bacteroidia > Bacteroidales > Bacteroidaceae > HGM04593. Next base: position 23,691 of record JAZQVO010000002.1, read on the forward strand.
GAGCCGAACGACGCGAATCAACCGCTGTGGGATAGGCTGTGCGCATACTATCGACAAGAATTTTCGCTGTTTGATAATCGGCTGTCTCATATGCTGTAACAGCCTGTTGCAGAAGAGCATCGGCTTTACTCTCAACCGACTCGCCACACGAAACAAAAACAGAAGCCGCCACAATAGCCGAAAAAATTATTTTCTTCATAAAATTCAAAATTTAATTTCCTGTGCGAATATAATATTTTGCACGAAAAGAACCACAAGCCGACAAAACAAATTCTGCAACAGAGCCTACCCCACACATAATTAATAATAATTAATGAACATAAAATCCTCGTAAATAAGAAAAAAAGAGTAACTTTGCGACTAACCCAAAAAAGAAAAACAAGATGCAGATACCCACGATAAACGAAATAAAAGAGAAACTCAACAAACCAATCTTTCACAAAATATCGGAAACGGCCGATGCTATGGGCTTGGAGTGTTACGTTGTGGGCGGTTACGTGCGCGACCTCTTTCTGCAACGCCCCTCGAACGACATCGACGTGGTGGTAGTGGGCAAAGGTATAGATATAGCGCGTGCATTTGCCAAAAATTTAGGAAAAGGTGCACACATTGCCGTTTTTGCCAACTATGGCACGGCACAAGTAAAATATAAAGGACACGAGATTGAATTTGTTGGTGCCCGACGCGAGTCGTACAACCGCAACTCGCGTAACCCCATCGTGGAGGACGGCACTTTGGAGGACGACCAGAACCGTCGCGACTTTACCATAAATGCCATGGCTATATGCCTCAACGGGGCACGCTTTGGCGAACTTGTGGACCCTTTCGACGGCCTGCTCGACCTCGAAGACCGCATAATACGCACCCCCTTGGACCCCGGTATAACATTTAGCGACGACCCCCTGCGCATGATGCGTTGCATACGCTTTGCCACACAGCTGAACTTTTACATAGACGACGAAACCTTCAACGCGCTCTGCGAAAACAAAGAGCGCATATCCATAATCTCACGAGAGAGAATAAACGAAGAGCTTAACAAGATACTGCTATCGCCCGTACCCTCAAAAGGGTTTATCGAGCTCGACCGTTGCGGTCTTTTAGAGCTTATTTTCCCACAGCTGGCAGCCTTGCAGGGCGTGGAGATAAGGAACGGGTACAGCCACAAAGAGATGTTCTACCACACGCTCGAGGTTCTCGACAACGTCGCCAAGGTGAGCGACAACCTATGGTTGCGTTGGGCCGCCCTGTTGCACGACATAGGGAAGCCAAAGACCAAGCGTTGGGACCCCGTGCAAAAGTGGACCTTCCACAACCACAACTTTGTGGGCGAGAAAATGACCGAGCACATATTCAGAGATTTCAAGATGCCACAGAACGAAAAGATGCGATACGTGGCAAAGCTGGTGGGCCTGCACATGCGCCCGATAGCCATAGCTGACGACGAGGTTACCGACTCGGCTGTGCGTCGCCTGCTCTTTGATGCCGGCGATGACATCGACGACCTCATGCTCTTGTGCGAGGCCGACATAACATCGAAAAACGAACAGCGCAAAAAGCAGTTTCTCAACAACTTTCGCATCGTGCGCCAAAAGCTCAAAGATATTGAGGAGAAGGACCGCATACGCAACTTCCAACCTCCCGTAGATGGTGGCGAGATAATGCGATTGTTCGGCCTGCCACCATGCGACAAAGTGGGCCAACTTAAATGCTGTGTAAAAGATGCCATACTCGACGGAGTGATACCCAACGAGCACGAAGCAGCCCTGCAATATATCATAAAAAAAGCGGAAGAGATGGGCATCGCTACCAAAGAGGCATAACCGCTCTCTTTGCAACCTATTTGCAAAAAAATAGCATTAACTTCGCATTGTTTGCACGAGGCTGTATCATTGTTACAGACAACGTGATGTTTCACCTATGTTCGACACAGCCCGATATTTTAACCAACACATTGCATAAAATGAGAAGAATACTGTTTATACTTGTAGCTATCGCAACAACCCTTACGCTCACAGCGCAAGAACTTTCGTACGGGCAATACATGGAGCAAGTGCTCACAAAAAACATTGCACTCACAGCACAGAGGCTTAATATAGATATTGCCACAGCACAAGTAGAGGCATCGAAGGTGCGTAACAACCCCACACTCGGCATCACATACAGCAGTAACGAAGATTGGAGCAAAAAGCTGGGCAGCGCCATAGAAGGCGAGTTGAGCCGTACATTCACCTTCGGTGTGCGCAAAGGAGGCATCGAGCTTGCACAGAGCAAGCAAAAAGAGACCGCCGCACTGCTCGAAGAGTACATACGCAACTTTCGTGCAGACGCAACCATCGCCTACCTCGACCACTTGAAGGCAACCATGCTTTTGTCGGTAGAGGAGAAACGAGAAAAGGAGCTCTCCGCTGTTGCCCTGAACGACAGCATACGCTTTACAAAAGGAGATATCGCAAAGGCCGACTGGCTGGAAAGCCGTATGGCTGCCAAGCTCGCCCACAACAACCGCTTGCAAGCCGAGGCCGGGGTGACAACAACCGCCATAAAACTAGGCTACTACATGGGCGACCTTCGCAACGCCTATGCCATAAGAGCAACAGGCACGTTAGAGCTGAACGAAACAGCCGGAACGGTGGACCAATATACCGAGGTTGCGCTCAGGAACCGTGCCGACCTCCAGGCCGCACTATACAGAATAGACGTTGCCGAAGCCACCAAAAGACTCAACGCCGCACAACGTCGCACCGACCTCAATGTAAAGCTTGGTGCAACATACAACCGCGGAGCACATGCCGAAGAGCCCCACTCCCCCTCATTCACGACAGTGAAGGCAGGCGTTGCAATACCCCTTAAATTCTCGAACCTCAACAAAGGAGCACGCACCGCCGACCGTCTTGTTGTGCAACAAGCCCGACAAGAGGCCGAGGAGGCACGCCTTGCTGTACAAACCGAGGTTATGCAGGCGCACAACGACTATCGTTATGCCATAATGCAGGCAGAAACATTCACAAGCGGACTGCTCGACGAGATGGAGCAGGTGGTAACAAGCAAAAAACGTGCATATGAGGAGGGTGATATACCTTTCCTCGACTATATATCGGCCGAAAGCAGAAATTCCGAGATGATGCACGAATATATTAACGCGCTATACTACAAGGCTATAAAATGGGTTGAGCTTCAAAGGGCAACAGGCTGTGGCATGGAGCTGTCGGCACAGCCCATCAACGAATAAACAGCACCTCACAACCTAGGAACAAGCCCGAGAGGTAAAAAAACGCCTCAACCACAGCCGGAGCTACAATACGGCATAGATTAAGGCAGTTTCTATTATAAAACATGGTACCCTCGCTGGGAATCGAACCCAAATCTAAGGTTTAGGAAACCTCCATTCTATCCATTGAACTACAAGGGCAACACAGCAAAAAGGCTACTAAATCCTTTTCACGGCGCGAAGATAAGGAATTTATTCACAAACATCAAGTGCATTTTAACCATTTTAACCCTTTGAGTGCAATTTTTCTTCATATCGGAGGTCGCAACATCTACAACAGAGGGGTTATTTACATAATATTATAGTTCGTTTAACACCTCTTTAAAGTTTATTATAGTACCTTTGCCGACACCATAAAAACAACAAAATGAGAACACTTACAACACTTCTTCTACTTGCAGTTATACCAGCCTGCATGGCACAAACATATGCCGACCTTTTCGACCTTGCACAAAAATACAGCACAGAAGGCAAGTACATGAAAGCCAGCACATACTACAAAAGAGCCCTCTTGGCAACCACAAACGAAAACGAGCAACTGCAATGCCTGACAAACATGGGTTACACACTGAACATGACCGGCCAAAAGGTTGCCGCATCGCAAGCCTACGCAAACGCATTAAAAATCGACAGCACATCGCTCCCGCTACTTATGCAGAGAGCAGGCCTGCTACTCGAAACAGATAGCGCACAGGCTGCCATAGAGTGTTACAACAAGGTGGAAAAAGCGATGCCACAAAACCGCGACGTTCTCTTTTTCAGAGCATACGCCTACACCTTGACAGGTAAATACAAGGAGGCAAAAAGAGATTACATCAAACTGCTGGGCAAGACACCCGACGACTATCAGGCACGCCTCGGGCTCGCCATGCTCTACCAAAAAGAGGGCAACACCAACGAAAGCCTCATGCTCCTTGAAACTATGATTGAAGAAAACCCCAAAGATGCCAATTTATACCTTGTACGTTGCAACATGGAGCTTGAACAAAAGCAGTATGAGCTGGCACTGCAAGACATAGAAAAAGCCATAGAGATTGAACCCACACGCGCCTCGCACCACACCCTCAAAGCCGAGATACTCGACGCATTAGGCCGTAAAGCTACTGCAAAACGCAGCCGTAACACAGCCACCAAACTTGCGGTTTCTCAAAAAGAACCATAAAATTTCAAAAATATATAATTCAGCCGTTTCATAAAAAGAAGAAAAGGCACCCACAAAAAAACACAAAAATTATTATTTTTGATATTCAAAAAACCCCTCAAATTAAAAAAAATAGATTTTTTGGCAACTTTCCTTATATTTTTTTTGATATTTCTGACAGAATATAGTACATTTGGAAAGACATACAAAGAAAAATATGAGCGAGAAAACCACAAAACCATATAACATAAGGGAAAAAGCCGAAAAACACGCCCATTATCGTTCACTTATACGAGCTGAGTTTGCCGATGAATTGTATGAAAAGATTTTGGCACTCATAGTAATTGAGAAACGATACAGAGACAAGGATTTTTCGGCAAAGGTGCTGGCAAAGGAGCTGAACACCAACACTCGTTATATCTCGGCCGTGATAAATTCTCGTTTCAAAACAAACTTCTCGTGCCTCTTGAACGAGTACCGCATAAAAGAGGCCTTGCACTACATGACCGACAAGCGTTATAGCGACCTCACCATCGAGAAGATTGGAACAGCAGTAGGCTTTGCCAACCGTCAATCGTTCTACTCCTCTTTCTACCGCATTATGGGTGAAACGCCCAACGGTTACCGCAAACGACAACTTACAATTAAATAAAATTGTAATGATAGAAAATTTACAGGAAACAACTAAGGAAATTAAGCAGAGGCTCAGGTTGGCGATGAATGGAATAACATCGGCCCACCAACGCCAAAGCGGTTTAAACTATAAAATAAATTTCGGGGTGGAGATTCCCCGTTTAAAAGAGATAGCCAAAGAGTACCCCAAGAATCGCGAGCTGGCAACAGAGTTATGGAGTAGCAGCGTGAGGGAGTGCAAGTTGTTGGCTCTTTTTCTTTTACCCGAAGAGCACTACGACGAGGTGGCACAAACCTGGGTTGAGCAGACACCCTTTACCGAAATTGCCGACCACCTTGCGGGCAACATTCTATGCAAACTCACCGACGCAACATCTACTGCCATAAAATGGAGCGAAAACAAGGAGGGCCTGCACCGCTACTGCGCATACCTCACCCTTGCCCACCTCTTTCGCAAAGGGGCAAGCCTCACCGCCGAACAAGAAAAAACATTTTACAGCAGAATAACAGAGCTATATGCCGAAGAGGAGTGTGGTACGCTCATGCAACGCGCCTACTCGGCCCTTTGCAGTTACATCGACGCGCAAGAGGAGAGAGGCACCCGTTTCGTGAAACAGGCCGGGGAAAGCAGGCTTGCCGAACTCATAAAAGAGTATATAGGAGCTATTTAAGCCGGCACAACGCACTCTGTAACATATTTTCACGTAAAGTTCAATAAAAATCGAGATATTTCACCCCTTATTGCAAAAAAAGAGGTAACTTTGTGTGCCAAGCAATAACCATGGACAACTATAACAGCGAGGAAACAATAACACAACTATTTACCGACTATTTAAAGGTAAACAAGATGCGTTGTACACCCGAGCGTTATGCAATCCTCAGAGCCATATACTCAATAAACGGCAGTTTCGACATTGAGACCTTGTTGAAACACATGGAAGAAAAGGAGAAGTTCAGGGTGAGCAGGGCAACCATATACAACACCATAACACTTTTGCTAAATGCCAACCTGGTTACTCACCACCAATTTGGCACAACATCGAAATATGAAAAATGTTTCAACAGCGGTAAAAGCCACATGGTGTGCACTAACTGCCACAAGGTAGTTGAGATAAACAACATTGACATAACAGACAAATTAACAACAAGTATAAAAAAATTTCATTTAACCCACTACTCTTTATACGTTTACGGGCTATGCAACAAATGTTATCAGGCTGCAAGGCGACGTAAGTTAAAGGTAAAAAAAAGTTAGAGCAATGAAAAAGAACATAGACGTACTTTTGGGACTCCAATGGGGAGACGAGGGTAAAGGTAAAATCGTAGACGTGCTTACCCCTAAATATGATGTAGTAGCCCGTTTCCAGGGTGGCCCCAATGCAGGGCACACTTTGGAGTTTAACGGCAAGAAATTTGTATTGCGCTCTATCCCCTCGGGCATATTCCAAGGTGGGCAGACCAACATCATAGGTAACGGCGTTGTGCTCGACCCCGCACTTTTCAAAGGAGAGGCCGAGGACCTTGTCAAGGCAGGTTACGACCTCACAAAGAACCTCTTCATCTCGAAGAAGGCTCACCTCATTTTGCCTACACACCGCGTACTCGATGCCGCATACGAAGCAGCAAAAGGCGATGCAAAGGTAGGTACCACAGGTAAAGGCATCGGCCCCACATACACCGACAAGATAAGCCGTAACGGTCTTCGTGTAGGCGATATTTTGGAGAATTTCGAAGCAAAGTATGCAGCAGCAAAGGCACGCCACGAAGAGATACTGAAAAACATGAATTACAGCTACGACATCACCGAAATGGAGAAAGCATGGCTGGCAGGTATCGAATATTTGAAGAATTTCCGTCTCATAGACAGCGAGCAGATGATAAACGACCTCATGAACGAGGGCAAGAGCGTGCTGTGCGAGGGCGCACAGGGTAGTTTGCTCGATGTTGATTTTGGTAGCTACCCCTTTGTAACATCTTCGAATACAGTGTGCGCAGGAGCATGTACAGGCTTGGGTGTTGCCCCCAACAGAATAGCCAACGTGTACGGTATCACAAAAGCCTACTGCACACGTGTAGGTTCGGGCCCCTTCCCCACCGAGTTGTTCGACGAGGTAGGTGCCGAGATGCGCGACAGAGGCCACGAGTATGGTGCCGTTACAGGCCGTGAACGCCGTTGCGGTTGGATAGACCTTGTAGCATTAAAGTACACAATCATGATAAACGGTGTAACCCACCTCATACTCATGAAGAGCGACGTACTCGACACCTTCCCCACCATAAAAGCATGTGTAGCATACAAAAAGAACGGTGAGACACTCACACACTTCCCCTACGACATCGAAGGTGTTGAGCCCGTGTACACCGAGCTTAAAGGCTGGCAGACCGACCTCACACAGCTGAAAAGCGAGGAGGAGCTTCCCCAAGCATTCAAGGATTATATAAAATTCCTGGAAGAGGAACTTGGTGTGCCTGTGAAATATGTCTCTATCGGCCCCGACAGAGACCAAACAATCACACGTTCAATTTAAAAAACAGAGAATGAACATACTATCATTGATACTTGCATACGGCAACAGCACCGGGTATGCCACAGAGCAGAGCAGTTATGTAGGCTACGACTACATCTATATATTCCTGTTCATAGGCATAGCTATTCTCAGCTACTTTGTACAGGCCAACCTCAAAAACAAATTCGAGAAATACTCGAAGATGCCCATCGGCCTCACAGGCAAAGATATAGCCGAGAAGATGCTACACGACAACGGCATATACGATGTAACCGTAACAAGCACACCCGGCATGCTCACCGACCACTATAACCCCACAAACAAGACTGTGAACCTCAGCGAGGGGGTATATCGTTCGGCAAGTATTGCGGCGGCAGCTGTGGCAGCCCATGAGTGCGGGCATGCGGTGCAACACGCAAAAGCATACTCGTTTCTCACATTACGCTCCAAGCTTGTACCAATAGTACAATTTTCATCGAGCATAATGACATGGATTCTGCTCATAGGAATACTCACCGTGCAGATATTCCCCGGAATATTGCTCGGCGGAATAATTCTCTTTGCAACCACCACGCTCTTCAGCTTCGTAACACTCCCGGTGGAGATTGACGCAAGCAAAAGAGCACTCGCATGGCTGTCATCGGCAGGAGTAACAAACGTAAGCAACCACGAATACGCGGCAGGAGCCCTTCGCGCGGCAGCTTACACATATGTTGTAGCAGCACTATCGTCGCTTGCCACACTCCTCTATTATGTAATGATTTATTTTAACAGACGCGACTAATGGCTACAAAACCATCTATACCAAAGGGTACACGCGACTTCTCACCCATTGAGATGTCGAAAAGAAACTATATATTCGATACAATAAGAAAGGCCTTCCACACATTCGGGTTCAAGCAGATTGAGACACCCGCCATGGAAAACCTCTCAACCCTCATGGGCAAATATGGCGATGAGGGCGACAAGCTACTCTTCAAGATACAAAACTCGGGCGACTATTTTAGCGGCCTCACCGACGAAGAGCTATTGAGCCGTAACGCAGCTAAACTCGCATCGAAATTCTGCGAGAAAGGCCTTCGCTACGACCTCACCGTGCCTTTCGCACGCTATGTGGTTATGCACCGCGACGAGCTGGTGTTCCCCTTCAAGCGATACCAGATACAGCCTGTTTGGCGTGCCGACCGACCTCAAAAAGGACGTTACCGCGAATTTTATCAATGCGATGCCGACATCATAGGCAACAACTCGCTCATTAACGAGGTAGAGCTCATACAGCTTATCGACCACGTATTCTCTAAATTAAATATACGCGTTGCTATAAAGCTCAACAACCGCAAGATTCTTGCCGGCATAGCCGAGGTTATAGGCGAGCCCGACAAAATTATCGACATCACCGTTGCCATAGACAAAATAGACAAAATAGGGCTCGACGGTGTTATAGCCGAGCTCAAAAGCAAAGAGATCGGCGAGGAGTCGATAAACAAACTGCTACCGATTTTGCAGGCACAGGGAGGCAACAGCGAGAAGCTTGACATAATAGCAGAAACACTCCAAGGCAACGAAACAGGCGAAAAAGGTGTAGAGGAGATACGCTTTATACTCAACACCTTCGACAAACTGAAACTAAACAGCCCGCTCGACCTCGACCTCACACTTGCGCGTGGTCTCAACTACTACACAGGTGCCATCTTGGAGGTTAAAGCACTCGATGTAACAATAGGCAGTATCACCGGTGGCGGACGATACGACAACCTCACGGGCGTGTTCGGCATGGAGGGCGTTTCGGGCGTGGGAATATCGTTTGGAGCCGACCGCATATACGACGTAATGAACCAGCTCGACCTCTACCCCAAAGAGTCGATACACGGCACACAGATAATGTTTGTAAACTTTGGCGAGAAAGAGGCTCTTCACTCACTCTCTATAATAGGAGATTTGCGTCAGGCAGGAATATCGGCCGAGTTGTACCCAAGCAACGACAAGATGAAAAAACAGATGGGATATGCCAACACCCATGCGATACCTTTTGTTGCCATAATAGGCGAAGAGGAGATGAACAACGGCACCATCGCTGTAAAGGACATGACAACCGGTGAGCAGAAACAGATGAAAGCCGAGGAACTTAAAACTCTTCTTGCGTAACCGCACATAAAGGAACATATATCTAAAAAAGGTGAGCACCGACGGTGAACACCTTTTTTAGATATACCACATAACTATTTTATATCGCTTAGCACACTCTGCTTACCATCGACCAGCCACCTGCCATCGATGCGCAACATGCGCAACGCAACAACATCGTAATTACCTGTTATGTTTTTGCCTATCAGCTCCACAAAAGCCTCATCGCCCTCGTAAAGACACTTTGCGACACGATACTCGGTTTTAAACTCGGCAACACCACTCTTGTACTTGTCCGTTTTTGCAACCATATCCAAATATTCGCACACAAAAGCATAGTCGGATTTATTGGGAAAATAGATATTCTCCTTTGCATAATTGACATCACCCGAAGTAAGAGCTTTTAAGAAACGTAAAGCAACCTCGTCGGGAGGTGTAACCTTGCATGCCACAAAAGAAAAAACAGCAAGTAAAACTATAAAAAAACGCTTCATCATATATACTATTTACCATGCGAAAATAACAATAAAATCCGAAACAGAGAAACAGCGTTCTTCAATTATACATCACAGCAAGACAAATAGCACGAGAAGGCCGTAGAAAAGATATAAATACAACACTATTCAACTCCTATTTAAGAATTATTTGAAAGCCCGCCTTCATATGTTTTTTGTTTGAGATATAGAGATAACAACAAACCTCATTATGCTATAAAATTCAAAACAGCATCTTAACATAAAAATATATAAATAAATATTGTTTAAAGAACCAAAATAGCGTAACTTTGCAATGATAAACTTTTGCATCAACAAAAACAGACAAACAGCAGTTGTTTGTTTAACTATCGAACAAGTTGCCTCATCGGTTGCCGCCCGACAAATTCAGCCGTACGACCTCGCCCCTGTTGCAACGTAAGAGTGCCTGCGAGAAAACATTCACAGGAAAGAATAGATTGAGAACAACAAAAACCATATAAAAAATTATCACAATGGATGTTATTAAGAATCTAATCGAGCGCGCATGTAACAACAAACAGCGCATCGTTCTCCCCGAAGGAACCGAGGAGCGTACATTGAAAGCTGCCGACAAAGCTATTGCCGATGGTATTGCAAACATCATTCTCATTGGTAACAAAGCCGAGATTATGGCTATGGCCGAGAAATTCGGTTTGAGCAACATTGAAAAGGCTACAATCATCGACCCCGAGAACAACCCCGACGCCGAGAAGTATGCCACACTGCTCTATGAGTTGCGCAAAGCAAAAGGTATGACTATCGAAGATGCAAACAAACTTGTTTGCAACCCCTTGTACCTTGGTTGCCTCATCATTAAAAACGGCGATGCCGACGGACAGGTTGCCGGTGCGCTTAACACAACAGGTAATGTATTGCGCCCTGCCTTGCAGATTATTAAAACATCTCCCGGCATCAGCTGTGTATCGGGTGCCATGATGATGATTACAAAAGCAAAAGAGTATGGCGAAGATGGTGTACTCTTCGTTGGTGACGTTGCCGTTACACCCTGCCCCGATGCAAACCAACTTTCACAGATAGCTGTATGTACCGCACAGACAGCAAAAGCCATCGCCGGCTTCGAAGAGCCCCGCGTTGCAATGCTCAGTTTCTCTACCAAAGGCTCGGCTAAACACGAGATGGTAGACAAGGTTGTAGAGGCAACAAAGCTTGCACACGAACTTGCACCCGAGCTCTCTATCGACGGTGAGATGCAGGCCGATGCCGCTCTTGTACCCTTTGTAGGCCAGAGCAAGGCTCCCGGTTCGACCGTTGCAGGTAAAGCCAACGTGCTCATCTTCCCCGACCTCGGCGCAGGAAACATCGGCTACAAGCTCGTACAGCGTTTGGGCGGTGCCGAGGCTATCGGTCCCGTACTCCAAGGTATCGCACGCCCCGTAAACGACCTTTCACGTGGTTGCTCGGTAGAAGATGTCTACATGATGATTGCCATCACCGCAAACCAAGCTATCGCAGCTAAAAATTAATAAAGAACAAGAATCATTGGTTTATAAAAATATTACACGATGAAAATATTAGTATTGAACTGCGGAAGTTCATCAATCAAATACCAGTTGTTTGATATTGAAACAAAAGAGGTGCTTGCAAAGGGTGGTATCGAGAAGATTGGTCTCGAGGGCTCATTCATAAAATTCACATTGCCCAACGGTGAGAAAGAGACCATCATGGCATCTATCCCCGAGCACACAACAGGTGTTCGCCTCATCATCGACCTGCTCACCAGCGACAAATACGGCGTTGTAGGCTCTATTGAGGAGATAGACGCAGTTGGTCACCGCATGGTACACGGTGGAGAGAAGTTTAGCGCATCGACCTTGCTCACCGACGAGGTTCTCGAAACATTCGAGGCTTGCAACGACCTTGCTCCCCTCCACAACCCCGCAAACCTCAAAGGTGTGAATGCCGTTAAGGAGGTTGCCCCCGAGATACCTCAGGTAGGTGTGTTCGACACAGCCTTCCACCAGACTATGCCCGACTACGCTTACATGTACGCAGTACCCTACGAGTTGTACGAGAAATATGGTGTGCGTCGTTACGGTTTCCACGGAACATCGCACCGTTACATCACAAAACGTGCTTTGGAGATGCTTGGTATACCTGCCGAGGGTAGCAAAATAATCACATGCCACATTGGTAACGGTGGCTCATGCGCAGCTGTTAAAGACGGCAAGAGCGTAGATACATCTATGGGACTTACTCCCCTTGCAGGTCTCATGATGGGTACACGTAGCGGTGACATCGACCCCGGTGCAATCCCCTTCATCATGGACAAGATGGGCTTGGACGCACAAGGTCTGTCCGACCTCTTGAACAAAAAATCGGGTGTTGCAGGTATATCGGGTGTGTCGAGCGACATGCGCGAGGTGAAAGCTGCCGCCGAGGCAGGTAACAAACGTGCCGAGCTTGCCAACACAATGTACTTCTACCGCATTAAGAAATATATAGGTGAGTATGCAGCCGCCATGGGTGGTGTAGACATCATTATCTTCACCGGCGGTGTAGGTGAGAACCAGGCCGACTGCCGCGAGGCTGTGCTCAGCGGTCTTGAATTTATGGGCGTGGAGCTCGACAAGGAGAAGAACGCTGTAATACGTGGCGAGGAGGCTGTGCTCTCAACACCTTCGTCAAAGGTTAAAGTATTGCTTATTCCCACAGACGAGGAGCTGATGATTGCAAGCGACACCTATGAGATTGTTAAAAACATGAAGTAAGAGAAACCTCATGCTTAAATAAAAAAAGTTATGCACCGCGGTGCATAACTTTTTTTATTTATACCACACAACTACAAGCCGGTGACAGAATTTGAGAGAAATTATAAATCCTTGCTCTCGCCCTCTATATAATATTTGCGAAGAATCTCTTTACCATCGAACACCACATAGGCAAAAGTATTTATCCAGTCGCCAAGGAAGATGCAACGCGATGTGTCACACAAAGAAAAATCCTCATCTACATGACGGTGACCGAAGATAAAACAATCGACATGAGGGTGTTTCTGCAAATACTCCTTGGCAAACTGCACGCAAAACTCGTTGTCGGCACCAAGGAAGGGGGTGTCACCCTCAATCTTATGCTTTACCATGCTGTGACGCGCCCAGCTATTGCCAAGCCACAGGCTCCAACGAGGGTGCAACATAGAGAAGCATCGTTGCAAGAAGCGCGAATGAAAAATTGCTCTTAATATTTTGAATGCACGCTCTTTGCAGAACTCATCGCCATGGGCAAGAAAAAACTCCTTACCATACAGCTCTACCGAACATGCCGTTCTATGGAGCACCACACCACACTCCTTCTCAAAATAGTCCAAACACCACATGTCGTGATTACCTGTGAACATATGCACCTCGACACCCATGTCGGTAAGTTCCGAGACCTTACCCAAGAAGCGTGTGAAGCCTTTTGGTACTACATACTTATATTCGTACCAAAAATCGAACATGTCGCCAAGCATATACACTGCTGCCGCCTCGTGCTTTATCTTGTCGAGAAACGACACCAAACGACGCTCATGCGTGCGACTATGTTCTATGGCCCACGAACCTAAATGTGCATCGGAGAGGAAATATATCTTTTTCATGCAAACGAAAATATTTTCATTACAAAAGTCCAAGTTCAAGCTTGGCCTCCTCAGTCATGAGATCCTGAGACCATTCGGGCTCAAACACAAGCTGTATATTAACAGCCCCTATACCGTTTATAGCCTCCACCTTCTGACGCACGTCCTCCAACATAAAGTCGGCGGCCGGGCAGTTAGGCGCGGTAAGTGTCATATCAATATCAACAGAGTTATCCTCTTTAACCTCAATGCGGTATATGAGCCCAAGGTCGTATATATTAACAGGAATCTCGGGGTCGTAAACCGTCTTTATCATCTCAACGATTCTCTCTTCCAAATCAAATTTTTCCATATAAGCAATCTTTTACAAACGCCCTTCGTCGTTATAACTGAAAAAGCCGTTTGTTGTAAGTATCAAATGGTCCAAAAAACGTATGTTCATAATTTTGCATGCGGCGGCAAGGCTCACCGTAACGTGGTCGTCGTCGCGGCTCGGCTTTGTATTGCCCGACGGGTGATTATGGCAAAGAGCCATCGCTGTGGCACGCTTCATGAGTGCTTCGCGCAATACAACGCGCACATCGAGTGTCGATGCTGTGAGCCCTCCGCTACTTATCTTCACATGGTCTATCACCCTGTTCATGTTATTCAAAAGAAGAACATAAATCTCCTCGACATTAAGAGAACACATGTGAGGATAGAAATATTCATAAATGTCGGACGAACATTTTATACGAGGTTGCTCGCCCTGTTCGTCGAAGCGTTTTCTTTTCCACAACTCGCATGCGGCAACTATGGTTATTGCCTTTGCCGGCCCTATACCCTTGAAACGACAAAGGTCGTCTACGGTGAACTTAGCAAGCTCGGCTATACTGTCGCCACAAGAGGCAAGCACCTTCTTCATTAGTTCAACGGCCGAGTCTTCGGCATTTCCCGACCCTATGAGTATGGCCAACAGCTCCGATTTACTGAGCGAGGATACGCCGTGACGCAACACCTTCTCGCGTGGACGTTCGTCCTCGGGCCACTCTTTTATGCTATGCTTGCTCTTGGCTTCCATCAACCTCTGTTATATATCTTTGTAAGTTTTTCTTTTGTCTCCAAGGGCTCTTTAAGCACCATTTTGTGCCAAAAAGCCTTCAAAAAACCTGTGCCATAACCTGTTATTTGCACTGCTGCGGCCGCCACCGACAGAGCCGACACTTTGAGATTGTTGCCTTTTAAAAGCGCGTCGGCAAATATCAGCAAAGCATATATAAACGGCAAGAGCAACAGCAAGGGGCAAAATATAGATGCCACGAGCAACAGCACACCTGCAACAAGCATCACGGCTGGCATGGCATGAACAAGCTTCAACGAACCGGGGTGTATTATTTGCAACCATATGCGTGCCTGACCAAAGTTATTCACCTGCTTAAAGAAACGGGTAAGGTCGATGCGACGTTTGTGGTAAACAAAAACCTCACGTATGAGCCTTATGGAGAAGCCGGCCTTGCGTATGCGTATGCTAAGGTCGATATCCTCGCCCATCATATCCTTAAAATCGCCCACCTTTTCGTAGACGCTCTTCGAGAGGCCCATGTTAAAGGTGCGAGGGCAAAACTTCTCCATCACAGCTTTACCGCCACGAATACCGCCCGTTGTCCAGAAAGAGGTCATCGCATGGCTCACAGCTTTCTGCATGTCCGAGAAGGAGTCGTCGGCGGCATCGGGGCCACCAAAGCAGTCGCAATAACCCGCCTTCATCGCCTCTTCGAGCTTTTCGAAATATGTAGGCGGAAGTATCACATCGGAGTCAAAGAAAAGCATGTAGTCGCCTCCTGCCCTCTCCATGCCATAGTTTCTCGTGTCGCTACGGCCTGAGTTCTCTTTATAGTAATAGTGTATGGTAAAAAAAGAACGATAGTGACCAAGCAAATGGTCACATCGTTCTTTTGATCCGTCTTCTATAATGAGTAACTCAAAAGGTTTTACCGTCTGAGCCGCCAGACTGTCGAGAAATTCTTTTATCTCTCCGGGTCTGTTGTAAACCGGAACTATTATAGAGTACAACAAAGCTTTTATATTATGCTTTTACACGACCTTGGTATGAACCATCACGAGTATCTACCTCGATGAGCTCGCCCTCATTGATGAACAAAGGCACGCGAACCTCGGCACCTGTCTCCACGGTTGCGGGCTTTGTAGTGTTTGTAGCTGTATCGCCTTTGAGACCGGGCTCTGTGTATGTAACGGCAAGCACAACCTTAACAGGCATGTCGGCAAAAAGGATAGTGTCGGTAGATGCGTCTGTAACAACGTCCAGAATCATACCCTCCTTCATGTAAGCCACACCATTGATTTGGTCGGCGGCGATGGGTACCTGCTCGTATGTCTCTTGGTTCATGAAGATGTAGTCGCTACCCTCCTGATAGAGATACTGGAACTGACGACGCTCTACGCGAACGTCTTCCAACTTCTCACCGATATTGAAACGACGCTCCAATACATAACCATCGACAACGTCTTTCAACTTTGTACGCATGAAGGTGTTTCCCTTACCGGGCTTTACATGCAAAAAGTCGATGCAGAAATATAACTTGCCATCCATGCGGATAGCTGTACCAATTTTAATGTCCTGAGCATTAATCATAATTCTATTATTTTTTTGTTAAATATTATTCTATTCACAGCCACCTGCAAAAGAGCGTTTGTGGCATTAATGATGCAAAGATAGCAAAAAGCCGACAACTATGCAATCTTAACCACGCTTTATTACCCAACACATTACAATTAGTATTATAAATAGGATAATTTTTGTTAAAAAACTATATTAAATATTATCATAAAGTTGGTTTGTGTTTATATTTGAAGCAAGCTTGATATTATTTCGCTCGTTTGGATTATATTTGCGGTAAACCGCGAATATATATTGCACTCGCTGTGAAAAACATCAAAGTAAACTTCATGTTTCTCGCTCGTTTGTTCGTATATTTGCGAATAAACTGAAAAAGAAAAAAAACACAAACAGAACTATTAAGAATATGAACAAGAAATTAAAATGGGGACTTATTGTCACCATAGCCGTAGCACTCGGCTTTTTTGGTTATTATCAACTGACACCACACGAGAACGAAGAGCTGAGCGCTGCCGACAGTATGCCCAAGAAGAAGGAGCAAAAGATTTTGAATGTCAATGCAAAAATTGTAGTTCCACACCTTTTGTCGGACGATTTTCCCATAATAGGCCGTTTGGTTCCCGACGAAGAGGTAGAGCTCTCTTTTGAGACAGCAGGTAAGATAACCGAAATATTCTTCACCGAGGGCAGTTATGTAAAAAAAGGAGAGTTACTTGCCAAGGTAAACGACAGCCAACTGCAAGCACAATTAAAGAGACTCGAAGCGCAGGTACCCCTCGCCGAGGACCGCGTATACCGCCAGAACGCACTTTTACAGCGCGACGCTGTGAGCAAGGAGGCATACGAACAGGTGAAAACCGAGCTTGCCACCTTGAACGCCGACATAGAGAAGGTGAAAGCCCAGATAACTATGACCGAGCTACGCGCCCCCTTCGATGGCACAATAGGTTTGCGTCAGGTAAGTGTGGGAGCATACGCCTCACCAAGTACGGTTATTGCAAAGCTCACCAACATAAAACCCATAAAAGTTGAATTTTCGGTTGCCGAGCGACACGCATCGGATATTAAGAAAGGAACAAACCTCGAATTTCGCGTCGATGGCAAGTTAGAGCCATTTAAAGCAAAGGTTTACGCAACAGAGTCGAGCCTCGATGCCAAAACCCACACACTCACCGTGCGTGCCCTGTATGCCAACAGCGACGGCGAGCTTATCCCCGGCCGTTACGCCAATATAACCCTCAAACAAAAGGAGATACCCGACGCCTTGGCAATACCGTCGGAGGCTATTGTTCCCGAGATGGGTATAAACAAAGTCTTTGTGTACCGCAACGGAAAAGCCGAGCCTACTGCCGTGGAGATTGGTATACGCACCGATGCCGAGGTGCAGATAGTAAACGGTTTGCAGGCAGGCGACACCATCATCACATCGGGTACATTACAGTTGCGCAAAGGCTCGGCCGTAAAAATCGACAAATTAGACTAACGCCTAAATACCAGCCATATGAATATATCGGAATTAAGTATCCGCAGGCCGGTGTTGGCGTCGGTACTCACTATCATAATACTGCTTTTCGGCCTCATCGGCTACAACACACTTGGTGTGCGCGAGTACCCGTCGGTCGACAACCCCATAATATCGGTAACTTGCAGTTATGCCGGAGCAAACGCCGACGTTATCGAGAACCAGATAACCGAACCTCTCGAACAAAATATTAACGGTATACCGGGTATACGCTCGCTATCGAGCGTGAGCCAACAGGGACAATGCCGAATAACGGTTGAGTTTGAGTTGTCGGTAGACCTCGAAACAGCCGCCAACGACGTGCGCGACAAAGTGTCGCGTGCACAACGCTTCCTGCCCCGCGACTGCGACCCACCTACTGTTTCGAAAGCCGATGCCGACGCAACCCCCATACTCATGGTGGCTTTAAAGAGCGAGCAACGCTCCCTGCTCGAGCTGAGCGAGATTGCCGACCTCACCGTGAAAGAGCAGTTACAGACAATCTCCAACGTCAGCAGTGTGGGAATATGGGGAGAGAAGCGCTACTCAATGCGCATCTGGCTCGACCCCATCAAGATGGCCGCCTTCGGTATCACACCCATCGATGTGAGAAACGCAATCACAAGCGAGAACGTTGAGCTCCCCTCGGGAAGCATCGAAGGAAACACCATGGAGCTTACCCTGCGCACCATGGGACAGATGCACACAGCGCAGGAGTTCAACAACGTGATACTCAAAATAGAGAACGGCAATGTGGTGCGCGTGAGCGACATCGGATATGCCGAGCTTGGCCCTGCCGACTTAAAGAGCTACATGAAGATGAATGGAGTGCCCATGGTGGGCGTGGCCGTTATACCACAGCCGGGAGCCAACCACATCGAGATTGCCGATGCCGTATATGAACGCATGGAGAGCATGAAAAAAGACCTCCCCGAAGATATTGAATACTCATACGGTTTCGACAACACACGCTTCATACGCGCCTCTATCGACGAGGTCAAGAGCACCGTATACGAAGCTTTTGTTCTCGTTATCATAATCATCTTCCTGTTCCTGCGCGACTGGCGTGTAACACTTATCCCCTGCATCGTTATTCCCGTCTCACTCATCGGAGCATTCTTTGTGATGTACGTTGCCGGCTTCTCAATAAACGTACTCACCATGCTTGCCGTGGTATTATCGGTAGGTCTTGTGGTGGACGATGCTATTGTGATGACCGAGAACATATATATCAGAATAGAACAAGGCATGAGACCTTTCAAGGCCGGTATCGAAGGTTCAAAAGAGATTTTCTTTGCCGTAATATCGACCACCATTACCCTTGTAGCAGTGTTCCTCCCCATTGTATTCATGGAGGGTACCAGCGGACGACTTTTCAGGGAGTTCAGCTTTGTGGTTGCAGGCTCGGTAATAATATCATCGTTTGCCGCCCTCACCTTTACCCCCATGCTTGCAACAAAAATTCTGAAAAGAAGAAAAGAGCAAAATATCTTTTACAAAAAGACCGAGCCCTTCTTTGCCGGCATGAACAACGTGTATGAAAAATCCTTGGCATGGTTCCTCGACCACCGCATTCTGTCAATACCCGTTACTATTATAATGTTTGTCCTCATAGGAATACTTTGGAACAATATTCCGGCCGAGATGGCACCCTTGGAGGACCGCTCAAAAATTACCATAAACACACGTGGAGCCGAAGGTGTAAGCTACGAATACATGCGCGACTACACCGAAGACATAAACCAACTTGTAGACTCCATAGTGCCCGATGCTCAGTCTATCACAGCACGTGTGTCGAGCGGTAGCGGTAACATTCAAATCACCCTTAAAGACCTTAAAGAGCGCGACTACTCACAGATGGAGGTTGCCGCAAAATTATCAAAAGCGGTGAGCACCAAAACCAAAGCCCGCGCCTTCGTGCAACAACAATCCTCCTTTGGAGGACGCCGAGGTAGCATGCCCGTACAATATGTGTTGCAGACAACAAGCATAGAAAAACTACAAGATATCCTGCCTAAATTTTTGAGCCGTGTACACGACAACCCCACCTTCATGATGGCCGATGCCGACCTCAAATTCAGCAGCCCCGAGGTGCGTGTAAACATAAACCGCGACAAAGCAGGCAGCCTTGGAGCCAGCGTACGCGATGTTGCCGAAACACTGCAATATGGCCTCAGCGGACAGCGCATGGGATACTTCTACATGAACGGCAAACAGTACGAGATTATAGGACAGATAAACCGCCAGCAACGCAACACCCCGTCAAACATCAGAGCACTTTATATACGTAGCGACAAGGGAGAAGTTATACAGTTCGACAACCTTGTTGAGTTTGTCGAGTCGGTGGCACCTCCCAAGCTCTACCACTACAACCGCTTTATTTCTGCCACTATATCGGCCGGCCTTGCCGAAGGAAAAACAATAGGCGACGGCCTTGCCGAGATGGACAAAATAGCCGAAGACTTACTCGACGAAACATTCCGCACAGCCCTTTCGGGCGACTCCAAAGAGTACCGCGAAAGCTCTTCGAGCCTTATGTTTGCCTTTATTCTTGCACTCGTGCTCATATACCTTATACTTGCGGCACAGTTCGAGAGTTTCAAAGACCCGTTCATCATAATGCTCACAGTACCCCTTGCCATAGCAGGCGCTCTCATATTCATGTACTTTGGCGACATCACCATGAATATATTCAGCCAGATTGGTATAATCATGCTCATAGGCCTTGTTGCCAAAAACGGTATTTTGATTGTTGAGTTTGCCAACCAGAAACAAGAGACAGGAGAGGGCAAGATGAGCGCCATAAAAAGCGCATCGCTGCAACGTCTGCGCCCCATTCTCATGACAAGCGTATCGACCATACTGGGCCTCATACCCCTTATGTTTGCAAGTGGCGAAGGCGCAAACCAGCGTATAGCCATGGGTACAGCCGTTGTAGGCGGTATGATAGTATCAACCATACTCACCATGTACATAGTACCTGCAATATACAGCTACATATCAACAGAACGCGAAAAAGACGAAGAACAATGAAAAAGATAATACTATGCTTGTGCATTATCGCAACTGCAACGCTCTCCTACGCACAAGAGATAACACTTAAAGAGTGCCTGCAAAAAGGACTCGAAAACAACTATTCGCTACGCATAGTACGTGGCGAAGAGGAGATAAGCCGAAACAACGCCACACTTGCCAACGCCGGATACCTGCCCCAGCTCGATTTACAAGGTGCATACGACCTCTCGGGTGGCAAGAGCAACACCGAGATGCGCAGTGGTGGCGAAACAGCCAAAGAGAGCAACGGTACCGACCAAACAGCCAAAGCCGGCATCGACCTCAACTGGACCATCTTCGACGGCTTTGCAATAAGCACCACATACAAGCAGTTGAAAGAGCTGAAACAGATGGGAGAGACAAACACCCGCATCGCAGTCGAGGATTTCATAGCCACCCTCACTGCCGAATACTATAATTTCATTCAACAAAGGATACGTTTAAAAAACTACTTCTACGCGGTTCAGCTATCCAAGGAACGAATGAGGATTGTAGAGGAGCGTTACCACATAGGAAGCTTTTCGCGTCTCGACTACCAACAAGCAAAAGTCGATTTTAATGCCGACAGCGCACAATACATGCGTCAACAGGAGGCGGTGATAACATCGCGCATCGCGCTCAACGAGCTCATGGCCGTGGAACAAGTATACAGCCCGCTGTACACAAAAGACACAACCATAAACGTAAACTCATCGCTCGACTTTACCGAGCTGTGGAACGGGACACTCGACAACAACGCCGAACTACTGAAAGCCACAATAAACAACAATATCGCAGAGCTCGACTACAAAAAGATTCTTTCTCGCAACTACCCCTATCTAAGGCTTAACACAGGGTACGATTTAAGTTACAACCGATACGGGAAAGGCAACTACATAAGCCGTCGGAACAACGGCTGGAACGGTGGTGTGACGATGGGAATAAACCTCTGGGACGGCAACAGACGACGCGAAAAGAGAAACGCAAAAATTAAAATCATAAACCAGGAACTACAACGCGAGCGTCTGGAACTTGCACTTAAAGCCGACCTCGGCACTCTGTGGCAGGCCTATCGCAACAACCTTGAACTTCTCAACCTCGAAGAGCAGAACCTGATAACTGCACGCGAGAACCACGAGATAGCCAAGGAGCGATACATGCTCGGCGACCTTTCGGGTTTTGAGATGCGCGAAGCACAACAGAGCCTCCTCGACGCAGAGGAGCGACTGCTCACAGCACAATACAATACAAAAATATGCGAAATTTCGCTGTTGCAACTAAGCGGTAAAATAACACGCTACCTCGAATAACGAAAATACATTTTATTCACTTTTCTGCATATATATACTATTTGCAACTGCATCGCGGTATATATATGCAGAAATTTCTATTTTTTACATAAACTTATTGCAAAAATATTTCCTCGTTTAATAAATGTTTACGAAATTTGCAACCGTAAACAAAAAAATAATCTAAAAAGACCATCATAATGGCAGAAAACATCAAAAAACAAGAACTAGACCAAGTAATAGTACGTTTCTCGGGAGACTCGGGAGACGGCATGCAATTGGCCGGAAATATTTTCTCTACCATATCAGCAACGGTAGGAAACGACATATGTACATTCCCCGACTACCCAGCCGATATTCGCGCCCCGCAAGGTGTGCTCACAGGCGTGTCGGGTTTTCAAGTTCACATCGGTGCCGACAAGGTTCTTACACCCGGTGACAAGTGCGACGTGCTGGTAGCCATGAACCCCGCCGCATTAAAGACACAGTACAAATATTGCAAACCGACAGGAGCAATAATCATCGACACCGACTCCTTCACCGAGAAAGACTTGCAAAAAGCTGAGTTCAAGACCGACAACCCCATAGAAGAGCTGGGCATTACCTGCGAGGTGGTACCCTGCCCCATCACATCAATGTGCCAAGCCACACTCAAAGATAGCGGTCTCGACAACAAGAGCATCGTTAGATGCAAGAACATGCTTGCTTTGGGACTTGTATGCTGGCTTTTCGACCGCGACCTTTCGCTTGCCGAAAACATGTTGCGTACAAAGTTTGCCAAAAAGCCTGAGATTGCCGAAGCCAACATAAAAGCCCTGCATGCAGGTTACGACATGGGACACAACACCCATGCCTCGATATCGCACACTTACAGCATCGAAAGCAAGGGCGAAAAAGCAAAAGGCAAGTACATGGACATAAACGGTAACAAAGCCACCGCATACGGCCTCATCGCCGCCGCCGAAAAAGCAGGAATGAGATTGTTCCTTGGCTCCTATCCCATAACTCCCGCAACCGACATCTTACACGAACTTGCCAAGCACAAGTCACTCGGTGTAGTGACCATGCAGGCCGAGGACGAGATTGCAGGTTGCGCGTCGGCAGTAGGTGCAGCCTACGCAGGAGCACTTGCATGTACAAGCACAAGTGGCCCCGGCATATGTTTGAAGAGCGAGGCAATAAACCTTGCAGTCATAACAGAACTACCACTTGTTATTATAGACGTTCAGCGCGGTGGTCCCTCGACAGGCCTCCCCACAAAGTCGGAGCAGACCGACCTTTTGCAAGCACTATACGGCCGTAACGGCGAAAGCCCCATACCCGTAATTGCGGCAAGCTCGCCCACCGACTGTTTCGACTCGGCATTCAACGCATGTAAAATAGCCGTGGAGCACATGACACCCGTCATTCTGCTCACCGACGCATTCATCGCCAACGGTTCGGCCGCATGGAGACTACCCGACATCAACGAATATCCCGCAATAGTACCCCCCTACGTCACACCCGAGATGAAAGAGGGGTGGACACCCTACATGCGCAACCCCGAAAACGACGTACGCTACTGGGCCGTTCCCGGCACCGAAGGGTTCACACACCGCATCGGAGGTTTGGAGAAGAGCGCGGCAACGGGAGCAATATCAAACGACCCCGACAACCACCACAACATGGTTGCCAAACGCGCCGACAAGGTAGCAAAGATTGCAAACTATATCCCCGCCCTCAAAGTAGAAGGCGACGAGAATGCCGACCTGCTTATTGTGGGCTTCGGAGGCACATACGGTCACCTGTGCGAAGCTATGCAGGCAATGAACAAAGCCGGCAAGAAGGTAGCACTTGCACACTTCAACTACATCAATCCCCTGCCCGCCAACACAGCCGAGGTGCTTGGCAAATACAAAAAGATTGTTGTTGCCGAGCAAAATATGGGACAATTTGCATCGTACCTGCGTACAAAAATCGATGGCATAGAACTACATCAGTATAACGAAGTAAAGGGCCAACCTTTTGCAGTAACAACATTGGTTGAGGCATTTACAAAAATCATGGAGGAGTAAAAAAATGAGCGAATATACAGTACAAGATTATAAATTCGGGCAACCCCGCTGGTGCCCCGGTTGTGGCGACCACTCATTCTTGGGAGCACTGCACAAAGCCATGAGCGAGATAGGCATCGCACCCCATAAGACAGCAGTAATTTCGGGTATCGGCTGTTCATCGCGCCTGCCCTACTACATGAACACATACGGTTTCCACACAATACACGGCCGTGCGGCTGCTATTGCCACAGGTGCAAAAATTGCAAACCCCGACCTCACCATATGGCAAATTTCGGGTGATGGCGACGGCCTTGCCATCGGAGGAAACCACTTTATTCATGCCGTGCGACGCAACATCGACCTCAACATGATATTGCTGAACAACCGCATATACGGTCTCACAAAAGGACAATACTCACCCACTTCGGCAAGAGGCTTTGTCAGCAAATCGTCGCCCTACGGTACCGTAGAGGACCCCTTCCACCCCGCCGAGCTATGCTTCGGTGCTCGCGGACAATTCTTTGCCCGTTGCGTTGCGACAGACATGAGTGCAACCGTAGAGTGCCTTAAAGCAGCCGCTCAACACAAAGGCGCATCGGTAGTAGAGGTGTTGCAAAACTGCGTTATCTTTAACAACGGCACACACGACAGCATATACACCAAAGAGGGCCGTGCCAAGAACGCTATCTACTTGGAGCATGGCAAGCCCATGATATTCGGTCAGGAGAGAGAGTTCGGCCTTGTACAGGAGGGCTTCGGGTTGAAGGTTGTAAAGATTGGAGAGAACGGAATAACAGAGAACGACATACTCGTTCACGACGCACACTGCAAGGACACCACACTACACCTTAAACTCGCGCTCATGGAGGGCCCAGATTTCCCCATAGCACTTGGCGTGATACGCAATGTAGAAGCACCTACATACAACGATGCCGTTCATGCGCAGGTAGAGGAGGTTAAGAGCCAAAAGAAGTATCACAACTTCACCGAGCTTCTCAACACCAACGATACTTGGGAAATAAAATAAATAGACAAACATAAATAAACATAAACGGGCAACCAATTGGTTGCCCGTTTATGTTTTGCGGTCCTTCTTTGCAGGTTCTCTATAACGCAGAAAGAGGAGGCAAACAGCACCCCCCAAAAAAAACAAACACCCCGAAGGAGCTAGTTCCTTCGGGGTGTCTATCCTTTAGCTAATTATAGAAGCAAAAGACCTAATACAAAACCAGCTACAGCAGCCCACAAATAGCTCTTAGCAGCCTCAGCCTCATCGTTTTTCTTTACAAAATAGAGAACAATTCCCACGATAGGAATAAGGAACGAAAGAATCACCAAAATAACATTAGCATTTTTCATAATAGTAAACCCTGATTCGTGTCGGGCACAACTTTTAATATAGGTTATTAACAAATATATATGTTTACAAGTGTTATGCGCTCTTCCTGTTAAAACACTCTTTTAAATTATAGGAAAAACTTGTAAAGTTAATGTTTCAGGAATTTATGCACGGCATTAACGCCTTTACCCTTAATTACCAAAATATATGAACCTTTGGGCAGACCTGCAAGCGACACCTTCGCATCACCCGCCTTGGTGCAACCTACAACAACACCCTTTACGTCGAGTACCTCAACCTCGGTGCCGGGAGGCATATTTTTACACTCTACCACCTCATCGGCAACATTATATTTAATGTCGATGTTCGAGGCATCAATATTCTCGACACCTGTACCCATACCATTAATGGTGCTTACACGCAAGGTGTGTGTATATACCGAGCCGACAGGGGTGTAATACATACTCTCTGTACCGGGGCCACAGCTACCGTTACCGATACCCCTTTGCATGTAGTCGAAGGTAGCATACAAAACATCATCTTTATCAAGTTCCCAAGGGTGTAAGGCCGGTGTAAGGTACTGCACCTGGTTGTAGTGAGAGAGAGAGAACGAAACCTCGCCCTCGGTTGCAATATTTATGGTATTACCATTCTCGGGGTTCACCAGAGAGAGCTCACGCAAAGACATTCTGTTACCCATAGACTGTGGGTGAGCATACATCTCGAACATCTCATCGACAGTAGTTGTGTAACGACCTATAAACGAACCACGCTGACGGTCGATATAGTTCTCCCACGGGCCTTTTGCATAGTACGACACATTCTCGTAGCCGGCCGGGAAGACAACATCAAGACCTATGCGACGCAAAGCGTTACTCATGGGCATGTAGCTAACCTTCATATCAACCGTACCACAAGCATATACCGTGTATACTATTGTATAAGGACACTTGGCATGCTCCACGTTCACAGTTACCTCGCACGATGTCTTATCGCTCGACAAAGAGGCGTTCACGGTTGCCGATGATATATACGTTGAAACATCTCCGAAATTATGCTCGCCATAAGGGCTCTCGTTCTCTATCCAACGAATATTGCTATACACAGGGTAACTGCCACCATCTTCGAGAACCTTCACACCGTTTGCCACCCAACTTGTGACAAAGCCTTCGCCATTAACAGAGAATGTTATATTATCGTTGCTTACGGTATACCCACCCTCCGACACAAGTGTAAGTGTTTCGGTGGTTGCAGGCATAGCGACAAGTGCCGAACGCTCCTGCAAAACAAACTGCTCGGTGGCAATAGAGTAACCACTCTCACACCATGCCTCGGCACTCTTCTTCAATAATTCGACATTCAGCAAATATTCATGCCCCGGCTCAAATGTGGTTGCAGGTGAGAGTGCAACTTCGGCGGTTGCAGAGGGCTCGGTCGAAGGAATATCCACCATGTTGGTCTCCACAACATTACCATCGCACAACAGAGAGTAACGCAACGCGAAATTATCGAGGTTTATGAAGTTGTACTTATTCTTTATGGAGAGCACACCCTGTGTTGCATCGTATGAGAATGTAGCATACTGGTACACCTTCTTTACCTCGGTGAGTTTTGCACTCCAAGCACGGTCGGCGGTTACAAGACCGTTATTCACAAAGTTACCTTGATGGGGGCCGGGGTAGTCGTAACCCGATGTATATTTCGGGAAACCGTTTACATCGAGCACACCACTCATAATAGCTTTGGGGTCGTAAATAGATTGGTCCACCCAATCCCATATACAACCACCGATACCATGCTTACTGCTCTCTATAATATCCCAATACTCCTGCAAGTTACCAACAGCATTACCCATAGCGTGAGCATACTCGCACATGAAGAAAGGCTCACCACCTATGCTGTTATTTGCCTTATTGCGAACATAAGCAAGGTCGGGATACATCTTAGAGTGCAAGTCGGTATTCTTTGCCGAATTATCGTTTGAGTAACCCTCGTAATGTACAGGGCGAGAATCCAACGCTTTTGTCGCGGCGTATGTAAAGTCGAAGTTCACACCCACGCCCGACTCGTTACCCAACGACCAGAAAATAACCGATGGGTGGTTACGGTCGCGATAGACCATGCGCACCGTGCGGTCCACATATTGTGCACGCCATGTAAGGTCGTTCGATATACTGTTTCGTCCCTTGTCGTTCCAGCTCTTGTGGCACTCCACATCGGCCTCGTTCATCACATAAAGACCATAGTAATCGAACATAGCATACATTTTCGCCTGACGGGGATAATGGCTTGTGCGCACAGTGTTCATGTTGCTCTGCTTCATCATCTGAACATCTTTGAGCATTGTTTCAACATCTATCGCACGACCATGCAAGGGGTGAGTATCTTGGTTGTTCACACCCTTGAAGAAGACACGCTTGCCATTTATGAGAACCACACCGTTCTTTATCTCAATACTACGGAAACCATACTTTGTAGAGAAGACCATCTCCTCTTTTCCGTCAGCGTCTTTCTGGCGCACCACAACAGTATAGAGGTTTGGTGTCTCGGCTGTCCATGCTTGCAGGTTGCTCAAAGCATCAAAAGCCAAGGCAGTCTTGACCTTTTTGCTACCGGCTCCTATATTCACTAATGCCGAACGTGTGGCAACGACAGCACCTTGCGGGTCTACAAGGTCGGCCTCTATGGTCTTTGTTGTGGCAACCCCCGTTCTGTTGTCAATCTCAAAATCGATATTCATCGAACCGCTAGCATAACCATCGTCAAGTACAGATGTAACATAGTGGTCGCAAACAAAAGTTTTTGGTGTAGCATAGAGATATACGTCGCGGTGCAAACCACTCATGTGGAACATATCCTGACCTTCGAGGTACGAAGCATCGCTCCATCGCAACACCTGTATGCTTATGTTATTTGTTCCGGTGCACACATGGTCACTTATCTCAAATTCGTGGTCGTTGTTACCACCCTGAGTGTAACCCACATATTCGCCGTTCACCCAAATATAGGCCGCGCTGTAAAGACCATCAAAGTGCAGGAACACATTCTTGCCGTCCCACTCCTCGGGCAAAGTAAATGTACGACGATAAGAGCCCACGGGGTTGTCACCTACTCCGCTTACCTTATTAATAATATATGGAGGATTATTCAAGAAGGCATACTCCACATTCACATAGAGGGGCAAATCGTAGCCCTTCATCTCCCAGCACGATGGAACATCTATATTGTCCCAAGACGACACATCGGCATCGGTTCCCCAGAACTCCTCCTTGCCGGGACGCAAAGAGGGATTAGGCACAAACTTAAACTTCCATGTTCCATTCAAAGAGAGATAGTCGGCCTGTTTAGGGGTGAGCCATGGGAGATTATAGTTAGCATCGCCCTTCATTAGAGATGTTGATGTGTAGGGGATAAATGTTGCATGAGCAGGCTCCTTGTTCTCCTCAAAGAACTCGTGATTCTCCCAATCGTTACCGAAAGAACCGCTCAACATCGAAAGTTCGAACTTTGTACCCTCGTCCGATGCAACGGTTGTTGTAGCAAACGCATTATCGGCAATCGACTGCAAGTAGTACTTGGTACTGCTCTTGTATGCGTATATGCGATATACACCATTCTCGCCATCAACCTCCTCAAAGTATATATTCTGGTTACTGTTCGAGCTGTTTGTTGTGTACAAGAGAGGAACGCAAGAACCACTCAGGCCCATGTCGAGAGAAAGAGCGTAATATTGCGATGTTGCCACAAAAGCTGTTTTACCTGTGGTAAGTTTCCATATCTGGCCATTATTGCTCTTGTTGTAATTCACAGAGTATATGTAGCTGTCCAACGTGCTGTTGGGAAGAACAGTCACAACCTGACCGGTAGTTACGCTTTTTATAACAAAAGATTTGTTTGCAACAGGGAAATTAAGAGGTAACTCCTCGTCTGTTTTATGGAGACGGAAAAGCGAAGTCTCACTCTCCAAGTCGCTTACAACAAGAGGTGTACCCGATGCCGAGGCACCAAGGCACTGCGAGAGGTTACCGGCATTCAACAAACGACAAACACCGGTCTCAGTCTCGTCTATTTTGAAAATCTGGTTCACGTTGTAAGGCTCACAATTCCACTGCACAGGGTGACCTACGCCGGGTGCCATGTCCAACGCCTTCTTAGATGTAGCGTTTACCAAAATGTACTCGTCGGCAACACCTGTGGGGTAAAGAGCCCACTTTTGTCCGTTGCTACTCTCGTTACCGTCGGCATAGGCAATGACAGCATCGTTTTCAACATTGTCGCCATTAGTTATATACTTGCCGTTACCAACATTTTCTATTCTGTAAACATAGAGCTTGGGGGTAGTAATCTCATCGGGCTCAACCTCGGGCTGGGGTTCTACATATTTTTGTTCAATGCCCAAAGTATAACTTTCTGCGTGGCTTATAGCCTGCTCAAACAAGCGAGTGCCATCGCTTACAAGGAACTTGACACCATCCTTTGTCGCCGACTGAGTCAGACGCATGGAGAACATGTCACCTTGCATGGTGATGAGATAGGTGTTCCAGTCGCTGTAATATTGGTTTGTTCCAAACACACCTTTTTCGTTAAGATAACGACCGTCGGCTTTGCTCACAATCTTATAATAGTTTTTACCCGATGCATCGGGAGTTATCAACCACTCTTGTGCAAGACCTGGAGAGGTTACATCTTGGAAAACAGGGTTACCGCCACTGCCTCTTATGTTGATATTTGTAAGGTACTTATTACCATCTTTTATGTAGTAGATTCCGTTAGAAGATATTGTGGTAATCTCCTTTTCCTCGTCGTTTCCTATGGGCACGATGTCGAAAACAAAGTTTGCAGGCATAAGTTCATTTGAACTGCTTGCACTCACCCTTGTACCGTTGGCTGTCCAGAGCTTGTCACCTGCGCTACCAGCGTTCTTAATAGCATACTTTCCGTTAGCCAAACGATAAATTTCGTATGTGTGCCATACCGACTCGAAGGGGTTGGTTGTCTCGCTCACGGTGAACTCGCCCTTCTCGTTTAGGTAGCGGTTATCTTCGAGGTTGATAATCTTGTAACGGTTTGTCGAGGGGTCCAAGGTAATTTTCCACTCCTGTTTCTGGGGACGTACATCGTCGAGAGCCGATGTAAACTTAGGCACACTGCTTGCTACATTAGGTGTGGTGTTTGTGAGATATTTACCATTAAATTTAATGTAATATACTCCATTCTCCAGAACCTGAGCAGGGAATACATCGGTACGATAATCGTAATTCTCTTTATATTCGGCAACGAGCTCGCCCATCGCATCTTTTATAAAAGGCTCAACATGCACGGTTCCCACCACCGGAGTAGCCTGTTTCAGGGTGCCGGAGAAGTCGCGTGAGCGCAATGCTCCTTGCAACTTCTCATACTCGTTATAACGCAAATAGCTGTTTATGAAGCTATCGGGGTTCTCGCACAAAAGGGCATTCTGCATCTCGACCAAAGAGACACCCTTCAAACCTAAATAGCGCATACTGTGGAGCCAAGGGGTTATCTCCGCTATGAGGGCAGGAGCCTCAGATGTAGCCAAGAGGTTGTCGGCAACAGAAACAAATTTCTTGAACTGCACACCCACAGCCTCGTATGCACCAGCCTTGTCACCTGCCGATATTTTTGTGTCGTAGAGGTTTTTTGCCTCAACAAATTCGGGCGACTCGTTCATGCGACGCAAACCGTGCACGGTGCTACCAAGGTCCACATTATTCTCGCAGAAGAAACGAAAATCGGCAACATTTTGGGGCATGAGATACTGCAAAGCGTTCTCCCACGATGCATCGGCATCGTATGCCGGCATGTTCCAGTTGTAATCGCCTATACTGAAAAGCGATACCTTTGAGGCTTCGGCATACTCCATAGGGTTGGCTGTGAAACCCGAAAGCATGTCGGCTATGTCGAGGTCGTTACCATAAGTGGGGCCCATGAGCAAGTGATTAATACAGTAGTCGGTTACAGGGTAGTTGAGCCAAATATATGCTTTGCGACTTATTTGGTTGTTTATCCACTGCATATCGCTCTTGTTTATCATATCGACAACCGAATTACCGGTCCACATTATGCGCACAGAGGGGTTCATGGTTGTTCCAAGCGTTGTGAGATAATTTCCGTTCGACCAGCCTCTGTTATACTGTGTAGGACAGATGATACAGGGGTTTACATCGTCGTAAGCCTTGTTAAGTTCATCGGTAATATAGTTCATCAGCTGTGCCTGCTTGTCGCCACGCTGCCCCTCGCCGCTCCAAACATCGTCGAAGAATACGGCAAAAGTGCGTACACCGAGATCGTACATAGCTTTCAACTTGTTTACGATGTTCACACTGTCGGTCTTGTTCCACTGAATATTTTCTCCGGGGTGGATAGCCCAAACAAAATCGACCTTGCAAGCCTTTGCGGCATTTACATACGAGCGTATCTTCTCGGCTTGGTCGGCAGGGTAATTCTCACGCCAACGACCACGATGATAGACATCGTCCTTGGGGCCATAGATATATGTATTCATCTTCTGACGACCGAACATCTTAAAATAGCTCATGCGGTCAGCCTCGCTGTATGGGTTGCCGTAATATCCCTCCACAAGCCCGCGATAAGGGACCGAGGGATAGTCGGTAACCGTAACAGCCATCACATTGGGTTGCGATGCTATTTGAATAAATGTTTGAACACCGTAATAGGTTCCCGAGCCATCGTTTCCTGCAATAACCACTTTATCGGCAGTTACAGACAGGTAGTAACCCTCGGCTTTTTCGGGGATAAGGGATTCAAACTCGGCAACGGCAACATCGCCACGTTCGCCTATAATCACCTGTTTCATACCACCCACCGAAAAGTTCTCCTTAAAGAGATTGACTGCATCGGTGTCGGCAAGTTCTTCGCCAACAAGCATGTACGAGGTTGTTGAAGAAAAAGCCACACCACCGTCCCACGAAATATTTTGAGGAAGGGGGCTGACATTTACAACCTGCGACAGCGATGGTAGTGCCACACAGAGAAGCAACAACATGGTTGCCATCGTTTTTCTCAAACAATTTTTCATAAAAAATATATTTAATACATTATTTTCTTTAATAGCGCGAATATATACAAAAATGTTAAAGAATATACTTTTTTAACCCTTTTTACATTTGTTCACAAAAAAAACAGATTCTTTTATCGATTATTTTGCAAAAATCTATACTTTTACGAAAAAAGAAAATATTTAAAAAAATAAATCTTATGAAAGAAAGAATCATCGTTACCCTGCTACTTATTGCAGGCTGGTTGGGTGCCTACTCACAAGGTTTTCCCACCATCAGCACCAGTGAGAACACAAAATGGTATCTCATTCAGTTTATGAACGGTGGCAACGCATTCACAGCTACCCAAAACAATGCCGAGATAACAACATCGGCACCGGTTGGCAACGATGCGCAGCTATGGAAAATTACCGGCGACGAAACAAGCGGATATACATTCACAAACAAAAAGGGATACACTCTCTTTGTCGGTTCGGCCGAAAAGAACCAAAAAGTAAAAGCCACAGACAGCTCTACCACAGGCGTTACAAAATTTAAAATAAACAAAACCGGTTACAGCAATTATAGTGGCAGTTACGAGATTCAGCCTACGGGCAACACAGGTATCTCCATGAACCTTTGGGGTGGCCCAAATGATAATCGTGGAGTAGGTCTTTGGAACAGCAACAACGACCCGAACAACCCCGTACAATTTGTCGATGCCACAAAGCTCGAGCAGATAGGCAAAATATCAATAGTGCCTTACCCCGCAGAGCTGACAATAACAGACAGCGATGCCATGTTCGACATCACAACACTCAACGCAATCGCATACACAGGCGAGCGCATGAAGATACATGCCGAAGAATTTGCAACACAGCTTGCAAAATCGGCAGGCATAAATCTCGAAGTAAAAATTGCGAGCGACGCACCCCAAGCAGGCGAGGTGTGGTTTGGAACCGACGAGAGCCTACCCGCCGAGGGTTACACATTAAACGTAAACGAGAGCTACATAGAGATTAAGTCGGCACAATTTGCAGGTTCGCTCTATGCGTTGCAAACACTAAAACAGCTACTGCCAAGAGAATTCTTTGCAAGCACCGCACAAAACGATGTAAAATGGGAGATACCCTTCGTGAGCATCAGCGACGAACCGCTTTTAGGACACCGCGGATACATGCTCGACATCGCACGTCACTTCTTCGACAAAGAGGAGGTTAAAAAAGTACTCGACATCTTAACCTTGTACAAGATTAACCGCTTTCACTGGCATCTCACCGACGACCAAGGCTGGCGCATAGAGATTCCCGAATACCCCAAACTTACCGAGATTGGTGCCATACGCTCAAAATCATTCAGCAACACAGGCGACGGCCAGTCGTTCTACGACGACACAGAGTATGGTCGCGGAATGTGGTACTCGCAAGAAGACCTCAAAGAGGTTGTAGAGTATGCACTTGCACGCAACATAGAAATCATACCCGAGGTGGACTTACCCGGCCACATGGTGGCAGCCATAACCGCCTACCCCGAACTAAGCTGTGATGCCACAAAAAAATATGAGGTGCGCATAGACGGCGGAATATCTCATGACGTTCTAAACGTTGGCGACGACAAAGTCATCGACTTCCTCAAATGTATAATGGACAACCTTGCCAACATATTCCCCTACCAATACATACACTTTGGTGGCGATGAGTGCCCCACCGGGCAATGGAGCACCAACCAGCAGTGCATCAAGCGCGTAGAATCGCTTGGGCTCGAGGGTGTACACCAGTTACAGTCGTGGTTGGTCGAGGAGCTTGGAACCTACATTAAAGAAAAATACGACAAAGAGATAATCGTGTGGGACGAGTTGCTTGCTCACTGGAACGACAACAACAAAATTAAGCCTGTGATAATGGCATGGAACAACATCTCAAAAAGCGGAGACGCCGCTAACAGAGGCATGAAATCCATCATTGTACCTTACAGCCACCTCTACCTCGACTTTATGCAGTCGAACGAGAACAACCGCTTTGTCGATGAGCTTTACAACGGAGGCTGGGGTATTAATACCGTAGAAGAGATATACAACCTAAACCCGTTGAGCAGCCTCGCCGGCCGTGAGAGCTATGCACTCGGTGTGCAAGGCAACATGTGGACAGAGACCACCAACGATATTGACGAAGTAGAATACCAGCTTCTCCCCCGTCTTCTTGCTCTCTCCGAAATTGGCTGGTTGCCTACAAGCAAGAAGAGTTGGGTATCCTTCTACAAACGTCTGCAAAGCCACGACGAGATATTCGAGTTACTCGACTACAAATATGCCAAGCACTATATAGAACCAACAGAGCACACTCCTGCCGAGAGCGCACTCTTAGAGGCTGAAAGCATACTCAAAAACAGCATACGAGGTGGGGTAGGTTACCCGAGTGCCGAGCTTTTCGACGCATTGCAAAGTGCGTACGCAAACGCAAGCAACGAAGATGTGACAGCCCTGCTAACAGCAACAGAGAATTACAAAAACGCCCCCATCACCCAACCAAAGGAGGGCAAAACATACAAAATAATCTCCGCATCGACCTACTACAAACGCCAATACGAAGGCTCGACGATGTACCAAAAAGGCGATGGCGTGCGCTTCCACTATACCCCACAAACAGAGCCCGAAGAGTTGTGGCAATTTACCCCCGTCGACGGTGGTTACATAATGACCAACCTGTATAGTGGCAAGCAAATTACAATGAGCAACTACAATGTGGCCGTAAATATGAGCGAAGATGGTACACCTTTGAGAATAGACAAAGCAACCATCGCTACACAGAGCTTCACATATATCCCGGGCGTAATAACCATATCGGCTGTCGATGGTTACAGCGCAACCATGAACAACAGTGTTAAGCGTTTGAGTGCCGAAGGCTCGGGCGATGTATATGCAAAAGACGAAGCTGCACTCTGCTACAACGGAACATGGAAAATTGTTGAGGTCGAAGACTTCACAACTCAACTTGCAGGCCTTGTTAAAAAGTGCGAAATAATAGTTCTCACAAGCAAGCCCGGCGAGGCCAACGAGTACACACAGGAGGCACTTAACTATTTACAGGAGAGCGTCATAACACCTGCAAAAGAGATTATCGCCGAAGGTAATGTAAGCGAAACGCAGTACAACGCCTATGTGGCACTCTACCACCAATTTCAGATGATGGAGAGAGCAAGCATAGCCGAAACACTAAGCGAAGATTACTACTATTATATACGTAATGTATGGTTCGGGAAATATGCAGGCTACAACGCAACAAACAAGATAGTTTCTCCCCAAACAAAAAGCACACACGACAAGATGTTGTGGAGCATCAAGAAGTTGCCCGACGGAAAGGTTTACATCTACAACAAATCGACCGGAACCGCCACATACCCCACTGCTTACAACAACGAGCAGGCCATCAAACTTGGCGAGGAATATGCTTGGAAACTCGAAGAGCGCACGCTCGACGGCAAAACCGGTATATGTATAATTGATGCAAGCGAAAATTACAGCTGGTACATCAACCCCGACGCATGGAACTACACCCTTATGAAGCCTTTCTGGGGAGCATGTACATGGGAGTTCGAGAAAAGCACGATAGAGGTTGCAACATCGGTCATAGACATTGAGAAAGAGAAGGAGAACGATGGCATTTACGACCTGTTTGGCAACAAACTCGAAAAAATAACACAACCGGGTATATATATAGTAAACGGTACCAAGAGGTTTGTAAAATAACATTTGTCCTTTTTAAAATGTACACCTCCTACCTGACGGGTAGGAGGTGTACATTTTTTTCGCTTCATATATCCTCTTTTAAATCGCTTCGGCTACACATGATGTTTGGCAACAGATAGGCAAGCGTTGTTGCACAAAGGAAAAAGAATAACGAAAAGAATAAGGCGGTATTACCATCTATCGGCAAAAAAGTCGCGCCAATATGTGTTTTCTTTGTCAAAAACAGCCTTTTCCTGTGGTGTTAATCTATGGGGATAGTCGGCAAACAGATTATATATTTTCTTTTTATCGAATGTAAAAAGAAATTCACCGACACACCCCGCATTATCTACCCAAAAGATAGTGTCGGTTTCGTTGTTTTTATAAAATTCAGCGGTTGTCATATTCTAATTGTAGCAGAAGCAGGTATTATTACCAACATACCAAAAACAGGCACCTGTATAGCAACAGGCATAAAAAAAGAGGTTCGCTTTTGCGAACCTCTTAAACCTTTTCAGGCGCAGATTATCTACGCAAGCCAAGTTTAGCAACGATAGCACGGTAACGATTGATGTCACGGTCCTTCAAGTAGTTGAGGAGTGAACGACGTTTACCTACCAACATTGTCAAAGCTCTCTGTGTGCTATAGTCCTTACGGTTAGCCTTAAGGTGCTCCGTCAAATGTGCAATACGGTATGAGAACAATGCAATCTGGCTCTCTGCTGAACCAGTATCAGTGCTAGACGTTCCGTATGTGCCAAAGATCTCTTTCTTTTTTTCTGAATCCAAATACATGATTTGAGGTTTTAAAAGGTTAAAAAAATATCTTTTGGCCGACAAATGAATGCGCAAGAGCGCACTATGTTGCCAACGCGGGTGCAAAGATACAACCATTTTTTGGATTAGCAACCACTTTGCGGTATTTTTTCTCCACCAAACAATACTATCCCTTTGAGAGCGAGAGCAAAATATGATTTATTATATATAAAGAGAGTAATCTTTAGTACAATTTCGCCGTTTTTGTTGTACCTTTGCAGACGTTCTTGCAAAGCAAGACATTTTAATCAGCAAAAGACATTATATGCAGGATATCCGTAACATTGCGATTATCGCACACGTTGACCACGGCAAGACAACCCTTGTAGACAAATTGATGCTCGCCGGAAACTTGCTCAAGGAGCAGGACAATGACAAGCTCACACTCGACAACAACGAGCTTGAGCGTGAAAGAGGTATAACAATTCTTTCAAAGAATGTATCGATACGATATAAAGACACCAAAATCAACGTTATCGACACTCCGGGTCACAGCGACTTCGGTGGCGAGGTCGAGCGCGTGCTCAACATGGCCGACGGCTGTATTCTCCTTGTCGATGCCTTTGAAGGCCCCATGCCACAGACACGCTTTGTGTTGCAGAAGGCATTGCAGATTGGTTTGAAGCCCATTGTTGTGGTAAACAAGGTGGACAAGCCAAACTGCCGCCCCGAGGAGGTATACGAAATGGTCTTTGACCTTATGTTCTCGCTTGAGGCAACAGAGGAGCAGCTCGACTTCCCCGTGCTTTACGGCTCGGCAAAGAACAACTGGATGAGCACCGACTGGCGCAATGAGACAACAGACCTTACTGCTCTGCTCGATGCAATCATAGAGCATATACCCGCCCCAAAGAAGCTCGAGGGTACACCACAGATGCTCATCACATCACTTGACTATTCACCCTACACTGGACGCATTGCCATAGGACGCGTCCACCGCGGCACACTCACCGAGGGCACAAGCATCACGCTGGTGAACCGCAACGGCGAGGAGAGCAAGATGAGAATCAAGGAACTTCACACATTCGAGGGTCTTGGACGCAAGAGAGCCGAGAGCGTTTCATCGGGTGACATCTGCGCTATCGTAGGCCTTGAGAAGTTTGAGATAGGTGACACCATATGCGACTTTGAGAATCCCGAGGCTCTGCCGCCGATTGCCATCGACGAACCCACCATGAGCATGCTCTTTACTATCAACGACTCGCCCTTCTTCGGTAAAGAGGGCAAATTCGTGACATCGCGCCACATTCAGGAACGTCTTGACAAGGAACTTGACAAGAACCTTGCCCTACGCGTTAAGAAAGACCCCGAAGAGGATGCCTGGACAGTATTCGGCCGCGGCGTGCTCCACTTGTCGGTACTCATAGAGACCATGCGTCGCGAGGGTTATGAACTACAGGTGGGCCAGCCACAGGTGATATACAAGGAGATCAATGGCGAGCGTCACGAGCCAATAGAGGAGCTCACCATAAACGTGCCCACAGACTTCTCGAGCAAAATCATCGACATGGTAACACGCCGCAAGGGTGAGATGCTCTCAATGGAGGCACAGGCCGACCGAGTGAACATCGAGTTCAACATTCCTTCAAGAGGTATCATAGGACTTCGCACAAACGTGCTCACAGCTTCGGCCGGCGAGGCCATCATGGCACACCGCTTCAAGGAGTACCAGCCATACAAGGGTGAGATTGAGCGACGAACAAACGGCTCAATGGTGGCAATGGAGAGCGGAACAGCCTTTGCATATGCCATCGACAAGCTTCAGGAGCGCGGCAAGTTCTTCATAAGCCCACAGGAGGAGGTATATGCAGGCCAGGTGGTAGGCGAACACATCCACGAAAACGACCTCGTCATCAACGTGACAAAAAGCAAGAAGCTCACCAACATGCGTGCAAGCGGAAGCGACGACAAGGCCCGCATCATTCCACCTACTATATTCTCACTCGAAGAGGCACTTGAGTACATAAAGGAGGACGAGTATCTGGAGGTAACACCAAAGTCAATGCGCATGCGCAAGATTATTCTTGACGAACTTGAGCGCAAGCGTGCTAACAAGCAGTAAGGCAATGAAGAGGTTCTTTATTTTCACATTCCTGCTGGCACTGCTGTTCTCCTGCGGAAAAGAGCAACCTACAAACACATACACCATTAAGGGAGTAACAGACTACCCTAATGGGCTTGTATGTATGTTCGGCATGGACAACCGATACGAAAAGGTTGATTCGGTACGATGCGACGATGACGGCAGTTTCTCGTTGTCATTACAAGTAGACACACTGACTCCCATGTTCCTGATAACACCGGAAGGTAGGATAGTCCCTATGTATGCCGAGCCCAAAATCACTGCAACTCTAACAAGAGACAGCACCCTCAATAGCGGCTGGAGCATCGAAGGTGGCGACATACAGGCGTTGCACGACAGCATATCAAGAATTCTTGATACCACCCCGGCCGGCAACAGAATGATTGAGAAGATCGACAGTTTCATTATGGCACACCCGCTGAGCGATGTGTGTATTGAAATTATCCGCCGTTACTTGACAGAGACTCCAGAGCCCGTAAACAAAGACATACGTTCACGTACCAGCAAACTCGGCGGCATACTCAAGGACCACGAATACATAATAAGTCTCAATAAGAAAGTAGAGAGCAAGAACAGCAATGTGCTACACCGCTCGTTCCCCGATTTCAAATATCGTCTAAATGACAGCACCACTGTAACTTTAGAAAACTATATAAGGAAATATACCCTGGTGACATTCTGGGCCTCATGGGACAAGAACAGCCTCAAGAGAATGCGGGAACTGGCAGCCATAAAGGACAGTGTAGAAAGCGAGAGCTTTGCAATACTTAACATTGCGCTCGACTATGACTCGGCACAGTGGAGAAAGTTCATCACAGAGGACAGCATTGTTGGCGACAACGCGCTTGACCGCATGATGTTCCACAGCCCAATTGTAAAGCAGTTCAACGTGAAATCACTCCCTTTCACCATGCTCGTAAGCCCCTTCCAGAGAATTATTGACTACGATATTGATACCGAGGGCCTTGGCGAGC
Source organism: Bacteroidaceae bacterium (assembly GCA_045631905.1). Classification (GTDB taxonomy): domain Bacteria; phylum Bacteroidota; class Bacteroidia; order Bacteroidales; family Bacteroidaceae; genus HGM04593. The sequence goes on from JAZQVO010000002.1 coordinate 63,884, forward strand.
GCATAGACTCGCTGACCCGACGATACGACAGGGAGCAAGAGAAGAAGAAAGCAAACGAAAAGAAGAAAAAATAACAGTTCTATATGCTGGTAAAAGTTCTTGCCGCGGCAATACAGGGCATAAATGCCACACTTGTGACCATTGAGGTCAATGCACTGCGAGGTATCAAGTTCTACCTTGTAGGCCTGCCCGACAATGCAGTAAAGGAGAGCCACCAGCGAATAAACTCCGCATTCCAGTACAACGGCCTGCGTTTCCCGAGCAAGCAGATAATAGTAAACATGGCGCCCGCCGACATAAAGAAGGAGGGCTCGGCATACGACCTGCCCATTGCCGTGGGTATTCTTGCAGCCGACGAGGTCATCTCTACCGAAAAGTTGAACAGATATCTTATCATGGGAGAGCTGGGGCTTGACGGAATGCTGATGCCGATAAAAGGCGCCTTACCCATAGCCATCAAAGCAAAAGAATTAGGCTACGAAGGCATCATTCTACCAATGGGCAACGCAGCCGAGGCCGCCGTTGTCAACGGCATAACGGTCTATGGCGCCGAGCACCTGATGCAGGTGATACAGTTCCTCAACGGCGAGGAGTCTATGAACCCATACAAAGTGGACATTGAGGACGATTTCTACTCAAAACAGAGCAATTTCCCGTTTGATTTCAGCGAGGTACGCGGACAGGAGAGCGTGAAGCGTGCCTTTGAGGTTGCCGCTGCAGGCGGACATAACCTCATTATGGTTGGACCTCCGGGCAGCGGAAAGTCCATGATGGCGAAGAGACTGCCGAGCATACTGCCACCACTCACACTCAGCGAGAGCCTTGAGACGACAAAGATACACTCCGTCAGCGGCATGATGCCCGACGGTTGTTCGCTCATTACACAACGTCCGTTCCGTAGCCCGCACCATACAATATCATCAGTTGCCCTGTGCGGCGGAGGTGCCAATCCTAAACCCGGAGAGATTTCACTTGCACACAACGGCGTGCTGTTCCTTGACGAGCTCCCCGAGTTCAGCCGCGACGTACTAGAGGTGATGCGCCAGCCGCTCGAGGACCGCAAGATTTGCGTTGCACGTGCCAACTACAAGGTGGAATACCCTGCCGGCGTGATGTTCGTGGCATCGATGAACCCCTGCCCTTGCGGTTACTACAACCACCCCACAAAGGCATGCACATGCAGTCCGGGCCAGGTACAGCGCTATCTCAACAGAATAAGCGGCCCGCTACTCGACCGCATAGACATACAATGCGAGATTGTCCCTGTCCCTTTTGAAAAGATATCGGACACAGCACCCGGCGAGCCCAGCGCCGCTATCCGTGAGCGCGTCATTGCCGCACGCAAGATACAGGAAGAACGTTTCAAGAACGAAGAAAGCATATATTGCAATGCTCAGATGACACCCAAGCTCATTGCAAAATACGCAGTGCTTGACGAGACAAGCCTTGCAATGCTCAAGACCGCGATGACACGGTTCGACCTCTCGGCACGCGCCTACGACCGCATACTCAAGGTCGCGCGCACCATTGCCGACCTTGACGCAAGTGAGAATATACAGTTCCAGCACATAGCCGAGGCTATCGGATACCGCAACCTCGACCGTGAAAGTTGGGGAACATGAGGCGCTGCAGTTCCTGATGACACAGAACCAGTCACACAACCGATACCGCAGCAGGTCAATCCGTACATTAATCAAACCAGCAAAATGGATATAAACAGTATATGCGTATACTGCGCTTCAAGCAATAAGGCAGCAGAGGTATACGGCGAAACAGCATACGAACTCGGAGCACTCTTGGCAAAGGAGGGAATCACCGTAATCACCGGCGCGGGCAGCATAGGGCTGATGCGTATGGTAGAGGACGGCGCATTGGACAACGGCGGAAAGGCCATTGGTGTAATCCCGCAGTTTATGGTGGAGCAAGGGTGGCACCACACTGGGCTCACAGAGTTACGTATTACCGAGAGCATGCACGAACGCAAGCAGACAATGGCTAACCTAAGCAATGCCGTCATTGCGCTGCCCGGCGGTTGCGGCACCATTGAGGAACTGAGCGAGATCATCACCTGGAAGCAGTTGGGCCTCTATTTCAACCCCATTGTCATACTGAACATCAACGGCTATTATGATCACTTCATAGCTCAGCTGGAAAAGGCTATCGAGGAACGTTTCATGGGTGAAATCCACGGAAAGATATGGAGCGTGGCATCAACCCCTGAAGAGGCTTTGGAAATCATCAGGAACACCCCGCGCTGGGATGCGTCGGTAAGAAAATATGCAGCACTATGACAAGTACACCAGTACCATACAATATAACCAACGACAACGTGATAATGCTCCTTTTCATCGTGAATATCATAGGTATGGCCTATGTATTGATGATGAACGGCACAAGCATTATAGAACGCGCGAAGGGCATCTTCTATTACCAGCGCAACTCTACCCCATTCAATGACAGGACGCACATCACAAAGATATGCAATGCCCTTATGTATGCGCAGACAATATTCTATATGACAATAATCACCTTGGCAGAATTGCAGAAAAACGGGCTTGCACTTGGTGGAAATGCATTGATATACACCGGAGCCTTTGCCCTGTTCTTCATTATGGTATTGCTGGCCAAGAAGTGGATCTACGATCTTGTGAACAATATTCTTTACACAAAGAAAGAAGCACAGGAGTTCTGTGAGATATATTTTTTTACAATAAAAATATTAGGGTTTGTTCTTTCACCTGCAGCAATAGCATTGTTGTTCATTCCTGCATTAAGTGTTAATTCTGTGAATTTTTATCTACTTTTGACACTGGTGGCGTACATCTGCACCATAATCAACGGCCTATTTAGAATCATTTTCACCAAAAAAGGCAACTATTTGGAGATTTTTTTATATCTTTGCACGCTTGAATTTCTGCCCATAGCCATGGTGTGGAAATCAGTGCTACAACTGAGTGAATTTATAACGATAAAAATTTAGGACATTGAAGGTAAGTAAGATTCTGGTTTCACAACCCAAACCAGCCACAGGAAAATCTCCATATTTTGATCTTGCGGAGAAGCATAACGTGCAGATTGATTTTTGTTCTTTCATCAAGGTTGAGGGTGTAACATCAAAAGAGTTCCGCCAGCAGAAGGTTTCGATATTGGACCACACAGCAATTGTATTCCTTTCACGCCATGCAATTGACCACTTCTTCACGTTGTGCAAGGAGTTGAGAGTAAACATCCCTGATGACATGAAGTATTTCTGTCTGTCGGAGACTATCTCACTTTATATCCAGAAGTATGTCCAGTACCGCAAGCGCAAGGTATTCTTCGGCAATGGCCACATCCAGGACCTTGAGCCACTCTTTGCTAAGCACAAGACAGAAAAATACTTTGTACCTACATCGAACGTACACAACGCCGAAATCAACGGCATCTTTGACAAGTACGGCATCGTACACTCACAGGCCGAAATGTACCGCACTGTAAGCACTGAGATTGCACCTGAATACATAAAGTCATATGACATGCTCATCTTCTTCAGCCCACACGGTATCGAGTCTTTAAAGAAGAACGTGCCCGACTACGAGCAGGGAGAGCAACAGATTGCATGTTTCGGCAATGTGACAGCAAAATGCATCAAGGAGAACAACTTGAGACTTGACCTTGAGGCCCCTTCGGCAACCGCGACAAATATGCCGGCAGCCTTGGATGCTTATCTTGCAGCAAACAAATAAGAACCATACAGCAGCCCTGTCTTGCGGACGGGGCTGTTTCATTAAGAAGCCACAACCGACAATGAAAAGGAACACCTTCCCCCTGAAAGAGCACCTCAAGAGCAAGAGAGTGATTGAGAGACTGTACGCCGAAGGGGCGTCGGTAACAGCATATCCATTGCGTGCCGTATTCATTGAGCAGGAGGAGCAGGAGCCTACCGCAGCAATACTCATCAGTGTGGCAAAAAAGAGATTCAAGCACGCGGTTGACCGCAACCTTGTCAAAAGACGCATACGTGAGGCGTACCGCACAAGCAAGCATCCGTTCGTGGCGGCATTGCAGACTGGCGGCAAGAAATTGGCTGTGGCAATACTATACATCGACACCCGCCACAACAGTACAGAATTCATAAGACGCAAGATGGAGAAGCTACTCTCAAGCATAACGGCTAAATGCGGAATACAATGAAAAAGTTCATTGCCAACATCCTCATCCTGCCCATCAGGTTCTACCAGAAGTGCATATCACCCCTGACACCACCATCGTGCCGTTTCACCCCGACATGTTCACAGTATGCCATCGAGGCCCTGCGCAAGCATGGTCCCATAAAAGGGTTGTATCTTGCAATCAGGCGCATACTCCGTTGCCATCCTTGGGGAGGCTCGGGATATGACCCCGTACCATGACACCAGTAATGAAGTTCATAGACATACACACCCACAACAAAAGTGAAGAAACGGCATACGCAATCTTCAACAGCAACGGAGAGCCCACAACCGGATGCGCATCCGTAGGCATACACCCGTGGGATGTGGACAACAACTGGAAAGATAGATTCCGGACAATCAAGGAACTTGCAAAAGCCCCCGACATAACAGCCATTGGGGAATGCGGGATTGACAGAGCGCATTCCGGCGCCGGGCTTGAACTGCAAACCGAGGTTTTCCGCGCCCACATAACCCTGTCCGAAGAACTGAAGAAGCCATTGATCATACATTGCGTAAAGGCTGTTGACAATATCATATCCCAATACAAGGAGTGCAAGCCACAACAAGCATGGATTATACACGGTTTCCGAGGGAAACCACAACAGGCAGAACAGTTGACCAGAGCCGGGTTATACCTGTCGCTTGGCGAGCATTTCAACGCAGAGAGCGCAAAGGTTATCCCCGCAGACAAACTCTTCATCGAAAGCGACGAGAGCAGTACCCCCGTAGAAGAAATTTATGCAGCTGTTGCTGCCGCAAAAAGATGCAGTTTAAAAGAGTTGGCATGCCAAGTATCGGACAATGCCGAACGTTGCGGAATACGTTTCATCTGATACAGCATCACAGAATATCACCAAAATATACGCTACGTTTGCATTGCTTACAATAAAAAATCGTATATTCGCGCATAACAAATAAACTGTGAGAGAGAGCAAGAAGAACAAGGCACGTATTATCCCGCTTGGCAAGATACGCGACAAACGCGGTAATTTATCGGTGATAGAGGACAACAAGCTGTTGCCCTTTACCATTGCGCGCACATATTGGGTATATGATGTCCCCGGCGGCGAATCACGCGGCGGACACGCATACCGCAAAAGCGAAGAGTTCATCATAGCCCTATCGGGCAGTTTCGACCTCTACATACATAACGGGAAAGAGGAGCAGATCATCCACCTTGACCGATGCAACAAGGGAGTATATATCCCTGCCGGCACATGGCGCAGGATGCAGAATTTTGCGACCAACTCCATAGCACTTGTAATATGCTCCACCCCCTACAGTCCACGCGACTATGTACGCGATTTTGACCTGTTCATCCAACTCAAAGAGAGCAACTCACTATGACAACAACTGTAGACGACTGCCGCATCATTGAGCTTGGCAAGCACCACGGCGCAACGGGAAACATAACCGTTGTCGAGAACGGCAAAGCAATTGACTTTGACATAAAACGCGTATTCTACATATATGATATACCGGGTGGCGTGACACGCGGTGCACACGCGCACAAGACACTGCGCGAGCTCATCGTTGCCGCTACAGGCAGTTTCGAAGTGCGCGTCTTCGACGGGGAGCGCGAGAAGATTTTCTTGCTGAACCACCCATCTAAGGCACTCTATTTACCTTGCGGCGTATGGGAAGAGCTCCGCAACTTCTCATCGGGCTCGGTAGCTCTTGTACTGGCATCAACACCATATACCCCCGAAGATTATTACCGCGATTTTGAAGAATTCCTCAAGTATAAGAAAGAGCTATGATACCATACCTTCCGCTCAACGAGTTAAATGCACGCTACAACCCGGAACTGCAAGAGGCAATAGACCGGGTAATGACCAAAGGTATATATCTTTTGGGCGAAGAGACCTCCCATTTCGAGAAGGAGTATGCCGGATACATCGGCACACGCTATTGCATAGGTTGCGGTAACGGCTACGACGCCCTGTGGCTCATAATAAGAGCCTACAAGGAATTGGGCATATTTTCGGAAGGGGATGAAATCATTGTCCCGGCAAACACATTCATAGCATCAGTGCTTGCCATTACACAGAACAGACTGAAGCCTGTGTTTGCAGACCCCGACCCGCTGACTTCCGTGATTGGCTACAAAGGAATTAAAGAAGCCATAACACCACGATGCAAGGCGGTAATGTTAGTACACCTCTACGGCCGCAACTGCTACAGCGAGGAGATTGCCATGCTATGCCGTCAAAAAGGAATAAAGATAATCGAGGACAACGCCCAGGCACACGGATGCTTGCATAACGGCAAACGCACAGGCTCCTTAGGCGATGCTGCTGCACACAGTTTCTATCCGGGGAAGAACCTCGGTGCGTTAGGTGACGGAGGAGCTGTTACGACAGACGACAGCAAACTGTACGAGACAATACTTACTCTACACAACTATGGCAGCATGGAGAAATACCGTCACACGCTCGAGGGAGTGAACAGCAGGCTCGACGAGCTTCAGGCAGCAGCCCTTCGCGTAAAACTGCGCCACCTTGACGCCGACAACAGCCGCCGTAAGGAGATTGCAAGAAGATACATTGCCGCGATTGACAACAAAGCCGTAAGCCTACCCGTAGTCAAGGATTTTGACGGACACGTATTCCACGTATTCCCGGTATTCACAAAGCAGCGCGAAGCGTTGCAGGCACACCTTGCCGCACAGGGGATACAGACACTAATACACTACCCTGTTCCCTGCCACAAGCAAGAGTGTTACAAAAAAAACGACACACTTTCTCTTCCTATTGCAGAGGAGCTTGCCGGTATAGAGCTCAGCCTACCATGCCACCAGGCAATGAACGACAACGATGTCACAAGGGTTATCGAGTGCATGAACAGTTTCCGCTGATAAAGGATACAACAGACAGTGGCACACAAAAGCCGACTGGCAAACAACCCCAATCTACACCATAATCAAAAACAACCTTAAAAGTTTGGCATTTACGTTCAAATGCACTACCTTTGCACCGCTCTTCAAAAGAGAGCAAAAAGGATTGTCCTATGGTGTAATGGTAGCACAACAGGTTTTGGTTCTGTTTGTCCTGGTTCGAATCCGGGTAGGACAACAAATTCTAAATTAAAAGAAACTGCAATAAATTAAAGATTATTCAAAATCAAGCAGTTAAGCATATTCCAATAGGTTGCAAAATCTATTGGAATTTATTTTTATTTACTTTATGGGGTGCAATTAGGGTGCAATATAATTGTTTATGATATAATTTATTGTTATATTTGTATATAACTATAAACCAATATCTTATGGCATCTTTAATGTTTTCTGTTCGCACAACCAAGACTGACCCCGACGCAAGTGTAAAGGTCAAAATCCGCTTTAATGCCTATATGGGCAAAGAAAAAGTTTCTGCATACGCCCTGAGCGGTGTTGTAGTTCCTAAAAAAGTATGGGACTGCAAAGGAAATTATTTCCGCAAAATGTACCTCAAGGAGAATGTAGAGGACGGTTTATATTGCCGTTACTCCACCACCTTAAAAGAAATCGAGGAGTACATAAACGCCAATTACAATATGCTCGACAAGAATACTGCACCCAGTTCCGAATGGTTGCAGGGTGTTGTAGATATGTATTGGGCAGACATCAAG
>JAZQVO010000003.1:0-83633 GCA_045631905.1 Bacteroidaceae bacterium
CCGATGGAAACATCGGCATAGACCAAAGTGGCAACGGTGGTAGCGAGCAGTTGAGCAACCGCCAGCAGGGCAAATGGGGCGATGTTTGGAATAAATAACTCTTTCCTTACACAATAACCGAGCAGGGGAGGCACATGCCTCCCCTGCTTTTTTTGTTGTGCAAACCATGGTTGTTGTTAGGCTTGCCGGCAAAAAGGTCTTGCTTTTAAATTCCTATGTGCTCTTCGTTGCGCAATAAAGAGGTAAACGCGTACCTTTCTTTAATATTTTATGTAGCCTGTAAATAGTTCTCTTTCTAACGCAAGTTTCTTGCCTATGCGTTGCTTCCTATACGATAAACGTAGCTGATATTTTGTGCATACCTGAGTCATCAAATATCGACGTTTGTTTCTCTATAAGCGATAGCCCTGCGAGAGTAAGTAAAATCTATTTACTTTGACGAGTGGTGGTGGCTTCGTGTAATCAAAGTTTTTATGCGCGTCAGTCACACCCTCGCGATGATAATAAAAGGCCTACAAGCAGGCAATAAAGGCAAATAAATTGCTTTATCTTCTCTCTCCCTCCTGTCGGCTGTCAAAGCAGTTGAATAGTCCCTTGTATAAACAAAAGAATGCCGGCTGGTGCCGGCATTCTTTGTGTTATCGGTTGCGTGTGAGCAACCTTTTAGATGTTACCCGTGTGGGCTTATTTTACATATGTTTTTTTGCCATTAACAATGTAGATACCGGGTACGGTGATTTTGTTAATGCGACGGCCTGTGAGGTCGTAAATAACCTGCTCGCCCTCTTCTGCCTCAATACCCTCGATAGCGGTATCCTCGGCAATTGTCCAGGCATATTTGCCTTCGCAGGTTGTGTTGTTTACATGCCAGTCGTAGTATGTACCCCAGTCGTCTACAATAGCCTCAGCAGCGCTGTCTACAATAAGCTGTGACAAGTCGAGCTCGTAGTTTCCGGGTTCGGTGATGGGGGTAGTTACAAATTGGTTGTTAATATATTCGGCATTTACCAAGAATTCAAGTTCGCTTGAAACCCAATATGTTTCTGAGTTGTATGTCAAAGTGTACTCTTTGTCTCCGCATGTGAGTTTCATCTCGCGAGAAAGCTGTTGCAAATAATCCTTGTCATATGAAAGGCGAACTAATTGGTTGAATTTGATTACAATTCTCTCGAGCTGGCCCACTGTGCCTATCTCGGGTGTAACGCTTTCAATCTCCAAAGGAATAATCTCAAATATTTCGAGCAACACGGGTATCTCCATAGCCTCGTTGGGTACACCGTCCATGGTGAACATGCCTTCGGGGATATAGAACAAGTACTCACCCTCCTCGGTCAAGCTCTCGTCGAATGTTACTGTAATTTTGTTGTTGGCAAACTCGATGTTACCATTTGTGTAGCCGGTGTTGTTGGGGAAGAAGAGCATGAAGTTATCGGCGTTCTCTCCGCGTCCAACGGTTTGTACATTCTTAAATGTGATCTCGAAGTTGTTGATTGCTTCTACCTTGTCGCCTGCTTTAAAGCTTGTTGAGAATGTGGGTGTGGGGTCGATTACACAGAACCACAAGCTTGTGTATTCGTTACCCATACCTGCTTCGTTTTTGAAGATGTTGTTATAAACGTCAAAGTAGTAGTAACCGGGTGTTGTGATGGGGGTTTCGAGCTCCAAAGTAACACTCATCTTGTCGTCGCTGATGATAACATCGTTTTTGATATTTGCAACGGGTGACCAATAGTCGTTTACAACAGACAAACCGCTGCCGGGCATTTTGACGCTGGTCACCGCTTCGCTGAATGTGAGTTGTATCTTGTCCAACACTGTGGTTTCGCCGTTGGGTGTGTAACCGGTAATCTCGAAGGGTGCAAGAACGCTGAATGTGTATGTCTGCTCTCCAAAATCCTCACCGTCGGCTGTTGTGATGGTACCTGCGGGTATTGTGAAGCTGTATGTACCGGGTGTAACGATGCTTTGGTCCTCGTATTTGATACCTCCTTTATCGTCTGTAACGATTTTTTGCTCGAACATCAAGAGTGCAATGTTAGGATCTACCCACTCGTTGTATTTTGTGATTTTTACAACCTCGCCTGTTTCGTTGTTTCTAATATCGATACCTTCGGCGGGTAGTGTGATGATTACATCCTTGTTAAATTCGAATAGAATGTAATCTACTCTTGATGCAGGTGATGTACTGCTGGGTCTCATGCTGGTGAGCTCAAGTGGGTCTTGTGCCATTGCTGTTCCCAGCATAAAGAACATTGACATTAAGAAAAGTGTAAATTTTTTCATAAATTAAAGTTTTGTTATTAATAATGTTATAAATATTTTTATATCAACGTCGTATTAGGGTTTAGGGTGCGAATTTAATTAAAAGAATTGCTTTTTCGTATTTTTTCAATAAAAAAATACACCTTTTTTCGAAATTATATGACTATAAACAAGAAAAAGTGGTTTTTTAATAAAAATATGTGCTTGTAGACCTTTGTATAAAAAAGATAGGGCGGTAGAAAAACGAGGTGGACCTCAAAGCCTGGGCCTTGAGGTTCACCTCGTTTTTTTTGTATATAAATATCACTCTACTTGGTCGAGGTAGTAGAGGTCGCCCGATAGTATCTGTTCTACGCGCATTATAATTTCGTCAATCTCCATGTTGAGCGATACTGCGTGTCCTTCGGGTTCGATAAGAACTATTTTGGGTGTTTCTGTTGCCTTATACAGCTCTGCCGAGAGAGAGGCTTTGCCGGTGCCGTCGCAGGCGTGCAACCAACATTCGCTGCTGGGTGTTGTGTTGCTTTCAATAGCTTTTTCCCACTCGGCAACGTTGTTTTCGAGGGCAACGCTTATTATTATAAATTGTTCTTTGTTCTTGCTTACTATGTCGTGGAGCTTTTGTAGCTCGGCGAACATCTCGGCCGATTTGTTGCAATCGTTTGACCAGAAATTTAGAACGATATATTTTCCGCGATAGTCGCTGAGGTGTACCTGCTTGCCGTTGTGTAGGGGTAATGTGATATCGGGTACTTCGGTACCTACCTTCAAATTGTTTGCAAGCACTTTGTTGCGTAGTGAGTGAAAATAGGGGTGTTCTTGCAGACGGGGCGATATTGTTTTTACCATCTGTTCGGCATATGCGGGGCTGAGCTTGGGTAATAGTGAACGCTCAATCTCCATGGGTGTCATGGGGGAGTCGTTGTGGTCGATAAGGAATTTTATTACCTGTGCCTGTGCCTTGACCGTCTCTTTTGCCTCGGCTCTTTTTGCGGCACTCTTGCCCTCGGCACTTTGTAACCACTCCTCGCCGTGGAGCTCTTTGAGCTTGGCTACGGCCGATGCGCTCTCTTTGCTCTGGTTTTTAAGAAGGGCTTTGTACTCGGTGTATGTGTCGTTTGCAGGTGTGCCCGACACGGTGCTCTCTTCGGGCTGTGTAGCCGATGTTGTGTTCACGGTAACTTCTCCGGGTTCCGCAAAGAGCTTTATGCTTTTTCCTGCGTCGAAACCGGTTATGTTATAAAGCAATACGGGGGCATCGCTCGCCTGTTTGTGCTTGAAGGTGTATTTGCCCTTCTTTACCTTTGCCACGGCTACCTCGGTTGTTTTGCCAAACTCGTCGGTGGCGGTCAAAGATACTTTCTTTATCTTTTTACCGTTGCCAAGGTTGGTGTCGGCAATATTGCCATTTATAATACAAATATCTTGCGCTCCGGCCATCAGGCAGGTTGCTACACATATAATTGTCGATAATATTCTTTTTAGCATAGTTGTATCTTTTTATTTATTTGTACCGTCTACAATACTTTTGAGTTTTTTCACCATCTCTTCGCCTCTAAGCCCGAACTCTACTACGTTGCCTTCCGGGTCTATGAGTGCGGTGAAAGGCACGCCTTTTACATTGAAAAGCTTTATGCCTTCGCTGTTCCACCCTTTGAGTCGTGAGATGTGTATCCAGTTTTTGTGTGTCAGTTGGTTCTTGTCGATGCAATTAACCCAGTCGTTTTTCTTGTTGTCTATCGAGTAGCTGAGAACTACGAGGTTCTCGCTGTTTTCGGAGTATGCAAGAGCCTCTTTGAGGTATGGAATTTCGCGACGGCAGGGTGCGCACCAGCTTGCCCAAAAGTCGATGAATACATACTTACCGCGAAGGTCGGAGAGTGTAACCTCTTTACCGTCGGGGGTGGTACCGCTGATGTCGGGAGCTCCGGAGCCTACTTTTAGGTTTGCCGCACGAATCTCGTTTGTAAGTTCTTTGTATAATGGTTGTTTGTGCAACTCCTGTGGCACAGCGTCCAAGAATGTTTGTATTACATCGGTGGTGAATGTGGGAACTATCGCATATTTTATGACATACAGGATTACGGGCGAGTCTATGTGCTTATATATAAAGTCCATTATTGCCACCTTAAAGTGTATGTTGTTTATGTAAAATACCGATGAGGTGTATTTGGCCTCTTTTTCTGGGTCTCCCTTGTCTTCGGCCGGGATAGCTTCGATTGCGAGCTTCATGCGTTGTTTGCTCTCTCGTATGCTTTTGCTGTTTTGGTCGAGGTAGGCTTGGTAGATGTCGTTACAGGGTGTTCCATCTATCTTGGCGGCAACGGGGTATGCGGCATCGAATGGTCCTACTGTTATTTCACCCTCTTCGAGGAATAGTTGTATGGCACCGTTGTCGAAGCCTGTGATGCTGTACAAACCAACTGTTTCGGGGGCTGTGCCTTCGAGTGTAAACTTGTTGTTCTCAACTGCCGATGTGGCTATTACCACCATGTTGCCGTCTACGTTTTGCTCGAGCTTCACCTCTTTCACTGTTTCGTTGCTATAACAGAGTTTGTTGCTGGTCATCTCGCCTTTTATGACGAATTTTCTCTCTTGGGCCGATGCTATTGTTGCAACACCAAGTAATATAAATACCAAAAACTTTCTCATTTTGTGTGGTTTAATAGTTTCTTATTGTGTGGTTTAATAGTTTCTTATTTAAGATTTTCTTGCAAGAACTGTTTAAGCTGTTCGCCGCGTAGCCCTGTTGCTATTATGTTGTTGTATTCATCGAGAATAAACAGCGCGGGCACACCTGTTACGTTGTAGAGACGCACTACATCGCACTTCCAGCCTTTGAGCGACGATATGTTTATCCAATTGAGCCCGTCTTTTTCTATGGCATTCTCCCAAGCGTTCTTTTTGGTGTCGAGTGATACACCAATTATCTCTAACCCCTTTTCGTGGAACTCTTCGTATAGTTTTTTCAGTGCGGGGTTGTTAAGGCGGCAGGGGCCACACCAGCTTGCCCAGAAATCTATGATTTTTAGTTTGCCTTTTACTTCGCTCATGGTCACGGGGTTGCCGTTTACATCGGCGAGGGTGAAGTCGGGGGCTTTCGCACCGCCTGCTGTTTTTGCTATACGGTCGATGCGCTCTTTTAATATGCGTCCGAATTGTGAGTTTCTGGCACCTTCGCCCATTGAGTTATATAGGGCTTTTGTCTCTTTCAGCCCTGCATCGCGCATGATGATATTTGAGTATAATGTGTAGCTCAGAATAACATTATCGTTTTTGCCGAGGAATTTTTTTGTTGTTTCGCGCTGTATCTCCTGTGCTTGACGCAGGGTGTCGTTTACTAGGCTTGCGCTGCGGAATTTTTTATTGGCGCGGTAATTGTCGTAACGCTCTTGCAAGCCTGCAACCACGGTGCGCAATGAGTCGGCGCGTTTCATGTGGGCTGTGTAGTCGTCGTTAAGTTTTCCGCCTTTTATATAGAAATTGTCGCCTTCGCTCAAAAGTGCCTTGTATGTTACACCGGGTTCGGCAAAGAGGGTGAAACCTCCCGAAAAGCCTTCAACTATGAGCTGTGCAAATTTGGGCTCGTCGGCTGTGGCTTTTAATTCAAATTTCCCTTTCTTGAAGTCGCAGTAGCCGAGTGTGTCGCTCTTTTCCTCGTCCGACTGTGCGAGCAGGTAGAGTCGGCCTTTTTTTATACCATCAATTTTGCCTTTTATGGTTATGTTGCCTTGCTGGGCGAGGAGGCCCGTAACACTGCATAGTATAAACAGTGCCGACAATATGTTTCTTTTCATGGTTAAGTTTCTGTTTAAATTTCTAATAATATTTTCTTATAGAAGCTGGTGGTTTCGCTGTTTTTTATGTTCAAAAATCTCTGTTTCTGCTCTATAAAAGGCTTTGCGATTAAACAACTTCTATATGTTTGGTCTGTTATTCGGCATATATATTGTTGTACACAAGCTCGTTTACAAACTGTATGTCTTTAATCTCGCCCCAGAGGTTTCCTTCGTTGTCTCTGTCATAGAAAAGAGGGGTGAAGCTCTCATCGACATCGGAAGAGGTTGTGAATTTAATTTCGCCTATTGCCGAGTTGCTTCCGTTGTACATTACAATATTGAGGTGCAGAGAGAGCTCGCTGGTGAACACTGATGCGTCATCGGTTGCAAATTTCAGCATTGTGACGTTGTAGCCTTTAGGAGCTTTATAAACTATGTGTTTATCGCCGTTTCTCACGTTGTAACGGTACACGATGTCCCCTTCGGCATAGAAGAGGTTGTCGGTGGTGAAGCATGAGTTGTATGTTACTGTCGAGGGGTCGGTGGGGGTGAAGTCGGTGAGTTTCTTCACGCTTTCCAGCTTAAATGCGGGTGTTTTAACTTCCTCTCCGTTTGCTCTCGCCTTCTTTATGTCACCATCGCTATCGCCTGTGTTCAGCGTCGAGAGCTCGTAACGATAATATTCGTTTGTGCTTTCGTCTTTGAATATAAAATAGGCGTTCTGATATTCGTAGTTGTCGCGGTAGTTGATGTATCCCATGATGGCTGTCATGCCGGCAGGTGACCTCTTGTCTTCATAATCTATATTTGCATCGGATATTTTTTTTGTCGATACGTAACCGGGTTTTGTCGATGTGGTTTCGTCTTTTGCAAAGCCCTCATCGGCCTTGGCCGAATAGAGGAAACGGTCGTGCTTTGCGTCCCACATGAGGAAGCGGGTTCCTGTGATTGTGCCGGCTGTAATCTCGTAATCTCCTTCGTGCGATGCGTCGTCTCCACGGCCGTAACCGGGCTTGTAGAGTGCGTGTACTATGTTACCAAAGAACACCTCGCCGTTTTCTGTCAATACTATTTTGTACCAGTTGGTTGCTATTGAGGCCGATCCTGTCTGTATGGTCTTTTTATATGAGAAATTCTCGCTTTCGGGCTTGAATATTTTTGACGCTTCATATTTTACCTCCATGCCGTTGGGGTCGTATACTTTTGTCTCACCGTTGTTGGCATATAGGGTCAAAGCCTTTGTTTCATATACTTTTAACTCTTCGGTGATGTTGTTGTAGGTGGTGTAGCTAAAACCGGTGACATTCTCGTAGTGGTTCTTGTCTTTGGTGGCGGTTTTTATGTCGGTGTATATTTTTGTCTCTTCGCCTATAACCTCGATGTTACCCACTTTGCGTTCGCCCTCTTTGCCATGTAGCACGAAGAGGCTGTTCTTGAACAAGGGGCGTGTGCTCATCTTGAACGACGAGTAGTGTGAGAGGGTGGTTGTCTTGTCGTAGATTTGCAGGAATATGTTGTAGGTCATATCTTTTCCCACGGGAAAATCTATATCGAGATAACCTTTTGAGTGAAGGGTGTCTTTTACGTTTTTGCCCTCTTCGTCGGTGTACGACCTGCACCAATAAAATTCGAGGTCGTCGAGGTTGGTGGCGAGGGTTTGCTCAACAGATGCTTCGACACGGCGTGTGCGGTCGTCCTCGGTCAAAGGTTGTTGAACCTCTATCACGTTACCACTGCCTCCTTTTGATATTGCGGGACTGAATGTTACCGATTTTATCTCGTTCATCGTGTCCAACGTGTAGTCGTAGTTGCCTTTGTCTTCGTAGCAACCTACGAATAGCAGTGTCAATAATAGTAATGAAGATATATTTTTCATATTACTCTCTTTCAATGGTTGTTGTTTCTTCTATTCTATCAGTCGAGAGCGACCTCGGGTATATCATGTCTCATTGAGGATGGGAAGGAGTTGTTTGCCTTCCTTACAATGCGGTAGCACTCTTTCAAGCGCTCCTCGCCCGACAGCTCTTTCTCGCCAAACGGGGTGTTGTCCCAGCTGTATGTGTTGTTTTCTTTGTTGTATACAAAGGGGAAGATTGATGCGGCGACAAAGTTCTCGGCTCCGTCTTTCTTCATAATCTCTTTAAGTATAAATTGGTATTTTTCATCGCTGTAATCTCCAAAATATTTTGTCACAATCTTTGCTGTACCCAAATTGAGGGGGTCCTCCCACCAGAAAGGTATTGTTACATTGTAGGGGAGTGAGTTTATTATTTGCACCCAGCAACGCTCCTTGTATTCCGACAAGGGGTAGCCCTCAGAGGCATATTTGTAGTACTCTTCGAGCATGTATGAGACATCTTCCTTGCTGAAGGTGTTGGCCTGCTCTTTCATCACCTGCAAGCCTTCGTCGCTTGCTATTTGGCTTGCAATATTTGTTGTGTTCAGGTTGCCAAGCAACATAGATATTCTACATAGCCTGTTTGGGTAAAAGAGGCCTAAGTGTTCTTTGTACTCTTGCCAGAAGTAGGGTGTTGTGTATTCGGGGTAGTTGCTTGCATTTAGTATGGGCAGGCTGATTGTTACGGGCTCGGCGGGCTTGTTGGCAAGCAGTGTGTTTACTGCGCTCACGTTGAGAGCAACGAGTGAGTCGTGAACGAATCCGTTCTCTTTGTAAAGGTTTGTGTAGAATGTGTTGTTCTTTTTTAGGTTGGCAAGGAAGATGTATTTTTCTTTGCTCCACTCACCGAGATATGATGTAAAATCGTCCCAGAACGAAGGTCTCTCGTATGATTCGTTTACATAGAGGTTTATTTCGTTTCGGCCCTCTATGCCTGTGCCGATATCTCCACTGCCGTCGAGGTATATACATATAGCGTATGTTTGGTCTTCGACCTCGGGGCGTTTAACCTTTATCTCAATATCTTTTTCATACTCTTTGTTGGCAAATACAACATCTTTTATTTTAACTCCGGCGGGCTCGTAGCCTTCAATCTCTTTTGTCTTTACGGCAAGGGTACGCTCGTCGTTCATGAGGTATCCCAGGAGTTTTACTTTTAGTTCTATGGTTACCGAGTCGGGGTAATCGACCACGTAGTCGCCGAAATTAAGATATTTGTCGTAATCTGCTGACTTTGTGTAGTCGAAATAGGCACCGTTGGCATTTTCGTCGAACAACTCTGGTTCCATGCTCTCACATGCTGTAAATGTGAGAGTGAGGCACAACAGGCAATATATATAATGAATCTTCTTTTTCATATTGTTTAAAAACTTATACTCACGTTAATATGGTGTTTATTCGTTTGCTTCTGGCTCCTCTTCTGTCCAGCCAAATTCTATCTCGGCATCGGGCAGGGGGAAGATGAAGTTCTCTTCGTAGAGTGTTACTTCGGGGCTGTGTTTCAGCGTGCCTAAGATTCCATGTGTTTTGAGGAACCAGAAATATTGACCTTCGCCATAGAACTCTTTGCTGTACTCTTTGTTGAGTGCATTCTTGCGCTGGTCTTCTGTTTCGCAAGATACGTTCTTGGCCTTAGAGATGCCTCGCTTGTTTCTCACGGTGTTAATGTGGTCGGCGGCCACAGTGCTCTCTTCGGCCGACTCGCATATTATGTAGTACATCTCGGGTAGGCGTATGAGTGGTATTATCTCGTTGTCGTTGTCTATGTATTTTAGTGACATCGCCTTCTCTTCGTCTTGGTTGCGGTAGAATGCCGAACCTTTTGCACGCATATCTTCGCTCTCTGAACCTACCGACTCGAAGATTGATTCGAGGGTTCTGAAATTGAGATAGTATTTGGTTTTTATTTTATCGCCTGTCGAGAAGTAGTCGGAAAGGTTGTCTTTCAGCTCATGCATGTTCAAGCCACAGATGACCTCTTTCGAGAGTATGGGGTCGCGGTCGTTATTGCTTTGTAGCTCGATGCCACACTCGTCGATAACCATTTGAGCATGCATCACTGCGCTGTCTTTTACACCTGCATAGTTGTATACACGTGCAAGCATCGCATTTACTGCATGGTAGTTGAAGCGAACGTGTCTCATGTTGGAGTGGTTGCTCAAATCAACACCCTTCTCGTAGCTCATCAGTTTTTTTGCCTCTTTTAGGTCTTTGAGAATTTTGTATACTACGGTTTTTGCGGGTAATAGTGGCTGTTTCGATTGGTCGGCAACGGTGCGGTAGGGTATGCACTTAACTTCCTTTGCCTCCTCGCTTGTTGCATAGTCCATGGGGCCCCAGCCACGCAGTAGGTCGAAGTGAAGGAAGGCACGCAGGGCAAGGGCTTCGCCACGTATCATCTGGCGGGTATTGGCATCTTTCAACACGGTTTCTCCAACCAGGTCCCACCATTTGAGCAGGTTGTTGGCGTTGGCGATTGTGTGGTATTGTGAGCCCCATGTGTTGGCAAGCACACCTTTTGTGTTGTATGCACCGCTTGTTTCTTGGTCGTAGATGTAGATGCTGTTTCGGTTGGGTGTTCCGTCGGGCAGGTAGTCGTACATCTGTGCAAGTTGGTCCAAAAGGCCGTATGAGAGGTTCTTTCCGTAGGTGTTCTCGTCGGTCATTATAATATAGAGGCCTGCAAGAGCACTCTTAAAACCGTTTTCTGTTGTAAAGAGCTCTTCTGCCGGAACGTCGGTGTTGGGGGAGACGTCCAACCAGTCGTCGAACAGGCTGTTACACGATGTAAGTGTAAATATGCTTACAAGAGCTATAATGGTTGTGTATGTTATTCTTTTCATTTTCTTTTTGTCTTTGAGGGATATTCTTTATCGGAACATTATTGACACGGATAAGGTGTAGGAACGTGCAAACGGGTAGTCGAGACCGCGCTCCATCTTGATGGGCGAGATGCGTGCTATGTCGTTTGTGGTAAAGTTCAAGGCCAGTACGTCGATGTTTGCATCGCGCAGGTATTTAAAGCTGTCGGCCGAGAAACGGTATCCCACGTTTATGGTGGCAAACCTTATTTCGTTGTCGTCCATCAAGAAGCGTGTGCTTGCATATGTGTTGGCTCCTGTGGGGCTGAATGCTACATAGGGGGTTACATCTCCGGGTTTTTCCCAGCGGTCTTTGCCGGCGCGTTTGTCGAGGTTGTATGCAACATTTTGGTTCTCAATCTTGTCTACAAGTGTTGAGTTGTATACAACACCGCCGTATTTATAGGTAAAACCGAGTGTGCACGACAGGTCTTTCCAGTTTATGCTTGTCGAGATGGTTCCGCTGATTTTGGGGTTGGTGTCGCCCACGGGCACTTTGTCGTTGGCGCTCCATGTGAATGTCTTTGTTCCGTCGCGTTTCAGGAACACCTCTTTACCTGTTACAGGGTCTACACCCAAAGAGCGCACCACGTAGAGTGTGGTGGTCGATTCTCCTTCACGGTACTGTGGTTCGGGAGCGGTTGTAGAGTTCATGGCTGCCTCGTTTTGTTTCTTTAAGTACTCCGATAGCTTGAGAATTGTGTTCTTGTTGTGGTTGGCGTTGGCGTTGATGGTCCAGAAGAATTGTTTGCGCAGGTTCTGAACGGCTATGACATTCAACGAAACATCGAAACCTTTGTTCTGCAACTCACCGGCATTCATTACCATTGTGGGGAAACCGGTCGATGGTGCAAGGTCGTAGTTTGTCAGTAGTTCTTTTGTTATGTTGTTGTAGTAGTTGAACGATACATTGACACGGTTCTTCCAGAATCCGAAGTCTACCGACAAGCTCTTGTTGTGTGTCTTTGCCCAGTCGAGCTCGGTGTTGTTAAGGCCCGACAAGAGGGCTCCGAGAACTCCGAACGAGTCGTAGGGGCGCATTGTGTTTGCAAAGCTGTAATATTCTATCACGTCCGATGGGCTGAAGTTTTGCTCGCCTGTGACACCGTAGCTTGCACGCAGGACAAGGTTCGAGATGTAGCCCTCTACCCACTTTTCGTTGTGTACGTTCCAGCGACCACCTACCGACCAGAAGGGCTTCAGCTCGTGTTTTGCATATCGCGACGACGACTCACCGCTTAGGTTGAAGTCGAACGAGTAGCGGTTGTCGTAGCTGTACGATAACTGTCCGATGAGGCCTACCGAGCGCGAGATGTTGTCGGAACCGATGTTTCTCATGTCGGTATCCATCTTGTTACCAAAGATAAAGTCGTCCATGTGTGCATCGGGGTAGCCTGTTGCCGACAGGTTCACGTAGTTGTTTTTGTCCTCGCTTATTGTCCAGTTGGCGAACATGCTGAATAGGTGTTTGTTCAGCACAAGGTTGTAGTTGATACCGAGGTTGCTCGACCACGATGACATCTCACCTGTGCTCTTTGAATAACTGCCTCGACGTGTGATGTCGTCCTCGGTCTCAAATTTTGTGTGGTCGGCAGGTGTGAATCTGTCGGTTCCTGCCAAGCCTCTCATGTATGAGATTTGTTCGGTTATGCGCAAGTTTTTCAGTATCATGTACTCGAAGTTGAGGCTGGTTGTTACGCTCAGGCTGTTTGAGTTGTCTTTTAAGCCTAAGTTTGCATCGTACAAGGGGTTTGTGATGGGCACGCTGTTTCCGCTCACGTAGTTGTTGTCGAGTATCTTTATTATGTTGCCATTTGCATCGGCAGGTATATAATAGGGGTTCAGCCTTGTGTACTGCGAGAATGAGCCGTAAGGTGAGTTTTTGCTATCCGACTCGGAGAGGCTTACGTTGGCGCGCATCACGAAATTTTCCTTCATGTACGACATGTTGAAGTTTACGCCAAGTGTCTGGTTTTCCGAGCCTTTCATCACACCGGGTACCATGGCGGTGTTTAGGTCGAGGCTGTAACGGAACACGTCGGTACCGCCGGCTACGCTTGCCGAGTGACGTTGCTGTATTGCTGTGCGCAGGGGCTTCGACAACCAGTATGTATTTACTCCGCCGAGTACGTTACGTTTGTATTTGTTGTAGAGGTTCATTTGAGATGGGTTGTTGGGGTCGTATAACCCTGCTCTCCACTCTGTGTCGAGCTTTGTGGCTGCGTCCATCATGTTGTAGTCGGTGAGATCGGGGGCCTGCACGGTGAATGTTCCGTTGTACGAAACGGTGAGTGCTCCGTCGGGGGCTACTTTGGTCTCTACAACAACCACACCGTTCGATGCTCGCGAACCGTAAACCGATGTGGCGGCGGCATCTTTCAATATGGTGATGCTTTCTACGCGTTCGGGGTCGAGGTCGAGTATTCGGCTCATGGGTACTATGAAGCCGTCGAGCACGAATAGTGGTGTGTTGGGACGGCTCGACACGTTGTCGAGCATGAGGTCCATGCTGTTGGGCGATGATTTTGTGTCGAGCTTCAACGACTGGTCACCACGAATCTGAAAATCGGGTTCGGCGTTGGGGTCGGAGCCCGAGCGGTTGTTTTCGAGAATCTTGAAGCTGGGGTCGAAGAACTGCAAGCTTTTGAGTATGTTTGTGGGGTTCATCTTGCGTAGCTCCTCGCCCTTAACCTCGACATAGTTACCGGTGAAGCTGTCTTTGCTTCTACGGCTTATACCGGTGATTACAACGTCGTCGAGCTCGATGCTGGGGCTCAGCTCTATAACAATGTTGCTCTCGTTCTTTGCTATCTGTTTCGAAACGGGTTGGTAGCCTACAAAGGAGATGCTGACCGACTCTTTGTTGCCTACACGCAGGCTGAACTTACCGTCGATGTCGGTTATACACCCTTTTGCTCCCTTGCTCTTGCTTGTACCGTCTGTGATGAGCACGGTTGCACCGATAAGTGGTTCGCCGGTCTCTTTGTCAATCACGCGGCCCGAAACATTGAACTCAACTTTTGTTGTTGCGCTCTTGTCGCCGGCTTCCACAATAATCTGGTTATTGCCTTCGTAGCGTATTTTTATGTTCTGGTCGCCGATAAGCTCGTCCAGCACCTTGTCGAGTGGTTTTTCTTTCACGGCAAGGCTTGTGTGTTTGTTAATGTTGTATAGCGTAACGCCTTGCAATGTTATTTTGGCATTTGCGGCTGTTGCTACCATCTCCAACACTTTTCCCAAGGGTTGGTTACTCACCCTTAATGTGACAGGTTTATCTTTCCAAGCATTCAAGGCCTGTGCTTGTGCGTTGGTTGCACCGCACACAAGCATAATGGCTAAAATGAATATCTTGCAGAAAAACTTAAAACAGGGGATAGTTTTTCTCATAGTATTTATCGATTATAGATTATTATTCTTACTGCAAAAGCATGTCTATGATGCTTTTATATGTTTTGTTGATGTTGTATTTTTCGAGGTAGTCTTTGTAAAGTGCGTCGGCTCTTTCAATCTCCTGACCGTTCATTATGAAGTTGCGCAACAGTGTGTAGAGCAGGCAGTCGCGTTGTTCGCCACTATAAAATGTTGCAAATTCTTTGTACATCTCCTCCATGACTGTGGGCATGGTGTAGGTTTCGCCTTTCTCTTTTGCGCTTCTTCCGTTCATGTAGAAGCAGTAACGCATGAGCAGGCCTGCATAGTCGGGGCATGCAAGTGCCTCGGCATCGTTTCGTGTGGTGTAATTGTCCATGATGGTCCAGTAGTCGCCAATCTCCTGCTTGTCGATGGAGAGGCCTCGTATGCTTTCGTACATCACGGGGTACTCTATGAAAGACATATAGACTTGTGAGTCGATAAGTGCCATAACGTAGTTCTTGGCCTCGTTGCTTGCCTGGCTCTTCTCAATTATCGCTGTTGCTCTCTGGAGCAGGGTGCGTGAGTCGTCGATGCGTGCTTTGGGCTTTATGTCGAGTGCCGCGCAACCAAGGAGCTGGCTCTTGTAGCGTAAACTGCGTTTTACATTATCGATGCTTTTTATCAAGCGGTTATTGTTCACGGCGCGTTCGTCACCGCTGTATTCTGCTTTTATGTTCTTGCCTTCGTAGTTGATGTCTACATGCAGGCTGTCGCCGGGTTGCAGAATGATGTTTGTACGGCCGTTGATGGTGAGGCATACAAGGGCATCGCAGTCGAAGGTGTAGATGTGCTCTTCGCCGGGGTTTGTGTGAAACTGCTGTGCGATGAGGGGTGTCTGCACGCAGTCGAAATAAACTATATCTCCCTTATAACCATAAATTTGAGCACTTAGTGTTGTCTTTTCTTGTGCTGTTGCTGTATTTAACATGGTAGCTATCGCTACAAATGCAAAAGTTAAAATCTTCTTCATAGCTGTTATATAATAGTGTATAAAAAAGGCAAATAAATACAAATTGTGGCAAAATTATCATAAAAGCATTAAAAAACAAATTCAATATAAAAAATATTATATAAAATGGTGGCGTGTTTTTCTTTTTTAACATATAGGCCGGTGTGCCACGAGGTGAAAACTTGAAAAATGTTGCGGGGGAACCTCTTTCTGCCATGTGTAACGAAGAAGACGACTGCGATGTGTAACGGATATTTATGGTGGGGTGTCGTTTGTTTTTCTCCTTTTTATATAATAAATAGTGGTGTGTTAAATTGCACAGCCAACTATATGGCTCGTTCTCGTTTATAAAAAACAACACCGGCATTTTTACAATTCTCTTGAATCTTTTTTAGCACTTTGACTTACTGTATATCGTGGCTTTTTACAGCTCGCCGAACACATAAAATTCAGAGGTGGTTAAGCTCCTGCGTGCGTTCTACGGTATTTGCAATTCTTCGCTATGTAATGATATCATTGTGTAGTATAATGTTCTCAGATGATATAATTGTATAAACCTTAAAAATATGTTTTATGGAGAAATTAGCGAAAAGAAAAAATGCGAGGACAAAGGGTAATGCATAGCTTAAGCCCAAAAGACGTAATGAGGAAGTAGCTTACATTCTTACAGATGCGAAAGAAACAGTAGTAACTGAAAACTTTTACCAACCAATTCCTGTAATATTCTAAAGTATTATATGCCTGATGGTATGATTTAATGAAGAAAGCCTGTCTATCCGTGTGGGTAGACAGGCTACGTTGCTATATAAAGTTGCGTGGCGCTCTCTATCTATTGTTTTGGTTTGTCAAATTCTGTGTTACACTTTGGGCATTTGCAACTTTTGCCACTTTGGGTTAAAGCATATCCTGCTGCAGCACCGACAACGGGGGCGCCAAGACCGAGCGTTCCGATAGTTACAGATAAACCTATGGCTGTACATACAGCAGCACCAACTACAGCACCAACTACTCCACTGTTGTGCTTTTTAACAATAAAACTATGTCCACAATTAGGACATTTTGCAATAACATCTTTTGCCATCTTTTCAGTTTTAGCCTCACTGTTCCCTTTGTTTGGCATTAAATAAATAAGGTGTGGGAACTTATCGCTTTATCCTGTAGTATGGCTTCTCGCATTGCCTTGGCATGGATAAAACAATAGCCCACACCAAAGGTTATGTAAGGAGCCACTACAGGCAGTACAAACCAATGATGTGGTGCTAATGCTATCATCTTCATGCCTTAATAAAACTTTGCGAGAATTTTACTACGAAGATAATTTCAATAACACCTTTTACTAAATATGTCCTTCCTAACCACCACTGTGGCGTGGAATTGTTGCGAATATAGTTAAAAGGTGTGACATTCTGCATTTATGATAGATTTTTTTGCTAAAAATGTGTCTTAAATAATTTTCAACAATCTTCTACCTACCTTTTCTTTAATTTCTGTAATGGGTATAGTAACTACAAAAATCATCAAAAAGGTTGGTTTCTGTAGTTTGTAATAGTAGTGTGGCGACAAAATTTGAACAGGGTCTATAAAAAGATTTCTCCTCAAAAAATGTCGCCCTTATAAGGTTTAGAAACTCAAGCAATCATAAGTCTCTAATATCTCTTCCTGTCTCAATCCAAGATAGCGTTTTGTAATAGCAACGTTGCTATGGATAGATTGCTTTATATCCTTGTCGCATATTCGCAAACGTTTGTAACCCACCCGAGGAAACGGAAATCTTGGCAACAACCTTGTGTCCACAATAAATAAGATATTGTAAATCTCCAATTCGGGACAAAATTGATTCGATTCGGGACAAATTTTAGCTGTTTTGTCCCGTAAATTGAAGAAATAGTATTATTTTTGTCCCGAATAAAGTTTGAATGGTATGACAATTCAGGTGGAAATATTGCAGTTCCTGCATTATAACCCTTCATCAAGTAGGGTTGAAATTGCTGCGGCTTTGACAAATGCTCCAAATGAAAGGACATTGAAGCGAATTATAGCAGAGTGCGTACAAAAAGGCGATATCGTAGTAGAGGGCAAAGGTAAGGCTACACGCTATTCTTTGTCGCCACAGGCACATTTGATGATGCCACTGAACATCGACACATATTTTGCAAATGATGTAGATGCTCGCGTGGTACAGCAAACGTTTAATTTTCAGTTGATATGTGAGATATTGCCGAATGTTACTCTATTTACAGCAGAGGAAAAAGCAAGGCTTGACGCTGCTCACAAGAACTTTATGGCAAATATGAGTACGTTGTCTGATGTTGAGTATCGCAAGGAGATGGAGCGCTTGGGGGTAGATTTGTCTTGGAAATCATCGCAGATTGAGGGCAACACATACTCTCTTCTTGAAACAGAACGGTTGCTGAAAGAGAAAGAAACAGCTCAAGGAAAGACTAAAGAAGAGGCTGTGATGCTATTGAACCATAAAGATGCTTTGGATTTCATCCTTGATTGTCCCGATTATCTTAAAGAAGTGTCTGTAAGAAGGATAGAGGATATTCATAGCATCTTGACAAAAGAGTTGGGCGTTGGTAGTGGTCTCCGTAAAAGGCGTGTGGGTATAACAGGTACAAATTATCGTCCTCTTGACAATGAATTCCAGATACGTGAAGCGTTGGAGGATACTTGTCGATTAATCAATGCTAAGGAAGATGTTTTTGAGAAGGCTTTGCTTGCATTGGTGCTGTTATCGTACATACAACCATTTACCGATGGCAACAAGCGAACAGCAAGAATCAGTAGTAATGCTATTCTTATGGCGTGGGGATATTGCCCTATATCTTTCCGCACAGTAGATTCTATTGACTACAAGAAGGCGATGTTGATGTTCTATGAGCAGAACAATATAGCTGCATTCAAGCAAATATTTATTGAACAGTACGAATTTGCAGTAAAGAATTACTTTTAATCTTGATTTCTGGTTTACACATTGGTTTACACAAACTGTGTAAAAAGCCTATAAAACCACTAAAAAAACTATGTTTTTCAACGTAAACAAATGATATTTGTATAAAAAGAAAATCTCTCATAAATCATTGATTTATAAGAGATTACTCCAGTACTCGAAGCGGGACTTGAACCCGCACGGCGTTTAAATGCCAAAGGATTTTAAGTCCTTCGTGTCTACCGATTCCACCATTCGAGCGACCTTGTTTTGTGTGTTCCTTTTTGTAAAGGCTGTGCAAAGATAATGGCTTTTGTCTTAAAAACCAAAAAAAAGGCGGTTAATTCATGATAATGATGTTTGGACCGTTCTCGGCCACCCTGTAACGCCATAGAGGGCGCGAATTTCCTTCTATGGGTATCCCCCCGCTGTTGAGGTCGTACTTGCACCCGCACTCGGTGCAGTGAGCGTGCCCCGAGGGTTGCTCCACGGTGAGTTTCCTGTTGCGTGAGTCGCACTTGGGGCATGCGAGGTCGAAGGCCCATTTATTGCCGTCGAAGGCAGAAGGGGTGCCTATTATGAGCCCTCCAAGGCCGTAGTGAAACGCTCCGCTCTGTGTTTGCATGGCCGATAGGTTTATTGTCATCTCCTTTTCGGCGCGTCCTTCGTGGTAGCGCACTTTGTAGGCAAGGCCGTTCATGGTGCGGGTTACCGTTATGTATTGCCCGTAACCTTGTACTATGTTGTGCGGGTAGCTTGTGGCATCGCAGTGAAAGTACACGGGGTAACCCGAGTTGCTCGATACGTCGTCGCACGAGTTTGTTGTGAGCAGTAGGGCGAGTAGCAGTATGGTTGTTATGTTTTTCATCTTTTTTCCATCTCTTTGTGCAAAAGAAAAACGCAACCGCCTTGCTTTTATTATGCAGTGCAGTTGCGTTTAACTTTTTTTATTCTTAACGGCCGAGCAGGGCTTTTTCGGCTTCTGTGGTTTTTGAAAAGTCCATCGCGCCGTATATGCTATCCATGAGGTTGGCTATCTGTTCGTTGCACAGGTTGCCTATACTGCCTTCGTGGGTGTGCTTGATGTTCTTGTCGGGGGTGAATGTGCCGGCTTCGATGTCGAGCCCCACCTTCTTGTAGGCATCGCGGAAGGGCATGCCTTCGGCTGCCAGACGGTTCACCTCTTCGACGCTGAACATGGCGTCGTAACGGCTGTCTTCGAGTATCTTTTCGTTCACCTCGATGCGTTTTATTATGTACGTTGCCATCTTTATGCACTCTTTTAACTCGCCGAAGGCGGGGAGGAAGAGCTCTTTTATAATTTGCAAGTCGCGGAAGTAACCGCATGGCAGGTTGTTCATAATAAGTATTATGTCGGTGGGGAGTGCTTGCAGACGGTTGCATTTAGCACGCAGAAGCTCGAACACGTCGGGGTTCTTTTTGTGTGGCATGATGCTTGAACCTGTGGTGCACTCGGCGGGTAGCTTCACAAACCCGAAGTTTTGTGAGTTGAACATGCAGGCATCGAACGCCATCTTGGCGAGTGTGCCGGCTACGCTTGCAAGGGCGTATGCTACGTTTCTCTCGCACTTGCCTCGCCCCATTTGTGCATATACCACGTTGTAGTTCATTGAATCGAAGCCCAGTAACTCGGTGGTCATGGTGCGGTTAAGGGGGAACGAGGATCCGTATCCTGCCGCCGAGCCGAGAGGGTTGCGGTTGCACATCTTGTAGGCGGCTTGCAGGTAGAGCATGTCGTCGGCAAGGCTCTCGGCGTATGCTCCAAACCATAGACCGAACGATGAGGGCATTGCTACTTGAAGGTGGGTGTAGCCGGGCATGAGCACCTCTTTGTGGTTGTTGCTCTGCTCCAAGAGTGCGTCGAAAAGTTCTTTGACGCACTCGCACACCTCTTGTAACTCTTTGCGTGTGAATAGCTTCAGGTCGAGTAGCACTTGGTCGTTGCGCGAACGCCCGCTGTGTATCTTCTTGCCTGTGTCGCCGAGCTTGCGCGTGAGCATAAGCTCCACCTGTGAGTGCACATCTTCAACCCCGTCTTCTATTGTGAATTCTCCGGCCTCTACTGTGGCATATATGTTACGCAACTCTGTGTGCAGGCTCTCCTTCTCTTCGGCGGTGAGCATGCCTATTGTTTGCAACATTGCGCTGTGGGCAAGAGAACCCAGCACGTCGTATCGTGCAAGGAAGAGGTCGAGCTCGCGGTCTTTTCCCACGGTGAAACGCTCTATCTCGGGGTTTACATCTATGTTTTTCTCCCAAAGTTTTTTTGCCATGGTATCAGTATGCTATGAGTGACAACGCTTCGGCTATCTTTTCGAGTCCCTCTTTCAAGGGCTTTTCAATCATGGCGCGTAGCATGAAGTTTATCTCGGCTTTTGCCACTACTCGCATCTTTGATGCCTCGGGGCCGTCGGGTATAATCTGCACCCAAAAATTTGCAGGGACAGGCGAACCGACTGTCTCGAATTTTATACATTTGGGCTCTTCGCGCTCAATAACCTTTAAGGTAATTTTGCCTACGGGGGGAACATCGACGGTCACTTGGTCGCGGTCATAGGTGAACTCCTTTATTTTGTCTTGTGGTATGCGGTCTTTTACGCTTTCAAGGTTGTTGAGGTCCTCCAATTTGCTGTATACCCTCTCTTGTGAGAAGGGGATATTTTTTACACTGCTTTCGTATTGGCTCATGGTATTATTTTAAGTCGTTTCTCCACTCCGAAGGGTTGGCGCGCCACTCTCTTAGTGTGGGCATAACCTCCTCGGTGATATATCCTGTCTCTTTTGCCGCTTCGAGCACTGCCTCGTAGTTGGTGAGGGTGATGAGCTTGACACCTGCCTTGGCAAACGCCTCCTCGGCTACACCAAAACCGTAGGTGAACGATGCGACCATGCCCACAACCTCTACGCCTGCCGCGCGGAGAGCATCTACCGCTTTAAGACTGCTGAGGCCTGTCGATACAAGGTCTTCAATTACAACCACCTTTGCGCCGGGTTGTATGTCACCCTCTATCTGGTTGCCAAGACCGTGGTCCTTGGCTTTGGGGCGTACATAAACAAAGGGTTTTGCCAACTCCTCGGCAACGAGTGCACCTTGTGCTATGGCACCTGTGGCAACGCCGGCAACGGTGTCGGCCTCGGGGAACTCTTCGAGAATGAGGTTGGCGAGACCAAGTTTAACGCGGGTGCGCAACTCGGGGAACGACAAGGTTTTGCGGTTGTCGCAGTAGAAGGGCGACTTCCAGCCCGATGCCCATGTGAAAGGCTCTTCGGGTTGTAATTTTACGGCTTTGATTTTTAGCAGCTCGGCTGCAAGGATAAGTTCTGATTTTGTTGCCATAATTTATAATATTTAAAGTTTTGTTGTCAATATGTGGCGAAGATAACAAAAATCTGTATTAAAACTCCGCTTTTTCTATTTTGTTTGCGTGTAACCCTCTTTTTTGAGCAAGTCTATGACCTTTTCTTTGAAATCTCCCTGAATGAGAATCTCGCCATCTTTGACGCTGCCACCCACACCGCATTTTGTTTTCAACAGCTTGCCAAGCTCTTTCATGTCGTTTTCGCTACCGGTGAAGTTTTTTACGATGGTTACGGTTTTTCCCCCGCGGTGGTTCTTTTCTATGCTCACTCTCAGCTTCTGCTGTTGCTTGGGGAGTGTCTCAATTTCCTCCTTTTCATCGGTGAAATATTGAAAGTCGGGGTTGGTGGAGTAGACAATATTCAGTCTCTCTTTCCAGTCGTTGTTTTTCATGGTTTACAAGGTTGTTTTTGTTTCTGTTGTCTGCTTTTCGGTGCGAAGATACAATATTTTTGACAACAAATTTCACAACCTCGCAAAATAACATTACATTTGTTACGTTATAAATATTGCGCGTGAGAACACACTGCCGAATAATATGTCTGCTGAAAATAACATAGAAAAAGTTCCCGAACCCACGTTGCGCCGTTTGCCGTGGTATCTTTCGGTGTGTCGCCTTTTGAGGTCGAAGGGCGAGCAGTATGTCTCGTCTACCCGTCTGTCGAAGGAGACAAATATTGTGGCCTCCCAAATAGCAAAGGACCTTTCTTGCGTGAATATTGTGGGGCGCACCCGTGTTGGTTACGAGATAGAAACCCTGATGCACGAGCTCGAGAATTTCTTGGGCTTTACACGCATGCACAAGGCTTTTCTCTTTGGTGTCGGTCGTTTGGGCACTGCGCTTCTCAACGATTCGGGTCTGAAACAGTTTGGTCTGGAGGTGGTTGCCGCCTTCGATGTAAACCCCAAAGTGGTGGGGCACAACGTGTCGGGTATACCGGTGTATCACATCAGCGAGCTCGAAAAGCAGATGCGTCGCCACAACGCCAAGATAGGTGTGCTCACCGTGCCCATCGACAGCGCGCAGGAGGTAGCCGATAAAATGGTGGTGTGGGGTGTTAAGGCTATTTGGAATTTCACCCCTTTGCGCATAAGGGTGCCCGACAACATCGTGGTGCAGAACACCTCGCTGTATGCGCACCTTTCGCTTATGTTTAACCGTCTCGAAGGGCTTGACAACCCGTGTGAGGCAAAAAGATAGATTATTGTGAAGATTATTGCTGTTGGAAAAAATTACGCTTGCCACGCTTTTGAGTTCGACGGAACAACCGAAAAGCCCGAGTTTCCCATGATTTTCATGAAGCCCGACTCGGCTATTCTGAAAAACGGCAAGCATTTTTATAAACCCGACTTTTTGGGGCGCATCGACTACGAAGCCGAGGTGGTGGTGCGTATAAATCAACTTGGTAAGAGTATACCGGCGCGTTTTGCACACCGTTATTACGATGCAATTACCGTGGGCATCGACTTTACCGCTCGCGATATGCAACGTGGTTTCATAGAGAACGGTGCGCCATGGGACCTCTCCAAGGGGTTCGACGGTGCGGCTGTGCTTGGTGAGTTTCGTCCGGTGGAGCTGTTCGATTTGAAAAACACCACCTTCTCGCTTACAATAAACGACGAGGTTGTGCAGAGTGCCAGCACCTCGCAGATGCTCTTCCCGGTCGACGAGATTGTTGCATATGTGAGCCGTTTTTGCACGTTGAAAACAGGAGATTTGATATTTACGGGAACCCCTGCCGGCGCGGGAGAGGCGCGTATAGGCACTCACCTGAAAGGCTTCTTGGGCGACGATAAGGTTCTCGATTTTCACATACGATAAACTATGAAAATCTTCAAATTTATATTACCTGTAATGCTGCTCCTCTCGTCGGTTGTGCGTGCACAATTTGTCGATGTAGAGTGGGGAACAGCCAAAGGAGATACCCTGTTGCCTGTCTGTACGGCGGTGGTGCCTCTCCCGGCCGACTATGCCGGTTACGAATATTCGGCAACGGTAGAGTATCCCGAATTTACCCCCATGAGCGCAGAGGAGGTTGCCCGTTATCGTTTGCTCAATCGTAAGGGGGAACTTGGCGAGTATCCCAGGGTGGAGACCTACGTGTCGGTAGCCGCAAAAGAGCCTATGCTCGATGTGTCGTTCCTCCCCGTGGTGTTTGTCGATGGCAAATTCATGCGCATCGATTCATATAAACTTGCCGTGAACCGCAAAGCGGTGCCGAGCCGTCGTGCAAGAGCCACGGAACAGCCTGCTACCCGTTATGCCGAAAATTCACAGCTCGCCTCGGGGCGTTGGGTAAAGATAAGGGTGTCGGCCAGCGGGGTACACCAGATAACCCGGGCACAGCTCTCGAAGATGGGTTTTAAAAACCCCGACAAGGTGCGCCTGTATGGTTACGGGGGTAACGTACTCCCCGAAACAGACCTGCAAAATATAGTAGATGATTTGTGCGAGGTACCACTATGGCGCGAGGCCGACAAGCTATTATTCTATGCTCGTGGCCCTGTTGCTTGGAGCTACTCGGCCGGCCGTTATGTGCACAAGAATAACCCTTACTCGTTGTATGGATATTATTTTCTCACCGAAGGTGAGCAGGAACCTATCCCCTTCCCTGTAAAGCAGAGAGAGGAAAATTTTGCGGTAACCTACCACCGCTTCCCCGACTATGTGCTTTACGAGAAAGATGAGGCTTCGCTCTTTCACTATGGCACCACGCTCCTCGAAAACTATAATTTCGCGCAAGGGCGCACAAGAAGTTTCTCGTTCGACCTGCCCGGGCTCGAGGGGTCGGACCTTATAGTAGACGTGTCGTTTGGTAGCAGTGCCGAAGAGAGTAGCAAGCTGGCAATAGATGTAAACGGTACGGTAGTTGGTAATTTGAGTATCCCCAAACGCTCCTCAACCGATGTGGGCAAAATAGCAAGCGGACGATACAACTCAAAGTCGGCAAGTACAAAGAGTGTGGTAAAGCTCACTCACGGGGTGTCGAACGCCAACCAGTCGGGGCATCTCGACTATATAAGGCTTAATTTCAGCCGTTCACTTGCCATGGCAGGAGCCTCGCAGATGGCCTTCCGCGGTAACAGCACCTCTTCGGCAAATGCAAATTTTGAGATAAGCGGTGCAACTGCCGACACGCGCGTGTGGTGTGTGACCTCGCCCACCCAAATTTACCAAATAGAGGGTGATTTTTCGGGCGGAATTTATTCGGTGGTGGCTCCCGGGTTGTTCAGCGAGGAGTTTGTGGCATTAAACATAAACGGGAACTTCCCGCAGGTAGAGGTTGTGGGCGTGGTGCCTAACCAAAATCTTCACTCGATGGGGCACACCGACATGGTGATAATTGTTCCTTCGAGCGGTAAGCTTGCACAGGCCGCGGATCGTCTGGCCGAAGCACATCGCACTCACGACGGCTTGACGGTGGCTGTTGTAACAGCCGAGCAGGTGTATAATGAATTTTCGTCGGGTACTCCCGATGCTACGGCCTATCGACGTCTCATAAAGATGCTTTACGACCGTGCCGAAACCCAGGCCGATGCCCCCAAATATCTTCTGCTTTTTGGCGACGGCTTCGTAGATAATCGTATGCTCTCCTACAAAGGTCGTAACCCCGATGATTACCTTTTGTGCTACGAGTCGGAAAACTCGGTGAGTGCGGTATACTCCTATGTTCTTGAAGATTATTACGGTTTCCTCGACGATACAGAGGGGGCTAACCACGTTCGCGACAAGGTGGATATAGGCGTGGGGCGTATACCTGCTGTAAGTGCCAACGAGGCACATGCTGTTGTGAATAAGCTGGTTGCCTACATGGAGAATAAGGAGGCCGGTGCATGGCAAAATGTGATAGCTCTGCTTGCCGACGACGGCGACAAGGATATACCCAACCAACATATGAAAGATGCCGAGAGCGTGGCATCGGTGCTTGGCGATAACTATCCTGCATATATAATAGACCGTATATATTGGGATAATTTCGAGCCTGTGGCAAACTCCACGGGAAACAGCTATCCGCTTGTGACATCGGCGATATATGACCGCCTCGACGAAGGTGCCCTTGTGGTAAACTATTCGGGGCATGGTAGCGCAACAACTATGTCGCACGAACTTGTTTGGCTTGTGTCGGACATGCAGGCACTCACATCTCCGCGTCTTCCCTTCTGGGTGACAGCCTCGTGCGACATCGGCCCGTTTGATATGGGCGATAACTCAATAGCCGAAACAGCCCTTCTCAACCCCTCGGGCGGTGCTGTGGGCCTTCTCACCACCACACGCACCGTGTTGCAGGTCTATAACGCGGTTATTAACAGGGAATTTATGAAGGTGCTGCTTGCCCCTGAACATGGTGGTCGCAGGCAGTCGGTGGGCGATGCGTTGCGTCGTGCAAAAAACAGCGTGATAACCCTCGGTAGCGATTTGAGCGAGAATAAATTGCAGTTTGTGCTTATAGGCGACCCTGCGTTGAGGCTTAAACTTCCCGAGTATCGTTTGGTTGTGGAGAGGTTTAATAACGCTTCGGCAACCGAAGTTACCGAAATTTCGGCCGGCGGAACGGTTGAGGTTGAGGGTTATGTTGCCGACGCTTCCGGTGCGTTTGTTCCCGGTTATGCAGGTGTGCTGACATCAAATCTTTACGATAGCACCGAGGAGGTTCAGTGCAGGGATAATCTTGGGCTGGGAACCTTTAACTACACGGCACATAATAAGAAACTCTTCACAGGTAGCGATTCTATTAAAGATGGCCGTTTTAAATTCTCGATACCTGTGCCCATGGATATAAGTTATAGTGGCGAGAAGGGTATACTCAACCTTTTTGCCGTAAATGTGCAGGAGGATATGCTTGCGCAGGGTTCGCACGATAATTTCACCGTGGGTGGTACCTCCTCGTCGCTCGACAACGATGGCATGGGACCCGAGATTAAGCTCTATCTTAACTCGCCCGAATTTGTCGCTGGTGGCAAGGTGAACTCTACCCCCTATCTATATGCCGAATTATACGATGAAAACGGAATAAATACGGTGGGTACAGGTGTCGGGCACGACATAGTGCTGATTGTGGATAACGATGCATCGCACACCTATAATTTAAATAGTGTATACACGCCATCTGTTGGCGATTACACCCGTGGAACAGTTGCCGTGTCGCTCAAAGAGCTCGCTCCGGGCGAGCATAAACTCATTTTGCGTGCGTGGGATTTGTTCAATAACTCATCGGTGGCCGAGCTCTCATTTGTGGTTGTTCCCGGCCTTGCCCCCTCGTTCACTCAGTTGCAGATGTCGCCCGCTCCTGCACGTGCAGGGCAGAGGGCAACCTTTACGTTTGCCCATGATTTACCCGGCAGTGAGGTCGATGTTACCTTCGAGGTCTTTAATTTCCATGGTCAGGTGCTGTGGAAAGATACTGTGAAGGGTGTGAGCGGTAATCTTTGTACATACGACTGGGACGTGTCGGTGCGTAGCGGTGTCTATCTTTATCGTGTGACCTTGTCACAGGGTGGCGGTGCTTCTGTTGCACAAACAGGAAAATTTGTTGTCTTAGGCAATAAATAGTGAAAAAAAGAGTTAATAAGTAATGATAATTAATACAAAATAAGATATGAACAGAAACAGAATATTAATTGTGCTGGCTATAATGGTGCTTGTCTTGCCGGCTTGGGCACAGAAGGACCAGTTTAACCCTGTCTACACAGGTGTTACATCGCTCTCTATCGCTCCCGACGCGAGAGCAGGTGCGCTTGGCGATATCGGTGTGGCTACCGAGCCCGATGTCTTTTCGCAATATTGGAACCCTGCAAAATATCCGTTTAATATAGCGCGTGCCGGCTTGGCGATGTCCTACACACCATGGTTGCGTCAGCTTGTGAACGATATCGACCTTATAAACCTTGCCGGTTTCTATCGCATAGGCGACTATTCGTCGGTAAGTGCTTCGCTCACATATTTCTCTTTGGGTGAGGTTATTATGAACAACAGCGATATGACCATAAAACCCTATGAGATGGCTTTCGATGTTGCCTATTCGCGCTTGTTGTCGGAGAAGTTATCTGCGGCTATCGCTTTGCGAGCAATATATTCCGACCTGCAATACTCTTTCGACGAAGATGTTGAACCGGGTAAGGCTTTTGCGGCCGATGTTGCTCTGTATTATAATAATTATGTTATTTTAGGTAACCGCGAGTGCTTGCTCGGTCTTGGTATGAATGTATCGAATATCGGTACCAAAATTTCGTATGATGGTGGCTCGACCAACGAGTTCCTGCCAACCAACCTGCGTTTGGGTGCTTCGTTGCTCTACCCCATAGACGAGTATAACACAATATCGTTCAGTGTCGATATAAACAAACTGCTGGTGCCTACACGCCCCACATACAGCCAATTTCTCGAGGAGAAGGGGTACACGGCAGGTACCGAGGGCTTGGAGTCGGAATATGCTTCGTGGCTCGACGAGGAGGGGTATAACGATATTTCTCCCATCTCGGGTATGTTCAAGTCGTTCAACGATGCTCCCGGTGGTTTCAGCGAGGAGCTGAAGGAGATTTACGGTGGTATAGGTGTGGAGTATTGCTATAATCAGCAGTTCTCGTTACGTGCCGGTTATCACCACGAGAACGAGTACAAGGGTAACAGAAAGTATTATACTTTGGGTGCCGGCTTCAAGATGAGTGTCTTCTCGCTCGATGGTGCCTATCTTATATCGGCTGCACAGAGCAACCCTCTCGACCAAACATTGCGCTTCTCCTTGTCGTTCGACATGGACGGGTTGCAGGATATATTCGGCCGTCGTTGGTAACAGATAAAAGATTAAATTATGATAAGAGTAGGTTTTGGTATAGATGTGCATCGCTTCGTAGAGGGGCGCGACTTGTGGATAGGTGGTATTAAAATACCTTATGAGTATGGTCTCGACGGTCACTCCGATGCCGATGTGCTTATACATGCGATTTGTGACGCGCTTCTGGGTGCCGCCAATTTGCGTGACATCGGTTTTCAGTTTCCCGACACATCTGACGAGTTTTTGAATATCGATAGTAAGATTTTGTTGCGTCGCACAGGTGAGTTGCTTGCTCAAAAGGGGTACCGCATAGGTAATATCGACGCAACGGTTGCCGCGCAGGCTCCCAAGCTCAACCCTCATATACCTTCGATGCAACAGGTTATGGCCGACGTGTTGGGCATAGATGCCGACATGCTTTCGATAAAGGCCACGACAACCGAGAAGCTTGGCTTTGAAGGCCGTAAGGAGGGGATCACGGCTTATGCCACGGTGCTTGTTGAAAAATAACGAACCTATGTTGAGGCTCTTTCGTTATATGGTGTTATTAGCAGCGGTTACGCTGCTAATTTCGTCTTGGCAACCTTGTCGGGTAGTGGCGTGGGGCGTGTCAAGCATTATGTGGTGGAGAGCGAGAGGGTTCCCCCGGCGTTCGATGGCTTTGATATTGTCTTTTTGTCCGACTTGCATTTCCCAAGTAAATTTACCCCCAAACGGCTTGCAAAGCTCGTTGGCAGGGTGCGTGAACTATCGCCCGACATGCTCCTGTTTGGTGGCGATTATGCCCCTTCGCCCGAATATGCTGGCTTGCTGTTTTCCTCCTTTTCATCGGTGGAAACGGCGCATGGTAAGTATGCGGTGCTTGGGAATCATGAGAGGCGTTTCACCGCCTCTTCGGTAAGGGGGATTATGGAGAGGGGTGGTGTGTGTCTGCTCTCCGACGAGTGTGTGCACATTGTGCAGGGTGGCGACACACTCTCTTTGGTCGGCGTGGGCGACTCCTTCAGGCCGTCGCAGGCGTTGCTCGACATGGTCGAGGGGCTCTCTCCCGGGGCGTACAGCATAGTGCTCTCTCACACCCCCGACTTTGCTCAGGATACAGGCGTGGGGGCCGACCTTGTGCTTTCGGGGCACACGCATGGTGGTCAGGTAAGTTTGTTGGGGTTTTATGCTCCTGTTACAAACTCGAAATATGGCAACCGTTTCCTAAGCGGGAGAAACATAACCGATGAAGGGGTTATCGTGATTACCACAAACGGGGTGGGTACCTCTCGCCGTAAAATGCGTTTCTGCGTACCGAGTGAGATTGTGGTGGTTACTTTAAGAAGGGTGGTACGGAATTTTTAAGCATGTTTCGTTGTGAACAATGTTTTTTGTATCTTCGCGCCACGGTGGTAACAAAAGCCTCTGCTTATGAATAAATTTTCACATACCGACGAACTTTATATGCACAGGTGCTTGCAACTTGCACGTTGTGGCACAGGTAGCACCTCGCCCAACCCTATGGTTGGTGCCGTTATTGTGTGCGACGGAAGAATAATCGGCGAGGGGTATCATGTGCGTGCGGGAGAGCCTCATGCCGAGGTTAATGCGGTGCGTTCGGTAAAAGAGTGTGACCGTGCATTGCTCTCACGCTCAACGATATATGTGAGCTTGGAGCCCTGCTCGCATTATGGTAAAACGCCTCCTTGTGCCGACCTTATAATCTCGTGTGGTATACCTCGCGTGGTGATTGGGGTTACCGATTTTAATTCTCAGGTTAATGGTGGCGGTATAGCCCGTCTTCGTGATGCCGGTGTAGAAGTTGTTGTTGGCGTGCTCGAAAGCGAGGCTTATGCCTTGAATAAAAAATTCTTTACATATCACAGGTGCAAACGCCCCTATATTACTCTAAAATGGGCCGAAACGGCAGATGGTTTTATAGATGTCGTGCGCACATCGTCGGCCCTGCCTTCGTTAAAAATCTCCACGCCTCTTTCTTTGGTTGCCGTGCACCGCTTGCGTGCCTGGCACGATGCTATTTTGGTGGGTACTCGCACAGCCTTGCTCGATAATCCGTCGCTGAACGTGCGCTGTTGGGTAGGCCGTCAGCCGTTGAGGCTTGTGATAGACAGGGAGGGTGTGTTACCCTCTTCGCTCAATCTTTTTGATGGCTCGCAACCGACGGTTGTTTTTACTGCCCGTGAGGGTGTTGGTGTGCGTGGTAAAAATATTGAACATGTTGTGCTCGATTTTTCGTGCGATGTTTTGCCACAGATTCTCTCCTTCCTTGCTGCTCGCAAAATAGACAGTCTTCTTGTCGAGGGTGGTGCCGAATTATTGCAGAGCTTTATAGATGCCTCGCTGTGGGATACTGTCCGCGTAGAGCGCAACCCCTCTTTGGCGGTGGGTGCCGGCGTGCCCTCTCCGCGCATTAATTGCGATGTTTGTGAAGAGAAAAGCATGCTTTCGGGCAACGAAATAGTATTAATAACACCAAAAAAACATGCTTAAAGTATAAAATATTATAAATTAAGTGCAAATTGTCGCTCAAACCGAAAAATGTTGCTAATTTTGTAGGTTGAATGTTTATATCAATTTCTATGAAAAAATATATAGCAATATATTTGGCGGTTCTCTCGTTTGTGGTGGCAACTGTTTCGTGTAGCAGGGACGATGATGGCGACGTTGTGATAGGTACATCGCCTTATGCTTTTTTCACCTCTTTCGGCATCGGAAATATTGAAGTTCCGTATCACGACTTTACTGTCGATGGGAAGGATACCATCGTGCATCTGCTTGTGTCGGGTGATGAATTTGAGTTTGTTATAGACCAAAAAACGAAGGAGATTTATAACATCGATTCTATCGCTTACAACACAAAGGTTGATAAAGTGGTTACCTCCATGACCTGTACCGGTGTTCCTTACCGCTACGATGCCAAGCTTGGCGATTATATCTATTTCTCGGCAAGCGATTCGGTCGATTTTACCAACCCTCTGAGCGTGAAGGTGGTCTCTACCGACAAATCTTACACAAATTATTACACCATAAAGCTTAATGTGCACAAGGTGGACCCCGACCTGCTCTTGTGGGAGGAGTATCCTGCGGTGGTCGATGGCATAACACCCGTGCGTCTGCTCGAAAAGGGTGGTCTGCTCTATCTGTTTGGTGTGAACGATGCCGGCGAGCCCGTTGTCGCCGTGTCGTCGGCCGAAGGAGCACCGTCGTGGGAGCTTTCGGCATTAAACGTGTCGGGCGCAGTACCCTCTTCGGCAATAATCTTTGGCGAGGAGATTTATATAATAGCAAACGGCGATGTTTATTCATCGGCCGATGCTTGCGCATGGTCGCTTGTTTCGCAGGGGCTGGGGCTTAAAACCCTGTTTGCCGTGTCGGGTAGCGAGCTTTGGGCTACCGATGGTGTGAACCTCATGTATAGTGCCGACGGCGCATCTTTTGCGGTGTCTGAACCCCTGCCCTCGGCTTTCCCTCTTTATGGTTGCAGTTACACAAGCGCCCCTTTGCAGACCAACAAGAATATCATAAGAACAACGGTGTTTGGTCGTTCGGTCGAAGATGAGAACGGCAAAGTGAATGTGTGGAGTAAATTATCGACCGATGATGCTTGGGTTGAATTTGTCGTGAACGACGATTATCGTTGTCCGTCGCTAAGCGGGGTGCAGGTGATTGCTTACGACAAAGCCCTGTATGCCTTGGGCGGTGCAGACCGAGTGGGCGATAATGATATTAAGCCTTTTGAGTCGTTCTTTGTGTCGAAGGATAATGGTATAGTTTGGAAACAATCGAAAGAGTATAATATCTCCTTGCCCAAAGCCTTGGAGGGGCAGGGGGTTCCCTTTGCCACATGCGTAACAGAGGATAACAGAATCTGGCTTGTTACACCACTTGGTGTGTGGAAGGGTGCAATAAACCGTTTGCTTTTTTAAAACAGGCGATAAACTATGAAAAACATCTGCAAAATAGCTCTTTTGCTTAGCACCATGCTGTTTGGCGTGGTGGCGCACGTTAGTGCCGACGACCTCGAATACAAGTATGAGTGGGGTGGCATGCTGGGTGCAAGCAGTTATTATGGCGATGCCAACTATACAGGCTTTTTGCAGAATACTAATATTATGGGTGGTATATTGTGGCGTTATAACATTAACCCACGCATGGCTTTGAAGGCCAACCTTGCCTTTGCGAAAATCTCGGGTAACACGGCCGACGGCGATAACCGTTTTCCCGGTGGCGATGTTGAATTTAGTCGCAATATATACGACTTGGGCGTGCAGTATGAGTGTAACTTCTTTGCCTATGGGCAAGGTGCTACATATAAAGGAACACGGCGTTTCACACCATATATATCGGGTGGTTTGGGCATGACATATGCTCCCGAACCATTAAAAAACGTCTTTACGCTGAATATCCCTTTGGGCGTAGGAGTAAAATATAAATTTGCACCACGTTGGAACGTGGGTTGCGAGATGTCGTTTCGTTTTACTGTGAGCGACGACTTAGATGTTACGAAGGAGACGGCACCTATGCTTAACGACCCTTATGGCATAAAGAGCAGTGGGCTGAAAAACAAAGACAGTTACTCTTTTTTGTCGATATTTGTAACATATGACATAGCCCCCAAATACAGGAGATGCAATAATTGATAATAAATATTTCAAAATAAAACCAATATGAACTACTCGGAGCAGATAAACAAAGAGAATATACCTCAACACATTGCAATAATAATGGACGGCAATGGTCGTTGGGCGCAGTTGCGTGGCATGGAACGTTCGCAAGGCCATCAGGCAGGAGCCGCAACGGTGCGTCAGCTTGTCGAAGATGCTGTGAGGTTGGGGGTTAAGTATCTGACTCTCTATACCTTCTCGACCGAAAACTGGAAACGTCCGCAGGCCGAGGTGGCGGCTCTCATGGCTTTGCTTTTTGAGTCTATCGAAGAAGAGCTCTTCATGAAAAACAATGTGGCTTTTCGCATCATAGGTGACCTGGGCAAGCTCCCTCAAAATGTGCGTGAGCGTCTCGAAGCCTGCATGCAACGCACAGCCGCCAACGATAGAATGACTTTGGTGCTCGCGCTCAGCTACTCGGCAAAATGGGAGATAGTAGAGGCTGTGAAGAGTATTGCCGAAAAGGCAAAGGCCGGCGATGTGGCAGTCGAGGATATTGACGATAAATTGATAGACAGCTCTCTCTCGACCTCCTTCATGCCCGACCCCGACTTGCTCATACGCACCGGTAAGGAACAGCGTTTGAGCAACTTCCTGCTTTGGCAGTGTGCATACTCGGAGTTTTATTTTACCGAGGTGCTGTGGCCCGACTTTGATAATGAGCAGTTGTGCAAGGCGGTTTATGAATACCAGAAACGTCAGCGTCGCTACGGCTTGACAGGCGAGCAGGTTACAAAATGATAATAGGATAGTAAAATGAGATATACTTCGTTTTTCAGAACACTTATATTAATAATGTCTGTGTTGGCAACCATGCAGGTGTCGGCGCAAAAGAAGATTGTAAACCCTTCGATTCTATACACCGATAATCCGCACACATACACCATCGGTGGCATAAACCTGTCGGGTGTCGATAATTACGAGCCTTATGTTATAATAGGTATCTCGGGCTTGTCGGTTGGCGATGTGGTGGAGGTTCCCGGCGATGCCATAACAACAGCCGTAAAGAACTATTGGAAGCATGGTCTTTTTGCCGACGTAAGCATAGTTGCCGATAGCATAGTTGGAGATAAAATTTATCTTGGGATAAACCTCAAGCAACGCCCTCGTATATCGAACATAAATTATAATGGTATTAAAAAAGGTGAGCGCGAGGACTTGGAGATTAAGCTGAACTTGCGAAAAGGCAATCAGATTACCCCCAACATGGTTGATGCCGCCACAAACGCAATAAAAAGTTATTTCGAGGATAAAGGCTATAATAATGCCGATGTAAATATTGTTCAACGCCCCGACGTAACTGCCGACAATCAGGTTATCGTCGATATTAATGTCGATAAGAAAGAGAAGATTAAGGTGCACCGCATATATTTCAATGGTGTCGAAGATGTGCCCCTGAAAAAGGTTAAGTATGCCATGAAGATGCGCGAGAAAACACGTTGGAGCACATTTAGAAACACTCTTTTCCGCTCAAAGAAGTTTACCCCTGAAAAGTACAAAGAGGATAAAGAGAATATACTCGCTCGCTATGCCGAGCTTGGTTATCGCGATGCTCGAATACTATCGGACAGCGTGGTTCCCTACAACGAAAAGAGTGTAGATATATACATAAACATGGAGGAGGGAAAAAGATATTACCTTCGCAGTGTTAAGTGGATAGGTAACAGTGTCTTCTCAACAGCCTATCTCGACTACCTGTTGCGTCTCAAACCGGGCGATGTATATAACCAGACAGAGCTGGATAAACGCCTTTATACCGATGAAGATGGTATAAAGAACGAGTATTACAATAAAGGATATGTATTCTTTAACATACTACCCATAGAGGTGAGCGTGGAGAACGACTCTGTCGATTTGGAGCTACGTATGTCCGAAGGTGTGCAGGCAACGATAGACAGGGTGCGCATATCGGGTAACGAACGTCTCTACGAGGAGGTTGTGCGTCGCGAGTTGCGCACAATACCCGGCAACCTCTTCTCGATGTCGGCTCTCGAACGCTCATATCGCGAGATTGCCAACATGGGACATTTTAACCCCGAAACCATTAAACCCGACGTGTTGCCCAACCCCGAGACCGGTACGGTGGATATTAATTGGGGGCTCGAGACCAAGAGTAGCGACCAGGTGGAGCTCTCTGCCGGTTGGGGACAGACAGGTGTGATAGGTAAGTTGTCGTTGAAATTTACTAACTTCTCTATGCGTAACATGTTCCGCAAAGGTGCTTTGCGTCGCGGTATCATACCGCAGGGCGACGGACAGACACTTACTCTGAGTGCGCAGTCAAACGGAAAGTATTATCAGTCGTACAGCATATCGTTCTTCGACCCATGGTTCGGGCGCAAACGCCCCAACTCCTTCTCGGTGTCGGCGTTCATGTCTGTGCAGACCGACGTTGCCGACAGCTATTATAACTCGGCCTATTATAACAACTACAACAACTATCTTTATGGTTATGGTAATTACAACGGCTATGGTTACAACAATATGTCGTCGTATTACGACCCCGACAAGTACATCAAGATGTATGGTTTGTCGATAGGCTGGGGCCGTCGCCTCAAATGGCCCGACGACTACTTTAACCTTTCGGCCGAGCTTAATTATCAGCTCTACTCGCTCAAAGATTGGCAGTACTTCCTGATTACCGACGGTAAATGTAATAATATAAACCTCTCGGTAACCTTGTCGCGTCACTCCATCGACAACCCCTTCTATCCGCGTCAAGGTTCGGAGTTCTCGTTGCAAACCTCGTTCACTCCACCTTATTCGCTCTTCGACGGTAAGGATTATGCCTCTTTGGCACGTAACCCCAAAAGCCCCACATACAAGGCCGAGCTCCGCGAGAAGCATAAGTGGATAGAGTACTACAAAATTAAGTTCCGTAGCAAGACCTACACCTCGCTCACAAGTGGCAAGCACAATTTCGTGCTCATGACACGTGCCGACTTTGGTATCCTTGGCAGTTACGACAACAACAAAAAGTCGCCTTTCGAAACATTCTACGTGGGTGGCGACGGTATGAGCGGATATTCGTACAACTATGCAACCGACATGGTGGCTTTGCGCGGTTACGAAAACGGTAGCCTCACCCCCTATGGCTACGAGGGTTACGCCTATGCACGTCTGGGCTTGGAGCTTCGTTACCCATTCATGTTGCAAAGCGCCACAACGATATATGGTCTTGCCTTTGTCGAGGGTGGTAACTCATGGACCGATGCATCGAAGTTCAATCTCTTCGACCTCAAACGAAGCGCAGGTGTGGGTATACGCATCTTCTTGCAGATGATAGGTCTTATTGGTCTTGACTGGGCATATGGTTTCGACGATGTGTTCGGCTCTACTCAATATAGCGGTAGTCACTTCCACTTTATTCTTGGTCAGGAATTTTAAAATTTATGATTATGAAAAAACTATTGACATTTGCACTATTCGCCTTTATGGCTGTGGCCGGTGCACAGGCCCAGAAATTTGCTCTCATAGATATGGAGTACATATTAAAGAATATACCCGCATACGAGCGTGCCAACGAGCAGATGACACAACAGTCGAAACGTTGGCAGGGCGAGATAGACGAACTTGCCGAGGAGGCCGAAAAGCTATACAAAAAATATCAAAGCGAGTCGCCCTTCCTTTCCGACGAACAGCGTGTGGCCCGCGAAGAGGAGATACTTGCCAAGGAGACACGGGCGAGCGAGCTCAAACGTCTCTACTTTGGTCCAAACGGCGAGCTTTTCAAGAAACGCGA
Source organism: Bacteroidaceae bacterium (assembly GCA_045631905.1). GTDB lineage: Bacteria > Bacteroidota > Bacteroidia > Bacteroidales > Bacteroidaceae > HGM04593. The sequence continues at coordinate 36,656 of JAZQVO010000003.1, forward strand.
GAGCCTCATGGCACCTATCCAAGACGAAATTTACAATGCGGTGAAAGAGGTGTGTGAGCAAAAGAAATATTCTATGGTGATTGACCGCGCCTCGGCTGGTAGCATCATATACGCCTCGCCAAATGTCGATATAAGCAATGAGGTTCTTGCCAAACTTGGTTATTCGAATTAATTGGTTACCTTTGCACAACTTAAACAGATAACTTTAAATACACAATACAATGAAAAAGATTCTTATTTTACTTTTGATTATGGCTCCCATGAGCCTTTTTGCACAGAAATTCGGTTATGTGAACGCACCCGAGATTGCACAGGTGATGCCCGAGTTTACAAAAGCAAATAACGAGTTGCAGGCATTGCAGAAACAGTATGCCGACGAGTATGAGCGCTTGCGTACAGAACTTGAGAAAAAAGGTACCGAGTATGAGCAGGTGAAGGATTCTCTTCCCCCCGCAATCGTACAGCGTCGCGAGCGTGACTTGCAGGAGCTCATCACCCGCATGCAACAATATGAGCAGGAGAGCTATCAGCACTTGCAACAGGCACAGGCACAGAAGCTTGCCGAGGTAAACGACAAATTGCAGAAGGCTATTCAGGCTGTGGGCCGCGAGGGTGGTTACATCTGCGTGTTCGATATTGCCAGCGGTATCCCCTTCATCAGCGAGACATTGTGCGACGACCTTAATGCTAAGGTAAAGGCAAAGCTTGGTATAGGCGTTGCCACAAAGTAATTTAAAAATATAACATAATGGCAGGGGAATATTTATGTTCCCCTTTCCTTATTTATAAATATCTATAAAAGAATAAGATGCGTAAATTATTGTTTTTGTCTCTTCTCTTCCCTTTTGCGCTTTGTGCACAAACCGTGCAGTATGGATATTTTAGCATGAACGAGGTTCTCGACTCTCTTCCCGAATACAGACAGGCGCAGGACGAATATAATGCTCTTGTTGAGCGTTGCGACAGCGAGGTGGCACATAGCGAGGAGGAACTTACCCGTTGTTATGTAGCCTTTCTCGAGGGCCAGAATAAATTCCCCGAACCCATCTTGCGCAAGCGTCAAAAGGAGTTGCAGGACCTTGTGGACCGTAGCGTTGTGTTGCGTGACCAACTGAAAGAGTGGCTTGTGCAGGCTCACGATTCGCTCTTCGTACCCATAATGCAAGAGGTCGATGAGGCTGTGGAGAGGGTGTGCGAGGTTAAGGAGCTTGCCTATGCGATAGATATAGATAAAGGCGTGTACAGGTATGTCAATCCCAAGTACAGTCGTCGCATAACAGAACTTGTTATAGAGGAGATGCTCGCTCCGGGCTCGGTTACACCCGATGCAAAAAGCGAGGAGGTAACACCCGATGCAGAAAGCGAGGAGGTAACACCCGTAGAACCGGTCCCCATGCAGGCTGTCAAGGAACAGGAGCCTGTACAAAATGCCGAAATTGTTATAGAATAATAGATAGCCATGAGTGACACCATGAAAAAGAGTCTCTTGCCCGGCCCCATAGGAATTTTCGATTCGGGCTATGGCGGGCTTACAATTTATCGTGAGATACAGGAGCTGCTACCACAGTACGACTACCTTTATCTTGGCGACAACGCACGCACCCCTTATGGGACACGCTCCTTCGATGTGGTATACGACTTTACCCGTCAATGTGTTAAGCATCTTTTTTCTCGTGGCTGTCACCTTGTGATACTTGCCTGCAACACAGCCTCGGCAAAGGCGTTGCGCAGTATTCAGCAAAAGGACCTGCCGGTTATTGCACCTTCGCGCAGGGTGCTCGGTATCATTCGTCCCACGGTGGAGATAATAGGAGAGGTTACAAAGAGCCGTCATGTAGGCGTGCTTGCAACAGAGGGTACCATAAAATCTTGTTCCTACCCTTTGGAGATTGCAAAGCTCTACCCCGAAATTAAAGTGTCGGGGGAGGCATGCCCCATGTGGGTTCCGCTTGTCGAGACCAACGAGCACAGAAGCCCCGGTGCCGACTATTTTATAAAACGTCACATCGATGCGCTGTTGGCTCGCGACCCTCAAATCGATACAATAATACTTGGTTGCACCCACTATCCCATGCTCATAGATAAAATAAAGCAATATGTGCCCGAGGGGGTGCAGGTGCTTACCCAGGGCGCGGCGGTGGCAACCTCGTTGAAGGACTATCTTGCCCGTCACCCCGAGATGGACGCGCTCTGCTCAAAGGGTGGTAGCAGAGTGTTTTGCACCACGGAGTCGGATAACCGTTTCAAGGAACAGGCCTCGCGTTATCTCGAACAGCTGATTACTGTTGAGCATGTTACACTGAGCGAGTAGCTTTTTTGCAGGTGACATATCTAAAATAGAGAGTGCGACTTAAAATTAAGTCGCACTCTCTATTTTAGATAAACCTTTTGGTTAAAATTTTTACAGGTAACCACACGGCTGTTATCCCGACAAAGAACACTGTGGCAAAGACTATTGCAATATCCTGCAACTCCATCTTCATGGGGTAGCTATCGACGATGAAACCGTCGGCAGCACCGCCAAGGCCTATAATACCATACTCTTGTTGCAGGAGGCATACCAATATGCCTATTATGGTTCCGCCTACGGCTCCTATCATTGAGATCATGGAGCCTTCGAAAAGAAATATCTCCGATATTGTTTTGTCTGTTGCACCCATGGCTCTCAACGTCTCCATGTTATTACGCTTCTCTATAATGAGCATCGAGAGCGAGCCGATAATGTTGAAACAGGCGATGAGCAGAATAAAAGAGAGGAATATGTAGGATATGAATTTCTCTATGTTCATAACCTTGAATATATCCTTCTGCTGTTCGTAGCGGTCCTCTATGAGATAGCCTTCACCAAGTATTTTTTTTATTTCGGCTTTTACATCGGCCGGGTTGGCTGTTTTGCTTGTTTTAATCTCTATGCTTGTTGCTTCGTCTGTGTTACGGCCGAATATTTTTCTTGCAAATTCTATCGAGGTGAGCAGATAGTTGTCGTCGTATATCGGTTGGTTCACTATGAATGTGCTACCCGACGAGTGCAGTCTCCCTGTGCGGAAATTTGATGCAGGGTTACTCATGCTCACGCGCCCGTTCCTGCGTGGAGCGTAAACCTCCAAAGGTTTTACATGGTAAAGCCCGCAATTTAGGTTGCTTATGAGCCCTATACCCGGCAGGGCATAGTTGTTTATGTCGTCGTGCAAAAGAAAGTTGCTGCTACCACGCATGGCGCTCTCTATGTCGGTCAGCTTGGCAAAATTATCTTCAACGCCTTTTAGGTTTATCATTATCTGCCGTCCTTCGTATTGCACCATGGCTTTGTCCTCGACGGCGAGGGTTACAACCTCGACGTTTTTAAGTTGCGCGATGGCAGAGTGTTGCGTGCTGTCGATCTTGAACCCCTTGCCTGCCGTGGCGGTTATTTTTATGTCGGGGTCGAAAAGCGTAAACTGTTGAGCAACCATCTCCTTGAACCCGTTGAATACCGATAGCGTGCACACCATGGCTATTGTGGCGAGGGTTACCCCGGCTATGGCAACTCCCGATATAATGTTTATAACCTGGTGACTCTTTTTGGAGAAGAGGTATCGTCTTGCTATGTAGAACGACAGGCTCATACAACGGTTATCTTAATCTTTCAACAGCTTGTCGATGTTCTCGATGTAGTCGAGTGAGTCGTCGATGTAGAAACGAATCTCGGGGATAATTCTCAACTGGTGGCGTACACGGTTGCCAAGCTCGAATCTTATTGCTTTGATGTTGTCGTTCAGGTGGTTTACAACCTCGTTGCCTTTCTCCGAGGGGAACACGCTGAGGTATGCTTTTGCAATGCCGAGGTCGGGGCTTACGCGCACAACGCTCACCGATACCATTATGCCACGTGTCTCTTTTGCGAGTTTCAGCAGTATGTCGCTAAGCTCCTTTTGTATGAGACGCGAAATTTTGTTCTGTCTTGTACTGTCCATTTTATTAATCTATTTTTTTCTTATTATTGTCAATCCGTCGCGCAGAGGCAGTATCACTTTCTCCACCCTCTCGTCGTCGCGCACAAGGTCGTTAAATGCTCTTACCCCGTTTGTCTGTGCGTCCTGACGCTTCTCGTCTATCACCCAGCCGTCCCATAGGGTGTTGTCGGCAAGAATCCACCCGCCATCGTTCAGGTGTTCGAGTGCCATCTCGTAGTAGGCGGTATATTCGCGTTTGTTGCCGTCGATGAATATGAGGTCGAATTTTTCGCCCATCGTGGGCACTGTTTCAAGTGCACTGCCTATGGTAAAAACAATTTTGTCGGCAACAGGTGAGTTTTCTATCCAACGACGGGTAAAATCCTCGAGCTCGTCGTCAATCTCAAATGTGAATATTTTACCTCCTTCGTCAAGCCCCTCGGCCATGCAGATGGCCGAATAGCCTGTGTAGGTACCAATCTCGAGAATCCTTTTTGGGCGAATCATCTTTACAAGTAATTTGAGAAGACGACCTTGCACCTGCCCCGAGGCCATGTGTGGGTTCAAAATCTCCACGTTTGTGGCACGGTACAGGTTGTAGAGGTACTCTCCCTCGGGGCTACTGTGTTCGGCAATATATTCGTCGAGCCTGCTGTCGATACTCATGGTTTCTATTAATTTTGTGCGAAGATACAATAATTTAGCGAGATAGAGAAATTGAATTTCTGTGTCGGCCTTTTTATATTTGTGTCATGTGCAAAAAGTTGGGTTTTTTGTGGTTTATTTGTACTTTCGCACAAAGTTCAAGTTAAAGGATATATGCAGAAGGAGGAAAAGAAGAGTGGAGGCGTGCAGGGGAGGGCGAAATCGCCCATCGACCGCTATCGCATACATCTTCGTCTCGAAAAATCGTTGTCGCCCAAGACCGTAGAGGCGTATATGAGCGATGTCGATAGGTTTACCCGTTTCATGGAGGAGCAGGGGGTGGGGGAGCTCGAAGTTACCCTTGCTTCGTTTGCACCCTTCTTGGAGGCTCTTGCCGAGGTTGGTATCTCGCCACGCTCGCAGGCTCGCATATTGTCGTCATTGCGCTCCTATTATGGTTTTTTGAAACTCGATGGGTTCATAGAGGAGGACCCTACGGAGCTGTTGTGCTCGCCCAAGATTGGTATGCGTCTGCCCGAGGTGCTCACTTTGCAGGAGATTGACGATATGATAAACTCCATCGACCTCTCAAAAGCCGAGGGACAGCGCAACAGAGCTGTTTTAGAGGTGCTTTACAGTTGTGGCTTGCGTGTGTCGGAACTATGCGCTTTGAAGATGTCCGACCTCTACCTTTCCGAAGGGTTTATTCGTGTTACCGGAAAGGGCGATAAGCAACGCCTTGTGCCGATATCTTCGCGTGCGATAGCCGAGTTGGAGGCTTACTTCGAGGAGCGTAACCATATAGCCATAAAACCGGGGTACGAGAACTTTGTCTTTGTGAGCGCCCGTCTCAAAAAACCGTTGTCGCGCATAATGGTGTTCCACATGGTGAAAGAGCTTGCCGTAGCAGCAGGCGTGAAAAAAGTTGTGAGCCCCCACACCTTTCGTCACTCTTTTGCCACACATCTTTTGGAGGGTGGTGCCAACCTGCGTATCATACAGGCTATGCTTGGGCACGAAAGTATTGCCACCACAGAGATTTATGCCCACATCGACCGCACCCGTCTGCGCGAAGAGATTATAGAACATCACCCTCGCAACAAAGCTAAGTTGTGAAATTTTTAAAAAAGTAAATAATGAGAGTGATTTTGTGTTTGTAATATGAATTATTAAAATTATCTTCGCGTAAATTTTAGGTTAATTATATCAATCTTATATAAAACAATGAAAAAAATCTCTTTTTTGCTATCGTTGGTGATAGTTCTTTTATGTTCGTGTAGCTCAAAGATGGGCGAACTACCTGCCGAGTATTTTACAGTAACTCCCAAGGTTCTTGAAGTTGAGGGTACTACTATCCCCGTTACAATAGACGGCAAGTTCCCTGCAAAATTCTTCAACAAAAAGTCGCTACTTACAATAACTCCCGTTCTTAAATACGAAGGTGGTGAAGCAACAGCCGAGCCTGTGACTTTCCAGGGTGAAAAGGTGCGTGGAAACAACCGTACAATCCTTTACGACAAGGGTGGTAACTTTACCATGAAGATGTCTTTCGACTATGTACCCGCTATGGAAAAGGCGGCCCTCTACCTTAAATTTAATGTGAAGAAGGGCGACAAAACCTACACTCTCCCCGAGGTTAAGGTGGCCGACGGCTGTATCTCTACATCACAGCTCTATCGCACAACAGCGAAGAATGCAAACATAGCAATAGGCGAGGACGCTTTCCAGCGTGTTATCAAGCAGGCTAAGGAGGCCAACATAATGTTCCTTATTCAGCAGACCAACCTCCGTGCGTCGGAGCTTAAAAGCGCCGCTATAGACGACATAAAGACTGCCATGAACGATATTGCCTCGGACCTTGAAAACAAGGTTGTCGATAATGTGGAGGTATCGGCTTACGCTTCTCCCGACGGTGGTATGTACTTGAATGCCGATATTGCCACAGGTCGCGAAGAGAGTACAAAGAAATTTGTAAAGAAGGAGATGGACAAGGCCAAGCTTGACGGTTTTATTGACACAGAATATACAGCCGAAGACTGGGAGGGTTTCAAGGAACTTGTAGCACAGTCGGAACTTCCCGATAAAGAGCTTATCCTTCGCGTGTTGTCTATGTACAACGAGCCCGAGGAGCGTGAGCAACAGATAAAAAACATCTCATCGGTCTACAAAGACCTTGCCGACGAAATTCTTCCCCAGTTGCGTCGTGCACGCATCACTTTGAACTACCAGCTTATTGGTCGTTCCGACGAGGAGATTCAGGCACAGTTTGCGGCCGACCCCAAAGTGCTCTCTTTGGAGGAGATTCTCTACTCGGCAATACTTACCGACAACATCGAGGAGCAGAAAAAAATATACACCGTTGCCACAAGACTCTACCCCGGGGATTATCGCGGTTACAACAACCTTGGTGTTATTGCTTATAATGCCGGTGATTACACAACGGCCGCCAACTATTTTGCCGAGGCTGCCAAGATAGACAGAACCGCCCCCGAGGTGAATATCAACCTTGGTTATCTTGAACTTTTGCAGGGCAACGTTGCCGCAGCCGAGTCTTATATGGCTGTCGGTGCAAATTCAAAAGCTGGTGACGAGGCCTTAGGCCACCTTTACATAGCACAAGGTCTTTATGGTCGTGCCGCATACCTGCTCGAGAAGAACCCCTCAAACAGCACAGCTCTTGCACAGTTGCTCGACGGCAGTTACAGCGAGGCAAAGGAGACTTTGGCTTCAATTAAGTCGCCCGATGCAACAACACACTATATAAAAGCTGTTCTTGGTGCACGCACAGGTAATGCTTCGCTCATATACGACGGCCTCAAAAACGCTGTAAAGCTCGACCCCTCACTCGCCAAGAAGGCTTTGAATGACCTCGAATTTGCAAAATACGTAAATAACGAATCTTTCAAATCAATCTTGAAGTAAATTAGTGGGTTATAATGCCGATATAAATGAGCAGGTCGCTATACTTGCGCTCTCACGAGTGCAGGTACAGAGGCCTGCTCTCCTTCGTCAGATAATAGATATTGCAGGCAGTGCTTCGGAGCTGTTCGATAATATCGACTACATCGAAGATATATTGCCGGGGCTCTCCCCCTCGCTTGTTCATGAGCTGAAAGACAGAGGCATACAGGAGAGGGCGAAGCGTGAGCTGGAATTTGTGCAGAAGAAGGGCATAAAGATAACCTGTCTTAACGACAGCGACTATCCTACGCGCCTCTTTGAGTGTTGCGACGCGCCGATAGTCCTCTTTTCGCTCGGCGATATTCCCTTTAATGCGCCCCATGTGGTGTCGATAGTGGGTACACGTCATGCAACAGAGTATGGCAAGGGGTTGTGTAGCGGTTTTGTGAACGACCTTGCCCGGCTGTTGCCCGGCACGCTCATAGTCAGCGGTTTGGCCTATGGGATAGATATTTGTGCACATAGGGCCGCGCTGGAGGCCGGTCTTCCCACGGTGGGTGTTCTTGCTCACGGGCTCGACCGCCTATACCCGCAGATGCACCGTGCAACAGCCAAAAAGATGATAGAGCAGGGAGGAGGCCTGCTCACAGAGTTTATGAGCGAGACCAACCCCCTACCGCCGTTCTTTGTGCAACGCAACAGGATAGTAGCCGGCATGGCCGATGCCACGGTGGTTATAGAGTCGGCATCAAAAGGTGGCTCTCTCATAACAGCCTCCATAGCGCAGAGCTACATGCGCGACTGTTTCGCCTTCCCGGGTCGTGTGAACGACCAATATTCTTGCGGGTGTAACGAACTTGTGGCGCGTAACCGTGCAACCCTCATAACATCGGCCCACGATTTTGTCGAGGCGATGAATTGGAGCGAAAAGGTTACCAAAAATCAACAACAGAGGGAACTGTTCCCCGTCTTTACCCCCGAAGAGGAGGTGGTGATGAGGTTGCTTAAAGAATCGGACGACGGCATGCAGATTAACCTTCTTGTTGTAAAGGCCGACATGCCTGTAAATGTGCTCATGCCGTTGCTTTTCGATATGGAGATGAAGGGGTATGTGAAGGCTGTTGCCGGCGGTTGTTATCGTGCGCTTGTGTGATGACGGGCGGAACTTTTGTGCCGGTAATGGTTGTTTGAATAAAAAATAGTATCTTAGCAAAAGATTATAGAAAGAACGTAGTTGATGAAAGAATTTGTAATATCTACCACCAAAAAGGAGACGGCTGTTCTTGTCGGTCTTATAACATCGACACAGAATGAACGAAAAACCAACGAGTACCTCGACGAGCTTGAATTTTTGGCTCAAACAGCAGGTGCCGAGGTGGTTAAACGCTTTACACAGAGAATAGACCACCCACACCCGGTGACATACGTGGGAACGGGTAAACTTGCCGAACTTGCCGAGTTTGTGGAGATGAGAAAGGATACCGATGACGAGATAGGTATGGTTATCTTCGACGACGAGTTGTCGGCAAAGCAGTTGCGTAACATAGAAAAGGAGTTAAAGATAAAGATTCTCGACCGCACGTCGCTCATATTGGATATCTTTGCCATGCGTGCACAGACGGCACATGCGAAGGTGCAGGTGGAACTTGCGCAATATAAATATATGCTTCCTCGTTTGCAACGCTTGTGGACCCACCTCGAACGCCAGGGTGGTGGCTCAGGTAGCGGTAAGGGTGGCAGTGTGGGCTTGCGTGGTCCCGGTGAGACACAGCTCGAGATGGACCGCCGTATAATCCTTGGTCGCATGTCGTTGTTGAAGGAGCAACTTGCACAGATAGATCGTCAAAAGTCGATACAACGCAAGAACCGCGGTCGCCTCATTCGTGTGGCACTTGTGGGCTACACCAACGTGGGTAAATCGACACTCATGAACCTGCTTGCCAAGAGCGAGGTCTTTGCCGAAAACAAACTTTTTGCCACACTCGACACCACGGTGCGCAAGGTAATTATCGAGAACCTCCCTTTCTTGTTGTCCGACACGGTTGGTTTTATAAGAAAACTTCCCACCGACCTCGTGGAGTCGTTTAAATCGACCCTCGACGAGGTGCGCGAGGCCGACCTCTTGTTGCATGTGGTCGATGTGTCGCACCCCGAATTTGAGGACCAGATAGCTGTGGTGAACAAGACTCTTGCCGACCTAAAATGTGGCGACAAGCCCTCCATGGTAATCTTTAACAAGATAGACGCTTTTACCTATGTGCAAAAGGAGGAGGACGACCTCACCCCGAAAACAAAAGAGAATATAACCCTCGACGAGCTCAAAGCATCGTGGATGTCGCAACTAGCCGATAACTGCATGTTTATCTCGGCCCGCGAGAAACAAAATATAGAAAATCTCAAAGAGGCTATATATAAGCGTGTGTGCGAGCTACATGTGCAGAAGTATCCTTATAACGATTTTCTCTATCAAACATACGACGAAGAACAGTAACAAAAATAATTGTCAAACATGTAAAAACAGAAATTATGGCAACAATTCCCGAATTCAAGTATGCCCACATGTTCCAACAGGGCGCAGACACCACAGAGTACTACCTCCTCAGCAAAGAGGGCGTGTCTGTTGGCGAGTTCGAGGGTAAACCTATCCTCAAAGTAACCCCCGAAGCATTGACACTTATGTCGCGCACAGCTTTCCGCGACGTTTCATTCATGTTGCGTCGTTCGCACAACGAGCAGGTTGCAAAAATTCTCACCGACCCCGAGGCAAGCGAGAACGACAAGTATGTAGCTCTTACCTTCCTTCGCAACGCCGAGGTTGCATGCAAAGGTTTGTTGCCTTTGTGTCAGGACACAGGTACCGCAATTATTCACGGCGAGAAAGGTCAGCAGGTGTGGACCGGCTTCTGCGACGAGGAGGCTCTTGCACGCGGTGTGTACGACACATATACACAAGAGAACTTGCGATACAGCCAAAACGCACCTCTTAACATGTACGACGAGGTAAACACCCGTTGCAACCTCCCTGCACAGATAGACCTGGAGGCTACCGAGGGCATGGAGTATCGTTTCCTCATGGTTACAAAAGGTGGCGGTTCGGCCAACAAAACATATCTTTACCAAGAGACAAAGGCGCTGTTGAACCCTGCGACCTTGGTTCCCTTCCTTGTCGAGAAGATGAAAAGCCTTGGTACAGCGGCTTGTCCCCCCTATCATATCGCTTTTGTTATCGGTGGTACATCGGCCGAGAAGAACCTTCTCACCGTGAAGCTTGCTTCTACTCACTTTTACGACAATTTGCCCACAACAGGCGACGAGACAGGTCGCGCTTTCCGCGATATAGAGCTCGAGAAACAGTTGCTCGACGAGGCACACCGCATAGGTCTTGGTGCACAGTTTGGCGGTAAGTATCTTGCTCACGATATTCGCGTGGTACGCCTCCCCCGTCACGGTGCAAGTTGCCCCGTTGGTATGGGCGTGAGCTGTTCGGCCGACCGTAATATCAAAGCGAAGATAAACAAAGATGGTATATGGATAGAGAAACTCGACGACCAGCCTGCAACACTCATACCTGAGGAGTTGCGTAATGCCGGCGAGGGTGATATTGTTCGTGTAGACCTCAACCGCCCCATGAAAGAGGTGTGTGCACAGCTCTCTCAATACCCCATAGCAACACGTCTGTCGCTTAACGGAACAATTATCGTTGGTCGCGATATTGCACATGCCAAGCTCAAAGAGCGCATCGACCGTGGCGAAGGTCTGCCCCAATATATAAAGGATCACCCCATCTACTATGCAGGTCCTGCAAAGACACCTGCCGGCATGCCTTGCGGTTCTATGGGCCCCACAACAGCAGGTCGCATGGACTCGTATGTCGATCTCTTCCAAGAGAACGGTGGTTCAATGATTATGCTGGCAAAGGGTAACCGTTCACAACAGGTGACCGATGCCTGCAAGAAACATGGTGGTTTCTATCTTGGCTCGATAGGTGGTCCTGCCGCTATCCTTGCGCAGAACAATATAAAGAGCATCGAGTGCGTGGAGTATCCCGAACTTGGTATGGAGGCTATCTGGAAGATCGAGGTAGAGGACTTCCCCGCATTTATTCTTGTCGATGACAAAGGTAACGACTTCTTTAAGCAGATTAAGCCTCGTTGCCCCGGTTCGTGCAAGTAATATATTAGAGGTAAAACAGTTGATACGCAGACGTGCTTCGTGGAGCACGTCTGTGAACTTTAATGGCTCTGTTTTGTTTTAATAATTATTAAGAACTATATTTTATAAGGGTATTGCATATTTGTTAAATAATTACGATAATTGCAGAAATTAACCAAATAAATTGAGAATTATGGATAAGTCATTGAAAGGAACAAAGACCGAAGCTAACTTGTGGGCAGCATTCGCAGGTGAGAGCCAGGCACGTAATAAATATACATATTACGCAAGTAAAGCAAAGAAAGATGGTTTTGAGCAGATAGCAGCTATTTTCCAGGAGACAGCCGACCAGGAGAAAGAGCATGCCAAGTTGTGGTTTAAGCTTGTACATGGTATCGGTGGCACAGCCGAGAACCTTGTAGACGCAGCCGCAGGCGAGAACTATGAGTGGACCGATATGTATCCCACTATGGCAAAGGAGGCTCGAGAGGAGGGCTTTATGGAGATTGCCGCAATGTTCGAGGCTGTTGCCAAGGTTGAGGCTACACACGAGGAGCGTTACAAAAAATTGTTGCAGAACGTACAAGGTGGCATGGTATTCAGCCGCGACAACGATTGTGTATGGCAGTGCCGTAACTGTGGTCACCTGCACTTTGGAAAGATGGCTCCCGAGGTGTGTCCCGTATGTGTTCACCCCAAAGCATACTTCCAAATTAAACCTGAGAACTATTAAACTTAAATATATCAACAAAAAAGCTCCGATGTGCATCGGAGCTTTTTTGTTGTATGCGGTTAAGCAATGAAATTTATGAAGAAAAGGTATACCAAGATACCTATAACTGTTAGAACAACAGATTTTAATATTATGTGAATGAGAAGTTTCATGTTTGCCGTTTTTTTTGAATAAACACCGTTTTGCTTCACTTTTTTGTATGTTACACATAAAACAACCAAAAGAGGCCGACCAAAGATTTAGTCGACCTCTTTCTGTTTTTGCATGGGTTGCTTTAATTAACCCTCGTGAATAGCCTCAGAGGGGCATACACTTGCGCAAGAACCGCAGTCGATGCACAACTCGGGGTTGATTGAGTATTTCTCGCCCTCTGAAATTGCACCCTGAGGACACTCGTCGATACATGTACCGCAAGCAACGCAGTCATCTGAAATAACGTAAGCCATAGTTATAAAATTTAAAATTGTATTATCCGTGAGCGAAGATACTGCTTTTTGTCTTATGGTATCAAATAAAACGCGTTTTTTAACATATTTTTACAATTTGCACATATTAACCCTTTTTTTTATCTTCGCACTACAATAACGCGCGTTAATAGACGTTGTTTAAAAGAGATGAGAAAAATTATATATATATTGTTGTTTATGGTGTTGCCTGTTGCTCTTTTTGCACAGGAACGCAAGGTGCAGAACAAACCATACATCGACTATCGTCGCCTGCATTATGGTTTCTTTGTGGGTGCCCACATGCAGGACATGGAATTTATGAATAACGGCTTTGTGACACCTGCCGGCGAAGAGTGGTATGCCGATATTGCGACCTATAACCCTGGCTTTACGGTTGGTGTGCTTGCCGACCTTCGCTTGGGCGAGCACTTTTCGTTGCGTGCTTTGCCCACCCTGCACTTTGGTCAGAATACCATAAGGTTTCGTGAGCAGAACACAAATGCAAAAGAGAAACAGCAGGTGAAGACAACCTATCTTGCGTTGCCCCTGCATTTAAAGATGTCGGCCGAGCGTTTCAATAATTACCGTCCGTATATTACGACGGGTATTGCCCCGATGATGAATCTTACGGTTAAAAAGCAACGTCCTATACTGTTTAAAAAGTTCGATTGCATGTTCGAGGTCGGTTTCGGTTGCGACTTTTACCTCCCCTTCTTTAAACTTATCCCGGAGCTTAAATTTGCATTCAGCCTTGTCGATGTGCTCGACAAAGACCGCAAGGACCTGCTAGACGAGAATTATTTGAAGTTCACCCAGTCGGTCGATAAAGTTGTGACCAAAATGGTGGTGCTCACCTTTTACTTCGAGTAGTAAAAAGTTGTTTGGGCTTAGCAGATAAATTTAAACAGCTTCTAATATTTTGCATGTAAATTTTTGTGAAGAACAAAATTATATATATCTTCGCAAAGTGATAGTTATAACAGACAGAAACGATTATGGCATACGGTATAAACAGATTTTGGTGGTGGCGACTCTCGAATATTAACTCGTGAGTAGCTCTCCCGTGTCTGTGAACATGCCGTTTATAAGATACAAGGATCGTCCTCACGAGGTCGGTCCTTCTTTTTTACATTATTCTTTGATTAAAACGATAAAATATATAATTCATGAAACAGAAACGCTATTTTTTGCAAGAAAACGAGATACCCACACAGTGGTATAATATTCAGGCCGAGATGGTGAACAAACCACAACCCATGCTCGACCCTGTGACACACGAGCCTGTTACGGTAGAGGAGCTGTCGAAGTTGCTTTCGTTGGAGTCGGCTCGTCAAGAACTTAACTTCACCGATGCTTGGATAGATATACCCGAACCTGTGCAGGAGATGTATCGTTACTATCGTTCAACACCTCTTGTGCGTGCCTACGGTCTCGAAAAAGCCCTTGGCACACCTGCTCACATATATTTTAAAAACGAGAGTGTGAGCCCTATAGGTTCGCACAAGCTAAACTCGGCGCTGCCACAGGCCTACTATTGCAAAATAGAGGGTACAACAAACGTAACAACCGAAACAGGAGCCGGGCAGTGGGGCGCGGCTCTCTCATATGCAACAAAAGCCTTCGGGTTGGAGTGTGCTGTTTACCAGGTGAAGTTAAGTTACGAGCAAAAGCCCTATCGTCGCAGTGTGATGCAGGCTTTCGGAGCTCAGGTTACCCCCTCGCCCTCAATGTCCACACGTGCAGGAAAAGATATTATCACCATGCAACCCAACCATCAAGGTTCGCTTGGAACAGCCATAAGCGAGGCGGTGGAGCTTGCACGCACAACACCAAATTGTAAATATGCTCTGGGCTCGGTTATGAGCCACGTGAGCCTTCACCAAACAATCATAGGTTTGGAGGCTGAGAAACAGATGGCCATGGCCGGCGAATATCCCGATGTTGTAATCGGCTGTTTCGGTGGTGGTTCTAACTTTTCGGGTATTGCCTTCCCCTTTATGCGTCACAATATAAAAGATGGCAAAAACACACGCTTCATAGCCGCCGAGCCCGAATCGTGCCCCAAATTGTCGCGCGGTCGTTTCTGCTATGACTATGGCGACGAGACTGGTTACACACCCTTGATGCCTATGTTCTCGCTCGGACACAATTTTAAACCTGCCAATATTCATGCGGGAGGTTTGCGCTACCACGGTGCGGGAGTTATAGTTTCGCAGTTGTTGAAAGATGGTCTCATGGAGGCAGCCGACATAAGCCAGCTCGACTCTTTCAACGCCGGTCTGCTCTTTGCAAAGGCCGAAGGTATTGTGCCTGCGCCCGAGTCGTGCCACGCGATAGCCGCGGTTGTTGCCGAGGCCGAAAAGTGCAAGGAGACAGGCGAGGAGAAGGTTATTCTTTTCTGCTTGTCGGGCCATGGGTTGATGGACATGATAGCCTACGACCAATTTATCTCGGGCAGTCTTAACAACTACACCATCAGCGACGAGGAGATAGAAAAGAATCTTGAAAATGCCATTAAATAATGTAGCATAAGAGCGATGAAAAGGCGTAAAATGATGTATGTTCATGGCTTTGCCTCGTCGGGGAGCTCGGGTACAGTCATGAACCTTCGCAGGTATATGACAGGTTGGGAGGTTATTGCTCCCGACCTGCCCGTGGACCCTTTTGAGGCTCTTGAACTCTTGCGGGGCATCGTGGAAAAGGAGAAACCCGAGATTGTGGTGGGCACCTCCATGGGTGGCATGTACACACAACAGCTGTGGGGAGTACCACGCATTGTTGTAAACCCCTCGTTCGAGATGTCGCGCTCGTTGCTCTTCGGCAAGATGGGGCGTAACAAATATATGTCGAAACGCAAAGACGGTGCAACAGAGTTTCGTATCGACAAGAATATTGTAGAGCGTTTCAAACTCATGGAAAAGAATCAGTTTGCCGGTGTGAACGAGCAGGAAAAGGAGCTTGTGATAGGGCTGTTTGGCGACAAAGATCCGGTGGTGCAGTTTCAGCCTCTCATGGTAAGCCTTTATGGTGAGGAGCGTTGTCGTTGGTTCAATGGTGAGCATCGCTTGAACGACGAGATTGTGAAAAAAGTGCTTATTCCGTTGTTGCACGAATTATTGCCTGCTGACAACGATTATGGTTGTTACACATATTAGTGCGTGTGTGTTTGTGTGTCGGGCTCTTTGTTTAGACTATTTAACTACAAAGTGACAAAAGCAAAGCTTTTTTTATTATCTTTGCACTATAAAACACACACAAATCTTATGTACCTTTTGTCGGCATTTATCTCCCTGTTTTTTCTATCGACGGCTACGCCTGTCGATTCTGTTATGCTTACAGGGATAGATGTGGTTTCTTCGATGAAAATCTCCGACGATAGCAACAAGCAGGCCTTCTCGGCAACAACGGTGGGGCGTGTGGATATTGAAGAGCGTCACATAAATGCCGTGAAAGAGATATCTTCTCTTGCGCCCAACTTTTTTGTTCCCGATTATGGCTCGCGTATGACCTCGTCGGTGTATGTGAGGGGGTTTGGTTCGCGCATCGACCAGCCGGTGGTGGGCATGAACATCGACCAAATGCCGGTGATGAACAAAAATAATTACGATTTTGAACTTTTCGACATCGACAAAGTGCAAGTAGTGCGCGGGGCACAAAGTCTTCTCTACGGCCGTAACACCACAGGTGGCACAATAAATATCACTACACTCTCTCCGCTTAATTTCCAAGGCAAAAGGCTCATGTTGGAGTATGGGAACGAGAACACGGTGCGTCTGAAAGCATCGCATTACGCTTCGCCGTCGAAAAATTTTGGCTGGTCGGCAGGTCTCTTTTATAACCACACCGACGGCTTTTTCGAAAACATGGAGGTTGGCGGAAAGTGTGATGGCGGGGATAATACCACGGCTCGTATGCGTTTTCAGTGGTTGCCACGCGACATGTGGAGTATCGACAACACCTTTACCATGGGGTATACCGATGAAGGTGGTTGGGCCTATTGCAACCTCGATGCTTCGACCGGACATCTCTTGCCGGTTGCCTATAACGAGCCCTGCAACTACACCCGTTTCAATTTGAGTAACTCCCTTGTGGTCAAGCGTTTCTTCGATAATTTCACCCTCTCATCGACCACAACATACCAATATACCGACGACAAGATGCACCTCGACAACGACTTTCTTGTTGCCGACTATTTTACCATGGAGCAGGCACAGCGTGAGCATGTTTTCACGCAGGAACTTGTGGCAAAGTCGCACGACGATGCCCCTTTTACATGGCTTGCAGGTGTGTTCGGCTTTTATAAGCAACTTATGATGGAGGCACCTGTACATTTTCACGAGTATGGTGTCAGCGAGCTCATAGCAGGTCGTTTGCCATCGTGGTACATAGTAGACGAAAAGGCTTTTGATATTGAGGATAGTTTCGAAATACCCACATATGGCGTTGCCGGTTACACGCAACTTGGTTACACCTTGGGCTCTTTCGATTTTAAAGCCGGCGTAAGGTTCGACTTTGAACGTTCTTCCATGGACTATCACAGCCACTCACTTATTCATTATACAATACCCGGGCACAAGAACCACGAGCCTCTCTCCACCGTTTTTAAAGGCAGTAAGGAGGTCGATGCCCTTGAGCTGTTACCCGGTGTCTCGGTAAACTATAACCACGAGTATGGCAATGTGTATATATCTGCCCGCAAAGGTTTCAAGGCGGGAGGTTTCAACACGCAACTCTTTTCCGACATTTTGCAAAACAAAATGATACGCGACATGCAGGGCGTTGCCGACGATAGCGATGCTTCGGCCACAAAGTACGAGCCCGAAGAGTGCTGGAACTATGAGCTGGGCACGCATCTGTCGCTTCTCGATGGCAATCTCAATATAAGTGCATCGCTCTTCTATATAACCTGCCATAACCAGCAGGTTACCGTGTTGCCTAAAACGGGTACAGGTCGCATGATGTCGAACGCCGGCAAGTCCAAGAGCTATGGTGCCGAGCTTACCATGCGCTACCGTGTGGGCGATGTTGTGGTCGATGGTGCTTACGGTTACACCCATGCAACATTTGAAAATTATATCGATGGCGATAACGACTATTCGGGAAACTATCTCCCTTATGCCCCCCAAGAGACCATGTCGCTGAATGTGGCATATCATGTTCCCGTGTCGCGCTCGTTTGCCAACCGTCTGGTGCTCAACGTGGGCTGGAACGGAGTGGGACGTATATATTGGAACGAGGCAAACAGCTTGTCGCAGTCGTTCTATGGCTTGCTACAAGCCTCTGCTGTTTGGGAGAAGGGGCACTTTGGCCTCTCCTTGTGGGGCAAAAACCTGCTCGACCGCGAGTATCGTACCTTCTATTTTCGTTCCATCGGTAACGACTTTTTCTCCATGGGTAAGCCCTTGACGGCAGGAATCTCCTTTTATGTAAATTTGTAAAATAAATAATTATGAAGAAATTACTCTTTTTATCGGTAATTACGACGATGTTCTTTGCATCGTGTTCAAGTGATGATGGAGGGGCACCTCTGCCACCCGACAACGTCTTCGAGGTGGAGGGCTCTGTGTGCGATGTGGTTCATAATAATGATGCAACTGCGACAATTATTATGAAAAACGCGAAATTTGCCGAACGTATGCCCGCGATGGATATAATATTGCCACATGTTCCGGTGTATGCCTCGGGTGAGGAGTTGTTGCTCATGTCCGCCGAGGTGGTTCCCGAAGTTGAGTTTGGTGGGGTTGTCGGTCCTTTCGAGGCCTATACAATAAACGACTTTTCGGGTGAGATTACAGCCGATGCCTCTCTCTCTTTTCAATGTTACTTGCACCTGGGCAAGATAGCTTTCCATGGTGTGCCCGAAGGTGACGGCTACAAGGGGGTGACAACTGTTACATCGCCCGAGGGTGATGCTCCTGCCGATGTTCCTGCGGTTATTGTTAAGGAATTTCCCGGCACAAACAGCGTAGCCGAGTTTGGCGATGGTTCGGCACTCACCGTAACACTTAATAACGTCTCTTTTGCACAGAACATGCCACCTATGAACATACGTATACCCGGTATAGCTTATGTTGCCGAGGGCAGTTATTATAGTGCGGTTATTGTGCCCGAAATCTCAATGATGGGCTCTGCTTATAGCAAAACAGAGGCTTATACCATGAATAGTGTTAAATGCACTATTGCAGGTAATGAAATTTGCATGACACTATCGTTCCCTATGGGCTACCTGCGCTACACGGCAACAGCGGTCGATGGTGTTTACACAGGCATTATGACATTCACAAACAAACAAGAATAACACTATGAGAAAGGTGTTTTCTTTTATCCTCGCCCTGTTGCTTATGCAGGGTGTGTATGGCAAGACTATTGCAGGGGGCGAGCTCTCTGTTCAGTGGGGAACAACCGACAGTCGCTACGAGCGTAACATAGGAGGCGATGTCTCTGCAACGGCTGTAAACCGTGCTGTTGCATGGCGTGGCGAGAGTGTGAACTTTCAGTTGCTCGTTAAAAACAGAGGTGCCGAAAAGGCTGTCGAGTATGTTTTTAGCGACCTTAAATGCGGTAAAAACATAATATCGGCCGAAAACGTCGTCGGAGGCTTTGTGCAAGATGTCATAACCGACCGTTTCACCGGTTGCGGAAAGCATGCGGTAGATGCACACGGCGAAAACCTTTCGGCCGATAGAATAACCTCCACCAACCCTCTTGTGCTTGCTCCATCGACCAATAATGGTTTGTGGCTCACAGTAAATGTGCCGGCCGATGCTCTCCCCGGAACATACAAGGGTTATGTAACGGTTAAGTGCGACGGGAGCAAGGCTGTGATGAGCTATAACGTGAAGGTGCTCTCGCGCACCCTTCCCTCACCCAAAGAGTGGAAATTTCACCTCGACCTGTGGCAGAACCCCTATGCCGTTGCCCGTGTGCATGGTGTTGAACCATGGTCGGCCGAACATTTTGATAAGTTGCGCCCCTACATGACCAAGCTTGCTTCGGCAGGTCAAAAGGCTATCACAGCCACTCTTATCGATCGCCCTTGGGACGGGCAGACATACGACCCGTTTGGCAGTATGGTTACATGGGTTAAAAAGGCCGACGGCAGTTGGTTCTACGACTTTACCATCTTTGACATGTGGGTTGAGTTCATGATGGGTTGCGGGGTGGACAAGGAGATTACATGCTTCTCCATGATACCATGGAAACTATCGTTCCGTTACTACGACCAGGCAACCCACAGCCACAAATATGTGCAGTGTGCACCCGGAGAGGTTGCCTATGAACAGTTTTGGGGCGGTATGTTGCAGGCTTTTGCCAAGCACTTGAAAGAGAAAGGGTGGTTCGAAAAGACATTTATCTCCATGGACGAGCGTAGCTTGCACCAGATGCAGGCGGCAATAGCAGTTATCAACAAGTATGCGCCCGGCATGAAAATTTCTATGGCGGGTAACTACCACCCCGAGATTGAGGCGCAAATAAGCGATTATTGCCTCGACATATTTGCTTATGGTGCCTACACACCCGAACTTTTGGCACGTCGTCGCGCCGAGGGCAAGGTATCGACCTTCTACACATGCTGTTCGGCCGAGTACCCTAATCTCTTTACCTTTACAGCCCCTGCCGATGCCGAGTTTATAGCATTAGAGGCTCTTGCAAAGGACCTCGACGGCTATCTTCGCTGGGCCTATAACAGCTGGACCGTTGAGCCCGAAAAGGACTCTCGTTTCACAGCATGGCCTGCCGGTGACACATATGTTATCTATCCACACAGCATAAGCTCGGTGCGTTGGGAGCGTTTCGTGCAGGGTATCCGCCAATTTGAAAAATATAAAATCCTCTATGCCGAGGCCATGGAACGAGGCGATAAAAAGAGCCTTGCCAAGTTGGAGAAACTGCTCAAAACAGTTGATATAAAGAAGATATCAACCCACAGCGCCGAGATTGTAAATAATTTCCGTAATAAATTGAACGGGTTTTAATATATGATACAAAACATAACAGACACAATTAAATACATAGGTGTAGATGACGCCACGCTCGACCTCTTCGAAAGCCAGTATATAGTGCCTAACGGCATGGCTTATAACTCCTATCTCATAGATGACGAGGAGATAGCCATACTCGACACAGCCGACGCGCGTATGGCAACAGAGTGGTGGAGCAATGTTGAAACGGCTCTTGCCGGTCGCCAGCCATCGTATCTTATTGTGCACCATGCCGAGCCCGACCACGCCTCGCTCATAGCCGAGGCTATGGCAAAGTACCCTTCGTTGCGCATTGTGGCATCGCCCAAGGCTGTGCAGATGTTGCCACAATTCTTCGAGGGTGTAGATTTTTCGGCTCGCTCGCTGGCTGTCAAGGAGGGTGACACGCTCTCGCTCGGCAAGCATAAATTGCAGTTTCTCCATGCTCCCATGGTGCACTGGCCCGAGGTGATGGTTACGTTCGATGCTACCGATAAGGTGCTCTTCTCGGCCGATGCTTTTGGTAAGTTCGGTGCTCTTTCGGTGGAGGAGGAGTGGGCTTGCGAGGCTCGTCGCTACTACTTTAATATATGTGGCAAGTATGGTGCTCAGGTGCAGATGTTGTTGAAGAAGGTCGCCACCTTGCCTGTTGAAATTATTTGCCCGTTGCATGGTCCTGTGCTCAAAGAGAATCTTGGTTATTACATAGGGCTTTACGACACATGGAGCAAGTATGACCCCGAGACCGAAGGTGTCTTTGTTGCCTATGCCTCGATACATGGTGGCACAGCCGTTGCCGCCAAACGCCTTGCCGAGATGCTCTCTTCGGCAGGCGCACAGAAGGTTGCCGTGTCCGACCTCTCGCGTTGCGACCTTGCCGAGGCTGTGGAAGATGCCTTCCGCTACTCGCGCATGGTGCTCTGTGCTTCGTCCTACGATGCAGGAGTGTTCCCTCCCATGGCCGATTTTCTGCATCACCTCAAAGGAAAGAATTTCCAGAATCGCAAGGTCGCCCTTTTAGAGAACGGCTCGTGGGCTCCCTCGGCAGGTCGAGTGATGCGCTCCATGCTCGAAGAGATGAAGGCTGTTGAGATTGTGGAGCCCATGGTAACCATACGCTCGCGCATGAAGGAGAGCGATATCCCCTCTATGCAACAGTTGGTAGAGGCTCTTTTAAGATAGGTTTTTATAGTTGAATACAGAAACAGGTTTGTTGTCAGGTTAGATAAACCCAAACAAAAACGACAGCCCTTTTACAAAGAAAGCAATCCCCGTCATATGTGACGGGGATTGTGTGTTTAAAAAGCGGTATAGTGTGTTACTCTTTGTCGGCCATGAAATTTGAAAGGTCGTAGCCGGCAGGAGCTTGGAACACCTTTATGCCAAAGTCGGGTATAACCGCAAGCAGGTGCTCGAACACCTCGGCTTGCAGGTGCTCGTATGAAACCCATTGAGTCGATGCCGAGAAGAAGTATAATTCAAGTGGCAGGCCCTGTGCCGTGGGTTGTAGCTGGCGTATCATAAGTGTCATATCTGTGTTTACCTTCTGGTGGCTTTCGAGGTAAATTCTCAGGTAGTTTCTCAGAACCGAAAGGTTTACCACCTTGCCACCCGTCTCCTCCATGCCTTCGAGCCACCCCTTTTGGGCAAATAACTTCATCTGTCCGTCGGTGCAGAAGGTTACGCTGTTCATGTCTATGTATATCGAGCGTTTTATGCGTCGTCCGCCGCTGTCGAACATTCCGCGCCAGTTTTGGAAAGACTCGCTCACAAGAATGTATGGCGGGATAGTGGTTATTGTCTTATCCCAGTTTTGAACCTTTACCGTGGTGAGCGTTACCTCTATCACCATGCCATCGGCATTATGTTTAGGGAGGGTTATCCAGTCGCCGGGGCGCAACATGTCGTTTATAGATAGCTGTACGCCTGCCACAAGTCCCATTATAGGGTCCTTGAATATGAGCATGAGCACGGCTGCCATGGCTCCAAGCCCTGTGAGCACATTCGATGGGTTCTTGTCTATCACAAGGCTTATTATGATGATACCTCCTATACACACCGATATTATCTTGAACATTTGAAAAACTCCTTTCAGGGTGGTGTTCCTGAAATTTTTGTTCTCGTTAGAGATGTTATATAGTGCATTCAGAACCGAGAAGGAGAATTTTATGAGCATTATGGTTATGTAGATGTTCAGTATCTTATTGCACCAATAGTATGTGTCGCCCTCTTTTGCAAACAGGTGGGGCATAATCATAATCATTATTATGGGTGGTATTATCCTGAACAGGTTTGTTACGATGTCTTCGTTGAGAAGAATATCGTCCCACTTGGTTCTTGTTCTCTCTGTGATGGTTTTTATTGATGGTATAACCGCTTTTCTTGTAATGAAATCTACAAGGTACACAAGCATTATTCCGGCTGTAATGAATATGGCCATGCGCAAGCTTGGCTTGTTGTTCCATATGTTCAGTATGTCGATAAAGGCAGGTGTTGTCATATAAATGTGTGTTTGTTAAAATTATTTGCAGTCTCAAATATAGTAAGAATGGGTGGAAGTTTGGTAATCGGGTTGCAAATATTATGTTTAACTTTGGAATTTAAACCTTTTAATACTCTTGGAACGCAACAAGGGCCGGTTTTGCCGGCCCTTGTTGTTGGTATTTTGTCGTTATGTTTTACTCTGCGATGAACTTTTGTTTGTTCTTTATGTAAACGTGTCCTTTTATGGTGCTGTTTACCTTGCGTCCCATGAGGTCGTAAACTATGTTGTCGCCCTCTTTCGTGTCGGCTGTGGTCTCCTCGATGCCTGTGGGAACTTCGCCAAAGAAGATGCTTACTCGGTCTTTTGCTCCGCTTGGTATTCTGTAAACATTGTTGTTAATCTTTTCGGGTGTAACAACAGTGTTATTAACATAGATTGTGGCATTCTCTATGCCGGGGTAGTTTACAAAGAGAGGTTGTCCCTGGTTGTTGTCGATGACAATCTCTGTTGCCTTGCTGTTCTCCCACTTTGTGCTTACGGTAAAGTCGCCGACAGCTTTCAAACCATTAATCTCGCCTGCGGGCCATGCTGTGGGCAACGCAGGAAGAATCTGCAATGTGTCGGAGTGGCTCTGCAACAGCATCTCGGCGATACCTGAGCATGCACCGAAGTTTCCATCGATCTGGAAGGGTGCGTGTGAGTCGTATAGGTTGTAGTAGATACCTCCTGCATACTGGTTTGTACCGTATGAGGTTGAGTGTTTCAATGCTTTTTTGAGGATTGTGTGTGAGCGGTCGCCCATCAATGCGCGTGCCCACAAGTTAATCTTCCAGCCCATAGACCAACCTGTCGATTCGTCGCCACGCAACTTCATCGAGTTAATTGCGGGCTCAAAGAACTTGCTGCTGGGTGTAATCTGCCCGAAGGGGTAGAGTGCCATCAAATGTGACATGTGACGGTGCCCTCTGTCGTTCGAGGCAGTGAACTTGTTGTACTTCCACTCGCGGATAATTTTGCTACCTGTGGAAACGCCGTTATATGTTGCTCCCCAGTCGCCTGTGTAGCTTTCTGTGGCTATACCTTTGTCCATCTTGGCAAAGCGGTCGGTTATGAGGGCGTAATCCTCGGCGGTGATAACGCCTGCCTCAACGCCACCCAGTATATCGGCGGCTTTGATGGTGTTGTCGAGGACCTCCCACACAATTTGTTGTGCGTGTGCTACACCGTCCTCGCTACCGGGGCCGTGCTCGGGAGAGTACTCGTTGGGGCACTCGTATGTGCCGTCGGTTGCAAGCTCCATGCGGTCGGCCCAGAATTGTGCGGCTCCGAGCATTGCGGGGAATGCTCTTTTGAGGTATTCTTTGTCGAGTGTGTAGCGATAGTGTTGCCACAAGTGTGTGCCGTACCATGCGTTGGCAATAACGTAGTTGGGTGCAAAACCGCTGATGCCACCAAAGATGTTGTTCTCGGTCAAGCAGGTCCAGCCACGTGTCTCGCCGGCGATGGTTGCTCGGTTCTGCCACTCGGGCTGTGCGGCCTCGTTAATTATGTAGTTGAGGAAGGGCACGTGCATCTCGCTCAGGTTGGTGGGCTCTACGGGCCAGTAGTTCATCTGTACGTTGATGTTGGCGTGAATATCGCTGTGCCAGGGAGCGTTGGAGCTGTTGTTCCATATACCTTGGAGGTTGTTGGGGAGGTCTACTCCGCGTGACGATGATATTGAGAGGTAGCGACCAAAGTGGAAGTATAGTTGCTCCAGCATGAGGTTGCCCTCCATGGTGCCTGCGTTGTATGCATCTACCATCTCGTTTGTGGGCATTATGTTTTCGGTGCCGGCTATGTTGAAGGATACTCGCTTGTAGTACTGCTGGTAGTCGGCAATGTGTTTGCTTAACAGGGCTTTCCAGCTTTGTGATGCTACGCTTTCGGCACGTGTGGCGGCGTCGTCGAGTAGAACGGCTTTACGGCCCGATACGTGTGATACCTGGTCAGCTACGAAGTCGGTAATACCAACAAGAACCACCATTACCGAGTTGGCTTTTTCAACCAAAATGCCCTTGTCGGTGGTTGTCATTTTACCGCCTTCGGGGATAACTTGCAAGTGTGCTGCGTAGCTCACTGTCTGCAAAGAACCGCTGAACATGGCGCAACCATCTTTGTACGATGTTTTTGCAACTATGCCAGGCTCGCCACTCTTCATGGTAAAGCGTAGGCTTATTTTGCCCTCCTCGCTTGCCTCGTAGCGTGCTATGACGGCTTTGTCGGGGTAGCTGGCGATGTAATGACGTTTGTATGTTACGCTCTTATCGCTGTTCTTGTAGCATACGGTTCCTTTGGCCTCTTCGAGGTCGAGCTGGCGATAGTAGTCTGTTGCTCCTGTTGTTTCGTCGTAGCCTAACTCGTAGCTCATATCCTCGATGAATACGCTACCAAAGTTCTCGTAGATACCATACTGAGAGGGACCACCGCTCCACAGGGTTTTTTCGTTGAACTGAATCTCGTCGCGCTGTATACCGCCGAAGAGCGATGCACCAAATTGTCCGTTACCTATGGGGAGCGAGTACTCCATCCATTTGTTCGACACGCCTGTCAGTGTTGCAGGCTTGGTATACCACAATGTGTGTTTGTTTTTGGGTGTGTAGTTCTCTATACCTGTAACGTATACATCGTCGTAGTTGGCTTTTATATCGTCGGTTGTGAGTATCTCAACGGGGTAGTATCCGCTCCTTAATGAGCTCTGCATTGTCATACCGCCTATCTTGCCGTTTAATGCAAAGTTTCCTCTCAGCTTGTTCTTTTTGAGTGAAGCGTCGGCCGAGTGTATCTCCCATTTGTAGGCGAGGCTGTTGTACGATGTGGCTACAAGTTTCCAGCCGGCCTCATATTCTGCATCGCTCAACCAAACTGAGTCGTTGGCAACGGTGAGGTACTGGCCGTTTTTGTTCTGTATCTGGAAGCTCTCCTCTGTTCCGATAAATTTCCAAAGGGCCTCCTCTTTTATCGCGGGATTGACAAGAGAGGGGTGTCCTGCTGTCAGCTTGCTCGACATAAACATTTTAGCGGTCAGGTAGTTTATTATGTACCAGTTTTCCTCCTCGGCGGTGCTGAACGCGGGCATGGTGGGGGTTGTAGAGCAGATGGTCAAGGGGTTGTTGGCGTCGCCGGCGTTCCACTCGCATATGGTTACACCCACCTTTGTGCCACCGTTTTGGTTCATGCTCTTCTCTTGTCCCACTCGTTTAATCTCGTATGTTCCGGGGTAGGTTGCGTTTCCGGTTTTCACAAGCTTCAGGGCTGTTTTTTCTGTTGCCGATGTCTTGAAAACGTCCTCGTCGAAATATACATAGTTGCCATTGTGGCTCTTCATGTAGAACATGTTTGCGCTACCGATGAATATCCATTGATTTGCGTTGTCGATACCTAGTTTGGCTGTTGTTATGTTGGTGTCGCTACCGTTGTCTTGCAACACGTTACCACCGTTGGCAAACTGTACATAGTGGTATCTGGGGCTGTCCTCGTAGCTGAATATGTCAAATTCGGGCTTGGGCATCTCTGTTACAAACGAGATGGGGTTGTTTACGTCACCTGCTGTCCACTCGCCAAGCTCTCGTCCTGTGCCTG
Source organism: Bacteroidaceae bacterium (assembly GCA_045631905.1). GTDB lineage: Bacteria > Bacteroidota > Bacteroidia > Bacteroidales > Bacteroidaceae > HGM04593. Next base: position 63,532 of record JAZQVO010000003.1, read on the forward strand.
CGCCACCAAACTGGTTCATACTGCTCGAGGAGGTTGTGCGTTGAATTTCAAAGTAGCCGTTGTAGTTGGGGCTGCTAATAAGCTTCAGCTGTGTTTTGTTTGTGGCACTTGCTGTGAAACGGCTTCCTGTGAAGTAGGCGTAGTTGCCCCAGCGGTTTTTCAGGTAAAAATTGCTTGAATTTCCAATAAGTGCCCATTGGTTGGGGCTTTCGCTTGCTTGCATGGTTTTCAGGTTGTTGCCAGCGCCTTGGTCTCCCAAAATGGCACCACCTGTCTTGAACTGTATGTAATACCATACAGGTGCCTCCTCGGTCGAGAAGGTCGGCGATTGTGCGTTGATGGCTGTAAACGCAAAAATCGCTGCTAATAACAAGTAAAATCTTTTAAGCATGTTGTTGATATTTAGTTAGTTAATATTTTTCTTTTCTTTCTTGCGTGCGCTGGCTTGCAAAGTACCTGTTTATGCTGTGCATACTCCTTGTAAAAGTGAGAAAAAAAAGTGAAATATGCAAGCGGGTTGTTTAAAAAGTGTTCTTTTGTGTTTTGCCGGGTGTTGGAGCAAATGTTCTTTTGGCTCATTATAAGATAAACGACAGCGAGCTCGCTGTCGTTTATCTTGTTGCTTGTGGTGGTTGTAAATGTTACTTTTTATAATCGGTTTCTGCAACCATGAGCAGGTGGTCTCCCTCGGCGAGTTTTAAAGAGCCGTTAGGCACCATATATTGCTCTCCGCGTTTCACAAGCATCACAAGAACGCCTTTGGGCAAATCTAACGATTGCAGTGTGTCGCCTTTGCTTTCGAGGAGCTCGGGTGTGATGGTTATTTCGCACAGCTCCCCGGCCTCTTCGGGTAGCTCGACATTAAAGTTGTTTTTCGGCAGAGGGGGTAACAGGAGGTCGAGCTTTTTGGCTGCTGCCGTGATTGTTCCGCCTTGCAAAACCAACGATAGGAGGGTGATGAAGAATACGATGTTAAAGATGGAGTCGCTACCGGGGATATGTTCCACAACAGGGTATGTTGCAAATATTATGGGTACGGCACCTCTGAGCCCCACCCAAGAGACAAACACCTTTGAGGCTGCGCTTATGTTCTTGAATGGTAGCAGTGATATTACAACGCTTAACGGGCGCGAAATTACCATCATGAATATGCCGATGAGCAGTGCGGCTATTGCTGTTTTCCACATCTCACAGGGCTTGACAAGCAACCCGAGGAGCAGGAACATGCCTATTTGCACAATCCATGTGAGGCCGTCGAAGAAGGCTACAATCTGTTTGCGGTTGCTCATTTTGTTGTTTCCCACAATTATACCTGCAATATATACTGCAAGGTAGCCGTTTCCTCCAAGCATGTCTGTCACGGCAAAGGTAAAAAAGACGATGCTCATGAGCATTATGGAGTAGAGTGGTATGTTGTTGAGGTTTACCTTTTTCATTATCCACACGGTGGAGAAACCGGCTCCGGCTCCAATCATCGCGCCCGATGCAAACTGTTGCACAAGAGTGCTCAGAGAGCTTATCAACAGCTCGTTTTTGTTAAGTGTCGATAGTGATGAGTCGCCCACGGTGAGTGCAAGCTGAATGAGCATTATGGTCATTATGTAGGCCATGGGGTCGTTGCTTCCGCTTTCGAGCTCAAGCAATGGTTGCAGGTTGTTCTTCAAGCGCATGTTTTTCCCGCGAAGAATGTTGAATACCGTTGCCGAGTCGGTCGAGGACATGGTTGCGGCGAGCAGAAAACATGTTATAAGGGGTAGCTCCAACGATAGGAGGCTCCACTTTGAGAGCCCGAAGATAAATGCGCCCGTAAACAGGGTTGTCAATAACACGCCCACCGTGGAGAGTGTAAGCCCCGGCCCGAAAACGGGTCTTATATCATCTATCTTTGTTTCAACACCACCGGTAAACAGTATGATGCAGAGTGCCACCATGCCCACAAACTGAGCTTGCGCCATATTATCGAAGTGAATGCCTAAGCCGTCGTTGCCAAAGAGCATGCCTGCTACAAGGAAGAGTAACAAGGTGGGCATGCCGAAGCGACCACCTGCTTTGGTTATGAGTATACTGCAAAAAATAAGTATGGAACCTATAAAAAGGATATTACCCGAAGTAAAAAATATCATAAAAACAGTTTTGTATTTTATTACACTCCAACTTTGCAAAGTTACTATTTTAGGAGATTAAATCGAATATTTTTCTCTATTAATAGTTGTTCTTGTTGTATAAGTAAAATAGAAACGGGGCTGTCGTGCCTTAAATTAAGTCTCCTCGTCGGCATCGTGCAAGGGCTGTGGCACGCTTGGTTGTATGCGATCTATTGCCCAGGCGAAAACCAGCATCGCGACGGTTGCTCCAAGAACCATGCTTGCATCAACCTGCGCATCGCCTGTTGTATGCCCGTTCATCTCTGAGCCGTACAGCAGGTTGGCAATTACGGCCAACGAGTTGTTTATAATGTGCCCTAATATGGCCGGCAAAAGACTGCCGGTGCGGTAATACAGCCACCCGAAGCCCACGCCCAAGCATGTGGCATAGAACACTTGTACGGGGTTGAGGTGTATTATTCCAAATAGTAGCGAGGCGACCAAAATACCTGCCCATGGGTGTTTAAAAAAGCGCATGAGTGCTCCCTGCACGGCTCCTCTGAAAAGAAGTTCTTCGAGCACAGGTGCAAGCACGGCTATGGTGAAAACGCCAAAGTCGTTCTTCATTATGTAGTCGAAGGTATCTTCGAGTTTGTTTTCGAGCCCTAACCATGTAGCAAGTATATTGAATGTGGTCATCATGCAACCGATAAAGAGCACCGACAGCAGAAGAACTCTTTTCTTTACCTCGCTCAAGAACCCGCGCGGTATTTTAACATATCCAAAAGCAAGCAAGTGGGTTATCATCGCAAGCGACGAGAGAAACATGCCGACAGCTACCCCCTGTGTGGCATATTGTGTCATGAGGGCCGACGGCTCGCTCTCAAACAGGGCGAAGGTGACATCGCCCACGCAGAATATGTAGGCGAGGTAACTGCATATACGGCCGGCGGTGAGAAAGACAAATTGATATATAAGAAAATAGCTTATAAGCTTTGCTATCTTCACAAAGAGCCTTAATGTGTTTGCCCGGTTACTCATGTTTTTTGTTCTTATAGGTTCAAAAGGGTGTTTAGATGCCACGTTTTACACGGGCGACATCGACACCTATCTGCAAGCGAAGTTCGTCGATGCCTGCAAACATTATCTCGTCGCGCAGGCGTCGCAGGAAGGTTACCGATATCTTATGTTTATATATGTCGGCCGAAAAATCAATTATATGAACCTCGGCTGTGCGCAGATTGACTCCTTGCAACGTGGGTTTTACGCCTATGTTCATAACGCCCTTGTAGCGGTTGCCGGCAACGGTTACGGCCACCTCGTAAACACCATCTTTGGGCAACATCTTCATCTCGTCGCTTAGTATTATGTTGGCTGTGGGGAAGCCTATCTCACGTCCGAGGGCGGCTCCGTGCCCCACAACGCCTTCTATTGAGTATGGACGGCCGAGGAGCGACTGTACAATATCCACATTGCCTGCCGATAACGCGCGACGCACCTCCGAGGAGCTGGCCTTGCCTGCGCTGGGTGTATACTTTGTTGTTTGAAACACCTCGATGCCTATCTTCTCGCCATAGGCGATATATTCGTCTATGCCTTCGCCCTCTTGCGGGTGGCCAAAGTGGTGGTCGTAACCCACGGCCAAGAGCTTTACACCGAGCTTCTCTTTTAACACCTCTTTCATAAAGCGTTCGGCACTCATCGATGCCATGTAGCTGTCAAAGTCGAGCAGAACACAGCGTTCTACACCTTGTGCCTCCAAAAGAGCTGTTTTTTCACTGTTTGTTGTCAGCAGAAAAGGTTCGCTTTCGGCACCGAAGAGTATGCGGGGGTGATATTTGAATGTTATTACGGTTAAAGGCAAGCCACGTTCAAAAGCCTTGGCTCGCAACTCTTTTATCATGGCGACGTGACCGCGATGCACCCCGTCGTACGACCCTATGGTGGCGGCTGTGGGCACCACGTTTATGTTATCGATGTTGGTTATTATCTCCATATGTGTTTTTCTTTAATCGTTCAACAAAAAATCGCCCCAAGCCGAGTTTCTCTCCACAAGCACGCTCTCTATGCCCACCTTTCGAGCTGCCTCGCAGTTGGCGGGGGAGTCGTCGAAAAAGAGTGTGTCGCAAGCCTGCAGGCCGGCCTCTTCAAGCACGCGGGCGAATATCTTCTCGTCGGGTTTGCACATGTGCATCTCGTATGAGAGAAATATGTGGGTGAAGTAGCTTTCCACGGGACGCCCTTCGAGTGCGTTGATTTGTTTGGCTATTTCTCTCCAATGAATCTCGTTGGTGTTACTCAGCAGGTATATGTTGTGCCCGGCCGACATAAGCTCGGTGAGGCGTTGCCACTTGTACAAGGGCAGGTCGCCTATCAGCGAACACCATGCATCTGCTATGCGTTTGTGTAGCTCCTCGCGTTGCATGGGTTCAGCCCCCGCTGGCAAGAGGGTTGTTACATAGTCGCACAGCTCGGCCGACGATATGTTGCCCATCTCATAAGCAAGCATGGTTGTGTTGGCCAACGTATATTTCTCGGTGAGCAGAGCCTTGTCTATGCCCATCGATGCAAATGCCTCGAATGTGCGCTCGGGGTGAATGTCGAGTAAAATACCGCCAAGGTCGAATATGAGATTTCTCTTTTTCATGTCTAAATATAGCCGATAATACCTGTTTTTTACAATCTTTACTGCGAAGATATATTTTTTTTTGGAAAAACCTTGCTTTGATAAATAAAATGTATTACTTTTGCACCGTATTTCAAAAGGAGATACTCGGGCTTTTAGCTCAGTTGGTTAGAGCAACAGACTCATAATCTGGAGGTCCTAGGTTCAAGCCCTAGATGGCCCACCGAAAGAGAACCGCGCACGGTTCTCTTTTTTTTTATTGTAGGGCTTTCCCTGCGGTTATCTCCTTCGTTTAAATGTTGCACCGGCTGTGCCGACAGCAAACAACGAAGTCGATGGGTCAAAGATGAGTTCCTTAAAATACAGAATCGAATCAAAGCTTTCAAAGATGTTACAGGAACTCGTAGCAGTATCATTCCAACAATGATTACCACATTTGGTATGAAAGACGGAATGTACAGCGACCATATTATAGCAAAAATAAATATGGACGATCTTTTTCAGGCATAACTTTCGATAAAAATAAAGAAAAAACCACCTTACTCATAACTCTTCGCTCGGGGAAAATTTATAGTGCTGTTTTGTGTTTTCTTAATTCGGCCCTCAATAGTTTGGCGTTTGTGCCTGTGAGGGTGTTGAGCTTCTCCCAAAATCTCGTGCTGTGGTTCATCTCAACGGTGTGGCAGAGCTCGTGCAACAGGACATAGTCGATGAGTTTGGTGGGCAACAGCATGAGGTAGAGGCTGAGGCTTATAGTGCCGTTACTGCTACAACTGCCCCAGCGCGAGTGGCTGTCGCGTATGGTCACTCTCTTGTATTTGAGGTTGTGGTTGCTGGCGTGTTTGTGCAGGCGTGCAGGCAGGGTTTTTGTAGCCTCTTTGCGCATGCAGTTTACAATTACACGGCGTAGCCACGCCTGTTTTTCTGCGGTGTCGAGTGGGGTGCTCTCGGGGCATAGCAGGGTGTTTTCTCCGTTTTTTTCTTTGAGTATGAATTTGTTGCTATCGTGTAGCTCTATGCCGAATTTAAAGAGTGGGGCATCTATGCGGTAGCCGGCTTCTATGTTGTTGTGCTCTTCTCTCTTTTGCTGTGCAAGCAGTTTGTTGCCGAATTTGTTGAGGGCGTTCTCTATCTCTTGTTGTCCGGCGGTGGTGGGGAGGGTAATGTATATGGCATCGGGGCGCGCACGCATTATTATGCGACGCGCCCTTGTGTCGTGTGTAATCTTTATTGTTCCGTATATGGGGTGAGAAAGAGTGCTCTTTTTTAGCATTATGCTACGATGTGTGTGCCGTTCCTGCCATCTATGGCGTCGGCTTTTGTTATTATGACCTTTGTTACTCCGTTGTCTATGGCGTTAAAGGCGTTGTCTATCTTGGGTATCATACCGCCACTTACGGTACCGTCGGCAAGTAGCTCTTTGTAGCTCTCTTTGTTTATTGTGGGTATGAGGCTGTCGGCATCGTCGGGGTTGCGCATGACACCGGGGTGCTCGAAGCAGTACATGAGGGTTACGTCGTATAGTTTCGACAGACCTTTGGCTGTTTCGGCTGCCATGGTGTCGGCATTTGTGTTGAGCAGGTTGCCGTTGCCGTCGTGTGTGAGGGGTGCCACAATGGGTACGATGCCTTGTTCTATGAGCTTGCTCAGCATCTCGCCGTCGGCATGGTCTACATCGCCCACAAACCCAAAATCGACCTCGCCCACAGGGCGTTTATGTGCTTTTATTATGTTGCAGTCGGCTCCTGTGAGGCCGAGTGCGTTCACGCCACGTGCCTGCAAGCCCGCAACAATGTTTTTGTTTACAAGCCCGCCATATACCATGGTAACTACCTGTAACATATCTTTGTCTGTTATGCGTCGGCCGTTTACCATCTTGCTCTCTATGCCCAGCTTTTCGGCTATCTTTGTTGCCGAGCGACCGCCACCGTGAATGAGCACCTTTGCTCCTGTGACTGTGGCAAAGCGGTCGAGCAGTGCCGACAGCGACTCTTGCTCTTCGACTATTTTACCGCCTACCTTTATAATGGTTATCTTCTCTTTCTGCATCTTTTTGTGTGGTTTAAGGTTCAAGGTATGTGTAGCCGTAGAGCCCCGAGCGGTAGTTGGCAAGGAACTCTTTGCCCTCTTCGAGCGATATTTTCCCCTGTTTAACCGACTTGGTTACCCATGTCTCCAAGGTGCGTACAAGGCGTTTTGCATCGAACTGAACATAGTCGAGCACGTCGGCTATGGTCTCTCCGTCTATGATTTTGTCTATGTGGTAACCCTCCTTGTCTACGCTTATGTGCACGGCGTTTGTGTCACCGAAGAGGTTGTGAAGGTCGCCCAAAATCTCTTGGTAGGCTCCCACGAGGAACACGCCTATGTAGTAGGGCTCTGTGCTCTTTACCTTGTGTACGCACAGCGAGTTGGCCTTGCCGTTATAGTTTATGAACTCGGTGATTTTGCCGTCGCTGTCGCATGTCATGTCCTGAATGGTGCATGTGCGGTCGGGACGTTCATCGAGCCTGTGTATGGGCATTATGGGGAAGAACTGGTCTATTGCCCATGTGTCGGGGAGGCTTTGGAAGAGCGAGAAGTTTCCGAAGTATTTGTCGGCTATGAGCTTCTGTAATTTGCGGAAGTCCTCGGGTACATGTTTCATGGTCTTTGATATTGAGAGTATCTCTCTTGTAACCGACCAGAACATGCTCTCGATCTGTGCACGGGTTTTGAGGTCTACAATACCGTGGCTGAACAGCTCTAATGCCTCTTCGCGTATCTGTTGTGCATCGTGGTAGGCTTCGAGCATGGTGCGTTGGTCGAGGTCGTCCCAAATTTTGTAAAGTTCTTTTACAAGGTCGTGGTCCTCGGGGCCAACCTCCCAATTTTCGTCCATCTGGGGCAGAACGGCTGTTTCGAGTATCTCGAATATGAGCACAGCGTGGTGTGCCGACACCGAACGTCCGCTCTCTGTGATGATGTTGGGGTGGGGGATTCCGTTTTTGTCGGCTGCATCGACCATGGCGTATATTGCGTCGTTGGCATACTCTTGAATAGAGTAGTTCACACTGCTCTCGCTGCTCGATGAGCGTGTGCCGTCGTAATCGACGCCGAGACCGCCACCTATGTCGGTAAACTCTACCTTGAAGCCCATCTTGTGCAACTGCACGTAGAATTGTGATGCTTCGCGCAGGGCTGTCTTTATGTGTCGTATCTTGGTTACCTGGCTACCTATGTGGAAGTGTATGAGGCGCAGGCAGTCGCGTATGTCGTATTTGTCGAGCAGGTCGAGTGCTTCGAGCAACTCGCTCGATGTGAGGCCGAACTTGCTTGCATCGCCACCGCTCTCCTCCCATTTTCCGCTACCTTCCGAGGCGAGTTTGATGCGGATACCGATGTTGGGGCGTACGCCCAGACGACGGCCTATCTTTGCGATGCGCTTGAGCTCGTTGAGCTTTTCTGCTACAAGGAAGATGTTACGTCCCATCTTCTGGGCGAGCAGAGCCATCTCTATGTAGCTGTCGTCTTTATAACCGTTACAAATGATGAGTGAGTCGCTATCGGTGTTCATGGCGATAACCTCGTGCAACTCGGGTTTTGAACCGGCCTCCAAGCCCATGTTGTATTTTTTGCCGTGGCTCATAATCTCCTCGACCACGGGGCGCATCTGGTTCACCTTGATGGGGTATACTATAAAGTGCTTTGCTTTGTAGTTATACTCGTTTGACGCTATTTTGAAACAGCCCGAAATTTTCTCGATGCGGTTGTCCAGAATGTCCGGGAAACGAATGAGAACGGGTGCAGGTACGTCGCGTAACTGTAACTCGTCCATCAAATGTTTAAGGTCTATTTGAACACCGTCTTTTTTTGGGGTAACAGCAACGTTACCCTCTTCATTGATACTGAAATACGAGGCTCCCCAACCATTTATGTTGTAAAGCTCTTCCGAGTCTTCAATGCGCCATCTTCTCATTTTTTGTGGTATTATCGGTTATTATTTTTGTTTACGGTATGTTGAATTGTTTGCAAAAAGCCTCAACCGAGGAGTCTATCTCGCTCTTGTCTTCGAGCTTGTCGGACATGAAGGTGTATGTGGCTTTTGTGTAGTAGGGCTCGCGCTTGGCTATCTGTTCGGCGATGAACGTGCGCAACTCCTCGTCGCTCTTGTCTTTTATCAAGGGGCGTTGTTTGCGTGCTATGCTCAGCCTTATGAAGAGCCTCTCTAACGGTGCATGCAGGTATACGGTTGTGCCCATGCTGTTCATGTAGTCGATGTTGTCGAAGAAGCAGGGTGTTCCGCCTCCTGTGGATATTATCACGTCTTCGAACTCGGCAACCTCGTGGAGCATACGGCGTTCGAGGTCACGAAAACCTTCTTCGCCTTTCTCGGCAAATATCTGTGCGATGCTTTTGCGGTAGCGTTCCTCGATGTAGGCATCAAGGTCTATGAAGGTTACCCCGACTTTTTTGGCGAGGGCTTTGCCCAGCGTTGTCTTGCCGGCACCCATGTATCCGATGAGCAATATGCGTATCATTATTTTTTCTTTGTATATCGGCGAGCCTTGGTTGTGGTTTTGCCACCCTCTTGTTGTTTCTTCACAATTTCGAGACACTCTTCGAGTGTGAGCTCGGCGGGTGTTACGTTTTTGGGCAATTTGTAGTTACTGCCGTCGTATGCTATGTAGGGGCCGAAACGGCCGTTAAGCACCTGCAACGGTGTTTCGCCTTCGAAGTTCTTTATCACTCTCTCGGCCTCGGCTTTGCGTTTTTCGAGAATGAGCTCTGTGGCCTCTTCGAGCGATATTGTAAGTGGGTCGAAGTTCTTGGGCAGGGTTACGTAGGCTGTACCATACTTTATGTAGGGGCCGAAACGGCCTGCTCCTATGGTGACGGTTGTGCCTTCGAACTCGCCGAGTGTGCGTGGCAGGCTGAAGAGGCTCAACGCCTCGTCGAGGGTGATTGTTTCGAGTGTCATGCCGGGCTTCATCTGTGCGAAACGGGGCTTCTCCTCGTCGCTTGCCGAGCCTATCTGTACTATGGGGCCGAAGCGACCAATCTTTACCGATATGGGCTTACCGCTTGCGGGGTCGTTGCCCAGTACTCTTTCACCTACTTTGTGTTCGTTCTTTGTTTGTACTATGCTGTTGATTTTGGGCTCAAAATCGGCATAAAAATCTTTTATGAGGTTCACCCAGGGTTTGTTTCCGTCGGCAATCTCGTCGAAGACCTTCTCCACCGTTGCGGTGAAGTTGTAGTCCATAATCTCGGGGAAGAATTGTAGCAAAAAGTCGTTTACCACAATGCCGATGTCGGTAGGCAGGAGCTTGCCTTTTTCGGCTCCGACACTCTCTTTGGCCTCCTTTGTGGTGATTTTTTTGTTTTTGAGTGTTATTACACTGTAATTGCGTGTTACGCCGGCTTTGTTACCCTTCTCCACATATTCGCGTTGCTGAATGGTGCTGATTGTGGGGGCGTAGGTCGAAGGACGGCCTATGCCAAGTTCCTCCAGCTTGCGTACAAGGCTTGCCTCGGTATATCGTGGGGGGTGCTGGGTGAAACGCTCGGTTGCCACAATCTCGCATGCGGTGAGCTGTTCGCCCTTGTGTACTGCGGGTATCGAGGTTGTGTCGTTACCGCTCTCTTCGTCGGTCGATTCGCGATACACATGCAGGAAACCGTCGAAGATGGTTACCTCTCCTGTTGCCACAAAACTCTCTTCGTGTCCGCTTATGGCAATGTTTACTGTGGTTTTTTCAACTATCGCGTCGGCCATCTGTGATGCTATGGTGCGTTTCCAGATGAGCTCGTAGAGGCGTTTTTCGGGCATTGTGCCCTCTATTGTGGGGTTGCTCATGTATGTGGGGCGAATGGCCTCGTGAGCCTCCTGCGCGCCTTTTGAGCTTGTCGAGTAGTTACGGCTTTTGAGGTAGTTCTCGCCGTAGGTCTCTGTTATTACATTCTTGCACGAACCTATGCAGAGCGATGAGAGGTTTACCGAGTCGGTACGCATGTAGGTGATGTAACCTGCCTCGTATAGGCGTTGTGCCACCATCATGGTTTGCGAAACGGTGAAACCGAGCTTGCGTGCAGCCTCCTGTTGCAAGGTCGATGTTGTGAAGGGGGCGGCGGGGCTCTTTCTCAGGGGTTTTGTATTTACATCGTCTATTACGAATGTGGCATCTTTGCACGATGCAAGGAACGCTTCGGCCTCCTCTTTTGTCTTGAATCTTTTAGATAGCTCGGTGTTCAGCACCTGTTTTTCACCTTTCTCCGAGGGTAATTCAAAGAGGGCTGTTACACGGAACGAGGGCTCACTGACGAAATTGTTTATTTCGCGCTCGCGTTCAACTATAAGGCGCACCGTTACCGACTGTACACGGCCTGCCGACAGGGCCGGCTTTACCTTGCGCCATAGAACGGGCGACAGCTTGAAACCTACTATGCGGTCGAGCACGCGTCGTGCCTGTTGTGCATATACGAGGTTTGTGTCGATGGTTCTGGGGTTTTCAATAGCGTTTAGAATAGCGTTCTTTGTAATCTCGTGGAACACAATGCGCTTGGTGTTTTCGGGCTTGAGACCGAGAACGGTGAATAGGTGCCAGCTTATGGCCTCTCCCTCACGGTCCTCATCGGAAGCCAACCACACGGTGTCGGCTTTCTTTGCCTCGTTTCGCAGTGTGCTTACAAGCTTCTCCTTTTCGGCTGGAATCTCATATTCGGGTTCAAACGTTTCGGTGTTTATGCTAAATTCCTTTTTCTTTAAGTCGCATATATGTCCGTAGCTCGACATTACCTTGTAGTCTTTGCCGAGAAATTTCTCAATTGTCTTGGCTTTTGCCGGTGACTCAACTATAACTAAATTCTTCTGCATATTGCTTAGCCTTTCTGAAATTTGTGGCAAAAGTATTAAAGTTTCCCGTAAAATTGCACCAAAAAAAGTAAAAAAATAAAAACGCGGACCGGTGGTGTCTCCTTAAAATAATATATTATTTTATATAGGTGTAATTTTTTTCTGTCGGGTGTGCAACCTCCTATCAGAAGGCTGCACTAAGGCCCAACAGTATGTTTATGCCCTGTTCGTTGTATCCTGCATATTTGAAATAATTGCGGTTGAGCAGGTTGTTACCCTCGATGTATGCACCGAAACGCTCCATGAACTTGTAGCTTGTGCGCAGGTTCAGCTCGTTTTTGTTGAGCGAGGGTGTGTCGTGCTTGTATGTGGCAAAGTTGTATGCAAGTGTGACATAGAAATCTTCGAGGAAACGTGCTTCGGCATTAAGGCTGAACTCAAATTCGGGTTTCATCATGAGCAGGGCATCTTCGTCGCACCTACGGTAGTTATATCGCACCATGCCCGATGTTTTGAGCCACCCCTCGTAGTCGTAACCCACACGTGTACCTGCATATATATTTGTGGTGTTCTCCTGCTCGGTGAAGCTTGCGACCAGTTTGTCGCTGTGTGTGGGTGTTTGAGGTATCTCCAAGGGGAGGTATCCGGCGAGGAAGGCATCTTTTGTGTATGCTCCTCCGGCGAAGATATCTATCGAGAGGTTGTTGTTGGTGATGCGTGTGCCTATTGTAACATCGGCTATTGTGTATTCGGGTTTGTCTGTTGTGAAGAGAATGTTGTAGGGGTTCTGTTGCATGAGAACATCAAAGGTGCCGGCTCTGCGGTTGCCTTTTACCGTACCATACAGGGCTACGGAGTTGCTTATGGTGGCCTCGATGCCCAAGTCGGGGGCTATCGCAAAGAGGGGGCCGTTGGCTGTGAGCAGGTTCACGTTGGCTCCTATGTGTATTCTTATGTTGTCGGTCAGAATATCGGTATAAGGGTTAAAATCGGCCGACAGGAAGTTCTTCATGATGCTGTAATTATCGTATATGTAGTTGTTGAGGTTCACGCCAAGGTTTATGTTGTTGAAACCCTCTTCGCCAAACTCATATTTTACCTTACCGCCTGCATATATTCTGTTTTCGGCACAGCTCCCTTCCTCTATCTGACGGCTGTAATGGTTGCGGGCAAAGCCTGCCTTAAACTCATAGGCAAGGGGGCCGGCAAGGCTCGAAACGCCATATGTGCCCACGTCGAATCTCTTGTTGTTCTGCTTGTCGGTGGGGATATTGGTGTTGTAGTTGAATACGTCGTTCTCAAAGGTGGCTGTGGCTCCAAGCAACAGGTTGTCGAAGCGGTGTGAGTAGTCGGTGCTCACCCAAGAAGAGTACATGCGTGAGTCCCACTTGCCTGTCACGCTTTTTAGCTCGCGGTTGTAGCCTTTTATTGATGCCACCGCTTTTATTTTGTCTCTCTTTGTTATGTCGTACATGTACGATGCAAGAGCATCGGCATTGTTGCCTGTGCCGTAGCCTAAGCGCACATATCCGGGGTAGCTCTGTTTCTGCCCGGGCAACAGCTCTTTCACATCTCGCTCGCTTGTAAACCCTTTGAAGGGGTTCGACTTGTGCGAAAATTCAAGCTCCAGGGGTGTTTGTCGGTTGTTCTCTTCGGTCGAGGGGGTAAAGCCTCTCTTCACCGCCTTGGTAACAACGGGGGTATATTCGTTTTCAACATGTATGACTGCGTTCAGCGAGTCTTTCTGTGCATATATTGTGCCACATAACGCAAGCACAATGGCTGTAATGATGTTTCTTTTCATATGTTTATATAGTTTTTTTATTCGTTTGCCGATAGTTTTTCAAGTCTCTCTTCGATGAGGCTCTCTATGTCATCTTCGCCCTCGTAATTGCTCTGCAACGACAGGAGGTATTGTTTTGCCTCCATGGTGCGTCCTTGGGTGGTGTAGAGGTCGGACAGGAGCACGAAACTGCGTGCGAGCCAGTAGGAGTGTGGTGTGCTCTTCTCTATGTAGTCGAAAATCTCCTTTTCGCAATCGTCGTATCTCTTTTGCCCGAAGATGTATTCGGCAAGCAGGTATTTGCCTTCGGCACCATAGATGTCGCGTGTGTCGTTGGCAAGCTCTTTGAGGCTCTCCTCGGCGGTGTTGTCGTTGTTGGCGAGTTGTGCTTTTGCAAGGTATGATAAAGCCTCGCGTCTCTCTTCGGGTGCCTGCTCTGTGGCGAGTGCCTCTTTGGCAGCGGATATTACGGCGCTGTTGTCGCCCATGTTGTGGGCACAGCGCAAAATATACATTTTGCACCCGTTTACTCGCTCGCTGTTGCTACTCTTTGCCATAAGTCTTTTGTAGAGCTCCATGGCCTTGCCCCACTCTTCGTCGCCATAGCAGATGTCGGCAGAGTAGGCGAGGGCCTCCTCGCTGTACTTGCTGTCGGCAAGCTCGGTTACATGTGTAAAGTGTGTGTAGGCCTCTGTGCCGTTGCCCATGTTGTAGTTTATTACGCCAAGGTGGTAGTGGCTGTCGAGGGTGAACGCTCCTTGTGGGAATTTTTGCAGGTAGCTTTCGAACTTCTCTTTTGCCTCTTTGGTGGCTCCGCGACCATAAATTTTTTCGGCGGCGATGAAGGAGAGTGTGTCAATCTCGTTGCTCTCGACAGGCTTCAACCCTTTGGCTTTTGAGGCAAATTCGGCAAAGGTCTCGATGTCGCCCTGCTCTATGTAGAGGGCTTTGAGGTCCTGCCCGGCTATTTGTGCCTCTTCGCTGTTGGGGTAGCGTGTGATTATTTGTTTGTATGTTTCGATGGCTTTTTTGTAGTCGCCTATGTTGTTGTAGAGCATCGCTTTTTCGGCTGTTGCACGGCGGGCAATATCGCTCTGCGGGTAGAGTTTCTCTATCTGCTCGAAGGCTTCGATGGCTTTGTCGGCTTTTTCCATCTCGATGTAGGCACGTCCCATCTCGTAGTAGCCCTGTTGTGCGTAACTGCTTTCGGGGAATCTCTTTACAAGTTGTTTAAGTGTTGCCACCTTTGCCGTGTAGTCTTTTCTCAAGCCTTGTGCAATACCGCTGCGGTAGAGGGCGTAGTCGCCGTGTCCGCCGTCGATGCCCGATGCTTTGTTGTAGAGCTCATCAGCTTTTTTGTAGTCGCGCTTGTAGAAGTAGCAGTCGGCGATGCGGTTGTAGGCATCGGCGCAGAGCTCTCTCTCCTCTTTGCCTGCTATCTCTATGAAACGTGTGAACTCTCTCTCGGCGCTGTTGAGGTTGCCTCGTTGAAAGTAGGTGTATGCTAGGCCGTATGTGGCTTTTGCCATGTTGTTGTCGCCAAGCGAGAGCACTTTTTTGTAGTTGGCCTCGGCGGTGGCATAATCCTCTTTGTTGTAGTAGGCCTCTCCGCGCCAGTATAGTGCGTCGCTGTGTGTGGTGCTGTTGTATTTTGCAAGTTCTATGGAGCGCGAGAAGTTGGTGATGGCTTTGTTCATGTCGCCGTTTATAAACTCCTGAACGCCCAAACGGTACAGCACCTTTTGCTTTGCTTCGTATATTGCGGGTGAGGGTTTTTCTATTTTGTCTATCGATTGCAGGGCAACGTCGTAGTTGCGTGTGTTCATGTAGACCTCTACGAGGTAGCTGTTTACGTTGTCGCAATATTCCGATGCGGGGTATTCGTTGAGGAAACGCTCAAATACCTTTACGCTCTCGGCAAAGGGTGAGTAGCGTGTGCGGTGGAGGCAAAGTGCATAGTTGTACATCGCCTCTTCGCGCAGTTTGTCGTCGTGTGTCATGTTCGATGCCTGTTCGAAGGCGAGGCGGGCGGCGGTTTCGTTCTCCTCCTCGAGCCCTATTATTCCCAAGTGTAGCAGAGAGTTTTGTGCAACAACGTCGTCGCGTTTGCAACACTCCTCGAGGAGGGGCTTTGCCTCATTGCGTTTACCGCTCTCGAAGAGCGACAGGGCAAGCTGGTACACCGCTATGCGCTGACGTTTTTCGGCCGGTGTAGCCTCCATGTAGCTCTGCAAGGGGGCAACGGCCTCGTCGTAACGGCCTTGACCGAAGAGCGACGCGCCCAGCATCTGTTGCATGGCTTTGCCTTGTGGCTTGTTCTTGTGGTCGGCGATGTATGCGGTGGCAATTTGCTCGGCTTGTTCATATTTTCCCTGCTTCACATATATGCCTGCAAGGTAGTAGGGAACGTCGAGGTGGTATTTGTCGCTTAGCTCAACCTCTTTAAAGCCTTTGTATGCCTGCTCGGTTTCGTCGTTGTGGTATTGTATGACTGCAAGGTGGAAACGTGCGTCTTCGGCATACTGCTTGCCTGTGAGGGCGAGGTTTGTGAGCATGTTGCGTGCCATCTCGCTCTCTCCGCACTCCTGCATGGTTAGTGCATAGTGTAGCTCGGCGCGTTCGCGCTCCTTTGTGTCCATGCGTGAGAGGTCGGCTTTTTTGAACCACTCGTTGGCTTGTGCGAATTTGTGGTCGTAGTAGTACGACTCGCCTATGAGGGCGTTCACTATGTCGCGGTCGCTTGCCTCGGGGTAGTCGGCAAGGTATTGCAGGAGCAGGGCTCTGCCTTCGAGGTGGTTACCGCCAAAGGTGGCCTTTGCGCGTAGCAACTCGGCCTCTCTTTGTGCACTCATGCCGAGTGTTTTTGTCTCTATCTTGTCGAGTATGGTGAGTGCTGTGGTATACTCTCCGTCGGTGTAGAGGCGGTGGGCCTCCTTCATGAGGCTTTTCTCGTCGTTGGTTATTAAATTCTGTGCTTGCAGAGCTGTTGTTGCTCCGGCCAAAAGCAAAATAAGAAAGTTCCTTCTCATCTCTTTTTATATATTGTTTTAAAAAGTTTTATACCTTTTTGTATCGATTGTAACCCAAATTTTTCGGGTTCAAGTTCCTCTATCGCAATCCATTGCAGGTTTTCCACGTCGTCGTCGGCTTTTGTGGCTCCCTCTTTTACCTCGCAAGCGAAGAAGAGGTCGAGCGTGTGCTCCTCGAACCCCGAATAGATATATCGGTTGGGTAGCGAGAAGAGATAGTGTGTGGCTGTTACTTCGAGCCCGGTCTCCTCGGCAACCTCGCGTGCGACACCCTCTTCGGCAGTCTCCATGCTGTCGGCAAAGCCTCCGGGCAGGTCGAGGGTGCCTTTTGCCGGCTCTTTGGCGCGTGTGGCCACAAGTAGTTCTCCCTTCTCGTTGGTGATGAGGGCTACCGTTGCGGCTTGTGCATTAAAATAGAACACAAAACCACAGTCGGCACATTTTTTCGACTTGAAATTGTTAATCTCGAAACGGTTGCTGCCACACTTGGGGCAAAATTTAAAAAGGTCGAGCGGGTGTTGCATTTTTTATGCGTGTGATAATTTTTGCGAAGATACGGCTTTTTTGGCAGTGAATCTCCTTTTTTGCATGTTTGTTTAGATAATTTAATTAAATATTTGTGTAAAAGTATCTTTTTACCACGATTGTGGAAGATGTCTTTTATTTTTTTATCCTTTGAGATAGCCGAAAAACGAATAAAAGTAGTAACTTTGCAACGATTATGCTTGTTTGGGAACAAGCCCGGCTCGGCATGGTCGAAACATTAACATTGAAGAATTAAAATTTAAACGATATAATTATGGCAAACAAAGCATTATTGGTAATCCTCGATGGTTGGGGAGTTGGTAACCATGGTAAAGGTGATGTGATATTCAACACTCCTACTCCTTATTGGGATCATTTGGTATCGGTTTATCCTAACTCGAAATTGCAGGCAAGCGGCGAGAACGTAGGTCTTCCCGCAGGTCAGATGGGTAACAGCGAGGTGGGTCACCTTAACATCGGTGGCGGTCGCGTAGTGTATCAGGACTTGTTGAAGATTAACCGCGCAATAGCCGACGGCTCTATCGCACAGAACCCCGAACTTGTTTCGGCTGTGGAGTATGCAAAGAAGAACGGCAAGAAACTTCACTTCATGGGACTTACCTCTAATGGTGGTGTACACAGCTCTTTGGAGCATTTGGAGGCTATGTACAAATTTGCAACAGAGCAGGGCGTTGTGAATGCTTTTGTTCACTGCTTCATGGACGGTCGCGACACCGACCCCAAGAGCGGTGCAGGCTTCATTGCCGACCTCACAGCAAAGAATCTTAAACTTGCCACAATAGTAGGCCGTTACTACGCGATGGACCGCGACAAGCGTTGGGAGCGCGTAAAAATTGCTTACGATCTCATTGTAAACGGCGAGGGTAAGGCTGCCGACGACATGGTAAAAGCCGTAGAGGAGTCTTATGCCGAGGGCGTTACCGACGAGTTTATCAAGCCCATAGTAAACAACGCATACGACGCTCGCATAGCCGAGGGCGACGCAGTAATCTTCTTCAACTACCGCAACGACCGTGCAAAAGAGCTCACTGTGGTTCTTACACAAGAGGATATGCCTGCCGAGGGCATGCACACTATCCCCGGTTTGCAGTACTACTGCATGACACCCTACGATGCAAAATTCACAGGTGTACACATTTTGTTCGACAAAGAGAACGTAGACAACACACTTGGCGAGTTTATTGCAAAACAGGGCATGAAACAGTTGCACATTGCCGAGACCGAGAAATATGCACACGTTACATTCTTCTTCAACGGTGGTCGCGAGGCTCCCTATGAGGGCGAGGAGCGCATACTTGTTCCCTCTCCCAAAGTTGCAACATACGACCTGCAACCCGAGATGAGCGCGTTCGAGGTAAAAGACAAACTTGTTGCCGAGATTAAGTCGGAGAAATTCGAGTTTATCGTTGTGAACTTTGCCAACGGTGACATGGTGGGCCACACCGGTGTATACAGCGCGATAGAGAAAGCTGTTCTTGCTGTAGATGCCTGCTTGAAAGATGTTATCGAGGCTGCCCGCGACCATGGTTACGAGTCGATTATCATCGCCGACCACGGTAACGCCGACAACGCTGTGAATGCCGACGGTTCGCCCAACACAGCTCACTCGCTCAACCCCGTACCCTGTGTATACGTTACAAACAAAGAGAACGCAACAATAAAAGACGGTATCCTTGCCGACGTAGCTCCCACAATCCTCAAGATTATGGGCTTGGAGGCACCTGCCGAGATGAGTGGCGAGTCGCTCATTTAATACAAACAATAATAGTGTGGCTGTGCGGTTACGTACAGCCACATTTTGTTTTAATAAAACTTGTAATTAAAAGAAAAACAGACGATTATGGTGCAAATAGGAGATGCGATAGTATCGTTCGACCTGTTTCAGGAATATTTTTGTTGCAACCCTTCGCACTGCAAAGGTATATGCTGTGTGGAGGGCGATGCGGGAGCTCCCGTGCTCATGGAAGAGGTGGAGAAGCTCGAAGAGGCGTTAGAGGTGGTGGCTCACGAGATGACACCTGCCGCACGCGCCATAGCCGACGAACAGGGTGTTGTGTATAACGACCGCGACGGCGACCTTGTTACCTCGATAGTGAACGGCAAAGATTGTATTTTTGCTTCGCGCGACGAGAACGGCTGTTGCATCTGTCTCATAGAGAGGGCCTACAACGAAGGTCGCATAGGGTGGCGCAAACCAATATCGTGCTATCTCTACCCTGTGCGTCTGCGCAAGGTGGGCGACCTCACGGCTGTGAACCTCCATAAGTGGGACGTTTGTAATTGCGCATTCGTCAAAGGACGTCGTAAAGGCATACGCGCCTATCGTTTCCTCGAAGGCCCCCTCACCGAGCGTTTTGGCAAAGAGTGGTACAAAGAACTTCTTGTGGTTGCCGAAGAACTTGAAAAACAGGGGTATATAAAGTAGAATCCCCGAAGGTGTTACTTGTTATGTTGTACCTTTCGTAAGCACAAAAGCTGCTTTGGTGGCGATAGAAGGTGATGTGCTCCCTGCATATACAGCTGTTATAGTTGAGGCAGGCAAGGGTTCTTATAAGTTTAACTATGGTAGCACTCACAGTGCATACAACGGTGAGAACAACCTTGGTGGTACTTTGGTGAACACAATCATCACCCCCGCCGCTAACGAGACATACTACATACTTGGTGTAGGTAGCAACGGTATCGGCCTCTACCAGCCCGCTCTCGAAGAGGCAGAGGGTACAGCATTCTTGAACAACGCCAACAAAGCATACTTGAAGATTGTTAGCGAGAACGTTGCTCAGGCAGCTAAGTACTTCTCATTCTCATTCGGCGAGGGCACAACAGGCATCGAGGGTATCGCGGCAGAGGGTGCAAACAACGGCAAGATCTATGACATCACAGGTCGTGAGGTTAAGGCTATTACAGCTCCCGGTCTCTACATCATCAACGGCAAAAAAGTTGTGTTTAAGTGAGAGGAACGGTAATTAAGCTTGCTTAAATGAATGTTCCCGAACGAGAATAACTTCGCCGAAGGCAAAGTTGTTGTAAAGTAATTTTAAGAGGTTGAACTTAAACGAAAATTAAAAGAATTAAACAATATGAAAAAGACTTATGTATCACCTCTTACAAACGAGGTAAATGTAGCTACTGACAATGTTATGTCTACAACATCTTTCACCATGAATGAGGAGAAGATAAGCACAAGCGGTCAGCTCGG
>JAZQVO010000004.1:0-56801 GCA_045631905.1 Bacteroidaceae bacterium
GTCCTTGAACTTGACATCAATGCGGCCATTGGCATAGAACTTTATGCTCAGGGCATTGGTGGTTGTCAGGTCGTACCATCGGGAGATATCGACATTACGGGTATCGAGTCCCATAATCATTCCAATACTTCCACAGAGCACATCATCTCAACCAAAGGCAATACCTGATAGTAGGTCGGTGTGACCTCTCTGAATGTTGTTAAATACTGATTGTGACATAACATTATATATTTCTTGTTAGTCCAGCTACAAAATTGTTATGTCATTTTCTTTATCTCATATAGAGTTTTTAGGGATAGATTCTTATAATTGGAGAAAAAATCGTATCTTTGTACTTATAAAAGAGTTATTTGAAAAGCATGAGGAATATAGTGTAACAAAACAAGTTAGCAATTTCTTATCCATTGCCCATTCTCATGCAAGTTCTTCTTAATGGTTTGATACTCAAAGATTCTTAATCAAACTACATCAAATATACAAACAAACGAGCGAAAAACATGAAGTTTACTTTAATGTTTTTCACAGCGAGTGCAGTATATATTCGATTTTTTATATCAAATATACTTACAAACGAGCGAAAAACATGAAGCATGCTTGAAAATATTCTACATATAAACAAAAAACATCAAATAAAATATTGTGTACAAGATAATAGACATCTACGGCAAAGTGATGTTTGCATCTGTTTTTTAATCCTTTTTTAATGTTCCATCTCGGCTTGTTGCGATATTTTTTGTATTTTCGCCTTGTTATTAATTAGAAAAGGGTATTATGAGCGATAGATGGTTGCAACGTGGCGAGTTGTTGTTGGGCGATGAGAGGCAGGAACGTCTTGCTCGCGCCCGCGTGTTGGTTGTGGGGCTTGGAGGCGTGGGCTCATGGGTGGCCGAGATGCTCTGTCGTGCCGGTGTAGGCTCTATGACACTTGTCGATGCCGACGAGGTAGATGTTACAAACATAAACAGGCAGATGCCGGCTCTCTCTTCGACCGTGGGCAAGCCTAAGTGCGAGGTTGTTGCCGAACGTCTCTTGGCCATAAACCCCTCTTTGCAACTATGTGTAAAGAGGATATTTATAGACAAAGATAATATCCCGACGTTGTTGCAGGAGCAAGAATATGATTTTGTTGTCGATGCAATAGATACCATGCCTTCGAAAGTGGCACTTATTATCAGGTGCTGGGAGAGTGGTGTGAAGATTGTCTCGAGCATGGGGGCCGGAGCAAAGATGAACCTTGCCGATATACGCATGGGCGATTTATGGAAAAGCGAGCACTGCACGCTTGCAAAGAACCTTCGTCGCATGTTGCGCGACTATCGTGGCAGGTATAAATTACCCGTGGTGTTCAGCATGGAGCAACCACATGCCGACGCTATTAAACCATCGCCCGAGGGTGGCAAGCCCATAATAGGCTCCTTGGGATATTTCACAGCAACATTCGGCTGTTACCTTGCCGAATATGTAATAAAAGAGTTATGATAGAGATAAGCAATATAACAAAGAATTTCGGGAACTTGCAGGTGTTGCGCGGTGTAAACATGCGCATAGGCAAGGGAGAGGTTGTGAGCATAGTGGGGCCGAGTGGGGCCGGAAAAACAACCCTGCTACAAATAATAGGCACGCTCGAACGCCCAACATCGGGCAGTGTGCGTTTCTTGGGCGAGGAACTTGCGACAAAGAGCGACAAGCAGTTGGCCACTTTCAGAAACAGGCAGGTGGGCTTTGTTTTTCAGTTTCATCAACTATTGCCCGAATTTACAGCTCTCGAAAACGTTATTATCCCGGCCCTTATAGCCGGGCGCAATCGTGCAGAGGCCGAAAAAGAGGCCATGGAGTTGCTGGCTATAATGGGGGTTGCCGAACGCGCCTCGCACAAGCCATCGGAGATGTCGGGTGGAGAGAATCAACGTGTGGCGGTGGCTCGTGCACTCATAAACCGTCCGTCTCTCATTCTGGCCGATGAGCCGTCGGGCAGTCTCGACAGCAAAAACAGGCAGGAGCTACACAAATTGTTCTTTGAGCTACGCGACCGTTACAACCAAACGTTCCTCATCGTCACGCACGACGAAGAGCTTGCCTCGATGAGCGACCGCACAATACGCATGGTTGACGGCCTGGTAAAGGAGTAAAAAAGGAATTTTAAGGCTGTTTTTTCAACCTTTTGCCGTTTTGTCAGTCTAAAAATTAAAAGATAAAAAAAAGATATATGAAAAAGATTGTTTTTATAGCCTTTGCTATTTGCATGGCTCTTTCGGCCACTGCACAGAAGAATGTGCACAGAGCGCCGGCACGTGCAATTAACCCAAGTCCCGAGGAAAGGGCCTTTTGGCAGACACAGAGCCTGAACCAGGTTCTGCAACTCGACAGCGTTCAGTTTCAGGCAATATTCCTTATGAATTATGCCGATATTATGGCAGGTGACAGCATCTCGGCCCAGCGTAAAGCCGGCCCCGAGAAGAGAGTGCGTCCCACCGACGAGGAGCGTAAGATGCGTCGCGAAGCAATGGTGAAACGTCGCGAGATGCGCGAACAGCAGATGAAGCAGATACTCACCGAGGAGCAATATAAAAAATATGTCGAGCAGATGAAGGAGATGCGTAAAAACGCGCGCCCCATGCGCCAAAGAAGAGGCGAAAGGCCCGGCTCCTTCCCCGAACCGGGTGCCGAACCCGAATTTAAAGAGTAGGCTACTATTTTAGTAATAACAGACAAAGAGGCCGACTAAAAAATTTTTTAGTCGGCCTCTTTGTTGTATCTTCGCATAATAAAAACCAATAAAGATAATGGCAATAGACCTTCAAATAGATGGAGTATCAAAGAGATTCGGTGAGCTGGAGCTCTTTTCGGGCATCTCCTTTGTGGTAGAGGAGCGCAAACGCATAGGTCTCATAGCGTGCAACGGAAAAGGTAAAAGTACCCTGTTGAAAATAATTGCAGGTGAGGAGCCTTGTGACGGCGGTAACATAACCACCCGCAACGGTATAAGAGTGGGGTATCTTGAACAGGAGCCCGACTTTGCCGGGGAGCTTACCGTGTTGGAGGCCTGCCTGCAACGAAACAACGAGAAAGCGCAGGTGGTGGCACGTTACGAGAAGGCTTTGCAGGAGGGCGACGACAAACAACTGCAAAGCCTCATGGAGGAGATGGACAGCCTCGATGCCTGGGATTACGAGAACCGCGCAAAGCAGGTGCTTACCAAGCTTAAAATATTGCGTTTCGACCAGCCTGTCAAGGAGTTGTCGGGAGGTCAGAAGAAGAGAATCGCTCTTGCCTCTGTTCTCATAGAACAGCCCGAGCTGATGATTCTCGACGAACCTACCAACCACCTCGACCTCGAGATGGTAGAGTGGCTCGAGGAGTATCTCTCGCGCATGAGCGGTAGCCTGCTCATGGTTACACACGACCGTTATTTTCTCGACAATGTTTGCAACGAGATAATAGAGATTGACGACAACACGATATATCGCTACAAGGGTAATTACAGCTATTTTCTGCAAAAACGCGAAGAGCGTCTGCAAAATCTTGCGGCGGAGACGGCACGTGCCCGCAACCTTCTACGTACCGAGCTCGACTGGATGCGTCGTCAGCCACAAGCGCGTGCTCACAAAGCAAAATACCGCATCGACGCTTTTTACAAGCTCGAAGAGAAGGCGGCGGCCATGCGCGACGACTCAAAGGTCTCTTTGGAGGTTAAGGCACAGTACATAGGCAATAAAATATTTGTCATGCGTGCCCTCTCAAAGGCCTTCCCGGGCAAGGTCATCACAAAAGATTTTTATTACACCTTCTCGCGTTACGAAAAGCTTGGTATAGTAGGTAATAACGGTACGGGAAAATCGACCTTTATAAAAATGTTGCTCGGTAAGGTAGCCCCCGATAGCGGTACCATAGAGGTGGGCGAAACGGTAAAGTGGGGTTATTACAGCCAGGACGGTCTTGCTTTTAATGAGCAGATGAAGGTGATAGATGTTGTAAAGAATATTGCCGAAGTTATCCCTGTGGGGAACAAAATGCTCACAGCCTCACAATTTTTACAACATTTTCTCTTCTCGCCCGAAAAACAATACAACTATGTGTACAAGTTGAGCGGTGGAGAAAAGCGCAGGCTTTATCTCTGCACGGTGCTCATGAGTAACCCAAATTTCCTTGTCCTCGACGAGCCTACCAACGACCTTGATATTGAAACCTTACAGGTGCTCGAAGAGTATTTAAAGGATTTTAAAGGTTGTGTGATAGTGGTAAGCCACGACCGTTATTTTATGGACAAGGTGGTGGACCACATATTTGTATTTAATGGTGAGGGCGACATAAAAGATTTTCCCGGCAACTATTCGGAATATCGCGACTGGCGCGAGGAGGAGCGCATGCTTCTCTCGAAAGCGACAGCCGAAAAGACGGCAAAAACAGCACCCGTCAAGCAGACATACCGCACCGAGGATAAACGTAAGCTCACCTTTAAGGAGAAGCGCGAATATGAGGCTTTGGAGCAGGAGATAGCTATGCTCGAAGAGGAAAAGAGAGCCTTGGAGCTGGAGATGAGCACGGGCTTGCTCGACACAGCTGTGCTACTCGAAAAATCCAAGCGCATACAAGAGGTAATAGAGTTTATAGACGAAAAGAGCATGCGTTGGCTCGAACTAAGCGAGTTTGCGTGAGTAACCTGTATTTGTTAAAATTGTTTTCAAAAAACAAGAAAATAAAGAGAGTATGAACGATAATCTTAAAATAGACCGTTTCCCCTATTTTGCCGAAACATTTATTGTGGACAAAATAGGTCGTGTGCGTCCTACAACCCTTTGTAATCAGATGCTTACCTGCGGTGGTCGTCACGGCGAGACGCGTGGCTTTGGTGCTACAACCACGTTGGGTTGGGTGCTGGCACGTTTGGCGCTTCACATAGATAGGTTACCTGTTTGGCGCGAAAGGTACTACATAGAAACATGGGTGCGCAACCTTTATCATGGCTTTACCGACCGTTGTATAAGAGTAGTAGACGAGGAGGGTAATGTGATTGCGTCGATGCTTGCAACATTTGCAATGATAAACCTTGAAACACGAACCTCGGTAGAGCTTAACGGGGATATAGGTATGAGGCTTTTGGAGTGTATATTGCCCTTGGAGCCCTTTCCTATAAAAAGGATACCATCGATACCGCGCACCCCTGTCGAAGAGGTCTCCTTTACACGCTACCCGCAGTACAGCGATGTGGACATAAACGGACACATGAACAGCATACGTATGCTCGACCATATTCTCGATTCGTTTCCTGTTGAGTATCTTAATACCCATAACATGACCGATTTTGTGGTGAGCTACATGCAGGAGGGTGCCGCCGACGAGTTACTCTCTTATGGCGTAAAGGAACTTGCCGAGAATCACTATCTTGCACAGGTGACAAAGGAGAATGGGGTGGTAGCATCGCGTTGCGAGCTTAAATTCACGGCGATAGAGTAGTTTCTTGTTTACTTACTTGACAGCCCCGGCATGCACGCATGCCGGGGCTGTTGGTTATTCAGCTTTCTTGCTCTTTTTGCCCGTAATCTTCTCTTCGAGCATCTGTACCCACTCATACCAATTTGGTATATATAGTGTTGCTATAAGTGTGTTGAGGAGCATGCCCATTACAACCGCCGCACCCAGCGACAGGCGAGCGTTGGCACCGGCTCCACCGGCAAAGAGCAGGGGCATAACACCGAGAACAAAGGCAAAAGAGGTCATTAGTATCGGTCGCAGTCGCACGTGTCCGGCCTCGGCGGCGCTGTCGCGTATCGTGTTGCCTGCGTTGCGAAAATCGCGGGCAAACTCAACTATAAGAATGCCGTTTTTTGCGCTCAGGGCTATGAGAAGTATTATTCCAATTTGTGTGTATATGCTCACCGGAATATCGAACAGCCAACAGCCGACGATGGCACCCAGAAGGGCTATGGGTACTCCTGTGATAGCCGCCACGGGGCTTCCCCAGCTCTCGTATTGTGCCGAAAGTACAAGGTAGGCTACAAGAATAGCTATGAGGAATATTATTGTTGTGCTGCTGCCAGCCTTCTTCTCTTGGTAGGCGACACCGGTCCATTCATATCCAAACTCGTTGCCTAATTGTGCTTTGACCAACTGCTCTACCTCTTGCATAAGCTCGCTCGAGCTATACCCGGGGGCTATGTTGCAGGTGAGTGTGGCGCTGTTGTACATGTTGTATCGCCCTAATTGGTCTATACCGAGAATCTCCTCAATGCTTATAAAACTGCCGAAAGGTACCATCTCGCCTTTGTCGTTGGCAAGGCTCAGACGCAGTACGCTGTCTATCACCTTCTGGCTCCTCTCGCCGGCAGCCATCTTTACCTGCCATATACGTCCCAGCATTATAAAGTCGTTTACATAGATGGCTCCCATGTAGTAGCTCAGCGTTGAAAGCACGTCTCCCATGTCGAGCCCCATGGATATAGCCTTCTCGCGGTCGATGTTAAGAAAATACTGCGGTACGTTTGCCTCGTATGAACTATTCATGCTCTCAACCGAAGGGGTGGTGCGGTAGTTGGCAAGAAGGGCGTCCACGGCTTTCTGCAACTCGGTGGTGCCGAGTGCTTTTCTGTCCTCGAGCTGGAGTTGCAGGCCTCCCACGTTGCCTATACCCGGTATTGCGGGCGGTACTATTGCAAAGCATTGTGCCTCTTCAATCTCCACGTAGGCCTGTCGGTTGAACCGCTCCACTATGGCGGCGGCCTTTTCGCTCTTTTTCTTTCTGAGGCTCCAATCTTTCAGCACCACAAACACGCTGGCGGCATTGCTCTGCTGTCCGTTATTCATTATGCTGTATCCGCTGATGCTTATATTGGTTTTAACCTCGGGGTATTCTGCCACAATCTTTTCTACCTTTGCCGCTACTGCCTCGGTACGGCTGAGTGAGGCGGCAGGGGGGAGCTGTACGGCTATGATAAAGTAGCCGTCGTCCTCGTCGGGTATGAATGTGGTGGGCCACGATGCGAACATGTAGAGGGCAAGCAGTGACATAATGACAAAGCTGCTACCTGCTATCCATGCGTGGTGCAACAAGTATCCTACTATCTTGTCGTAGAACCGCTGAATCTTGTCGTATGCCTTGTTGAAGGCTTTGAAAAAACGCCCCTCTTTATCTTTGTTTGCCGGGCGCAACAGCAAGGCGCAGAGCGCAGGGGTGAGGGTGAGCGAGTTGAAACCGCTTAATAGGGTGGCGGTGGCAATAGTCAGGGCAAACTGTTTGTACATCTGTCCCGATATACCGCTTATCATGGTGGTTGGCAGGAAGACTGCCATCATCACCAGCACAACACCTATGATGGGGCCGGCAATCTCCTCCATGGCTTTTTCGGTGGCACGGCGTGCGTCTAACCTGCCTTCGTCTATTATTCGGGTGGCATTCTCCACAACTACTATGGCATCGTCTACCACAATAGCGATGGCAAGTATGAGGCCGAAGAGCGATAGTGTGTTGATGGAGAAACCGAGTAGCTCCATGACGGCAAGTGTGCCGATGAGAGATACAGGTATCGTGAGGCATGGTATGAGCGTTGCTCGCCAATTTTGCAAAAAGAGGAATATTACCAATATCACAAGCAGGGTGGTCTCGACAAAGGTGTATAGCACCTCGTGAATAGAGCTTCGCATGACATCTGTGGTGTCGAGCGCGATGCTGTATTCTACCTGTGGTGGGAAACTCTCTTTCAGCTCCTCCATCTTTGCTCTCACAGCCTTGGAGACGGCAAGCGAGCTTGAACCGGGTAGCTGATAGACGGCGAGCGCGGCGGTGGGCTTCCCACCGAGCTTCGACGATGAGGCGTAGGTCTCGCTACCAATCTCAATATCGGCAATATCGCGTAGGCGTAACATGTTCACACCATCGTTGCGCAGTACAATGTTGGCAAATTCCTCGGCATCTTTGAGCCGTCCGTGCACGTTGAGGGTATATTGGAAAGCGTTGTCGGCATCGGGGCCAAGTGTCTGTCCCACATAGCCGGCCGAGACGGCAAGGTTCTGTTTGGATATTGCTCCATAGACCTCGGCAGGTGATATACCTCTTATGCGCATTGCTTCGGGGTTGAGCCACACACGCATGGAGTAGTTGCCTGCTCCCATTATATTTACCGCGCCTACGCCGGGTGTTCGGGTGAGCTGGTCTACTATTTGTAACTCAGCATAGTTGGAGAGGTAGAGCTGGTTATAGGTGCTGTCGCCTGTGAGGGTGATGAAAAGAACGACGTTCGACGACTGTTTCTGCACGGTTACTCCCTGTTGTGTAACCTCAGATGGCAGGGAGTTCAGGGCTATGTTTACTCGGTTCTGCACAAGAACGGTTGCCATGTCGATGTCGGTGCCCACCTCAAATGTTACGGTGAGCCTGTATGTACCGGCCGACGATGAGGTTGATGTCATGTAAATCATGTTATCTACGCCGTTTACCTGTTGCTCTATGGGTATACCCACAGTTTGTGCTATTGTTTCGGCACTTGCGCCGGGGTATATGGCGTTTACTTGTACGGTGGGCGGGGTTATCGATGGGTATTGGTCGATAGGTAACATGTATAGTGATATTGCTCCGGCTACAAGTAGTAGGAGCGATAGCACGGTGGCAAAGATGGGTCTTTCTATAAAGAATTTGGAGAAATTCATAATATACCGTTTGTATGGTTAAAATATTACTCTTTTGTTTGTGGGCTGTTGTCGGGCATGGGGGTTATGGGCATGCCGTTGCGCACTTTGAGCAATGCTTTTGTGACATATCTCTCGTTGGCGCTTATCCCGCTTGTCACAAGACGCAGTGTGTCGTCAATAAGTCTGCCGGCCTCTATGGGGCGGTACTCCACAATGTTTTTGTCGTTCACCACATAGAGGAATTTCCCAAGTTGGTCGGTGCCTATAGAGGCGTCTTTCACGAGCAAGCCATCTTTTATATCTTCGTATGGCAGGACAACGCTTATGTAACTGCCCGGTTTCAGCACATGCTCCTTGTTATCGAGCTCGGCTCGCACGCGTAGTGTTCCGGTGCTCAGGTTTATGTCGGGTGAGAGGTAGTCCATCTTGGCCTTCCATGTAAAATATCGTTCGTTGCCGAGTGTGAATGTTATATACTCCTCTTTGCCCACGGCATCGCCTCTTTTCTGTTTGTTTATCCATTGCCCATCGGGTATGTCGAAGTAGGCATACATCTTGTTGTCTTTGTACATCTTGCACAGCTCCACGGGGCTTGCGGCTCCGGGGATATATGCTCCTACCGAGTAGTTCTCTATGCCCACGACACCGTCGAAGGGTGCCTTTACATAGCAGTACCCGAGGTTTGTGAGCGCGGTGCTTAGCGATGCTTTCGCCTCGTTTACCTTTGCCTCGCAACTTTTTACGTTGCTTTCGGCTTGCAAAAATTCTATACGGCTCACCGCATCGCTCTCTATCGCTTGACGCATGCGTTCGTAACTGCTACGGGCATAGTCGAGCTCGGCCTCTGCCATTTTGAGCATGGCACGCGATTGTGTGACGGTATTTTCATATAGTGTTGGTTCTATGGTGAAGAGTATGTCGCCACGCTTAACTCTGTTCCCCGGCGTGTAGTTTTGTGTCATGAGCGTACCGCTTGCCCGCCCCACTACCGAGGTGGTTGCTTCGGCCTCTAAATAACCGGGGTATTCGCGCGTGAGGGTGATATCTCTCTTTATGGGCTGTGCCACCTCGACAGGCAGTGCTCCTGCTGTCTCTTTTTGTGTGCTCTTTTCGTGGCATGCAAGCAAAAGCACAGCAAAAACTGTTATTACGACTTTTTTCATATATCTCCTTTTTGTATAGTTATTACCAACCTCCTCCAAGCGACTCGTAGAGCTGTACAAGGTATCTGAGCGATGCGCCCTGTGCTTGCACCAAGTAATCTTCGTAGCTCAGCAGGGTGCGTTGCGCGTCGAGTACATTCTGAAATTGTGTGAGCCCTTGTTTATAAAGTTCTAACGATAGGCGCAGGGTTTCGCTGCTTTGGTTCACTGCCTCGCGCGTTGCTACAATTTGTGCAACCGAGCTTTTGTAACTGCTCATTGCGCTCTCCACCTCTTGCACCGCTGTGAGCACGCTGCTGTTGAACGAAAGAATGCTCTCCTCGAGCTCGGCGCGTGCTTCGCGTGTGGCATTTATGCGTTTTCCGCCGTTGAATATTGTCCAGCTTATGGTGGGGGCAATCTCCCACGTCATGCTACGGGTGTGGGGTAACTCTTTTATGTTGTCGGCGGCGTAACCAAAATTACCGTTTAGGAAGAATGTGGGGAACCAATCGCGCTTTGTTGCTCCTAACATGGCTGCCGAGGCTTCGACGCTCCTTTCTGCCGCTTTAATATCGGGGCGACGGCGCAGGAGTGTTGCCGGTATGCCTGTTGCTATGGGTTCGACGTATGTAGGTAGTGCATCGCCACAGCTCATGGCACGCATCTCTTCGGGATATGTGCCTAAAAGAACCGCCATGCTGTTGCGGTAGTTTTCTATGGTTGCTTGCATGGCCGGAATTTGCGCAAGGGTGCTGTAATAGACCGACTTTGATTGCGCGACATCGAGCTTCGAGGCTAAACCGCTCTTGTAGCGCGATGTTACTATCTCTATTATCTCTTTTTGCGATTTTACGTTGCTTTGCAGGACTCTGAGCCGGGCCATGCTCTCTATTATGGCAAAGTATGTGGTTGCCACATTTGAACATAGCGACAGGATAACCCCTCGGTACTCCTCTTCCGTTGCTTGGAAAAGGTGCTTTTGTGCTTTTGCACGCATATAGATGTTGCCAAAGAGGTCTATTTGCCAGCTTGCCGACACTGCACCGCTGAAATATCCTGTGGTGCTTTCGTGAAATTGCGTCTCGGCTATATTACCGCTGTTTCTTGTTCGTTGCCAGCCGAACGACATGTTTAATTGCGGGAAGAGGGGGCTTTGTGCCTGTCGCCACACGGCTTTTGCCTTGTTTATCTTCTCGATAGCCGAAAGTACCGATAGGTTTTTTTCGATGGCTGTTGTGATGAGGGAGTCGAGCTGTGGGTCTTCGAAGTTTTGCCACCAAAGGTCATCGGGTGAGAGGCTCTGGTCGAAGAGCTCACCTTGCTTCCCCCATGTGTCGGGCAGGTTATCGATTATGCGCTCGTTGTCTTGTGCATGAATGCCTATGGCGTAACAGCACAGCAGGATAATAGCAGAGGTTCTTGTCATATATACATGTTTTGTATGAAACAGTATATAAACAAGTGAAACCTTTTTTGGTTTTGTTTGCTATACAAAATCCCCCACCATGCCGGCATGGTGGGGGGAGGTCGCAAGGGTGTTGTTATTGTGCAGGGCAGTTGCTCATCTCAAATATAATTTCTCCGCCTCGTGCAATATCTTCGTGTGTTATGTAGGGTAGGGTGTAGGGTTCTCCGTTGAGCTTTATGCTTTTTATATATATGTTTTCGGAGTTGTTGTTTGTGGTTTTTATGGTGAATGTTCCTTTTTCGACCATGAGCGTTGCGCTGTCTATTATGGGTGAGCCAAACCAATAGCGTCCGCTTGCCGGTTCTACTTGGTAGAACCCGAGTGCCGACATTATGTACCACGCCGACATCTGCCCCATGTCCTCGTTGCCCGAAAGGCCGTCGTAATCGTCTCTGTATTGTGTGGCGAGCACCTCTCTCACGCGTTCTGCGCTTTTGTGTGGTTTGCCGAGCATGGTGTAGATGTACAAAATGTGGTGGCTTGGTTCGTTGCCATGTGCAAATTGCCCTATCATGCCCGAGATGTCGGGCGAGGGGTCTCCCTCTATTGTGGAGGGGGCGAGGAACAGTGAGTCGAGCTTTTCGAGCATGGCCTCTTTGCTACCGAAACAGGTTATATACCCGTTAATATCGTGTGGTGCAAGCCAGGTGTATTGCCATGCGTTGCCCTCGCAATAGTCGTCGGCGCGGTGGGCCGAGTAGTATGGGTTGAAGGGGGTGCGGAACATGCCTGCGTCGTCTACACCTCTTATAAATCCTGAGCTTTGGTCGAAATATTTGCGGTAGGAACGGCTCTTTTCCATGAAGAAACGGTACTCTTCCTCTTTTCCAAGTGCTTTTGATGCGAGTGATGCTGCTCCGTCGGCTATGGCATACTCCATGTCATAGGCTATGGCTTCGTTGAACATGTTACAAGGGATATATCCGTATTTTGTTCTGAGCCCTTTACCGCGTTCTTCTTTAAGTGCTGTGGTTTTTATGGCTTCGAAGGCTTTTTCTTTGTCGAAACCGGGTATGTTTTTTGTTATGCCGTCGGCAACAACGGGTATTGCAGGGTCGCCAACCATGCAGTTTGTTTCGTTGCCCCATAGGTGCCACACGGGTAGTTTGCTCTGTTTGTCGCAAATATCTACCATGCAGTCGATAAATTCACCGGCTCTTTGTGGTTGTATTATTGTCATGAGCGGTTGCTTGGCGCGGTAGGTGTCCCACAAGGAGAAGCCTGTGTAGCGCGGTGTGGGGCTGTTGTATATGTTGCCGTCGGCTCCACGGTAGTTGCCGTCGGTGTCGCTGAAAAGCATGGGGGCAATCATGCTGTGGTACATCGCTGTGTAGAAGATTCTTTTTATGCTGTCGTGGGGCGTGGTTATCTTTATGCGTGAGAGCTCTCTCTCCCATGCGTTGCGTGCAAGCTCCTTGGCTGTCTCAAAGTCTATGCCTGAGGCCTCTTTTTCAAGAGCTTTCATTGCTCCCTCTATGCTCACGGGCGATATTGCCACTCTTAACAGAATTTTTTCTTTCTCCTCGGTTGTGAACGATGCACGTCCGTACATGCCGTTTTCTCCTTTTAGCTCAAATTTGTCGAAGGGTTTCTCGAACTCGGCCACAAAGTAGACTTTTTGTGCTCTTGCCCACCCCTTGGAGTAGCGGTAGCCGGCGATTAATTTGTTGCTCACTGCCTCCATGTGGCACATGGTTGTTTTGTCCCAGCAACCGCCGTTTTCGAGGTCGATAACTATTGCTGCACTATCTGAGGCGGGGAAGGTGTAGCGGTGAAAGCCTGTGCGTGCGGTTGCTGTAAGCTCGGCTTCTATCCCGTAACGGGTGAGCGGAACCGAGTAGTATCCTGCTTGTGCTATCTCTTTTGTGCGGTCGGCGTATGAGAATATTCCGGTGCGCGAGTAGGTCGTTTCGCCACAGACGGGCATCACGGTGATGTCGAAGAGGTCGCCTATCCCTGTTCCGCTGAGGTGTGTGTGCGAAAAACCAATAACGGTGCTGTCGCTTCTGTGGTATCCCGAACACCAGTCCCACTCTTGGCTTACACTTGTGGGGCCTAACTGCACCATGCCGAAGGGTACGCTTGCCCCGACAAATACATGCCCGTGCCCTCCGCTGCCTATGTGGGGGTTTACATAGTCGGTAAGGCTCTTTTCGATATTTTTTGTGCTACATGCCGAGGTTGCGAGCAGTATCAGGGCAAATATGTGGTATAGCTTCTTCATTTTGCTCCTTTTTTAAGTTCTATAAGAATTTCTCCCTCTTCTATCAACTCTTTGTGGCTTATGCGGAACCCGTGTTTTTTGCCATTAAGGTAGATGCTTTTTATGTAGTGGCTATCGGGTGTGTCGCGCTTGGTTTTTATTGTGATGTTGCCCTTGGGGGTTGATATGGTTATTTTGTCGAATGTGGGTGAGGTTATGGTGTAGTAGGGCTCACCGGGGCAGTCGGGGTATATTCCCATCATGGAGAATACAGCCCAGGCAGACATTGTGCCGGTGTCGTCGTTACCGGGTATGCCGTCGGGTTGGTCGCTGTAATAATTATCGAGCAGCCTTTTTACCTCTTTTTGTGTGCGCCACTCTTCGCCCTTGAAACGGCTGAACAGGTAGGGGTATATGATGTCGGGCTCGTTGGTGGGGTCGTAATGGTTGTTGTCGAACACCTCTTGCAGGTTTTTTATAAAGTTGTTTTTTCCACCCATGAGGGTTGTGAGCCCTTTTATGTCATGTGGCACGGCAAATGTGTAGTTCCATGCCGAGCCTTCGTGAAAGCCCGGTATGTTCTCGAAGTGCTTGCCTGTTGCAGGGTTGAAGTTGCCTATAAATTCTCCCTCTTTTGTTAGTGGGCGCAGGGTGCCGTACTCTTTGCAATAGTATCGGCG
Source organism: Bacteroidaceae bacterium (assembly GCA_045631905.1). Lineage (GTDB taxonomy): Bacteria > Bacteroidota > Bacteroidia > Bacteroidales > Bacteroidaceae > HGM04593. The sequence continues at coordinate 14,119 of JAZQVO010000004.1, forward strand.
GTAGCTCTTTGAGCGTTTAAGAAAGGTTTTTGCGGTGCTCTTGTCGCCGAGCGAGTCGGCAAGTTGTGCTATCGCGTAGTCGGCCGAGCAGTATTCGAGGGCATGGGAGACTGAATTATCGCCCGAAAGGTCGTTTGAAAAGTACCACAAGGGTATGTAGCCGTTTTCTATGTATGGGTTGATGTCGGGGCGTATGGGGTTTTTCCCACCTTCGGTGGTTGCCGATTTAAGCATGGCTTCGTATGCTTTTGTAATATCGAAGTCGCGTAATCCTTTTATCCAACTATCGGCTATGACTATGGCCGCGGGGTCTCCCTCCATGGTAAATGTCTCCCTGCCAAAGAGCTCCCAGCGTGGCAACCAGCCCCATTCGTCATACATGCCCACGAGGGTGCGCAACATGTCGGTTTGTTGTTCGGGGTAGGCGAGTGTGAGCAGTTGGTGCAGGTTGCGGTATGTGTCCCACAACGAGAAGATTGTGTATCGTGTGTGGTGGCTGTACCCTTTTTGGTCGCTCTCCATCTGTGGGTACTCTCCGTTTACATCGCTTATGATGCTTGGGTGTATGAGGGAGTGATAGAGGGCTGTGTAGAATATTGTGCGTTGCTCCTTTGTTCCTCCCTCTATGCGTATGTGTCCGAGCATGTTGTCCCAGACGGCTCTTGCCTCTTTTACTATGGTGTTGAAATCTTTACCGTCTTGCTCGGTTTCGAGGTTTTTCCTTGCATTCTCTATGGATACAAACGACACGCCCATCTGAACGGTAATCTGTTCTCCTTCTTGCAGGTCGTTGTAGGTGAATCGGTAGCCCACGTTGTCGCCCGCAACCTCTCTGTGGTAGTTTTTGTAGAGCTTGTATGTGCCATCGTCGGGCGACCATTGAGCCTCTACCCCTTTCAGCTCGGGTTGAAATTTCCATGGTCCGCTTTCGTCGGGGGTGCGTGACACGCGCATGACAAAATATATGGGGAAAACGGCATCTGTGGTGTAGCAGAATGTGCCCATGAGCTTGAACCCCTCTATCTCTGTAGGGCTTACCATGCGCACCATGGCACCGCTCTCGTTTGTGAGCCCCTCTCCGAGGTTTAGTATGATGTTGCCTCGGCCTTGGGGGAAGGTGTATCGCTCACACGATGTGCGTGGTGTTGCTGTAACTTCGGTTTTTATTCCATATTTTGTGAGTTTGTTGCTGTAATAGCCGGGGTGCGCCTCTTCGTCGCTGTATTCGGAACCGTAGTTATAGTAGTTTACGTCGATATTGCCTGTTGTAGGCATTACAAGCAGTGATGAGGCTTCGGGGCAACCCACACCGCTGAGCGCAACATGGGCGTATCCGGTGAAGAAACGGTTGTGTTGCTCATAGGGGGTGGACCACCAACGGCTGTCCTTGTCGTATGTGTTTAGGTCGGAGCCCATGACGTTGAACGGTACCACCGACATCATGCCGTGAGGGGTGACTGCGCCAGGGTTGGTGGCTCCGTAATTTGTGGTTCCTATAAAGGGGTTTACCTCACTCGTCGGGCTTTGTGCAAATGTGGTAAAAATTACTGACAAAATAAGGGTGATTACCGCGCCTGCTCTCATTGTTGTGTGTGTTGTTTATGTTCGTCGAGTTTGTTGAGTGCAAAGGCGTAGGCTCCTGTTGAAATTGCCTTGCTTGCACCTAATTGGGAGATGGCTATGCCCACTCTTTTCTGGCAATCGTAATCGACGTATCTCTCTTCGCCGTACACTTTAACCTTCTTTACCTCTCCCTTCGCAAAAAGCTCGAACTCTTCGGGGTTGTCGAGGTTGTATACGTTCATTTGTACAAGGTTCACCTCTTCGCCTGACAGAGTGTGTATTTTTGAACGCATCTCGTCGAGCAAAGCGGGCATGAACCAACGGCTTGCTCCTGCAACACCACCGCCTATCACTATGAGCCCGTCTATAAGTGTTACGGCTGTTGCCATGGAGGCTCCTGCTATTCGGCCGAGCGATGCGAATGCCTCTTTTGCGACTTCGGTGTCTCCTTCTCGTGTGCCGTCGGCAATTTCGCAAATATCTTTTGGTGTGAGGTCGTGGTTTGTGTTACCGCTCTTCTCGCCATATACACGGCGCACGGCTCTTATGGTAACTCCTTCTTCTACAATAATATCGGGTTGCTCCTTGTGGCGCAGACAGAAGGTCTCGACGCATGAGTTGTCGCCTTGGTTAAGACGTCTGTCGAGCACTATGCCTATGCCGAAGCCTGTGCCGAGTGTGTACCCTATGAGGTTCTTGTACTGTTTGGTCGAGCCTTGCTCTTTCAAGCGGTTGTTAATGCTTGGGAGCGCACCGCAGAGAGCTTCGCCGTAGGCAAAAAGGTCGCCGTCGTTGTTTATGAAGACGGGTAGGTTGAACTCTCTTTCGAGTATGGCGCCGAGCGCAACACCTTCGCGAAACGATGGGAAGTTGGGTAGAAAACCGCCTATTATGCCGTTGGGGTAGTCGGCCGGTCCGGGGAAGGCGAAACTTATGGCGACGGGCTTTTCTTCGAGCTTATCCATAATTTGCTTAAAGCCTTCTATGATGTTCTTTATACATAGGTCGAGGTCGTGTGCCTGCGAGGGTAGTGTTACTGGCTCGACGATAAACTCGCAACCTTGCATCGCACCGAACACAAGGTTGGTGCCTCCGGCGTCGAGTGTAGCTACTATGCGTTTGTCGTTCTTGTACATATTTCTTTACATTTGTTGCTTGTTTATAACTTGTGCAAACTCTCTTATTATCTCTATCGTGGTGCTGTCGCTGTCAAAGACAGAGTACCACCCTTGTGGCTCGTGAGGGGGGTCGCACAGGTAGTCGTCTCCCTTCTGCCACACAAGGTCGCGTGGGCGGCCACAGCCTCCCCAACCCCAAAAGTTGCAGCCTGCAACGGGTCCGTTGCTGTTTATGCTCTTTCTCACCTGCTCAAAGATGAAGCGGTAAAATTTGTCGCGACTCTCCGTGGGTATGTCGGTGCCGGCTATGTTGTCTTGTCGTGAAAAGCCGAACTCCTCGATAACCAACGGTTTGTTAAGTTTTTGTGCAAGAGCTATGTGCTCCGATATATATTTGTTGCTCTTTTGGCATGCGTTCTCTATACCGCTGTCGGGGTTGTTGCGCGGTGCCCAACCCCAATTAACAGGCCATATGTGTATGGTGAGGTAGTCTATGTTCTTGTCGCTGTGTATGCGCTCGCAAAGCTCTTTGTCGCCTTCGCAACCTATGTATCCCTCGCTGCCGGTTGAAACAAGGTGGTTTTGGTCGATGCTCTTTATTATCTCGGCCGCCTTTGCTATCCATGTGGCAAATTGCTCTTTGTTATCCTTGGCAAAGGGGCGAGGTTCGTTGCATAGTTGCCACGACATGATTGCCGGCTCGTCTTTGTAGTCGCGTCCTGTGATGCTGTTTTTTCGGCCTACAATCTGCTTTATGAAATTAAAATAGAGCTCTTGTGCCTCGGTGCATCGTGAAAATTCGGCCGAATATTCCACGTATCTGTCATACCCGCCTTCGATGTTTGCGTTGGGGGAATCGCCGTGTCCGCACTCTTTGAGGTAGAAACCGTAGCCTCCGCTCCAGTCCCATGCGTTATTCAGGTATATCACAGCTGTCATGTCGCGTTTTTCGAGCTCGGCGATGGTGTAGTCGAGCCCGGTAAGTATTGTGTCGTTTAGCATGCCGGGTGCTGTTTGCAAGTAGGGCTTGGCAGGGTTTGCAAGCGAGCTTCCGGCATCGGGGCCGGCAAGTATTCTCAGGTTGTTTATACCTAACGATTTAAGTGTGTCGAGCTCCTTCTTTAAGCGTTCTCTGTTGCCTCCCTCGCCCTCGGAACCGAGTATGGAGGCATACCATACGTTGGTTCCTATGTAGTTGTATTTTTCTCCACCTCGTGCGAGCGATGTCCCTTCTGTTGTAACTATTTGGCTTGTTGCTCTTTCAACTTTTTTGTTGTTGCAGCCAAGTGATAAAAACATCGTCGCGAGTAAAAAAACTATCGTTGCTTTGTTCATTTTGTTTGTTGGTTTTGTGTTCTTCCGCGAAGATAATGAATTGTGTTTAAGATGCGAAAAATAACTTCTCTTTTTAGCGGGTTTTATATTTATAATGTGTGTTTTCTTATTTTTCGTTCTTATTTCGTTGGGATTTGGTGAACAATTTATATCTTTGCACTAAATATGCCGTTTGGTTTTGAACATGAAAAGGAACGGGAAAACGGCGTAAAAAGTAGATTATGAGTATGAATATAATAGTGCTGGCGAAACAGGTACCCGACACCCGTAACGTGGGTGCGCAGGCGATGAACGAGGACGGAACGATAAACCGTTCGGCACTGCCTGCAATATTTAACCCCGATGATCTTGTTGCGCTTGAACAGGCTTTGCGCCTGAAAGATAAGAATGCGGGTAGCCGTGTAACCGTGCTTACCATGGGGCCACAACGTGCCACAGATATTCTGCGCGAAGCTCTCTATCGCGGTGCCGACGAGGCGGTTCTTCTTTCGGACAGGGCTTTTGCAGGTGCCGACACCTTGGCTACATCGTATGCGCTCTCTGCCGCGATAGCCAAAATAGGGGAGTTCGATGTGGTAATCTGCGGTCGTCAGGCAATAGATGGCGACACGGCTCAGGTGGGCCCGCAGGTGGCATGCCAGCTTGGGATACCGCAGGTGACCTGTGTGAGAAAAATCTTGTCGGTCGAGAACGGCGAGGCTTGCGTGGAACGTGCGGTGGAGAACGGTACGGAGGTGGTTAAGGCTCCGTTGCCTTTGTTGCTCACAGCCGAAGGCGGTGCCGTGTCGTGTCGTCCGCGTAACGCACACCGCATGTTGCGTTTTCACCGTGCCGCTACCGCGCAGGAGCAGGCTGTCGAGGGTTATAAATTTGCCACACAGGTGGTGGCCGATAGTGCTCTCGTCATAAAAGAGTGGAACCTTGCCTCAATAGGAGGCGATGCTTCGCGTTGTGGTCTGTCGGGCTCGCCCACAAAGGTAAAGTCGGTCGAAAATATAGTGTTTAAGGCAAAAGAGAGTAAAAAGTATTCGAGCATCGAGGAGGATATACAATCCTTTGTGTCGGAACTTTTGGCAAACCATACGATAGGATAATCATGAACAATATATTGGTTTATTGCGAGTATGATGGTGAGCGCGTTGCGACGGTGAGCCTTGAATTGTTGAGCGAAGGTCGTCGTCTTGCCGACAAATTAGGCGTCGGGCTTGAGGCGGTGTTGCTGGGCAATAACGCCGAGAGTGTTGCTGGGCAACTGTTCCCCTATGGTGTCGATACTCTGCATGTTTTCAGCGACAGTCGTCTGACACCATACACCACACTGCCTCATTCGAGAGCTTTGTGCAAGTTGATAAAAGAGAATAATTACGATATTTTTTTGCTTGGAGCCACTGTGGTGGGGCGCGACCTTGCCCCTCGCATAACGGCCGAACTTCATTGTGGTCTCACGGCCGATTGTACATCGCTCGAGATTGGTGACTATGAGGATAAAAAGAGCGGGAAAATAATTAAAAATCTGCTCTATCAGGTGCGTCCGGCTTTTGGAGGCAATATCGTGGCAACGATAGTAAATCCCTACCATCGTCCGCAGATGGCGACGGTGCGCGACGGGGTGATGCCTTTGGCTGTGGTGCGTCCTGCCGAGTATGTGGGCGAGGTTGTAAACCACGATGTTGCCGACTATGTTACCGAGGCCGATTTTGTGGTTTCTGTTATAGAACGTCATGTGACACCCCCCGACAACAACCTGAAAACTGCGCCCATAGTGGTTGCAGGAGGTTATGGCATGGGTAGCAAGGAGAATTTCGAGATGCTTTTTGCGCTTGCCCGTCTGTTACACGGAGAGGTGGGTGCCACAAGAGCCGCTGTTGATGCCGGCTTCGCGTCGCACGACAGGCAGATAGGTCAGACAGGTCTTACAGTGCGCCCCAAGGTCTATTTTGCATGCGGAATATCGGGGCAGGTGCAACATGTGGCAGGCATGCAGGAGAGCGGAATAATTGTGTCGGTAAACAGTGACCCCGACGCGCCCATAAACGCTATTGCCGATTATGTTATAAACGGCAAGGTCGAAGAGGTTATCCCGCAAATAATAAAACATTATCAGCAAAAAGGGTAAAGATGAACTATTATAGTGATAATAAGGCTTTGCAACACTATTTGCGACACCCCCTTATGCAACGTATAGTTGCCATGAAGGAGGAGGGGTTTGCGCAAGCATCGCAGTATAGTTATGCTCCGGTTGATGTTGATGAGGCTTTCTGGGGGTATGAGCAGGTGCTTCACCTTGTTGGTGAACTGTGTGCCGAGGTGGTTGCTCCCAACGCTTTGAGAGTGGAGGAGGAGGGGCCATCGGTGGTCGATGGTCGCGTGAAGTATGCTCCTGCCACCGAAGAGAATTTGGAACTTTTCCGCCGTGCCGGGCTCATGGGTGTTTCTCTCCCTCGTAAATATGGCGGTCTTAACTTCCCTGTAACGGTATTTACCATGATGCAGGAGGTTGTGTGCCGTGCCGATGCCGGTTTCGGCAACTTGTGGGGCTTGCAGGATTGTGCCGAGACGATATATAACTTTGGTACAAGCGAGCAGTGTGAGCGCATATTGCCCCGTATATGCGCAGGTGAAACAATGTCTATGGACCTTACAGAGCCCGATGCAGGTAGCGACTTGCAGAGTGTGCGCTTGAAGGCTACATACAGCGAGGAGGATTCTTGCTGGTATCTCGACGGCGTAAAGCGTTTTATAACTAACGGCGACAGCGATGTGCATCTTGTGCTTGCCCGTAGCGAGGAGGGTAGTGTCGATGGTCGCGGCCTTTCGCTCTTTATATGTGAGAAGAGCTGTGGGAAGGTGAAAACCCGTCGCATAGAGAACAAGATGGGTATTCATGGCTCGCCTACCTGCGAAATTGTTTTTGAGCATGCTCCGGCCGAGCTTTGCGGTAACCGTAAGATGGGACTCATTAAATATGTGATGTCGCTCATGAACGGTGCCCGTCTGGGTATTGCCACGCAGAGTGTCGCGCTTGCCGAGGCCGCATATAACGAGGCTCTTGCCTATGCCCGCGACCGCAAGCAGTTTGGCAAGGCCATAATTGAAATTCCGCCGGTGTACGATATGTTGGGCACCATGAGAGCAAGGCTCGATGCGTCGCGCAGCCTGCTTTACGAGACGGCTCGCAACGTGGACATGAGCTACCAATTTTCTGCACTCGCCCGCGAACGCACTCTCACACCCGAGGAGAGAGCCGAGTCGAAAATCTTTTCAAAAAAGGCCGATGCGCTGACACCGCTTGTAAAGGGTATGGCAAGTGAGATTGCCAACCGCAACGCTTACGATGCCGTTCAGGTGCATGGCGGTTCGGGTTATATGCGCGACTATACATGTGAGCGTCTTTATCGCGATGCACGCATAACATCAATATACGAGGGTACCACGCAGTTGCAGGTGGTAGCCGCAATACGTTATGCGACAAGTGGTTTCTATGCTCAGCTTATAGAGGAATATCTTGCAACGGAGGTGCCCGCTTCGCTTATGCCGTATAAAGATCGTATATCGGCCATGGCGGGGTTGTATGTGGGTGCGCTCGAAAAGGTTCAGAGCTTTGGTTGCCAGGAGACGCTCGACTTTCTGTCGCGTCGCATCTACGAGATGGCGGCCGGTTGCATAATGTCGGCCTTGTTGCTTGCCGATGCTTCGGCCGACGATATGTTCGTTCCATCGCTTGCCTCTTTTGTGGCACATGTTGAGGGCGAGATGTCGGCACACTCTACATTTATAAACAATTTTAATAGCGAATTATTAACATATTTCAAAAAATAAAAAAGATGGAAAATATTACAAATAAGAAAATCAGAGTCTCGTACACATTGGTGTCGCATCGTAATGGTGAGAGCGAGGAGGTTGAAAAGACAACACGTGAGCAACCTTTTGAGTTCCTCACCGGCGTAGGTTACACTCTCGATGCTTTTGAGGAGAATCTCAAAGACCTTAAAAAAGGTGATTCTTTCGACTTTACCATACCTTTTGCCGATGCTTATGGCGAGTACGACCCCGACCATGTTCAGGATTTTGACCGCGAGGTGTTTACCATCGATGGTAAGTTCGACTCGGCTCATGTGTATGCAGGTAATGTGCTCGAGATGATGCGTGCCGACGGCTCGCCTATCCTTGGTACCGTTAAGGAGGTTACCCCCTTCAAGGTGGTTATGGACTTTAATCACCCCTTGGCAGGTTGCGATTTGCAGTTTTTTGGTACCGTTGTCGATACTCGTGTTGCAAGCGAGGCTGAGATGAAGAAGTTCTACGACTCGTTGCGTGCTTCTCATCAGGGTTGTGGTGGTTGCAGCGGTTGCAACGGCGGTAGTTGTGGCGACGGCTGTGGCGACGGTTGCGGTGGTTGTCATTAATGTTTTTTTGGAACATCTTCTTGCCAAATAAAAAGAGATGAATACTATTGGAACACTTTTGCGTCTGACAACCTTTGGCGAGTCGCATGGCGTTGCCATAGGCGGTGTGCTCGACGGTTTTCCGGCGGGCGTGGTCATAGACGAGGAGTTTGTGCGTTCCGAGATGCAGAGAAGGCGTCCCGGGCAGAGTGTCGTTACAACCTCGCGCAAAGAGGCAGACGAGGTTACGTTTCTTTCGGGTGTTTTTGAAGGGTGCTCAACAGGTGCTCCGATAGCTTTTGTGATAAACAACACAAATACAAAGAGTGGCGATTACGAAGAGATGCGCTCGGCCTATCGTCCATCGCATGCCGATTATGTTTATGATGTAAAGTATGGCTTGCGCGACCATCGTGGCGGTGGTCGTTCGTCGGCTCGTGAAACGGCCGTACGTGTCTGCGCGGGTGCCTTGGCAAAGCTGGCCCTTAAAAAGGTGGGCGTTTCGGTGCAGGGTTATACCTCGCAAGTAGGCGATATTTGTCTCGAAGAGCCGTATACGGCTTATAATCTCTCGCTTGCCGAAACAAACGTGGTACGTTGTCCCGACAGTGATGTTGCCACAAAGATGGAGCAGTTGATACTCGATGTCAAGGCTGTTGGCGACACCGTGGGCGGTGTTGTTACGTGTGTGGTGAAGGGGGTGCCTGTGGGGCTTGGTGAACCATTATATAATAAATATTCTTCGTCGTTGGCAGGCGCGATGCTATCTATAAACGCTGTCAAGGGTTTTGAATATGGCAATGGTTTTGAGGCGGCTCGTGGCAGGGGCTCTCAGCAGAATGATATTTTTTACAATAACGGGGGCCGTGTTTCTACGCGAACAAATAACAGCGGTGGCGTGCAGGGTGGTATAACAAATGGCGAGGATATATATTTTCGCGTGGCATTTAAGCCTGTGGCAACTATTCTCATGGAACAGCCTACCGTGGCTCCCGATGGAACCGAAACGGTTTTGAAGGCCCGTGGCAGGCACGACCCCTGCGTGGTGCCTCGTGCTGTGCCTGTGGTTGAGGCTATGGCGGCTCTTGTTACGCTCGACCATTATTTGTTGCAAGGGGTGAGAAATATGTGGAGTAAAATATAATTGACTATGAATAACAAACAAGAAGTAAAAGGGGAGAGGTGCGGGAAATTTCTCTCTCTTCTCTCAAAGTATTGGGATCTGTTGCCGTTTGTGGCGGTGTGGTCTCTTATGCTCCTGCTTGACAGTGCCACCCTTTATAGGGTGAGCGAGCAGTCGTTGTTCCTTTTCAGCAAACACTTTTTTGCCGAGGCGATGGCGTTGCCGGGAGGTCTGCTCTCCTATTTGGGAGCTTTCTTTATTCAGTTTTTCCACTATCCTGTTCTTGGTGTCACAATATACACCTTGTTGCTCTATGGGCTTTACGCGCTTACAAAAAGGGTTTTCGCGGTGCCTCGTGAGTGGTCGGTGGTGGCTTTTGTGCCGGTGGCCTTGGTGCTTGCTTACAGCACACAGCTGGGGTACTGGATATTCTACATCAAGGTTCAGGGTTTCTACTACATGGCTCTCCTTGGTGTGCTTATATCCCTGCTTGCGGTGTGGGCTTGTTATAAATTAAAGCCGGGTTACCGCGGTGGCGTGATACTCGGTTGGTCGTTCCTTACCTTCCCTCTGTTCGGTGTCTACTCTTTAGTGGCGTCGGCAGTGATGGCTGTGGCAACTTTTGTCGATACTGTCAGGGCTAAAAAAGGCGTTCTGTTTGGCGTGGCTGCGCTTGTTGTTGCCGGCTGTGCCGTATATGCGGTGCCCCTGTGGTACTATTATAATGTCTATTCGGTGATGTCGCTTAAACACATACACTTTGCAGGTACCCCCATACATCAGTGGGTGATGTATAGCGAACAGCTTTTCCCTAATGGTATCTTCGAATATTGGATACCTCTTGTTCTGTTGCCTGTTGCCTATTGTGTGCTTGCTATCTTTAAGGGTGGTTACTCTCTCTTGCAGGCGTCGAACTATAAGGTTGTGCTGTCGGTTAAGGCGGTTTTGTTTGCTGTTATATTGTTGTTTGGCTATATGTATTGGTATAGCGATACAAATTTCTCGGTGGAGAATAAACAGAACAGGGCTATGTGGAACGAAGATTGGAAGGCGGTAGCCGAATATTCGAAAGAGAGCCGTGTGCCTACACGTCAGGTGGTGCTCAACAAGAATATGGCTCTTGTCAAATTAGGACGAGCCGGAGAAGATGCTTTTAAATATCCCGATGGCAGTGCCGACATTGCTCACCCGGCTGTGGTGCACCTCACCCAGACCGGTGGTATGATGAACTATTTTCAGTATGGAAAATTTAACTTCTGCTATCGTTGGTGCATAGAAAACTCTGTTGAGTATGGCTGGAGGGTGGAGTATCTTAAACATGCCGTGCGTTCTATGCTTCTGTCGGGGCAACACAAGCTGGCGATGCGTTATATTAATATAATGAAGAGTACTCTTTTTTATCGTTCGTGGGCCGAAGAGATGGAGGAGCTTGTGAAAACTCCGTCGAAGATATCGAAAATCTCCGAATATAAAGTTCCTCTGCTCATGTATTCGTATGCCGATGCTCTTGAACAAGACGACTCTTATGTCGAGATGTATCTTTCGAACAGCATGCAGTATTCATACGCTCCCTCCGACTCGAGGTTGTATGCCGAGGTTGCCGTTCTGCATACTTTGATACGTAAAGATGTAAAGCTCTTTTGGGAGGCGATGTCGCGCTATGTCTCTAAGGGGAAAATGACAAGGGTGCCCTATCATTTTCAGGAGGCTATTCAGTTGTTTACCAATTTAAGCAAGGATATTCAAACCAATATACCGATAGAGGAGTCGGTTAAGAAGCGTTTTGAGCGTTTCATAACAAAGACGCAGGAGTATAAGAATATGAGTGAGGTGGAGATGGCGCCACACTTTGTCGAGGAGTTTGGCGACACATATTGGTACTATTATTTCTTTGTGCGTGAGATAAGAACAAATTAACAACTATAAACCACTATAAAACCGTGTGTATGGTGGCGTAGTGAAAACGAGTTTTTTTGATTATGAGAAACATACAAGTATTTATATTGGCTCTGTTTGCCACGTTGTTGTCGTGTAGCCCGTCGTTGCCCGAAAAATATATATCGACAGGTGCCAAACCGCAAATATACCCCGATTACACAGATGTTACCATACCCTGCAACATCGCGCCTCTTGTGTTCGAGATTAAGGAGCCTGCCGATGAGTGCGTAACAAGCGTGAGTGCGGGCGTGTCGAAATTTTTATATTCGGGAACCGAGGTGTCGCCCTCTCTCGATGAGTGGAACGCGCTTGTGAAAGAGGCTGTCGGCGGGGAGATTAATGTTGAGGTCTTTACATGTAATAACGACAAATGGCGCAAGTTTGATAAATTCTCTATTAATGTATCGCCCGATACAATAGACAGGTATATATCATACCGTCTTATCCCTCCCTCCTATGTGGCTTATGAGCGTTTGAACATATGCCAACGCGACCTTACAACGTACAACGAGGATATTGTGTATAATAATATGCTTGTAACAAGGGAACCCGAGGGACAGTGTATAAATTGTCATGCCTACAAAGCCCATCGCACCGATAATATGCAGTTTCATGTGCGTCAGTACAAAGGCGGTACAGTGTTTGTGCATAACGGTGAGGTGAAAAAACTGAACCTTGCAACCGACTCAACCCTGTCGGCAGGTGTCTACCCCGCATTTAACCCTGTGTACGATGTCGTTGCATATTCTGTAAACAGAACCGGCCAGATATTTCACACAAAGCACCCTAATAAAGTCGAGGTGCAGGATACAAAAAGCGATATAATACTCTTCGACCCGGTAAATCTCACGGTCACCAACGTGGCCAGCGATACTACCAAGCTGGAGGTGTTCCCTTGGTGGTCGCCCGATGGTCGCACCTTGTATTATTGCTCATCGCACTTCCCCGAGATTAAGGAAAAAGAGACCGCTGTTGAGGCCGAGATTAAACGATACAAAGATGTAAAATATAGCGTGTTACGCCGTTCTTGGGACCCCGAAACCCATGCTTTTGGTGCGGTGGATACGGTATTTAATGCCGCCAAGATGGGCAAGAGCGCAACCTTCCCCCGTATCTCGCCCGATGGTAAATATCTGCTTTTTGCCATGGCCGAATATGGTTGCTTCCATATATGGCACAACGATGCCGACCTCTATGTTATGGAGCTCGAAAGCGGTGATTTTTGGCCCTTGGAGAAGGCAAACTCCTCTTATGCCGAGAGTTACCACTCTTGGAATAGTACAGGACGTTGGATTCTCTTTGCAAGCCGTCGCGACGATACTAATTACAGCCGTCTTTATATAGCGCATGTGGGTGCCGACGGAAAAGCCGAAAAAGCTTTCCTTCTCCCCCAGCAAGAGGCCGATTTTTACAACTACTTCGACCGTTCGTACAACGTCCCGGAGTTCATGGTTGAAGCCATCGAAATACCGGCTTCGCGCTTTGCAGAGGTGGTTGAAGGTGATGCTTTAAATGTTAAATACAAGCCCTCGGGAAAGTAAAAATTAACATTTAAGTGTTAATTAAGCAAAAAATACACTCCTCCGTTTTTTTAAGATTTTTTCTTAGAGAAACGGGGGATTTTTTTGTTTTCGTGTTAAAAAAAAACGGTAAGAGGTAAAAAATATGGAGATTTATGCGAATATTTATTTAAAAGTCTTATTTTTGCACGTTACATAGTGGCTAATTGTGCCCCTGTGCTAAGTGTTTAAAAAAATAAAAAAAATATAATTAATAAATTTCGTACTTATGTTAAAGCACCGTTTAAGTAAATTTGGCAACACAACGCTATCAGCGTTGGTGGTACTGCTGTTCAGTGGTATGCTGTTTTCGTGCCAGGACGCGCTGGACGATTATTCCTACGATGATGGCGGCGAACCTTCGTGGTTGGGAGAAAGTGTTTATGGTTTTTTGCGTAGTAATAATTCGGGACACGAGTATAATTACTATGCTGATATCGTAGACGATTTGGGTCAAACCGAAACATTCAAAAAGACCGGTAGTAAAACCGTATTTGTAGCAGACGATGAGGCGTTTGAGCGTTTCTTCAAAGACAACAAATGGGGTGTTACTTGTTATGAGGACCTTACACTCTCTCAAAAGAAAATTTTGTTGAAGGCCTCAATGCTCGACGATGCTATGTTGCTCGATATGTTATCTGCAACATCGGCAAATGAAAAAGACGAGGGCCTCTGTTTGCGTCGCGAGACATCACTGACTCCGGTCGATTCAATCCCTCTTGTAAAGGGCGAAGAGACACCTAAATACAACAAGTATTGGGACGCATATCGCGGAAAAGAGCGTGACGCAGAGATGTACATCGCTATGGACGCTTCAAAGTCGATGATGGTGCACTTCCTTCCCGAGTTCTTGAAAAAATCGGGTATCACAGTAAGCGACATGTCTTTCTTCTTGCGCAAAAACGGTGAGCAGGTAAAAACCTACAAAGAGGGCGAAGCCTACATCTATGACAAGAAGATTGTAGCAAGCGATATTCCCACCGATGGTTTTTCCGATGATACCATGACCATTACATGTAAGAATGGTTACTTGTATCGTTTGGACGACGTGCTTATACCCCCCTCGAACATGGCGGCAGAGTTGCGCTCTCGCGAGGATACAGAGGTATTCAGCCACATCATCGAGCGTTACAGTATGCCTGTCTTCAACGCGGCTCTTACACGTGAATTTAACTCTGTAACAGGAAAAGAGGACTCTGTTTTCTCTTGGAGCTATTACACACAAAAAGATGGTGGCGGTCTCGACATAACCGACCCCATTATTAAAGATGCCTCTTTGCGTCCCAAAAGCCAGAGCGATGTACTCTTGTTCAACCCCGGTGCAAACCAGCTTGCGCTTTCGGGTAAAATGCAGGAAGATATGTCGGCAATTTTTGCACCTACCGACGATGCAATGTTGAAGTACTTTACAGAAGAGGGTGGTATACTTGTTCTTGAACCCTACAATGTTCCCGGTACCGATACATATGTCGAGGTTACCGACGAAGAGACATTGAAACTTGCGCTCAATAATATCCCCGACAATATTATCGCCGAGCTCATCAACAACCTCATGCAGAAGTCTTTCAACGGAACAGTACCTAGCCGTTTCGACGCGGTTGTAGACCAGGCGTCAGACCCCATCGAAGGTATAGGCGATGCTGTTGTAGAGAGCGTTGTTGCAAATAACGGTGTTATATATATATTAAATAAGGTATTCGGTCCTGCTACATATAGCGCCGTTTCAGCTCCTGCTACCCTTAAAAACAATCTGTTGATTATGCGTAACATCATTACGCAGCTCGACTATAACTCATATTTGCTTGCAAAAAGAGCAATATACACACTCTTCCTTCCCGAGGATAAAAGTTTTGTATACTACGACCCTGTTTCAATTGCAGCAAACGAAATTAACAAGGAGAAGAAACCCAAAGCTTATCAGTTCTTCTACGATAGAAATCACCCCAAAAATAAAGATAAGGATTACTTGTATGCAAAAACTTATGTGTTCGACCCTGTCACATACGAACTCACATCTGATGAGGACGAGATAGACTATACTGAAGCTTTTGATATAGCAGCCTCTAAGAGCTACTTTAACGCAGGAAGTGGCGAAGCCAATTATGATCAGATCAAATGGTTCTTGTATAACCGCATGAGCGACCTTATTGAGCACCTTATTGTGGTAGACAAAATCGATAAAGAATCGACAAAGAAATACTACCTTACCAATAACGGTGGTGTAATTAAGGTCGATAATACAGGTGACGGCATTACCTTCCAAGGTGGTGAACAGGTTGAGAATGGCCACCATGTGGCAGTTACAGAGGATCTCAAATTGGATAATGGTGTGAGCTACATAACAACTCCTGCCGAGGTGACCGACTTTACACACCTCTATTCATCAATGCCTACCCCCTCTACCAAGTCACTTTACAACCAGTTGATGGAGGTTACAGTAGTTAAAAATGAAAAAGGTGAGATTGTTGAGTATCTCGAAGATTCTCCCTTCTATGAGTTTGTCAAACTTGTAGACCCCAATGTCTCTATCAAAAATGATATGGTAAAGGTGTTGGGAATACTGTTCCCCGATGCCAATCCCTCTAAGGTGCAAAGCGACAGTGTGAAGAACTACTCTACATTCTTCACATCAATGACCAACGGTTCGGCCGATGGTAAAATGCGTAACATCGTTCCCTTCTTTAATGGATTTAACTACACTGTATATATACCTTCGGCTGAGGCCTTGAAAGAGGTTATCAATGAGGGCCTTCCCACATGGGAGGATATTTGGAATTGTGCTAACGGTGAGGGCCTTGATGCTACACTTGGTGCGGCTCCTAAGAAGGCTGTTTCTAACATGCGTCTTTTGAAAGAGTTTATACGTTACCACTTCCACGCGCATTCGTTGTTTGTAGATAATGTGTCGTCGAGCGACTCATATTCAACAATGTCTCTTTGTGGCGGTAAAATCTACAAGACATTAGATGTTACATTGAAAAACGGTTCAATTACAATTACCGACGAAAGAGGTAACACAGCCAATGTGTTGGCAGACGATGCAAGCATGGAGAACAATACATGGAACTTGCTGTGTCGCGACTTTGAATTCCAGGCTAAGGGCGGTATTCCCGCAGGTATCACCCGTTCTTCGTTCTCTGTTGCACACATCATAGACAATACATTGAAAACAAATTATTTGTATGGTTACGATGGCCGTTTCAAACGATTTGCTCTCAATGGTGAGTTAGTTGATGCTATGGAGGTTGTTGGCAACACTTCGAACGGTTTGTGCGAGGTAGATGGCAAGAACTGCTATCTTGTAGCAAGAGTCGACGATTCACATGGTTACTTGATGATACCTCGTAACGGAGCATTTACAAAACTTACTCGTGAAGATTACTACAAAGAGGCCGGTGAACTTGTGCTCATCGACAACGAAGGCTTCCGCGTAAATCGCGAAGTAGTAGTAAACTCCAAGACAAAGAAAGAGGAGGTTGTATACTCATACTATCTCGACGAGAATGAGAACAAGTTGAAGTATGCCAATAACGGTGACATTATTGAAAGAGTTTCCACAAAGGAACCTTCAACAGAAGAAGATAACAATACAGAAGTCGTAGAATAAATATATCAGCCATGAATAAGATAAAACATTTATTATTACTCGTTCTCTTTTGTGCAGTAGGCGTTTCGGCCTCTGCACAGAAAGGCGCGAGAATTTCGGGAACCATCAGCAGTGACTCCGAGGGTCCGCTGATTATGGTAAATGTCACCGAACGTGATAAAAACAATCGTATTATCGAAGCTACGGTAACCGACTTCGAGGGTAACTTCTCAATGGTTGTTAAGAATGTTAGCAACGAGTTGGAGGTGTCGTACATTGGTTACAAAACCCAGCGTGTGCCCATTGGCTCTCGTACCGTCTTTAATATAAAGATGGTGGAAGACAAGGTGCTCGACGAGGTGGTTATTGAAGCCGAAGAAGTTAGACGTTCGGGAGGTTTGGACATTCTAGAACGTGAGATGACACACGCAACTCAGAAAATCAGCATGGACGAGATGCAAGGTCTTTCATTTGCTTCGGTAGACGAGGCTCTTCAAGGACAGATTGCTGGTCTTGACGTCGTGATGGGTTCGGGTTCTGTGGGTAAAGGAACACAGATGCGTCTTCGTGGTGTATCTATGCTCGAGGGTACCAACTCAGAGTTGCAACCTTTGCTCGTTGTGGACGAAAACCCCTTTGAAGTTCCTCAGAGTTTCGACTTTGCCAACTCAAACGAGGACGCTTTTGCCGAGTTGCTTATGATTAACACCGAGGATATTGCCGAGATTGAGGTGTTGAAAGATGCCGCCTCTTGTGCAATTTGGGGACCTGCCGGTTCTAACGGTGTTATCAAGATTAAGACAAAGCGTGGTAAGCGTGGTCCTACACGTGTAAGCTTCACATACAAGTTCAAAGACAAATGGACACCTAATGGTCTTAACCTTCTTAATGGTGATGACTATACTATGCTTATGAAGCAGTCGCTCTTCAACCAAAACCAGACAGCGGTTAAAATACCCGAGTTGAACTACGACCAGAACCACCCCGAATTTGAGAACTACAACAATAACACCGATTGGGTAGATGCAGTATCAAAGCATGGTTATCGTAACGAGTACTCTCTTAACCTTAATGGTGGTGGTGAGAAAGCTACCTTCCGTGTATCAGGTTCATACTCAACAGAGACAGGTCAGGTTATTGGTGAGGAGATGAGCCAGTTGTCATCTCGTTTGGCTCTCGACTACTTTGTTTCTCAACGAATCAAGGTAATTGCCGACTTCTCGTTCTCTTATTTGGAGAGACATTATAAAGGTTCGGGCCTTATATATACAGCGTTAAAGATGATGCCCAACATGTCTATTTACAAACAGGACAAAGATGGTAACAACACAAGCGAATATTACAACATGCTGGAGTCGGCTACCGACCAGTTGAAAAACGGTATGAGCTTGAAAAACCCTGTTGCCGCAGGTAACCTCGAAAGTCGCGATTATGAGAACTTCAGCATTAACCCCCAGATTACCTTGGAGTACAACCTCTTGGGCTTGGAGGATAATGAGACAGCTTTGAGATATCGTGGTATGGTGAACCTTAACGCTTCGAGCTCGGCCAGCCGTAACTACACACCCGGTTCTTTGAACCCCAAATCGGACTGGCACGAAGATATTATCAACCAATCAAGTTCTGCTGATGATAAAGGTTTTGCATTCTCTACACGTCATAACCTTGTCTTCACACCTTACCTTGGTAGCAAAGACCACTATTGGACAATGACAGGACAGTTCGACTTGAGAACAAGTTCAAGTAACAGCCAGTCATCTACATCAAGAGGTTTGCCTACCGGTAATATTACAAACTCAACAGTTTCGGCGAAGCTTGCAGGTGCATCTTCATCTAAATCGGAGAGCCGTGAGATTAGCTTCTCTTATGATACACACTATTCTTACAAGTCGAAGTATATGTTCCGTTTCTCACTTCGCGGTAATGGTTTGACAGCGATGGGTGACGACAGAAAGTGGGTGGTATTCCCCGCTGTATCTGGTCGTTGGAATGTTAGCGATGAACCTTGGATGCAGTGGACAAAACCTGTAATCTCAATGTTGTCTTTGCGTCCCGGTTTTGCGTTGAACGGTAACGCTCCCGGTGAGAACAAAACATTCAACAGCTATAGCTCACTTGGTAAGAACTATATGGGTGTGGGTGGTTACGTAATGGATAACATTCGTTTGACCGACCTTCGTACATCGGATAAACGTGAGTTCAACATCGGTTCTGACTTTGGTCTTTTCGATGGTAAAATCACCGGTTCGTTCAACTATTACTACAACACTACATACGACCAGCTTGTATCGAACTACAAGATACCTTCGCCCACAGGTTTCAGCTCGCTTGCTTATAAGAACTCCGGTACCATGCGTAACTCGGGTTGGGAACTTAACTTGAACACAAGCCCCGTTGATTTGGGTGAGAATTTGTCGGTTAGCATGTATTTCAATATCGGTAAAAACTATAACGAAATTATAGAGATGGAGGAGGCCTACTTGGAGTCGAGAAACGAGAGCTATGACGCTCCCCGTAACGAGGCTTACCTCGGTCGTGTACAGGTAGGTAACCCCTATGGTGCAATTTATGGTTTCCGTTACAAGGGTGTATACCGTTTCAGCTACAAGAACTGGGAGAAGGCTCTTAAAGAGGCCAGCGAAGGTCGCAACGGTACCTGTCCTATTGTTTACGATGCAAACGGCAAGTTGGTATTCAACGCCGACCGTACTCCCAAGAAATTGACACTCTTCTACGACCGCGAGCGTGGTAGCTCTACATATGAGTTCAAGGGTGGTGATGCTATTTACGAGGACGTTAATAAAGACGGTACAATCAACCAGCTCGATATTGTTTACCTTGGTAACTCTAACCCCAAGGCACAGGGAGGTTTCGGTTTCACATTCCGCATCTTCAAGAAGTGGACTTTGAAGACCAACTTCGCATATCGTTATGGTGTAGACGTTGTAAACAAGGCTCGTATGAGTTACGAGAACATGGCAACATTTAACAACCAGAGTGTAGCCGTAAACTACCGTTGGCGTAAAGAGGGTGATATTACCGAGATTCCCCGTGCGGTATATGGTTCGGGTTCTACATACAACTACCTTGGTAGCGACCGTTTTGTAGAGGACGCTTCGTACCTCCGCCTACAATACTTGCAGGTTTCATATCAGTTCGATCAGGACTTTGTTAAGAAACTTGGTTTGAGAAGTTTGCAATTATATGCATCGGCCGACAACCTTATCTTCTGGAGTAAATATTCAGGTTTGGATCCCGAAATTAGTTCAGGTGGCGATGGTATTGCATACGATAGCCAGGACGTGCCCAGACCTCGTTCTTACACAGTGTCTCTGTCACTCGGTTTTTGATAACGTAAAAGTTGAAGATTATTATGGAAAGAATAATGAATATATATAAAAAACTCGTTATTGCGATTGTTTTTATAAGCGGAATGTTCATGACCTCGTGTACCGATTTCTTGACAATCATACCTCCCAGTAAGGTTGTTCATGAGGATTTCTGGCACACAGAGGCCGAGGTGAACGGTATGATGGCTACTGCGTATCTTACTCTTTGTAACAGCTCTTGTATCAGTAATGCCATTATGTGGGGTGAAACTCGTGCCGAAACAGTTGATTACCCTCTTGGCGCAAACAACAACAGTATAATCCACCTTACCGAGGGTTTGCTGTACGATGATAATGCCTACGCATCGTGGGCCGAGTATTACAAGGCTATAAACTATTGCAACCTTGTAATGGAGTATGGTCCCACTGTCATGGACCACGACCCCAGCTTCACAGAGGGTGAGATGCAGGTTATAAAAGGGCAGATGTTGGCTTTGAGAGCATATGCACATTTTGTTCTCTTGCGTGCATTCTGTAATATTCCTATGGCTACTCAGGTAGTAATTAATGATGCCGAGATGCCCGATTATCCCCAAGTGCACCCGATGAAAGCCCTCCAAATGATGTATGACGATTTGGAGCAGGCCAGCACTATGGTTCTTCTTTCGGGTGTGAAATCGGCAGAGAATCTTGGTTATATAACAACAAATGCCGTGCATGCTTTGATGGCCGACATCAACATGTGGCAGGCTGCATTTGCAAAATATTACCTTTCTGAAAATAACTTAGGTGTTGAAGAGGCAAAAGAGGCAAAAGAGTATATCATAGCCGGTGCTCCCGATATTTACTATGATATGGCAATAGAACATTGCCAATACATTCTCGACGCGATGGACAAAATTCACGAAGAGAATTATGTTTCAAAACTCGAGAAACCCACAGAGTTCAACTTGCTTGCCAACAGAGGTTCATATGAACAACAGCAGTGGGGCTACTCAACTGTTTACGAGGACATCTTCGGTACTGGACAAAATTCAAGTGAGTCGATTTTTGAGTTCCAGATAGACGATAAGAACTATGCCGAAGGTAATAACGGTATATCAGCTGTGTTTGGAGCCGGTGGTAATAATGGTGGTCGCTTCGTTGTTCAGAAGAACTTCCTTGAAACCAAGTTTGAAAATGACGATTTACGTAAGTATGCCTTTACTACTTTGGCCGCTCCCGGTGATGGAACCGTTGCTCCCGAAGAGGACGACGAAGGTTTGAAAGAGACTTTTGTTGCGAAGTATACTGCAAAGAATACAGTAAACACAAAAGGTGCCGAAAGAACCTACCGTTCTTCTGACGATTATAATGCTCATTGGATTATGTATCGCAAGACAGAGATTATGCTTACATTGGCCGAGGCTTTGCTATCTCGCTCTGCCGCTAAATCTAACCCTGACGATGTTGAAAAAGCATTCAAGTTGGCAGCTGCAATCAATACTCGTTGGAAGATGATTATTAACGAGAATGGTGATAGACAAAATGTGAAACAGCTTTCCGATTATACCGAGGTAAAGAAATGTTTGGAATTTGTACGTGACGAGCGTGCTCGTGAGCTTTGCTTTGAGGGACGTCGTTGGTACGACATTGTGCGCATGGCGTTGCAAGGCGAAGATGTTGCTTTCTCATATGAGAAGAAACGTCACGGCGTTGATAATGATGAGATGAAACGTCGTTATGTTCACATCAGTGCATACTTTATGCCGATTGCAAAAGACGAAATTCGCTTCAATCACTTGTTGAAGCAGAACAAGTCTTGTAAATCGACCGATGATGATAGTTCAATAACACAAAAATAAGGTATAACGTAAACTATTATATTAAGGGGCGTGAGCCCATGGCAAGCCCCCTTATTAAATAATTAAATATACACCAAGATGAAAAAAATGTTCAAACATAAATTATTAGCTGTATCGGCTTTGGCAGTCGCCCTGTTTACTGGCTATTCATGCCAAGATGACGACAATTATCCCATGCCGGCCAATGCAGGTTTCACCTCTTTGGAGGTTATGAAGAACGACCAAGATTTTGCAAACTTCCTCACCGTGGTGGATAAATGCGGAGAGGGTTGTCTCGACTCGCTCTTCAACCAATCGCGAGTATATACAATATGGGCTCCCGTTATCGACGATGAGAAGAAGGAGTCGCTTATTGCGAGCATCGAAGAGGGTAATCGCGAGGACGTCTTCCAGCAGTTTGTAAAGTTCCACATTGCAAACTATCTGCACCCCGCCAACGGTGAGTTGGAAGCCACCAACAAACTCCTCATGATGAATAACAAGTATGCCGTGTTCACTGGAAACACTACCGATGGATACACATTTGGTGATTGCAATTTGATAGAGCCGAATATACGTACAAAGAACGGTATTATTCACAAAATTGCCGCTCCTGTAAAGTACAGCCCCTCTATCTGGGAGTCGTTGAGAAGCATTGCCTCTGTTAAGTCGTTCTGGGATTTCTGCGAGTCTTTCACAGTAAAAGAGATTGACCGCATTAACAGTATCCCCGGTCCCATCGTGAACCAGCAACAGACATATCTCGACACTGTATATAACGAAAAAAACGAGATAACTAACGGAAACAACCTTGGTCCTATCGACAACGAGGACTCTCTCTTCATTACATTTGTTCCCACCTCGGAAGCTTGGAACAGAGTGTATAACGAGGCTCCTAACTTCTTCCGTTACGATACAGAAAACTTTACCGATGAGCAGAAGATTGAGGCCGATTCTTTGTCACTTGTTCGCGGTGCCAAGGAGTATTTGCGTTACCTCACATATAGCATCACCGACCAAAAGGTAGAAGAGGGCAAAGCAAGTTTGGACAACCTGCCCGACTCACTTATTGCTTATCATCGTGAGACCCCCCGCAAAAAGTTCCCTATGACTCTTTTTGCCAACCCTGTTGAAACTATCAACATGTCAAACGGTCAGTTGAGAGTTTTGGACTATATGCCTTTCTCTCCCTGCGATTTGTGGTTCGACACAATTTTCGTTCAGGCCGATAACTTTGGTCTTGTAAGAGTAGACGAGAACGAAATTACACAGCAGAGAGGTCTTTTCGAGACCATTTTTGTCGATGAAAAGAAACGTAACCCTGCTTACGACGACGACTTGGCATACGACGCCTATTTGCAGGCCCGTCCCGACGGTTCAACAATGCCTTGGCGTACATACTTCTTTAAGAATGTATTGTCGGCAAAATACAAAGTAGCTTTTGTGACTGTGCCCGAGGATTTCATGACAATACCCAAGGAGGACGAAGAGAACACAAAGCCTGTTAAGGTTAATGCATCTTCTTTGCGCGTGTCGGTGAATTATCGTGGCGAGCAGTTGTATGCAAACCCCGCAACACCTGTTAAGGTAAGCGGTCAGGACGCTTATTACAACACAATACGTCCCAGTATAGCCAAGGTTGATACAATATTCTTGACTAATGTCGATACCGGTGAGCCCTTTGTGTTCGACCTCGGTTATTGCGAGGATTATAGCGGAATAAGCACAAGAGAGTTTAAGGATAAGGATTATACATTTGAGGTTAAGATTGAAACAGCAAAACCTGCTACTCGCAAAATCCAGGCTGGTCGTCCTGTAATATCAATTGACAACGCCTACGCTCAGAGCTTCCAGATTGACCAAATAATGCTTATCCCTGTGGTTGAAGATGAAACAATCGATGAGGAATAAAGTCAATAGTCTTTTACGATGAAAAAAAGAAATATAACTATGTATATGCGACAATTCATGCAATTATCGGTGGCATTAATGGTGTTAGTGCCGTCGGCTCTAAACGCAACTGTATCAAATACAGAGGCATTTGAGGTGAGCGATTCTGTAAAAGTCGAGTCAAAGGCTGTTGATGTTCCTGCGACACGAGTAATTACAGGTACCGTATACGATGCCGTATCGAACGCCCCCATGGCCGGTGTTCGCGTTAAAGCAACAGGTCATAGTAAGATTACTACCATGACAAACTCAGAGGGACAGTACAAACTTGAGATTCCCTCGTATGTAACCTTGTTGAGCTTCTCAACACCCGAGTATCTTTTGGTTCAGCGTCCCGTATATAACGACGATGTTATAAACGTGCGTCTTTACCTCGATGAGTTCTCAAGCAATTATGTAGAAGATGTAAAAGCATTGGAGCATAATGGCTTTACAAACGAGGTAAATCCCGATTTGACCATTGATGGAGCCATACAAAAGAATCTTGGTGCCGATGTTCGTTCTATAACACGTTCAGGTTCTTTGGCCGTAGGTAACGCAATGTTCATTCGCGGTATCAACTCAATTAATCTGCGTACACAACCTCTTATCGTTGTAGACGGTATTATTTGGGATACTCAGGAGGACCTTACAACCTTGCACGTAGGTATCTTCAACAATGTGCTTTCGGCAATTGATGTTGAGGATATCAGAGAGGTTAAGGTTTTGAAGAATGGTACAGCCATCTATGGTGCACGTGCTGCAAATGGTGTAATTATTATCAACACAAAACGTGGTGAGAGTATGGCTACACGTATTTCGGCCAACATCTATGGCGGTGTAACCATGGCGCCTAAAACTATGGACGTGTTTGGTGCCGAGGACTACCGTCTTTATGCCAACGACCTTACAGGTACAATTAAGAACATACCCGCTAACATGAATTTCGACTTCTTGCGTA
Source organism: Bacteroidaceae bacterium (assembly GCA_045631905.1). Classification (GTDB taxonomy): domain Bacteria; phylum Bacteroidota; class Bacteroidia; order Bacteroidales; family Bacteroidaceae; genus HGM04593. The sequence continues at coordinate 38,768 of JAZQVO010000004.1, forward strand.
GCGACAAAAAGTATGTTTTGTACAACAAATTCCACAATAATACCGACTGGGAAGATGAGGTATATTCAGAGGCTCTCTCGCAGAACTATAAGTTGAATGTAGAGGGTGGTGATGATATTGCCATGTACAACTTCTCGTTCGGTTATACATCGGCCGACAGCCCTATTGAAGGTAACAACTTGGAGCGTATGAACGTGCGTTTGAACTCAGACATCTCATTGACCGAGAATTTTAACACACGTGTGGATATTTCATACTCTCGCGTTGCTCGTGAGTTGCTCGACGATGGTTTGCGTGCCGATAACACTTCGTTCCCCGTAACATCAATCGGTCTTTTGGCAAAGGTAAAATCTCCTTTCCTCAGCCCCTATCGTTTCTCCGATTTGGGCGAGATAAGTTCTAACCTCGATGGTTCCGACTCTTTTGCTTATAATGTAGTATCGGCATCGGGTGTTGCACACCCCAATAACTCGCTCTACAACCCCCTCGTTATTATTAACAAAGGTGCAGGTGCTTACAAGAACGAGATGGAGTATACCAACATGGGTATAACAGTTGCCCCCGAACTTAGATTGGGTAAGTTCCTCCTCACAGAGACATTTAACTATGCTTTGCACCGTTTGAACGAGGTATACTTCTTGCCTTATGCAAACTCTACCGGTGCGGCTGGTCGTGACTTCTATTCCGATGAAATAGGTGATAAAATAAGCAACTATGCTGCATCACTGTTTGCGCGTGAGGCTGTTATTACAAGCGACACACGTCTCGCTTGGGACAAGCGTTTCGGTGCTCACGAGGTTAATGCCTTTGGTGGTTTCCGTTACACAAACTTTGACATGGATTCAAACTCTATCGGTGGTGCGAACACCGGTAACGATAACAGCTATGTTGTAAATGCCAACCTTACAGGTCTTTCTACAGCCGGTGAGGATAACTCTTGGACAAACCTTTCATGGTATGCTTCGGCCGACTATTCTTACAAGACAAAATATTTCTTGCAGGCCACAGCATCGTTTGAGACATCTTCTCGTTTCGGTAAGAATGCTGACGGTGCTTTGAAGCTTGGCGGTGTATCTTGGGGATTCTATCCTTCGGTACATGGTGCATGGCTCATCTCTTCGGAAGATTGGTTCAAGTGCAACTTCATAAATTCGCTTAAATTGCGTGCCGGTATCGACGTGGTTGGTAACGATGCTATCGACTTCTACGCATCTCGCAGCTACTTGCAGGCAATCAAGTTCTATGGTAAAACAATGGGCTTGCAGTTGGGTAACGTAGAGAACGACGGTGTTAAATGGGAGACTACAACTCGCTTCAATGTAGGTGCCGACTTTATGTTGTTTGACAACCGTTTGGCATTGAGCCTCGACGCATACAAAGCAACAACAAGCGACCTCTTGGTTCAGAAGAATTATGCTTTCGTTACCGGTATGAAGAAATATTGGGCTAACGGTGGCGAGTTGGAGAACGTAGGTTTTGAGGCTTCTGTTAGCGGAAAGGTTGTTAATACAAAGAACTTCCAGGTTGAGCTTGGTGCATCGGTAGGTCACTACAAGAACGAGGTAACTGCTCTCGACGAGTCGCTCGATCCCATAGCTGTATACGGTGGTGAGGTTAAGACAATGGTTGGCCAGCCCGTGTCGGTGTTCTGGGGCTACAAGACCGACGGTGTTATCGCATCGTCAGCCGAGGCCGAGGCACTTGGTCTTTACAGACAGGAGGGTGCTAAATCAATCCCCTTCAAAGCCGGTGACATGAAGTTCGTAGATGTTAATCCCGGCGACAAGCCCGGTCTCATTGACGAGAACGACAAGACTATAATTGGTGATCCCAACCCCGATTTCTATGGAAACATATATGCCAACATGAAATATAAGAATTGGAGATTGAATGTTGTTTGCAACTACTCGGTAGGTAACGATGTATACAACCACTATCGTCAGGTGTTGGAGAGTGGTTCAAACTTCTACAACCAGTCTACCACATTGGCTAACCGTTGGGTATATGACGACCAAATCACCGATATACCTGCAATCAGCTTTGGTGACCCCATGGGTAACAGTCGTTTCTCTGATCGTTGGATTGAGGACGGTTCTTACTTGAAGATTAAGTCGATTAAACTCTCTTATGATTTCCCCATCTCGAATGCATATTTGCAGGGTATAACCGTTTGGGGTGCTGCTGAGAATATTTACACATTTACAAAGTACGATGGAAACGACCCCGAGACTTCGGTTAATAACAGCATATTCTACCAAGGTGTAGATGCCGGTATGTTGCCTTTGAGCCGTAGCTTCCATTTGGGTGTAAAGATTAATCTCTAATGAATACAAATCGTATTGTTACATGTCTTTGGCATGTAACAATACGAGAAAAAACATAATACAACAATGAAAAAGAATTTTATTTATTCGGTTATATTCTTTCTTTGCGGAGGGTTTCTTTTAACCTCATGCGAGGATATGCTCAATATCGAGTCGAACCGCGTTGAGTATGAATTTGACGATTGGACTTTCAACGACTCTGTATACTCTGTGTTGGGTATCTTGGAGTCTGTTCAGAGAGTCGGTGACAAGAATCTTCTTTTAGGTGAGTTGCGTGGAGATTTGCTTTCTACAAATGACAACACCCTGAACGATGAATATGAAATAAGTAATTTTGACTTCAATCTTTCGAACAAGTATCTCGATGCCAAAGATTACTATGCGATAATCAACAACTGTAACGTCTTCCTCGCACGTGTAGATACCACTTTGACATATGACAACCAGCGTCTTATGTTGCGTGAATATGTTGCAGTGAAGAGTGTTCGTGCATGGACCTATCTCCAGCTCTTGAAGAACTATGCTTATGTACCCTTCTTCACTGAGCCCGTGCTCACTCACTCAAAAGCCGAAGAGGTGATGGCTAAGGCTCCTGCCGACCACTACACTGTGGTTAGCAAATTGATTGAGGATATCGAGCCCTATCAGAACCCCAATGCCTACAAGATGCCTTTGTGGGAGATTCCCAACTTTGTTCCTGCCGACATGACTAATAGGTTATTTATGCCTATCCGCGTGTTGTTGGGCGACCTCTATTTGTGGAGAGCTTCTTTGAAGGCTGAGACTGCATCGTACCCCTTGGCCGCTCCTAACCCTGACAGCGATTATGCAAAGGCTGCCAAGTGTTACTACGATTATCTTGCAACAGACAATACAATAGCCGATAATAGCGATATTTCGTCTCATCTAAACGAGAAACCCGATGAGAAGAATACTACGCCTATTTGCGGTTTCAGAAATCGTTTTGTACAGAAGGACTTCTCGACCAACGGTAAGAAGATGGTTGCTGTAATACACTACGGTACAAATGAGAACGAGAGTGTTGTGTCTAACTTGGCATCGGTATTTGCTCCCAAGAACGAGATTGGTACCAACATGGTTGAGGCATCTCCCAGCATACAGGGTTTGAGCAACCGCCAGACATATATTTATCGCGAGGGGGTTACTGCAACAACATTCAAATATTATGTTGTAAACAGTGAAAAATACCCCGGCGACCTTCGCTTGGCTTCTGTAACAGCTTCTCAGCGTGGTAACGACCTTAACAAAACACTCCATGGTAATGTGATAATTAAGCACAATATCGAAGAGGCTAACAAGGTTATTGCTAACATGGAGGACGGTAATATGTATTACCCAACAGTTGGTACAAACAATATTGCTCTCGACCGTCCCGAACTTGTATATCTCCGCTTTGCCGAGGCTCTCATGGGCTTGGAGCGCGAGGGTTACACCGGTGCAAAGGAGCTTGCTATGACAGTTCTCAAATCGGGTGCCAAAAAGAAATACAGCCTCTACTGGAACCCCGATACAGTTATCGAGCCTCGTCTCACAGAAGCTGGTTCACTCATCTACGAGCCCCTTTTGGAGGTGAACGGTTCACAGGTTAAGAAGGTTGTTATCACCACCGACGAGGAGGGTAACGAGGTGAAAGAGGAGATACCTCAAACAGCTCCTGTCATGGACGTTGTGATAAAATCGGAATACGAGCCTTTGGTGTTCAACTTCTCTTTTGCATCGTTCGAAGGCAACAAGGGTATCCACTCTCGCGGTTCAGGTTTCACCGAGGCTAATGAGGATTATGCTCTTGTCGATTCATGTGTTGCCGAATATTACAACATTGAGGCTACCGATGGCGTTGAGAGAGTTTATACAGACTATGTCTTCAATGCCGATGGTGTTTCTTTGAGATTGCAACCTGTTTATGTTGATAATGAGTTGCAACTCGACGAGGAGGGTAATGCAAAATGGGAATATGCTATGACAGAGCCTGTAACTCTCCCCGTTTACGACGTAGATCCCGAGTTGTACATCTATTACATGTACGACAAAATCATCGACGAGATGGCGTTGGAGGGTGCATGGGAAGGTAGTCGTTTCGGCGACCTTGCACGTATGGCAACAGCATTGGGTAATGTAGACTTCCTCGCTAAGCGTGTAGCGGCACGTAACGTAAGTACTGCCGACTGGCGCACAGCCGATATGGCAGAAGGTTGGGACGCTGTTCTGTATGCTAAGTTGCTCAACAAGAACAATTGGTACATGCCTCTCCCCGACAACTATATTATCCCCGCGATAGTACCTGTTACACCCGAGCCCGAAACCCCTGTTACTCCCCCCGCAGAGGAGCCCGAGGGTGACGAGCCTTCGGAGCCTGTAACACCTCCCACAGAGGAGCCCGAAGATACACCCGTTGTTCCTTCGGAGCCCGAGGAGGGAGAAACTCCCGCAGAGTAATTGGTTTTTACTACAAATAGATGAGAGAGGGGCTTTTGCCCCTCTCTTTGTTAAAAAGATATTAAGATGAAGATTGCTGTACTTACAGGTGCCGGCATGAGTGCCGAGAGTGGTTTAAGCACGTTCCGCGGTGGTAGCGGTTTGTGGGACGAGTATCCGGTTGAGGCGGTAGCTACGCCCGAGGGCTTTGCCATAAACCCCGAGCTTGTGTTGGAGTTTTATAACAAGCGTCGTGTCGAGTTATTGCATGTAGAGCCTAACGAGGGACACCGTCTGCTTGCTTCGCTCGAAAAGGAGCATGAGGTTACCATAATAACCCAGAATGTCGATAACCTGCACGAGCGTGCCGGCTCTACCAAGGTGATACACCTGCACGGAGAGCTCATGAAGGTTTGCTCTTCGCGTGCTCCCGAGGATCTGCGCTATGTGCGCACGCTGCAACCCGAAGCACCCGTGATAAAGATGGGCGACCTTGCGGCCGACGGCTCTCAGTTGCGTCCGTTTATAGTGTGGTTTGGTGAGAGTGTGCCTCTTATGGGCGATGCCATAAATGCTATAAGAGGTATCGACATATTTCTTATAATAGGCACGTCGCTCAATGTCTACCCTGCAGCCGGGCTTTTGAACTATGTAGCTCCCGGTGTTCCCGTGTATCTTATAGACCCTAATGATGTAAATCTCTCACCCGGTGCGGCGGTAAACCACATACGTAAAGGTGCATCGGAGGGTATGCGCGATTTTATATCGTTGTGTAAGTTGTAGCATTAAAGGATTTTGTGCGCTTGAACAAGCTGTTTGTGATATTTGTTTAACAATATAAAAAGAGATAGTTTATGAAAAAGTATTATTGCACAGTGTGTCAGTGGGAATATAACCCTGAGATAGGTGACCCTGAACAGGGTATTGAGCCCGGTGTGGCATTTGAGAATCTTCCCGAAGATTGGGTGTGTCCTCTATGTGGTGTGGGTAAAGATGAGTTTGCCCCCGTCGAGGAGTAATTGTAGGTTCTGTATGTTATTTAGAAGCGTCTCAAAACAGGTTTAGAGACGCTTCTAATAGTATATATGTGTTTCTTATAGCCCGAGCTTTTTCAACAGGTCTACGCGCCCGAGACGGCGCAGTATCTGGGTTATCTCGCGTCTCTCTTCGGGCTTGTACCAGAAGAAAAAACGGCGTTGGGCCTCTTTGTCGCGCATGGAACGTGCAACATATACCTTCTCTCCCGTTTCGGGGTTAATGCCCGTGTAGTACATCTCTGTTGCCATGGTCATGGGGGTGGGGGTGAAGTCCTGCACCTGCTCCAGATGGAAGTTCAGTTGCTTGGTCTCTGCCGCAAGCTCGGCCATGCTTTCTATGGTACTGCCTGGGTGACTGCTTATGAAGTAGGGGATAAGCTGTTGTTTGAGGTTGTATTTGTTGTTTATCCTGTCGAATATCTTTTTGAAGTCGTGAAACTGCTTGAACGGTGGTTTGCGCATGAGGCGTAGCACTGCGTCGGCAGTGTGTTCGGGTGCAACCTTCAAACGTCCGCTTACGTGGTTCTTTATGAGCTCTTCGGTGTATTTGTCTGTGGTGCTGTCGAGCTCTTTGTTACCGCTACGGTGTAGCAACATGTCGTATCGTACACCGCTGCCTATGAAGCTCTTTTTTATTTGTGGCAGGGCATCAACCTCTTTGTAGAGGTCGAGCAGTGCGCTGTGGTCTATGTTTATGTTGGGGCATATTTTGGGCTGAATGCACGATGGGCGCGAACACTTGCTACATAGGTCGGGGTTTTTGCCACGCATCATATACATGTTGGCCGAGGGGCCTCCAAGGTCGGACAGGTAGCCTTTAAAGTCGGGCATTGAGGCGATGGCTTGAATTTCGCGCATTATGCTCTCCTTGCTTCTGTTGGTTATGAACTTGCCTTGGTGGGCCGATATTGTGCAGAAGGCGCACCCTCCGAAACAGCCTCGGTGGATATTTACAGAGAATTTTATCATGTCGTATGCCGGTATGCGCTTGCCGTTGTATTTGGGGTGGGGCAGGCGTGTGTAGGGCAGGTCGAAACTGTGGTCGAGCTGTTCGGTTGTCATTGTGGGGAAGGGAGGGTTTATTACAACAACCCCTTCGTCGTACTCTTGCAACAGGCGTTTGGCGTTCACCTTGTTCGACTCTTTTTCTATCGAGAGGAAGTTTTCGGCCTGTTTCTCCTTGCTTTTAAGGCAGGTATTGTGTGGTGCAAGTATTTTGTCGTTATTATTATCTGTGGTCACCTCGTTTTTGTTTGCGAGGTAGCCTGTTTGTCTTATCTCTTTTGTAATCTCTCTTGCCTGTTTCGATGTTATGTATTCACCGCCTTCCTTTTCGAGCTTATCCTTCATGGCGCGTACAAGGGCTATTATGGGGAGTTCTCCCATACCATATACTAGTATGTCGGCGAGGCTGTCGATGAGGATACTTTTTTTGAGGCTGTCCTGCCAATAGTCGTAGTGTGTGAAACGGCGCATGGAGGCCTCTATGCCTCCTATTACAATTGCCGAGTCGGGGAAGAGCTTGCGTAGTGCGGTAGAATATACGGTTGTGGCATATTCGGGGCGCATGCTATGCTTGCCGTTTGGCGAGTAGGCGTCCTCGGAGCGGAAGCGTTTGGCGGCGGTGTATTTGTTCACCATGGAGTCCATGCAACCTGCCGATATTCCGAAGAAGAGCCTTGGACGGCCCATCTTCTTGAAGTCGCGCAGGTCGTCTTGCCAGTTTGGTTGTGGAACGATGGCTACGCGCAACCCTTCGGCTTCGAGCAGACGGCCTATTACGGCCGCGCCAAACGAGGGGTGGTCGATGTAGGCGTCACCGCTGAATATCACCACGTCCATCTCGCTCCACCCGCGCATCTCGGCCTCTTTGCGTGTGGTGGGTAACCAGTCGCTCACTCTCCTTTCAGTCATTCTGTTCGGGTTCTTCGGCTGTTATTGTTTGTGTGCTCTGCAACCACTCGTTGTAGCATAAGAGAAGGTTGGTGAGCCCAAGTGCTTTCATGTTCTCGTCGTAGAGTATCGAGCAGATGTCGAGCAGGTCTTTTGCGTTCATCTCTTGTGATGCGATGAGTGAGCGCACGGTGAGGCGCAATTTGGCAAGTGCGTCTTCATCTACTTTTCCCATGCTGTAGGTTATTCTGTCGAGCAGGGCATATTTTTTAAAAATCTGCAATTGTTCCTCGGTTACACTTATTGTTCTTGTTCCCGATGCGTTTGCGTTTATCTTCATATTATAGTTGTGTTTTGTTTAATCTGTATACAAAAATAGTGTTTTTCTTGTTTATCCCTTTGTGGCGGGGCATAAATAATCATTGGGCAATGGTTTTTATGGTTCTTGTTCCGTCGCTCTCTTCGGTGATGGATACTTTTACGGTCTCTTCGGGTAGTAGTTCTTCTATGAGCTCGGGCCACTCTATGAAGCAGTAGGCGTTGCCGTAGAGGTACTCTTCGTATCCCATGTTGTACACCTCGGTAAGGGATTTTATTCTGTAAAAATCGAAGTGATATATGGTCTCTCCTTTGTTGCTTTCATATTCGTTTACTATTGCAAACGTGGGTGAGTTTATGGCATCTTCAACTCCCATGGCTTCGCAGACGCTTTTTATGAAGGTGGTTTTTCCTGCTCCCATACTGCCGTAGAATGCAAATATGCGGTGTGTGCACATAGCCTCTATAAAATGTTTGGCTGCTGTGGGGTACTCTTCGATGTTGTTTATTTTTATTATATGTTCGTTCATTATTGTTTGCTTTTGGGTTGTAGTTTAATTAATGGTACAAGCATCTCTTCGAGCGATATTCCTCCATGCTGGAAGGTGTCCTTGTAGTATTGTACGTAGTAGTTGTAGTTGTTGGGGTAGGCAAAGAAGTTGCCTCCTGTCGCAAATATGTAGCTTGTGCTTATGTTGGGCTGTGGCAGGTATGCTTTTGCAGGCTCTTTTATCTCGAAAACCTCTTTGCTGTTGTAGTTAAGTGCCTTACCGAGCTTGTAGCGTAGGTTGGTGTTGGTGTTCTTGTCGCCGATGACTTTGGTGGGGGTGTCTACCTGTATACTGCCGTGGTCGGTGGTAATTATTACTGTGTAGTTGGCATCGGCAAGCTCTTTGAATAGTTTTTTTATTGCCGAGTGACGTATCCACGAAAGGGTTATTGAGCGGTATGCCGCTTCGTTCGATGCAAGCTCGCGCACCATGAGCGACTCGGTGCGTGCGTGCGAGAGCATGTCGATGAAGTTTATCACAAGTACGTTTATGTCGTTCTTGGAGAGGTTGTGCATGGTGTCGAGGTATTTTTCGGCAGCTACCGATGTGAGCACTTTGTTGTACGAGAAATTGTCTTTTCTGCGGTATCGTGCAATTTGTGTCTCGATGAGTGCCTCTTCGTTGAGGTTTTTGCCCTCTTCCTCCTCTTCGTCTACCCAATATTGCGGGAACATCTCTTTTATTTGGCTGGGCATGAGGCCCGAGAAGATGGCGTTACGGGCATACTGGGTTGCGGTGGGCAGTATGCTTGTGTACATCTCTTCTGTGATGTTGAAGTCGCCACCTATCTCCTGGGCAAGTACTCTCCACTGGTCGTAACGGAAATTGTCAATTATAATGAAGAATACCTTTTCTTTTTTGTCGAGCAGGGGGAAGATGCGTTCGCGAAAGAGGTCGTTGCTCATCATGGGGCGTTCGGGGCGTTCGGCTCCCATCCATCGCATGTAGTTTTTTTTCACAAACCTGCCGAACATGTTGTTTGCCTCCTCTTTTTGTGCTTTCAACATCTCCTGCATCTGTCCGTCGCCGTTTTCGAGCTCAAATTCCCAGTATATTATTTTGCGGTAGACCTCTTTCCACGCTTCTATGCTGTTGGCATCGCTTATCTGCATTGCCAGCTTGCCAAAATTTTGTTGGTAGGCGGTGTTGGCTTTCTCGGCTACAATATCATTTTTGTGTATATTCTTTTTCAGGGTAAGCAGAATCTGGCTTGGGTTCACGGGTTTTATAAGGTAGTCGGCTATTTTGGAGCCTATGGCCTCTTCCATGATGTCTTCCTCCTCGCTTTTGGTGACCATCACCACGGGGGTAGAGGGGGTTATCTCTTTTATCTGCACAAGTGTTTCGAGCCCGCTGAGACCGGGCATGTTTTCGTCGAGGAGAATGAGGTCGAATGGCTCGTTATTGCATGCTTCGATTGCATCGAGGCCGTTGGTAACTTTTGTTACCTCGTAATCTTTTGATTGTAGAAATATGATGTGGGCGCTCAACAGCTCAATCTCGTCGTCGGCCCATAAAAGTCGGTATGCCATAGTTTAATTGTTCTCTTTTTGGTTGTTTTCCGGGGTTTGCTCCTCTTCTTCTCCATAGTCGGGCTCGTCGAGGGTGTAACCGTCAATATCAGGTTCGGGGATATTGAGGAAGTTTTCTTCGTAGAATCTTTCGTAATCTCTGAAACTGTAATATTGTAATAACAAATCGAGGTTGTTTTTTGATATTATGTATGCGTTGATGCCTTCGAGTATTTTTGCCATCTCGCCACTCTCGTACAGGCGTTTGCGGTAGAGGTATGCTTCGTCGAAGTTGAGGAACTCTTTTACTTGGAACATGGTTATGTGTTCCAAGTTGCTAAACTCCATTATGAAGTTGCGCACCATGTAGCGCGAGAAGTTGTGGCGTGCCATCTCAAAGAGCAGACGTTTTTCGTCGAGCGAGTCTTTGGGGAAGGCGAGGACAAAGTAGTAGGGGCCTCCTCTCTCGTTGCTGAATGTCGGCAGGCTGTCGGTGTTGCCTGTGATGGTGCCGTCGCCCTTTCGGTCCCAGATGGAGAGTGATATTCCGCTACGCAACAGTCGTCCTTGTTCTATGCCTGTGCTCACACCGCTTGCGAAGGTGCTTACGCTGTCGGCGCTATGCTCTTGTATGAGTGCTTTCAGTGTGGCGAGTGCTTCGTTCTGTTTCCCGCCATATAGTTTTGCCATGGCATCTATGAACATAAATCGTGCTCTGTGTTTGCCTTCGGGGTAACGCTCTTGTGCTGTGGTGTTTTCTTTTTCAACGGCCGAGTATTCCATCTTGGTGTAGTGGTTGTATGCCTTTACATACATGGAGTCTTCGTTGTGCTTGCGTGTTGCGGCGCTCTCGAAGAAGCCTGCCTTTTGTATCTGTGCAGATAGCTCGTTGTCGGGGTAGTTGGTGAGCAACAGGTTTTTGTAGTGCTCGGCTTTCTCGGGTTCGTCCCAACGTGAGCAGGCTAGGAAGAGGTGGTAGTATACCTCGGCCATCTTGTTATATTCGGGGTAGTTGTTTACTACTCTTTCCAAATATTTGAGTGTCAGCTCTTTGTCGCCTGCCTTGTCTTTTAATACCACGCCCGAGTTGTATAGGGCCTCTTGCAGGGCTGTGTGTGCCTCTTGCCTCTTTTCGTCGGTTGTGGGTATTTGTGCAAGGTAATATTCGCGTGTTGTGGGGTCGCTGGGCACCGTGTCTTTGGCTACTTTTCTGTTACGTCCTCTTTGGGGCTGTCTTGTTTGTGCAACGCTGTCGGTGGTGTTGCCGGCTATGCTGTCGGTAAAGGCTTCGTCGACGGGCTCTTCGTCGTTCTCGGCTATGCTGTCGTTGGCGTTGCTCATTATAACTCCGTTGCTCAGTCGCCAGAAGTCTTTAAGCTCTCGGCTGTTCCATGTGCGGGCAAAGGAGCGTATACCTTTCGATACCATAGGTGGGTTGTAGAAGTACCAGTTTCCCTCTGTGTCGGGGGTGGTTTGTGCCATGTCCGATGCGGTGCTTGCGGCCATCAGCTCGTCGGCTTTCTCGCGTTTCTGTCTCTTTTCGAGTTTTTTCTCCTCTTTTGCTTTCTCTTTTGCCTCTTTAATAAGCTCGTCAATTATGGGTAGTAGTTTTTCTTGGGGTAGAGTGGCCCAGTAGAGTAGTTCGCTCTGTTTCTCTACCACCTCGGAGTGTTTTGCAAGCTCTTGCAGAACCTCGTCTCTAAATTCTATCTCTTCTCTTTCGGGTGTCTCTTCGCCAAGTAGCTGTTTGGCTTTTTCGTAATTGTTCTTTGCTTTTGAGAATTTTTCCTGCTCCCAATAGATTTTTCCAAGGGCAAGGTGTAACATACCGCTGCCGTAGCCTGTGCCATCGCCTTCGGTGAGCCCCTTCTCATAGGCTTTTGTTGCTTCGAGGGTGTCTTTGTGGTTTATGTGCACGTTGCCTATGGCATAGTATATTTGTGACAGGTAGTTTTTGTTCTTCGAGTTACGCGCCATGCGGTTCAGTTTGCGGAGTATGCTCTTTTTGTTTTCGTTTGTGAGGCTCTCTGTCTGGCGTATGCGTGCGTTGAACTCTAACTCGTATTGCGGGTTCTTTGAAATTACTTTGCCGAAACTTTTGAAGGCCTCTTTGTTGTTGCCTGTCTTCTTGTGTAACAGCCCAAGCAGGTAGTACTCGCGTGCTTCGTCGAGCGATGTGTTGCCTTTGCGTTTTATGGCTTTTTCTACATGTGGTATGGCTTCGCTGTATCTCTGTTGTTTGATGAGGAGGTTGGCTTTGGCGCGTGCATACTCTTTCTCGAGCGAGGTGGGCAGGCTGTCGCGTTTTATACGGCTCAACAGGTCCTCGCTTTCGTAGTACCACTCCATCTCGGTGTAGCATTTTACAAGCTCGATGCGGGCTTTTGCCACTATGGTGGGGTTGTTTTCGTAGAGCCTTGATATGTAGATGTATGTACTTGCCGCCTCGGTAAATTCTCCTTTGTTAAAGTATGAGTCGGCCATGAGGAACCATGCTCTCCACAGGAAGGGGTTGAACTCCTTTTGTGCATAGAAGCGTTTTTGTTTCTCGCTCAGCTTTTTGCCTGTTGGTTTTTTGGGTTTTCTCTTTATTGAGTGGTTTTTTATTGCTTTTTGAGATTTTTCTATCGCTCTTTCGAAGTTGGGCTTGCCGGCCTCTCTTGTGGCTTTGTTGCTGTGCGTGAGCATGGGCAACAGCTCTATGTAGTTATCTTTGTGGTTGCTTGCTTGCAATTTAACGCCATCGTCGAACGCTTTTTTGCCGTTAAAGTAGGTGTTGTATCTTGCAAAAAAGGCATGATACATACGTGTCTTTTTGGTATTATTCTTCCTGCTCGAGCACGAGAAGAGCCCGAATATCATGAGCAGAATGGCGAGTGTGTGTATGTATCGTTTCACTTGTTTGTGTTTTATTATATATAACAGATAGCGGGTTGTTTTATTGTAGCATGAGCAGAATCTCGTCTTTTATTACTTGTGGTATCTCTATCCCTCGGGTTTGAAGGCATTTTACCCATGTATCGACCTCTTCGGTTTTCATGGTGTAGAGTACGTTGCGAAACTCCTCGATATCATTGTCGTTATATTCTTCCTGTTTTTTTCCTTTGTATGCGTCTAACTCTTCGTCGTCGAAATATAGGTTACTGTTGTCGAAACCTTTGTCGCATACCGCGTGACGACCACAGCATACCCCGTTCTCCCCTTCGTGGTGGTCGTGATGGTCCTCTTCAACAGGGCGGTTCTTATAAAACATTCTCAGCAAAAAGAAACCTGCGAGAATGAACAACATTATCAGCGATAGTACTATTGTTGTATTCATAGTAATTAATTATATAATATATCTTACAAAAATAACGTAAAGAGTGGGCAATTCAAAAAAAAGCGTCTAAATAGTTGTGAAAATATTCGTGCCCGCTGTTGCCGGCTTAACATCTTTCCATAAGACTACGCAAAATGTTGTGTTTGTTTTAACTCTCCTTGTGTAAACCGTTGCTCCTGCTTTTTTGTTTTTTTAGCTTCATCTTCTTGCAAAATGACAAAAAAACGCCTCGCTTTCTTGCGTTTTGTAAATATTATGTCGTATATTAGCCTCGCCTTTTGCAAAAGTGCTACCTTTTGCGGTTGGCAAAATGACAGAAATAATTAATTTACAATAAAAAAAGAATAAAATGGATAAATTCAGCTATGGTTTGGGAATGGGTATCGGACAGAACCTGCTCTCGATGGGTGTTAAAGAGATTGTTATCGACGATTTTGTAAACGGTATAAAAAGCGTGCTTGCAGGTGAAAAAACCGAACTTACACATGCCGAGGCGCAAAAAGTTGTGAGCGAGCACTTCCAGAAACTTGCCGAGGAGGCTTATGCCAAGGTTAAAGAGGAGGGTGAGGCTTTTCTTGCCGCGAACAAGGCAAAGGAGGGTGTTGTCACTCTGCCCAGCGGTTTGCAGTATGAGGTGCTGAACGAGGGTACAGGTAAAAAGCCTTCGGCTACCGACCGTGTTCAGTGTCACTATGAGGGTACTTTGATAGATGGTACCGTGTTCGACAGCTCTGTTCGTCGTGGCGAGCCTGCTGTCTTCGGTGTTAATCAGGTTATCAGGGGTTGGGTCGAGGCTCTTCAACTCATGAGCGAGGGCTCTAAATGGCGTCTTTACATACCTCAGGATATGGCATACGGTGCCAACGGTGCAGGTGAGATGATACCTCCTTACAGTGCTCTTATCTTTGAGGTCGAGCTTATTAAGGTTCTTTAATTTGTGCTCCTATGAAACGCCTTTTTTTGGCGGTTTGCATCGTTGCGCTTCTCTTGTCGCTATCGTGCACGGGCGGTCACAAGCCTTTTCACGATACGCCCGAGCTTGCAGGTTATAACGATTCACTCTCCTACGCGACAGGTGTGGTGCTCTCCATTAATGAGGCGGGTGTCATGAACGATGTTCCTCTCGCGTGTCGTGATAAGTTTGTCGAGGGGGTGTTGGAGGCGTACAGCGACGACCTCTCGCCCGAATCGTACGCCTATGCGCAGGGCCTTGCTTTTGGTGCTTTTGCCATGCAAAAGTTGCAAGAGGCTTATGCTCTGTATGGTGACAGCGATGTTGTTGATGCTCAATCTTTTCTCGAAGGCGTTATGTCGGTGGCAAAAGACAGGGCAGGGGTATTTACCCTGTCGCAGGCACAAGATTTGTGTAACCGCCATCTGTATCTCCCTGCGAGCAAAAAGTTTATAGAGCGCAACACGAAGCGTAGCAATGTGGTAACTCTCGAAAGCGGTTTGCAGTATAAGTTAGATGTGCATGGAACGGGTGACGTTGCCACCATGGGCGACAAGGTGCGTTGTGTTTACAAGGCATCGTACACCGACGGCACGTTGTTTGCAACCTCGGCAGGTGAGCCCGAGTTGCTCTCGACCTTCACCGTGGTTCCGGGCATAGCCGAGGCTCTCTGCATGTTCCCCGAGGGTACCGTCTGTACCGTGTATGTGCCGTGGTATTTGGGCTACGGAGAGTCGGGTGGGAAAAAGGCTCGCCCTTATGCGGTTTTGGTGTATGATTTAGAGATTCTTGAAGTTGTAAAAAGATAAAAAAACGACAGCTGAAAGCAAAAAAATATGAAAGCAATAGAATGTAAAGTCGATAACCTCGACCTTAAAATTTTGAGTATAATATCGAAAGATGCCCGTATACCTTTCCGTAACGTGGCCGAGTTGTGCGGTGTGTCGCGTGCGGCTATTCACCTGCGTGTGCAACACCTCATGGACATGGGTATAATATCGGGTTCGAGCTACGAGATAGATGTGCGCCGTTTGGGCTTTAAGACATGTACCTATATTGGTATACGTCTGGAGAAGGGCTCAATGTACAAAGAGGTGGTGGAGCGTCTGCGCGAGATACCCGAGGTGGTGGAGTGTTGTTACACAACAGGTCCTTACTCGATACTTGTGAAGATGTTTGCCAACGATAATGAGCACCTCATGCAGTTGCTCAACGGTGCCGTGCAGGATATTCCGGGTGTGGTGAGCACCGAGACTATGATTGTGCTCGACCACAGTATTAAACGCAACCTCCCTATGGAGTAGCTGCCGGTGGTAAAATGTTTAAGCGGAACGCACTAGTGCGTTCCGCTTTTTTTTATCCATAATGTGTGCCGTTTTACTTTTTTTCTTATCTTCGTTGCCCAAAAAGCAAAAAACATCATGGGCAATAAATTCAACCTGAGTGAGGAGTATTCCGCACTGCATGCAACATATCCGGTGGGGCAGCGTCGCCCTATAATTGGCATTACTGCAAACTACACAAGTGAACGCCTTGCAACACTTGCCGAGGGGTACTACCGCTCGGTACTTGTGGCGGGAGGCTCGCCTGTGATAATACCGCCGTATGATAACCGTGAGGCACTTGTTGAGGTGCTTTCCATGCTCGACGGTCTTGTGCTGTCGGGTGGTGCCGACATCGACCCTCGTTACATGGGCGAGGAGCCCGACTATAATATTTTGCACACGATAAACCCTGCACGCGACGAGCAGGAGCTCATGCTCACCCGTCTTGCGGTGGACCGTGGGCTCCCTATTCTTGGAATATGTCGCGGTGTGCAGACAATATCCGCTGCTCTTGGCGGTGGTGTGCATCAGGATATTTATACCTCTCTTGGCGAGGGGTTGCTCAACCACGACCAGAGTGAGGAGCGAGGTGTGGCAACGCACTGGGTAAATTTCGAAAAAGGGAGCCTCCTTGCCGAAATTTTCGCTACCGACAGGCTTTTTGTAAACACCTTCCATCATCAGGCAGTGAGCCGTGTGCCCCGTGGCTTCCGCGTTACAGCCACCTCGCCCGACGGTGTCGTGGAGGGTATGGAGGCTGTGAACGGTCGTTCTATAATAGGTGTTCAGTGGCACCCCGAGACTTTTATATTAAAAGATGATAACCCCTGCATGCTCCCCATCTTTCGTTGGCTTGTGGGCGAGGCTATGCTCTACCGCAGCGTAGGCGAGGTACACAGGCGGATAATATCGATAGATTCGCATTGCGACACGCCCATGCTCTTTGGTACAGGTTATGCGTTGGAGGAGCGTAGCGATGTGGCACTTGTCGATTTGCACAAGATGCAACTAGGTCTGCTCGATGTTGTAACTATGGTTGCGTATATCAGGCAGGAGGCTCGCGACGAAACCTCTCTTGTGGCGGCAACCGCAAAGGCCGACAGCCTGTTGCAGGGGATTGTGGAGCGTGTAGGTAAAAACTCCGATTATGTGGCAATAACCGACAAGCCTTGCGACCTCCCCGTGCTTAAAAAAGAGGGTAAAAAGGTTATAATGCTGGGCATAGAAAACGGTTATGCGATAGGGAAGGATATTTCGAACATCTTGCGTTACCGCGAAGAAGGGGTTATTTATATGACTTTGTGCCATAATGGTGATAATGATATTTGCGACTCGGCAAAGGGGGGTGGCGAGCATGGTGGTTTAAGTGCTTTTGGTCGCGAGGTGGTGCGTGAGATGAACCGCGTGGGCATGCTCATAGACCTCTCACATGCTGCCGAAACAACCTTCTACGATGTCCTGCAACATAGCACAATGCCGGTGGTCTGCTCACACTCGTCATGCCGTGCTTTGTGCGACCACCCACGCAACCTCACCGATGAACAGATGAGGGCTCTTGCTACAAGGGGGGGGGTAGTGCAGGTTACAATGTATGGCGGTTTCTTGCGTAAGGAGGGCGAGGCTACTCTTGACGATTTTATGCAACACCTATGCCATGCGATTGAGGTTGCTGGTATCGACCATGTGGGTATCGGTACCGACTTCGACGGTGATGGCAAGGTTGTTGGTTGCAGCGATGCATCGCAACTTCGCAACGTAACGCGTGAGCTTCTGCGTCGCGACTTCTCGCCCGAGGATATAGAAAAAATATGGGGTGGCAACTGGTTGCGTGTGATGAATAGGGTGCAAAGCGGTGCCGAAAAGTGTAAAATATAGGCGCGTGAAAGTGCCTCAGGGCTTGTAAAATGCGCTTTTTCGAAGAAAAATAAAAAATAATGATAATTTTTTTGAAAGAAAGTTGCATATTGGCAAAAAAGTATATACCTTTGCACTCGCAAACAGACAGAAAGTGTCACGGGATGTAGCTCAGTCCGGTTAGAGTACGCGTCTGGGGGGCGTGTGGTCGCTGGTTCGAATCCAGTCATCCCGACAAAAAACCTCGATAATCAACAGATTGTCGAGGTTTTTTGCTTTTATTCGTTGGTGCCATCTCGGCTCACCTGCAAAAGCCTGCAACAGCAATAATAGGCGGCAGGGTGAAAAATATCGGCGCATACTCATTTGAAGAGTGCGACAAACTCACAAAAGTAATCTCACGCATACCTTCCAACGAGCTCACAGCCACAGGAAGTGGCTCTTTCAGCAGAATAAACAAGAATTGTGTGCTCTACGTTCCCCGTGGCGCAAAAAACACATACAAAGACACTTA
>JAZQVO010000005.1:0-123182 GCA_045631905.1 Bacteroidaceae bacterium
CTATTTGTCGGAAAGAATGTTATTCACATAGATGTATTCAAGAAGAACGACAAGCGCACCATCTACAATGTTGTCTACCGCGACGGTCACAAAGGCATACACTACATTAAGCGTTTCGCCGCAACGGGCATGACACGCGACCGCGAGTACGACCTCACACAGGGCACACCCGGCTCAAAGGTAGCATACTTCACAGCCAACCCCAACGGAGAGGCCGAAGTTATAAAGGTGCAGTTAAAGCCCAACCCACGCCTGCGCATAGCAACCATAGAAAAAGATTTCAGCACCATAGCCATAAAAGGACGACAGTCCATGGGCAACATACTCACAAAGAACGAGGTACTGCGCGTAACACTTAAACGCCACGGAAGTTCAACACTCGGCGGACGCAAAGTGTGGTTCGACCGCGATATACTGCGCATAAACTTCGACAACCACGGCGGGTACTTGGGCGAGTTCCACAACGACGACAAGATACTTGCCATACGTTCAAACGGAGAGTTCTACCTAAGCCCCGTGGACCTCAACAACCACTACGAGGACGACCTTATGGTGCTCGAGAAGTTCGACCCCGCAAAGGTGTGGACAGTAGCACTCTACGACGCATCACAACAAGGCTACCCCTACGTCAAACGCTTCACCTTGGAGCAGAGCCCACGCCGACAAAACTGCCTGGGCGACAACAAAGACAACAAACTTATCTGGTTCAGCAGTACAGCCTTCCCGCGCATACAGGTAATGTTCGGTGGCAACGACCAATTCCGCGAGCCACTTGTTATAGAGGTAGACGAGTTTATCGCCGTAAAAAGCTTCAAGGCACGAGGCAAGCGTCTCACCACCTATGAGATAGACGAGATTATAGAACTTGAACCAACCAAGTTCCCACCCGAGCCGGAGCCTATCGAAGATATACCCACGGAGGAGCCCGAGGAGGGCGAGCCCGAACAATTATCGCTTTTTGACGAATAAATGAGGTTCATCATAAACACCATAATAGCAACACTGCTGGCAATATCGCCGGCAGTGTATGCCCAACAACATGTAATCGACACCATAACCCCCGAAAGAGTTGTGGTAAAATGCTCTTCATACGGTGTAACCTACATGAACAACCTCGACACCTACCTATCGGGCTACAACCACACAGGCAACGGCCTCTACTACTCGCACGAGAATTTCCGCAACGCAAAGACCGGCGACTATCGTTGGAAATACCAAACACTACTCACAGCCAACATAGGAACAACAACACTGCACGAAAACACCGAGCTGTCGGGCATGCTCAATTACAGCTGGAGCGGTTACCACCCTTTTTCCATAAACAAACAGTTGCAGTTGCTTGCCGGAGCTCAGATACAAGCAAGCGGCGGTGCGCTCTACATACCCACAAACGGCAACAACCTTGTGTCGGCAAAACTCAGAACCGCCCTTGCCGCCTCGGGCATGGCAATATACCACATACCTGCAAAAAGAGGCGACTATGTCCTGCGTTGCCAGCTCGACATACCCCTTGCCGGCGTGATGTTCGCCCCGGAGTTCGGGCAATCGTACTACGAGATATTCGGGCTTGGTCACTATGAGAAAACAATAACATTCTCTCACCCCTTTAACACCCCCTCGCTACGCACCACCCTATCGGCCGACCTCCCCATCGCGTGGCGCAACAAGAGCACCACCATACGTCTGTCCTACGTTGCCGACATATTCCAGAGCCGGGTAAACGACATACGCACCCACCTCTACACCCACGCCTTCACGATAGGCTTTGTAAAGACCATCTACAAAGTAAAAAAAGAGGACAAAATAAACCTCTGTACACCCTTTTGAGCCATGAAAGTAAAAAACATAATATACCTGCTTGCATTGCTCATGACAGGCATTTTGAGCAGTTGCATAGGAGAAGACGAATTTACCAACTCGCCACAAGGAAATTTCGAAGCCCTGTGGAGCATCATCGACGAGAGATACTGCTTCTTTGAGCATGCCGAAGAGGAGTTCGGGCTCAACTGGAACGATGTATACACAAAATACGCCCCACTTGTCGACAAAGCCGAAAGCAACGCCGAACTATTTGATATATATGGCAATATGTTGCGCGAGCTACGCGACGGGCATGTAAACCTCACATCGATATACGGAACCACCTACTACTGGGAGTGGCACCTCGACCACCCGTCAAATTTCAGCGATTCCATACAACGCAACTACCTTGGTAACGACTTTCGCCTCACCAACGGGATAAAATACAGCACCCTGCTACCCGACAGCATAGGATACATCTATGTAGAGAGCTTCGCAAACGGTTTCAACGAAGACAACATATCGGTGATGCTACTGCGCCTTGCCAAGATGAAAGGAATAATTCTTGACATACGAAACAACGGAGGAGGCATGCTCACAGCCGCCGAAAGCCTTGCGGGGCACTTTGTCGGCGAGAAGAGGCACTGCGGATACATACAACACAAAACAGGTAAAGGACACAACGATTTTTCGTCACCCGAGCCACTACATATTAAGCCGGCAAGCGTAGTGTGGGGCAAGCCCGTGGTACTACTAACCAACAGGAGCGTTTACAGCGCGGCCAACCACTTTACAATGCTCATGAAACCCCTGCCACAAGTAAAGGTTATAGGCGACAAGACCGGCGGAGGCTCGGGCATGCCACTCAACAGCACACTGCCCAACGGTTGGAGCATACGTTTTTCAGCATGCCCCATACTCGACATAGAGGGCCGACACACCGAGTTTGGCATAGAACCCGACGAAAATATACACATGACACCAACCGACTGGGCCAAGGGGCGCGACACAATTATAGAACGAGCCAAAGAGATTATAAAAGCCCTTTACAACAAAAATAATGAATAAAAAGATTGATTATTCAAAAAAAAGCAATACCTTTGCACAGTCTTTTTGAGGACAGCGTCTAAACACGCCCGCGCCTGTGGCGAAATTGGTAGACGCGCCAGACTTAGGATCTGGTGTAGCGATACGTGTAGGTTCGAGTCCTATCAGGCGCACAAGTTAAAACGCTAAGATGCTCACATGAGCATCTTAGCGTTTTAAAATTTTACATATATCAGCCCTTTTAGGGGTTCACAGCTCGCTTGCAAAAGTTTTTTGGAGGAGAGTATATACATTATTCATATATCACACAGAATGTTTTAGCGGTAGTTTTCACCATCAACAAGCATTACACAGCATAAATAATCCCCAAAAAGGTACTCTGCTCTCTTTGCGCGAAAAGCCTTCACGTGGCTGATGGATAGTGAGTAATAAATAAAAACAACAATCGGCGACTTCACTGTCGCCGATTGTTGTTTTTTCATACCTCTTTCCACCCAAAGGGGTGAGGGATAAAGCGAATATGTCATTTTGTGGGAGCTATAGCGACGAGAAATCTCAAAAACAGCGTATAAAGAGATGCCTCACTGCGCTTTGGCATGGCAAAGAGGGTTAAGCGGATAAAGTATATTCTTTCTTTTAGCCCCTCGGTGTTGTTTTTTGTTATTTCCCCAATTAAGAACTATTTTTACATGTTCTTTGTCGTGCTTTGTTCTATAATTTACAGGTAAACAAATGTTTGTGGCGGTTTCATTATTTTGTTAAGTTATATTAATAAAATGCTTTATGTGGCATGTGCGCTTTTAAAAAATGGGGCAAACTTGTTTTTTTACATCTCTTTTCTTATTTTTGTGTAATTTTATCTATTGTAGCTGATAGTTGTTTTTATGGAACTTAACGAATTGTTTGTAACACGCACAAAAGCTCTCTTTGGCGAGGAGCGTTATGCTCGCTTTGCACAAGCCCTTGGCGAGGAGCCTGTGGTGAGTGTGAGGCTCAACGACAAAAAGCCTTATGCCATCTTCGAGGGAGAGCTTGTGCCTTGGGCAAGCGAGAGCCGTTATTTGGGGGCTCGCCCGGTGTTCACAGCCGACCCGTTGTTCCATGCAGGTTGCTATTATGTTCAGGAGGCATCGTCGATGTTCCTTGGGCATGTGGTAAGGCAACTTGTGAAAGAGCCTGTGCGTGCGCTCGACCTTTGTGCGGCACCCGGCGGTAAGACAACCCATCTGTTGCAGTCGTTGCCACAGGGTAGCATGCTCGTGTCGAACGAGCCTATGCCCTTGCGTGCACAGGTGCTTGCCGAGAATGTTATAAAGTGGGGTAACCCGTCGGCTGTTGTTACCAAGAACGAACCGGCCGACTTTTCTCCGTTTCGTAATTTCTTCGACCTCGTGGTGGTCGATGCTCCATGCTCGGGCGAGGGTATGTTCCGCAAGGATTCTTTTGCGGTGGAGCAGTGGAGCGCTTCGGTTGTCAAGCAGTGTACCGAGACACAGGAAGAGATACTTTCCGATATTTGGGGCTCTTTGCGCCCCGGCGGTCTGCTGGTATACAGCACATGCACCTTTAATGCCTACGAAGACGAGAACCGTGTGGAATGGATAGCCGATGAACTTGGTGCCGAGCCCGTGTGCGTGGAAACCGATGCTTCGTGGGGCATAACAGGCTCTCTCACCAAAGAGGGCTTGCCTGTTTATCGTTTTCTGCCGGGGTATACACGCGGAGAGGGCTTCTTCCTTGCCGTGTTGCGCAAAGAGGGTGAAGAGGCCTGCGCACAACCCCGTATGCCCAAGTTGCAACCAGTTGTTGCAAAAATTAAAAAAGAGGTCTCGGCCTGGTTGAACGGCAGTGATGCTTATGAGTTTGCTATGTGTGGCGATGTGGTGACAGCTCTCCCGCGTAACCACATGGCGGCTATGGCACTGTTGCAACAGAAGTTGCGCGTTTTACACGCCGGCTTGCCTGTTGCCGAGGTGAAAAACAATAAAATATTGCCTACGCATGCTCTTGCCATGAGTTGCGCCCTGAACCGCGAGGCATTTAATGTGGTCGAGGTTGAAAGGGAACAGGCTCTGGCCTATCTGCATCGCGAAACACTTAATTTGCAAGGTGCTCCCATGGGGCACATTCTGCTCACACATAAAGGCGCAGTGCTTGGCTTTGTAAAGAATGTCGGTAACCGTGCAAACAATATGTACCCGGCCGAGTGGCGCATACGCAAAAATCCTATGGAATTATAAATAAAAAACAATAATTATGAGAAGAACAATTTTATCGTTACTATTAGTGCTTATTACAGCGGTGGCATCGGCGCAGATGTTCAACCCTGTTACAGTGAACCATAAAATGGTGGCAAACGGTGCCGAGGGAGAGATTCTTATATCGGCCGATATCGAAGCCGGCTGGCACATGTACTCAACCGATATAGCCGAGGGAGGCCCCACATCGGCTGTGCTTGTGGTCGAAAATATCGAAGGTGCCGAACTTGTCGGGAAGCTTGTTCCCGGAGCCGGTGCAATAGAGAAAGACGATGCAATTTTCGGCATGCGTGTGAGCTACTTCGAGGGTAAAGGCTCTTTCACCCAAAAGGTTAAATTCAAGGGTGGGAAATATCGTTTGCAAGGATATTTCGAATATGGCGCATGCAACGACGAAAACTGTACACCCCCCACACAATACGAGTTTGATATAACAGGCGAGGCTGTTCTCCCTGTTGTGAAAAAGGAGGTAAAAGCAAAAGCAGAGCCCGTGGTACCTGCCCAAAAAACGGTTCCTGCGACTGTGATAGTTCCTGCGAAAGAGTTACAGAAACCTGTTGCCACAGTAGAGCCTTTGGTTGTTGGCGAGCCTGTTGAGGCAAAGAGCGAAAATAACGGTTTTTCGCAGTTGTGGACTCCTGTGGTCGATAAGTTGCAGGTGTTTCAGAATAGTGGCGACACATCGTCGCGCTCGCTGTGGCTCACCTTCCTTTTGGGCTTCGGCGGAGGCCTGCTTGCACTGCTCACACCCTGTGTATGGCCCATTATCCCCATGACAGTAAGTTTCTTCCTTAAACGCTCGAAGAGCCGTAAAAAGGCTATCGGCGAGGCTGCTTTCTATGGTGTTTCCATAGTGGTTATTTACCTTCTTTTGGGCCTTGCCGTGACTGCGCTTTTTGGCGCAAGTGCGCTTAACGCCCTCTCCACAAATGCAGTGTTCAACATCTTCTTCTGTGCACTGCTCTTGCTCTTTGGAGCATCGTTCCTTGGTGGTTTCGAGCTTACTTTGCCCTCATCGTGGACAAACAAGGTCGATGAAAAGGCGAGCAACACCACAGGTCTTTTGAGCATCTTCTTCATGGCCTTCACTCTCACCCTCGTCTCTTTCTCATGTACAGGTCCCATTATAGGTTTCCTGCTTGTTGAGGTGTCGGTGACAGGTTCTATGTTCGGTCCCGCCGTGGGTATGCTGGGCTTTGCGCTGGCTTTGGCGTTGCCTTTCACCCTTTTCGCCCTCTTCCCCGCACTCCTGAAACAGGCACCCCGTTCGGGTGGTTGGATGAACACCATTAAAGTGGTTCTCGGCTTTGTGGAGATAGCTTTTGCCTTGAAATTCTTCTCGGTTGCCGACCTTGCCTACGGCTGGCGTCTGCTCGACCGTGAGACATTCCTCGCAATCTGGATAGTGCTATTTGCTCTGCTTGGTCTCTATCTGCTCAATGTAATACGTTTCCCCCACGACGATGCCGACGAAAAGAATACAACAGTAACAAAGTTCTTCCTTGCTCTCATATCGTTAGCCTTTGCGGTATACATGATACCCGGCTTGTGGGGCGCTCCTTGCAAGGCTATCAGCGCATTTGCTCCCCCCATGTGGACACAGGAGTTCAGCCTCTACGACAACGAGGTGCACCCTGCCACCGACGATTTTGAGGAGGGTATGCGCATGGGTGCACAGCAAAACAAGCCCGTGCTACTCGACTTTACAGGCTATGGCTGTGTAAACTGCCGTAACATGGAGGCTTCGGTGTGGCAGGACGACCGCGTATCCGATATTTTGCGTAACGACTATGTGCTTGTCTCTCTCTTTGTCGACGACAAGACACCTCTCCCCGCACCCATCGAGGTAGAGGAGCAAGGTGTCAAGCGCAAATTGCGCACCGTGGGCGACAAGTGGAGCTATCTGCAACGATACAAGTTCGGAGCCAACGCACAGCCCTTCTATGTGCCTGTCGATAACGATGGTAACCCCTTGTCGGGTGCATACTCGTTCGACCTCGATGTCGATGCTTATGTCAAGTTCCTCGAAACAGGTATAGAGAACTTCAAGAAATAAAAAACCATCAAGGTTGGTAGCGATTTCTTAGTTTAAGAACTACGATAGATTTATAAATGCCCGTTGCAGCACTATGCAACCCTATGACTATGAACGAAACAACACTTTTAAGGTCGATATTAAACGGCAGAGTAAAAAAGATTGCCAAGTATGCCACCGAGGCCGAAACTATTCAGCGTAATGTGCTCAAAAAGTTGATTACCAAGGCTGCCGACACCGAGTGGGGTGCAAAGCACGGATACTCCTCTATTGCAAGCTACGAGAATTTTGCCAAAGCCGTAGAGGTGCAGAACTACGAGACGTTGAAAGGTTACATAGACCGCATGCGTCATGGCGAGAAGGATATCCTTTGGGCAGGTCGTTGCAAGTGGTATGCAAAATCATCGGGAACAACCAACGACAAGAGCAAGTTTATACCCGTCACCCCGGCAGGCTTGCAGAATGCACATTATAAAGGAGGCATGGACGTTGTGGCACTCTATCTTGCCAACAACCCCCAGAGCCGTATGTTCTCGGGTAAAGGGTTGATACTTGGTGGCAGCCATGCTCCCAACTACAACCTGCCCGGCAGTCTTGTGGGTGACCTCAGTGCTATTCTCATAGAAAACTGCAACCCCCTTGTGAACATGGTGCGCGTGCCCGAAAAGTCGATAGCTCTTTTGAGCGACTTCGAAGAGAAGATGGAAAAGATTGCACGCGCCACATGTACAAAGAATGTGACCAACCTGTCGGGTGTCCCCTCGTGGATGATGGCCGTGCTTAAACGCATGCTCGAAATAACAGGCAAGAACAGTGTCGAGGAGGTGTGGCCCAATATCGAGGTATTCTTCCATGGCGGTGTGGCATTCACCCCCTATCGCGAGCAGTACCTGCAACTCATTCGCAAGCCCGACATGAAGTACATGGAGACTTACAACGCCAGCGAGGGCTTCTTTGGCATACAGAACGACCCGACCGACTCGGCCATGTTGCTCATGATAGATTATGATGTGTTCTATGAGTTTATACCCTTTGAGGATATCGACTCGCCCAACCCCCGCGTGTTGCCTTTGTGGGAAGTTGAGGTGGGCAAGAACTACGCAATGCTCATAAGCACCTCGTGCGGTTTGTGGCGTTATATGATAGGCGACACGGTGCGATTCATGAGCAAAGACCCCTACAAAATTGTTATATCGGGGCGTACAAAGCATTTTATAAATGCCTTTGGCGAGGAACTTATTGTGGATAATGCCGAAAAGGGCTTGAAGAAAGCGTGTGAAGAGACCGGTGCGCAGGTGTCGGAATATACTGCGGCTCCTGTCTTTATGGACGCAAATGCGCAATGCCGTCATCAGTGGCTCATAGAGTTCTCGAAAGAGCCCGACTCGTTGGAGCGTTTTGCCGAGATTCTCGACACCACACTGCAACAAATAAACTCCGACTACGAGGCTAAGCGTTACAAAAATATCACTTTGCAACCCCTGGAGATTGTTGTAGCACGCAAGAACCTGTTTAACGATTGGCTCAAAAGCAAAGGAAAGCTGGGTGGCCAGCACAAGGTGCCCCGTTTGAGCAACAGTCGTCAGTATATAGAAGATATGATGTTGTTTAATAAATAAAAAGATGTCGTTGAAAGATATATTTTTATCACTTGTTGTTGTAATTACACTTGTGGCATGCGCAAGTGTGGGCACCCCCGACGGTGGCCCGTTCGACGAAGAGGCACCTGTCTTTTTGTCGGGCTCGCCCGCGCCTAATGCTCTTAATGTGAAAGACCACAGGGTGGTGCTCGAATTTAACGAGAACATACGTCTCGAAAACGCTTTCGAAAAGGTTGTTATCTCGCCTCCCCAAAAGGAGCAACCGCAAATAAAATACAGCGGTCACAAGATAACCGTGCAACTCGAGGATACCCTGTTGCCCAACACCACATATTCGATAGACTTTAACGATGCGATAGTCGATAATAACGAGGGTAACCCTTTGCCCGACTTTGCTTATGTCTTCTCGACCGGAGCACAGGTCGATACATTGGGTGTGTCGGGTGTAGTGCTCGAAGCATCGAACCTCGAACCTATAAAAGGCATTATGGTGGGTATACACTCGCTGTTGAGCGACACAGCATTTACCACAAAGCCTTTCGACCGTGTAGCACGTACCGATAGTCGTGGTCGTTTCACAATAAAAGGTATAGCTCCCGGCAAGTACCGTGTATATGCTCTTGCCGACGCGAACAACAACTATATGTTCGACCAAAAAAGCGAGAAGATAGCCTTCATGGATACCGAGGTCAGCCCCTCGGCTGTGCGTGCCATGCGCAACGATACCATATGGCGCGATAGCGTTACCGTAGATTCGGTGCGTTTGGTGGAGTATACTCGTTATATGCCCGACGATATTGTGTTGCGTGCATTTAAAGAGAATTTCTACACACAGTACCTTGTTAAATACCCTCGCAACAAGCACACCGATTTTACCCTCTTCTTCTCGGCTCCCAACGAGGAGCTCCCGGTGATTAAGGGGCTGAATTTCGATTTTGACGGCTCCTATATTTTGGAGGCTAGCGAGGCGAAAGATACCTTGCGTTATTGGTTGAAAGACTCCCTTGTCTATCACATGGATACCTTGCAACTTGCCGTGACATATAACGTGCCCGACTCCATGCAGGCTATAGTACCGCGCACCGACACAATATATGTAACCGCAAAGAAGAGTCGCGAAGCCGTGCTCAAAGCCGAGCGAGAGGCATTTGAAAAAGCCGAAAAAGCCTTCTTGAAGCAGGAGAAAAGAAAACCCGGGTACGACGAGAACAACCCGCCCATCTATATACCGCCTGTCAAAGAGCTTAAAATGAGCACAACAGCAAAGTCGCAGATGGACTTTAAGAAAGAGCTTGAAATATCTTTCGAGGAGCCCCTTGCAAGCCTCGACAAGAACCTTGTTCACCTGATGCTGGTAAAGGATAGCGTGCAGACACCCATACCCTTTGTGCTTAAACAGAGCAAAAAGGAGATACGTAAATATAATATCTTTGCAGAGTGGCGTCCGGGTGAGAGCTATCTGTTAAAGGTAGACTCGGCAGCTTTTAAAGGTCTTTACGGCGGAGTATCATATGAGTATGAGCAGAAGATGCGTTTCCGCACCCTCGACGAGTATGCCGTGCTCTATCTCACAATCCCCGGCACAGGCAACGATGCTGTGGTAGAACTTGTGGACATGAGCGACAAGGTGGTGGCAAGCGAACGCACAAAGGGTAGCAAGTGCTCGTTCTTCTTTATAACCCCGGGTAAGTATGCTTTGCGTCTTTTTATCGACAAGAATAATAACGGAAGGTGGGACACAGGCTCCTATGAACAGAAACAGCAACCCGAGGAGCTCTTCTACTATCATGGAATACTCAATTTAAGAGCCCTTTTTGAATATGAGCAGGACGATTGGGATATAACCCTCCCGCTCGACAAGCAGAAACCGCTCGACATAACCAAGCAGAAACCCGACAAAGAGCATAAGAAGGTAAATCGCAACGCAACGCGAAAAATAAGATAGTTTAGAGATGAAAAAATATCTGTTTTTGCTATTGATATTGCCAGTCTGCGCAATATCTTTTGCGCAAGCTAAGAGAACACCGGCTTTCAAGTCGGGCGAGACCTTGGAGTGTGTCTTTTACTTTAATTGGAAATTTATATGGGTTAGGGCCGGTGGTGCCAAACTTATAATACGCGATACCATATATAACAACCGCGAGGCGC
The DNA here is from genome assembly GCA_045631905.1 of Bacteroidaceae bacterium. Classification (GTDB taxonomy): domain Bacteria; phylum Bacteroidota; class Bacteroidia; order Bacteroidales; family Bacteroidaceae; genus HGM04593. Next base: position 10,890 of record JAZQVO010000005.1, read on the forward strand.
AATATATGTCTTTGCTCAGCTCCACAAACGAGAAGGCCGACGCTTTTTTCCCCATGCGCGACACGCTGACCGCAATATTTACAAAAGGTGATATAACCCCGTTGTATTATCGTAAAGTGTCGGTGCAGGGTAATCGTAGCTACCTAAACGAGGTGTGGTATAATTATGTGCAGGGTAACAAGGTAGAACTTCTGCAACACTATAAACGCTCGGGGCGCGAGTCGGTATATGTTAAGGAGACGCGCGAAAGAGGTGTTTACGATATGATGAGCGTGCTTGCCTATGCGCGAACACTCGATTTTTCGGGCTACAAACCGGGCCAGCGCATATATTTCCCCATAGCAACAGGGCGCAAGGTAGAGCAACAAAGCCTCATATACAGGGGTAAAAAGACCATGGAGGATACCAACGGTCGTAAATATGATTGTATGGAAATTTCGCTTGTTAAGCGCGACGACAAAAATAAAGAGAAGGCTATTATAGATTTTTATGTGACCGACGACAAGAACCATATGCCTGTGTTGCTCGATCTTGCTCTTAATTTCGGTTCGGCCAAGGCTCGTTTGTCTAGCCACAAGGGGCTTCTCTATCCTTTGGTTCTATCTAAGAAATAAGTTTTTCGCTGTTTAAGTATTATTCAGCCGAGTAATATAATAAAGCCGAGACAAAATCTTTTTGTCTCGGCTTTATTGTTAATTATAACCTTATGTGTTATTTGGTTAAATATTTGCTATACGCATGATGTCGGCAAAAACTCCGGCGGCTGTAACGCTTGCTCCGGCACCATAACCCTTGATAATCATGGGGTCCTTGTAGCGTTCGGTGTTGAGCATTATGATGTTGTTACTGCCCTCGAGGTTATAGAAGGGGTGTTTTTCATCGACCTTGCACAACGAAACAGAGCCTTTGCCGTCTTCGAGCTTGGCAATAAAACGCCAGTGCATCTTTTCGGCTTCGAGCTTGCAACGCTCCTCCTCGAATTTCTCGTTGAGCTCGGGGAGCTTTGCCCAGAAGTTTTCCAAACTGCCCTCGAAGAGCTCGTTGGGGATAAACAGGTTGGCCTCAACCTCCTCTTGCTCAATAACGTAGCCGGCCTCGCGTGCGAGGATAACCAATTTGCGCATAACGTCTTTACCGCAGAGGTCGATACGGGGGTCGGGCTCGCTGAAGCCCTTCTCCTTGGCAAGTCGCACAGCTTCGCTCATGGGTATATCCTTGCTCAGCACGTTAAAGATGAAGTTGAGGGTACCGCTAAGCACGGCCTCTATCTTCAAAATCTTGTCACCGCTGTTTATAAGGTCGTTTATGGTGTTTATGACAGGTAGGCCTGCACCTACGTTGGTCTCGAACAGGTATTTTATGTTGCGCTGACGGGCTATCTGTTTCAGCTTGCTGTATGTGGCATAGTCGCTCGATGCTGCTATCTTGTTGGCCGCAACAACCGATATGTTATGCGACAAAAGGTCGGCATATATGCTTGCAACTTCGCCATTTGCTGTACAATCGACAAAAACAGAGTTAAAGATGTTCATGTCGATAATCTCCTCGCGCAATTTGTAGATGTTGCTCTCTTTACTTGTGGCAAGTGTCTCGCGGTAGTTGTCGAGGCAGAGGCCGTCGCGGTTGAATATCGCATTGTGGCTGTTTGCTATACCAACAACATTGAGCATGAGGCCGTGCTCCTTCTTTAATGTCTCTTGTTGCGATGCTATCTGCTCAATGAGGCTGCTACCCACGGTGCCGATACCGCAAATAAAGAGGTTAAGAACCTTGTATTCCGAGAGGAAGAAAGAGTCGTGTATAACATTCAGGGTTTTTCTCAACTGCTCGTCTTTAACCACGAATGAGATGTTTGTCTCTTGTGCGCCCTGTGCACATGCCACCACGTTTATACCGTTACGGCCGAGTGTCTGGAACAGCTTGCCGATGATACCGGGAGTGTGACGCATGTTCTCGCCCACTATGGCAACGGTCGATAGGTTGGTCTGTGCGGTGACAGCCTCCATCATGCCCATGGCAATCTCTTTCTTGAACTCTTCGTTGAGTGCTGTACACGCCTTGGCGGCATCTTGGTGACGCAAACCGAGCGAGGTGCTGTTTTCCGACGATGCCTGTGCAACAAAGAACACGCTTACATCGGCGGTTGCGAGTGCGTGGAATATTCGGTGGTTCACACCTACCACGCCCACCATGCCAAGTCCCTGTACGGTGAGAAGGTCGGTGTCGCTAATGCTCGATATACCTTTGATTATGCGTTCGCTGCTACCGCAGTGAGCACTTATTATGGTGCCTTCGCCCTCGGGGTTGTATGTGTTGCGAATCTTTATGGGGATATTTGCTTTAAAAACAGGGTATATTGTGGGTGGGTACACAACCTTTGCGCCGAAGTTGCATAGCTCGGTAGCCTCTACATAGCTGAGGCTGTCGATGGTGTATGCTGTGTTTATCACGCGGGGGTCGGCTGTCATAAAGCCGTCTACATCGGTCCATATTTCGAGCATGTTGGCGTTGAGGGCCGCTGCAAGAATGGCTGCCGTGTAGTCGGAACCGCCACGGCCGAGGTTGGTGGTCTCGCCTGTCTCTTTGTCCGACGAGATGAAGCCGGGGGCAACAACTATCCTGTCGTTGTGAGTAGAAAAGTACTCCTGTATGAGTTTGTCGGTTGCTTCGTCGGCAAGCAGGTATTTGTGATGTTTCCTTTCGGTCTTAATGTACTTGCGCGAGTTGAAACGTACAGCACCATCGATGAGGGCTGTTACTATTCGGCTCGAAAGTCTCTCGCCGTAGCTCACCACGGTAGCTTCGGTTTTGTGTGTGGTGTTGTTTATGAGCGACAAGCCCAGATAGATGTTTTGTAGCTGGTTGAGCAGGGTATCGACCTCTTGTAGCAGGGCGTTGCGCTTTTCTTCGTCGGTTATAACTGCGTATATGAGGTCGTGGTGACGTGCCACAACTGCTTGAAACTCGTCGTTGAAGGCTTCGTCGCCTGCAACTGCCATGTTCGATATCTTTATTAGTTTGTCGGTTACACCACCGAGTGCCGAAACAACAACAATAACCTGCTCGGTTTTGGCTGCCTCTTCTACTATGTTCTTTAAATTAAGAATGCTGTTTACGGAACCTACCGATGTTCCGCCGAATTTCATTACTTTCATTTTCCCTTAGTTCAATTTGTGGAATAATGGCTCTTCTTTTATGCTGTAAATAAAAAGAAATCGACCACGCTTGCGTGGTCTTTTGCCCTTTCAGGCCATTCTGTTTCATGCCTTAACAGTGTAAAAAACTCCTGTCGTGGCTAATAGGTTGCAAAAATAGAAACTTTGTGCTAAATAGCAAAAAATAGCTCCTTTTTTTTATGCTAAAACGGGTAGTTCCACCATATCTTCGGCAAGTGGAATGTGTTGGGCTTTTTGTCGGCAGTATTCGGGTATGTAGTTGTGCGCAATATCGGAGTGTAGTTTGCTCAAGAAACTGTGCCTTATGAGGGAGATGTTTTTGTGCAACGGGTTTTCAAAGGGGTTGGTTATTGAGGCGAGCAGGCGGTTTATTACGCTGGGGTTCTTGCGCCCCGATATTTTGCAGTATATATTGCGTATCTCGTCGGCATAATCGCTTATCTCTTTTAGTATTATTCCTTCGGGGTGGCGCAAAAACAGTATATAGAGGGCTTTGGGTAGGGGGGCGAGCTTTATCTTTATTTGTGGGTAGAGGGGTAGCACAATGTTGTACGACTCGTCGAATTTTATGGGGCTTATTACTTGTTCCTTCCTTTCTGTTATGTTTTCGGCAAGGAGGTCTACGGCAACATATTCGCTGTTATCCCAGCTCTCTTTCTCTTCTTCGTCGCTCCCTCCCGAAGGCAGACGGTAGCTGTATGGGCCGGGTGTGTAGGTGGCGGGCACCCTGTAAGGGTTGTTGTCGCCGTGCAGGTAGGATATCTGATACGATAGCTCATACAGTGCTATCTTGTCGAGAAACGCTGTTATCTTCTCTTTGGTGTCGCCGGGGTATATGCTCTCTTCGTGTATGGTACAGCTACCACCGCGTACTCTGTTGCATATGTATATGAGCTTGCCTGCTTTACAGCTCTTTTTATGTTCGGCCAGGCGTAGGGCTAGTTCTTCTTTTGTGAGTGTGGGCTCCTGACGCAGTATGAGTTTTTCTACTGTGTATGGCCCGAAGAACGAACTTTGCACTATTGTGTACTTGTCGCAGAAGATTCTTTTTGAGCGCAGGTACTCCATGAAAGCCTGCATGCGTGCTTTCATGTAACGGTTTGTTGCTCTGTCGTTGCCTTTGACATAGAATAGCGAAAAGTAACAGCCGTCAAATATTGCCGAATTGCTTATGTTTCTTATCATCGACAGTGTGGTGCAAATATTTGTTGAGATAGCGAAAATAGGAATAATTATTGAAAAAGGAAAGCGGATATTCATTATCTTTGCAACGAGAATGTATTATGGCTCCTTTTTGCCTGTGCTCATCGTTAATATTAATATTAATATTAAAAGATTGTATTTATGTATTCAAGAATTTTATTTGCTTCTTCGAAACACTCTTTAAAGGACTGGTTTGTTGCAACACGTCCGTGGTCGTACCCCGCATCGGTTATACCGGTGTTTGTTACCCTTGCCTATCTTTATTGGTTGGGGTGCGATGTAAATTGGGCTCTTGGCTTGTGGGCTTTGCTTAATATCGTTCTTTTTCATGCTGCGGCAAATACATGGAGCGATTATTTCGACTACAAGAAAGGGGTGGACCGTGAGGATACGATAGGTGGTGTCTCTATAACAAGCGGTAAATTCGAGGCTCGTGAGATACGCTCGTTGGCTATGTGGCTTTTGGCTGTTTCGGTGTTTTCGGGTTTGCTGTTGCTCATGTGCACAGGTCTGCCTGTTCTCTACATGGGCCTTGCAGGTGCCTTGTTGATACTGCTCTACCCATGGTTCAAGTATCATGCTCTTGGCGATGTGGATATTTTTATAACCTTTTCTTTGTTGCCCGTCTTGGGTACTTCGTATGTTGCGACAGGAGCCTTTTTTGTACATGTGATGTTTTTAACGGTTCCCATAGGGTTGATAACCGTGGGTATCCTGCACATAAACAATACCCGTGATATTGAACCCGATCGTCGTGCCGGTATATTAACCTTTGCCATGCTTGCGGGTCGTAGAATATCGGTTTTTCTTTATTGCGCGGAGGTCCTTTTCCCCTTTGCGTGGGTTGTGATGTGTGCCTATCGCGGTTTTTTCCCGTGGTGGTCGTTGCTGGTGTTGCTTGCTCTTGTGCCTGCTCTTGGCAATGTGGCAAGGGCTTGCCGTTATCCCAAAGAGAGTGCCGAGGTGCTTTATGGGTTAGACGAGCTTACAGCTAAATTACAGCTTATGTTCGGCTTGTTACTTGCTTTGTCGTTCTTTGTTGCCGGGTTGCTTTAAATGAAAAAGGTTATTTTCACTTTGGTGGTGGCTACTGTTTTGTGGACAGTGATGTTCTCTCCGCCGACAGCTCCGTATGTAAATTTTTGGTACATGATGACAGGCTCGGCGTGTGTGCTTTCACTGCTTGCCACGCTCTTTGCACCCGGTTGGTGGCGACGTGTACATTTTACCCTTACCGATGTGCTCATGGGTGTTGCCATCGCTGTTGCCTTGTGGGGCATATTCTGGGTGGGCGATAAACTATCGCAGTTAATGTTCGACTTTGCCCGCCCGCAAGTCGATAATATATATGGCATGAAGGAGGGTGAGTCGCCCTTGGTGCTCACCCTGCTGATGCTCTTTCTCATAGGCCCTGCCGAGGAGATTTTCTGGCGTGGTTACATACAGCAGAATCTATCTCAGCGGTGGAGCGCCAACGTGGGTTTTGTGGTTACAACAGCGGTTTATGCACTTGTGCATGCAGGCTCGTGTAACTTCATGCTTACCATGGCTGCTCTTGTGGCAGGTCTTGTGTGGGGTGTGCTTTATCGTTTTTTCCCCGAAAGGCTTGGTGCTATAATAATATCTCATGCGTTGTGGGACGTGGCGGTGTTTGTGTGGTTCCCTATATGATATTATTGTTTTTTTGAGAATGTTTTTTATGGCAAAAGACAAGACCGTTTTTTTGTGTAACGACTGTGGCTACGAGTCGCCAAAATGGGCCGGTAAATGCCCCGCTTGCGGAGCCTGGAACAGCTTTGTGGAGAAGGTGGTGCGTGCAGGGGCTCAACAGCGTGTTGTGGTACAGACCATGGAGCGCATGCAGGCGCAACCGGTGCTCATCGACGATGTGGCTACCGACACCTTGCCACGCATTGACATGGGAGATACCGAGCTTAATCGTGTGCTCGGTGGAGGGCTTGTACCCGGGTCGCTTGTGTTGCTCGGTGGAGAGCCGGGCATAGGAAAATCTACTCTTGTGCTTCAAACTATACTTGGCTTGCCTTCGCGCAGGGTGTTATATGTGTCGGGCGAGGAGAGTGTGCAACAGATAAAGTTGCGTGCCGACCGCATAGCTCACGAACGAGGAAACTGCCATATAGTTTGTGAAACGGTGCTCGAAACAGTGTTTACACATATTATGAATGTGAACCCCGAGCTTCTTGTCATAGACTCCATACAAACAATGTGTACCGAGGCGGTAGACTCTTCGCCGGGCAGTATGGCGCAGGTGCGCGAGTGCACAGCCATGCTGTTGAAATTTGCAAAGGAGAATAATGTGCCGGTAATTTTGATAGGTCACATAACAAAAGATGGTGCAATAGCCGGCCCCAAGATATTGGAACACATAGTAGATGTTGTTATTCAGTTTGAGGGTGACCAACATCACCTCTATCGTGTGTTGCGCTCCATAAAGAACCGTTTTGGTAGCACAGCCGAGCTTGGTATTTATGAGATGAGACGCGAGGGGTTGCGTCAGGTGAATAACCCCTCTGAGTTGTTGCTCGGCGAGCGTCATGCGGGCATGAGCGGTGTTGCCATAGCCTCGGCGATAGAGGGTGTGAGCCCTTTCCTCATCGAGGTGCAGGCACTTGTGAGCTCTGCCGTTTATGGTACTCCCCAGCGTTCGGCAACAGGCTTCGACACTCGTCGCATGAATATGTTGCTTGCCGTGCTCGAAAAACGTGTGGGTTTCAAGCTTGCGCAGAAAGATGTCTATCTGAACATTGCGGGTGGCTTGCGTGTGAACGACCCGGCGATAGACCTTTCGGTCATAAGCGCAATACTATCGAGCAACATGGACGTGGAGATAGAACCCACGGTGTGCATGTCGGGCGAGGTTGGCTTGTCGGGCGAGATACGCCCCGTAAATCGCATAGAACAGCGCATAGCCGAGGCTGCAAAGCTTGGTTTCAAGCAGATAATAATCCCAAAATCGAACATGAAGGGGCTCGACGCGTCGCGCTTCCCCATAGAGATACTGCCTGTGAGCAAGGTGGAGCAGGCTTTTCGTCACATTTTCGGGTAGTAAGGTGCTACTTAAAAGATAATAAAAGGTTGAACTATGATATATGAATATCAGATGAGGGTTTTACCCCACGAGGCAGCCAACGAGCAGTCGCTCAAGCGTTATGTGGCCCAAACAAAAGGGCTCGATGTACGCACCATAAACGCGGTGCGTGTGTTGCGTCGCAGTATCGATGCGCGTCAGCGCACAATATATATAAATCTCTCGTTGCGTGTTTTTGTGAACGAGCAACCCTCTGTCGAGGAGTTTGTGGCACGCGAATATGGTAACGTAGAGGGTAAAAAGCCTGTTGTTGTGGTGGGAGCAGGCCCTGCCGGCCTCTTCTCGGCTTTGAAACTCATAGAGTGTGGCTTGCGCCCCATAGTGGTGGAGCGCGGTCGCGATGTGCACACCCGCAAGGTGGACCTTGCAAACATATCGCGCACCCACAAGGTGAACCCCGAGTCGAACTACTGTTTCGGCGAGGGTGGTGCAGGTGCCTACTCCGATGGTAAGCTATATACACGCAGTAAAAAGCGTGGTAACATAGAGGGGGTGCTAAATATCTTTTGTCAGCATGGGGCCTCGACATCTATTTTGGCCGATGCCCACCCTCACATAGGTACCGACAAACTACCACGTGTGATAGAGAATATGCGCCTCACAATATTGCGTTGTGGTGGTGAGGTCCATTTCGAAACCCGTATGGAGGGGTTGATAATTAAAAACGGTGCCGTGCAGGGTATTACTACCAACAGGGGCGAGTTCCTTGCGCAAGCCGTTATTCTTGCCACGGGCCATTCGGCCAAGGATGTTTACCGCCACCTGCATAGTAATGGTGTTGCGTTGGAGAGCAAGGGCTTTGCTGTGGGAGTGCGCCTGGAGCATCCCTCGGCGCTTATCGACAGCATACAGTATCACAACCCTGCCGGCCGTGGAAAATATCTCCCGGCTGCCGAGTATAGCTTCACCACACAGGTCGATGGTCGCGGAGTATATAGCTTTTGCATGTGTCCGGGTGGTGTGGTGATACCCTCGGCATCGGCCGAGAAGGAGTTGCTTGTGAACGGAATGTCGCCATCGCACCGCGGTGGCGCGTGGAGCAATTCGGGTATGGTGGTGCAGGTGAACCCCGAAGATGTCCTCCTGCCCGAAATGCAGATAGATGTCGAAGATGTTGCTCCCGTTCCCGATGATTCACCCCTGCGTGTGATGAATTTCCAGGAGCGCCTAGAAAGACTATGCTGGACAATGGGTAATTACAAACAGACAGCCCCTGCGCAACGTATGGCCGATTTTGTGCATAACAAACTCAGTTACGACCTGCCCCGTAGTTCCTATGCTCCCGGGCTTATATCCTCGCCGATGCACTTTTGGTTGCCCAAGTTCATATCGTCGCGTCTGCAACGCGGTTTCGAGCAGTTTGGCCGTATGTCGCGCGGTTTTCTCACAAATGAGGCGGTGATGATAGGTGTGGAGACACGCACCTCGTCGCCTGTGCGCATAGTGCGCGATTCCGATAGCCTGCAACACGTTGGTATTGAGGGCCTCTTCCCTTGTGGCGAAGGTGCCGGCTATGCAGGTGGCATAGTGTCGGCTGCTGTCGATGGCGAGCGTTGTGCTCTGTCGGCAGGGGAGTATGTGAATAGGATAAAATGATTCTTGCTATTTCACCACAATCTCGTCGGTGAACATAAAGCCACCCTGCTTGCCGCGTATGGCGCGGTAACGTATGTAGCGTGCTTTTGTCTCTCCTTCCCACCCGTATGATTTGAAACTCAAAGTGTCGTCGCGCATCACGTTGTGGCCTATGGTTGCAAGGGTGTGGAATGTGCTGCTGTCGGCCGAGGCCGAAATCTCCACCTCGGCAGGCAGGTAGATACCAGGTTCGCATAGTTGCATAAAGTCGGCTGCAATGCTCTTTATCCTTTTTTCCTCTTCGAGGTCTATGCACACATCAATACCGCCACGCCCTATGAAGCCTTGCCAACGCTTGTCATTGTTGTTCCATCCGCCGTGTATGCCGTCGGTGAGCGCGCTGTCGCCACCGGCTGTGTAGGTGGGGTAGTAGGGTGAGCCTGTGGCATATGCCACTCTCTTTCCTTTTGCCAGGTGATTGTTAGGGGCAAGCGACAGCGGACGGTTGCCATATTCGCGGCTCAAGTCAAAAGCGTTGTAACCATTCTTGCGCAGCTGCTTCACGGCATTGAGTGCCCTTGTACGGAACTGCTCGTAGTTGCGTTTCTCCTGCGGGCTCCATCCAATCTCGGCTATCGCGAGTATGCGGGGGTATATCATATGCTCGTTCAGCTGCTCTGTGGGTATATATTCGGCCCATACATTGCCCTGAATGCCATATATGAGTGCCGCCTCGTCGGGTGTGAGGCTGTCGGGCACGGGGTTATATGAATATACCTTTTCAATGGGCAGGTAGCCCCCAAATGCCACGGGCTGTGTGTGGGGTGCATCCTGATAGCTGTCGAGGTAGCAGAACTCCCCGGGTGTCATTATGGCCTTGTGCCCTGCGCGCACCGCTTTTATTCCGCCATAGGTGCCGCGCCACGACATTACAGTGGCATTGGGTGCAAGCCCTCCTTCGAGAATCTCGTCCCATCCTATGATACTGCGTCCCTTGCTGTTAACGAAACGCTCCATACGCTCTATCAGATAGCTTTGCAGCTCGTTCACATTGGCAAGCCCCTCTTCCTTCATACGGCTTTTGCATAGCGGGCAGGTGGGCCACGATGCCTTCGCGGCCTCGTCACCGCCTATGTGTATGTACTTGCTTGGGAACAGCTCCATTATCTCCGTGAGCACATTTTCAAGGAATGTATATACCTCCTCATTGCCCACACAAAAGTCGGCCTGCTTGTATGGTTCGTGTGTGCAGGATAGCTGCGGGTATGCAGTGAGCACCTCCTCGGAGTGTGCCGGCATCTCAATCTCGGGGATTACCGTGATATATCGGTCGGCGGCATATTGCACTATTTCGCGTATATCCTCCTGTGTGTAGTAGCCGCCGTGTGCATCGGGTGCTCCCTCCTCGCGGTACTGCCTGTCGCCATACCACCAATCCTTCCACAGTTCTTGGCTGCGCCACGCGGCAAACTGTGTGAGTCGTGGATATTGCTTTATCTCCACGCGCCACCCCGCGGCATCGGTGAGATGCAGATGCAGGTGGTTCATCTTGTAACGGGCAATGGCATTGATTTGCTTTTTCACATAATCTTTGCCAATAAAGTGGCGCGACACATCGAGCATAAGCCCGCGATACTCAAATCGTGGTTGGTCTGTAATTGTGCCACAAGGTATGCAATTTGCCGCATTGTATAGTTGTGCTATGGTTTGTACGGCATAAAAGAGCCCTGCACCGTTTGTTCCCTCGGCTGTTATATGCTTGGTTGTTGTGTTTATGCGGTATCCCTCGGGCGATGTTATGCCTGCAACGCTGTCGCACAGCTGCAGGGTAATGCTCTTGCCCGCATTGTTGTTGGCTGTTATACCCACGTCGGTAAGTGCCTTCAGCAGTCTTATGCTATCCTCCACGGGTGCATCGATCTCTATCTTTATTCCGCCGCCGAATGTGAATTTGCCACTTGCCTTTTCAATGTGCATAGGTGTGGGGAGCATGTTCTCTTCTATCACCTGGCTGTTGTCGCCACACGAAAGCAGCAACCCTGTTGCTGCTGCAAAGATTATCTTTTTTATCATAAGGTCGCTGTTATTTTTTGGCATAATAGCTGAGCCAGTTGTTGAACAGCTTGTGGGCTGTCGCTTGCCAATAATTGAGCGGTGGTTGCGAGGGGTCGTCGTTAAAGTAGTAGTTCACGGGAATGTCTATGGGAAGGCCTTTGTGCACGTCGCGACGGTGCTCGCTGTCGAGCGTGTAGAGTGCATACTCCGAGTGACCGGTGATGAAGAAGTTGTTGGTTCCACGCTCTTGCATGATGTATACTCCCGACTCTTCCGACTCCGATAGTAGCTCCAAGCGGGGCTCGGCAACAACGTCGGCACGGTGTATGTTTGTGTGTCGGCTGTGGGGTACATATATTATGTGGTCGAACCCTGTTAGCAGAGGGTGGTCGGGGTGTAGTTGTGTGTGGGGGAAGACACCAAACATCTTGCGGGGTAACAGGTGTTTCTGTATGCCGAATTTGTGGTATAGGCCGGCTTGTGCAGCCCAGCAGATAAACAGGGTGCTTGTGACGTGGCTTTTTGCCCACTCAAATATTTCGCATAGTTCGGGCCAGTAGGTAACCTCCTCAAAGGCTATCTTCTCTATGGGGGCACCTGTGATTATGAGCCCGTCGAAGTGACGCTCTTTCAACTCGCCGAATCCCTTGTAGTACCGTTGCATGTGCTCGGGGGTAGCATGCTTGGGTGTGTGGGTGTCGAGTTTCATGAGTGTTATCTCCACCTCTTTGTCGGTGGTGGACATTACACGTATAAAGTCGGCCTCGGTTGTCTCTTTCATCGGCATGATGTTGAGCAGGGCTATGTGCAGGGTCTTTTCTGTCGAGGTGGTGAATACCTCGAATTTGTTTCCTTCATCGAGCACTGCTTGCAGTGCCGGTAGGCCTGTTGGTACTTTAATGGGCATAAGTCGCGTGGTTGTGGTTGGTTGTTATAAGTGTTTTTCTTTACCAAATATCGAGGCGTTCTTCTTTGGGTACAAAGAGCTCGTCTTTTTCGGTTATTCCAAAGGCTTTGTACCAGTCGTCGATGTGTGGCAGGGTTCCGTTCACACGCCAGCGTGTGAGGGAGTGGGGGTCGTTCTTTGTGAGGTTGCGTATCTCTTCGTCGCGTATGTTGCCTGCCCACACGTTTGCGTATGAGAGGTAGAAACGCTGTTCGGGGGTGAAACCGTCGGCAACGGGCAGAGGGTTATCCTTTGTTGCGTTCTTGAAGGCTTGCATGGCTATCTTCAAACCTCCGTGGTCGGCTATGTTTTCTCCCACGGTGAGCTGTCCGTTGGCGTTGAGCCCGGGGAGAACCTCTATCTTGTCGAAGAAGTCTATTATAACCTTTGTGCGCTCTGTGAAGCTCTTTGAGTCCTCTTCGCTCCACCAGTTGGCATAGTTGCCGTTCTTGTCAAACTGTCGGCCTTGGTCGTCGAAGCCGTGTGTCATCTCATGCCCTATAACAACACCTATGGCTCCGTAGTTGAAGGCGTCGTCGGCCTGCATGTCGAAGAAGGGGTGTTGCAGTATGGCGGCGGGGAAGCATATCTCGTTGGTCACGGGGCTGTAATATGCGTTTACTGTTTGGGGTGATATCTGCCACTCGCTCTTGTCTACCGGCTTTTTGAAATTACGCTCCACATGGTCGTCCCATGCAAAGGTCGAAATATCGAGGCACACCTCAAAGTAGCTCTTTGTCGGGTCTATCGTTAGTTTTTCGTAGCTCTCCCATTTGTCGGGGTAGCCTATCTTGACGGTAAAGGCGGCGAGTTTTTCATGTGCGGCGGCTTTGGTGCTGTCGCTCATCCACTCTTGGGCATCGATGCGTTCGCCGAGTGCAACTTGCAGGTTCTTTACAAGTTGTTGCATGCGCTCTTTTGCTTCGGGTGGGAAGTATTTTGCCACATAGAGCTGGCCAATAATTTCGCTCAGAGAGCCGTCGGTGGCGGCAAGAGCGCGTTTCCAACGTGCCTGTTGTGTCTTCTTTCCGCTCATGGTACGGCCGTAAAAGTCGAAGGCGAGCTCGCCTATCTCGTCGCTTAGCTCCGATGTTGTGGAGCTTATCAGTCGCCATGTAAGGTAGGCTTTAATATCGTCGAGAGGGGCGTTGTTTATAATGTCGCTCACCTCGGCGAGGGTTGCGGTCTGTGACACGTTTATGCGGTCTATATCGTTGATACCCAGCATGGTGTAGAATTTGTCCCAGTCGAGCGAGGGGTACATATCTTTAAACTCGGTGTAGCTCATGGGGTGGTAGCTGTTTGCCGGGTTGCGACGCTCTATACGGCTGAGCGACTTGTCGGCTATGCGTGTCTCTATCGACATAACGGCCTTCATCATGGCTGTTGCCTTTTCCTCCTCGAAGCCTTGTAGCTTGAACATGTTTACAACGTACTCTTTGAATTTGTTGCGTATGCCGGTGGTTGCCTCGTCGGTATCGCTGTAATAGCTTTTCTCGGGTAGTGAGAGTGTGCCTTGTGCTATGGTGAGTATGTTGTTGTTGCTGTCCATTATGTCGGTGCCTATGCCTGTGGCAAGTAATCCGCCTATGCCCATGCGGTAGTTTTTGGCAAGCAGGGGGATAATCTCTTTTCTGTCGGCAAGGCGTTCTATCTCTTCGAAGAAGGGTTTAAGCGGGGCGTTGCCAAGCTGGTTGCGTCGTGTGCTGTCCATGGCAAGGTTGTAGAGGTCGCCCACCTTCTGCCCGTTTGTGCCGGGTGCGTTCTCTTGCGATGCAAGTTCCAACACAAGCTCTTTCAACTGCTCTTTGCTCTTTTCGCGTAGTGCGTCGAACTGTGTGTAGCGTGCATACTCGTCGGTGAGTGGGTTCTTTTTGCTCCACCCGTTGGTTGCGTATGCATAAAAGTCGGTACCGGGACACTGTGTGGTGTCCATATTTGTAAAGTCTATCATGGTTTCATATTTTTTATCGGTGGAGCAGGCTGTCATGATGAGCACTGCCACGCAGATTAATATTTTTTTCATTCTATATTTAAATTATCTAATTCTTCCATTCTCTTTTCCCACTCGTTCATGGCATCGGCAAGCTGTTTTTTTAGTGTTGCGTATGTGGTGAAGTTTTGTTGTGTGCTTCCCTCTACGGTGCTCATGAGCTCCTCCATCGCCGATATTTCTTCTTCGAGTTTGTTTACAGCCTTCTCGCTCTCTTCGACCTGCTTTTCGAGCTTGCGTCGTTGTTTTTGCAACTGTTTTTCGGCCTCGTAGCTCATACGGCTTTCGCTTGCGCTTTTTATGGGTGTCGCGGGTGTGCTTTTTGCCGGGCTTTGCAGTGCCTCGTTTATGTTGCTCGCGTTTTTCGATGCAAGGTAGTCGTATATGCCTCCAAGGTGCTCGCGTACTTTGCCTTCGCCAAACTCGTAAACTTTGGTTACAAGGCCGTCGAGAAACTCGCGGTCGTGGCTCACAATTATAACCGTGCCGTCGAAGTCGCGTATAGCCTCTTTGAGCACATCTTTCGACTGCATGTCTAAGTGGTTGGTGGGCTCGTCGAGTATGAGAAGGTTCATTTGCTGTAATAGCAGACGTATCATCGCCAGACGGCTCCTCTCGCCACCCGATAGTACTTTTACCGGTTTTTCCGATGCCTCTCCACCAAACATGAACGCACCCAGTATGTCGCGTATGCGAAGACGTATATCGCCTGTTGCCACGTTGTCTATCGTTTGGAACACGGTTAATCTCTCGTCGAGTAGCTGTGCTTGGTGTTGTGCAAAGTAGCCTACTTGTACATTGTGCCCTATTGTTATAGCTCCTTCGTGGTCAATTTCTTGGAGTATACAACGCACGAGCGTGGTTTTTCCCTCTCCGTTACGGCCTACAAATGCTACTTTTTCGCTTCGGTTGATGGTGAAATTTACGTTGTCGAACACGGTGTGCGTGCCGAAACTTTTCTTTACGTCGGTGCATATTACAGGGTAGTTACCGCTTCGTGTGGCAGGCGCAAAGCGCAGGCGCAGACGGCTTGTGTCCTCTTCGTCTATCTCGATGGGCACCATCTTTTCGAGCTGTTTTATACGGCTCTGCACCTGTACGGCCTTTGTGGGCTTGTAGCGGAATCTTTCGATGAACTCTTTTATGTCGGCTATCTCTTTTTGTTGGTTCTCGTAGGCGCGTAGTTGTTGCTCGCGACGCTCTTTGCGTGTCTCTGTGAACTTATCGTAGGATAGTTTGTAGTCGTATATGCGTCCACACGATATCTCTATGGTGCGGTTGGTTACGGCGTTCAAGAATGCGCGGTCGTGGCTCACGAGTAACACGGCGTTACTGCTCCTTGCCAGGAACTGCTCCAGCCACTGAATACTTTCGATGTCGAGGTGGTTGGTGGGCTCGTCGAGGAGTAACACGTCGGGGTGTTGCAACAGTAGTTTTGCAAGCTCTATTCGCATACGCCACCCGCCACTAAACTCGCTTGTGGGGCGTGTAAAGTCGGCACGGCAGAACCCGAGGCCTTGAAGGGTGCGCTCAATCTCTGCTTCGTAGTGACTGCCACCCATCATGTTGTACTGCTCGTTAAGGTGTGTGCTCTCTTCTATGAGGTTGTGGTATTCTTCGCTTTCGTAGTCGGTACGTTCGGCAAGCTGGGTGTTCAGCCATTCTATGCGTTCCTCCATCTCGTGTATGTGTACAAAAGCTGTTTCGGCCTCTTCGAACACGCTCCTGCCGTCGTTGTGGTTCATAACCTGTGGCAGGTAGCCTATGGTGTAATCTTTGGGCTTTGTAACGGTTCCTTCGGTTGCCTGTTGGATATTTGCAATAATTTTTAATAAAGTGCTCTTGCCCGCACCGTTCTTGCCGATGAGAGCTATGCGGTCCTTCTTGTTCACAATGAAACTTACATCGTGAAAAAGGTTTCTACCTCCAAAATCAACCCTTATGTTATCTACTGATAGCAATTTTATTTATTTAATTATTCCTGTATATAAATAATGTGGTAATCATATTCCTTTTTGCATCTTGCCCCTGTGTGGTTATAAAACAGGCAACAGAGTAAAAAGTGTATAATGATCCAAATTTGTCAAGAAGAAGTTCTCAACATACAAAAATATACTTTTACTGCGATAAATGCAAAGCAAATGCCCTAATAACATGCCAAAAAACCGTTTTTCGTTTTTTTTTGAGGAAAAATTGAAAAAAGTACATCAAAAATTTGGAGCGTATTATAAACTTGTTTTATATTTGCAATGATTTCAGAAATGAAGTGCAAAAAAACAATGATTGAGCAATGAAAACACGTCAGGAATTAAAAAACGAATTAATAAATGCAGGTATCCGCCCATCGGTGCAACGTCTTGCGATTTACGAGTTTGTGAAGCGCAACCCTGTTCACCCGACAGCCGATGTTGTCTACGAGGCTCTGCGCGATGTGCTTGGCTCGCTATCCTTGACAACGGTATATAATACATTAAAGCTGTTTGTCGATGCCGGTCTCATTCAGTTGCTCACGATAGACGATACCTTCCGTTGTTTCGATGGCGATACCTCGTGTCATGCACACTTTCGTTGCGATAATTGCGGTAAGATAATTGACCTTAAAATAAAATGCGATTTTCTTGATATGGTCGATGGTCTTGAAAATTTTGAAATCAAAGAGGCACAGCTCTATTTGAAAGGTTTGTGTCCCATGTGTAGGAATAAAAGATAATAAATAATTAAGGATAATAACAATTAAAATTTTACGATTATGAAAAAGTACATTTGTTCAGTTTGTGGTTATATTCATGAAGGTGATTCAGCTCCCGAGAGATGTCCTATGTGTAAAGTTCCTGCCGAGAAATTCAACGAGATGGCAGCTGAGGGCAAGATAGAGTTTGTTCAGGAGCATGTAATTGGTGTTGCCAAAGGTTGCGACGAGGAGATGATTAACGACCTCAACAACCACTTTATTGGTGAGTGCACCGAGGTGGGTATGTACCTTGCAATGAGCCGTCAGGCCGACCGTGAGGGTTATCCCGAAGTTGCAGAGGCTTTCAAACGTTATGCGTGGGAGGAGGCTGAGCATGCTGCAAAATTTGCCGAGTTGCTTGGTGATGTGGTTTGGGATACAAAGACCAACCTCGACAAGCGTATGAATGCTGAGTCGGGTGCATGTGCCGACAAATATCGCATCGCTAAACGTGCGAAGGAGTTGAATCTCGATGCTATACACGATACTGTTCACGAGATGGCGAAGGACGAGGCTCGTCACGGCAAAGGCTTCGAGGGTTTGTTCAACCGCTATTTTAAATAATATAAAGGATTAAATAACCAACCAACGAGAGTGAGCCGAAGCTCACTCTTTTTTTGTATATATCGAGGTGGTTTAACCTTGGTTATAATTTGCTTTATAATCATAAGGTTGTTCATTGATGCACACAGAAAGTACGTAAAAAAACGGTGTTGCTCCTCGGTTGTTCTCTCTATAAAGCAAAATTTTACATGTTCTTTGTCGCGCGAAGAACCAAACGCTCTGCTTTTTACGGTGCCGGTGGTTTTTGGAAATTACCCTTGCTTGTGGTATTTTTTGTAACCATAAGGCACAGAAAGTGCGTAAAAAACGGTATTGTTCCCCGGTTATTCTCACTATAAAGCAAAATTTTTTATGTTCTTTGTCGCGCAAAGAACCAAACGTCCGGCACACGAGAAAAAGCAGTCGTAACAGCCTTTGTTCAAGAGTTGCTAAGGCAACATCTTTCAGTCGCACAACCCTTGTTATTAAACAACGCCCCAAAGGCTGGGCCTTGGGGCGTTGTATGTTTGCGTGTGTTTTTTATTGGAATGTTGCCATCATCTGCAAGGCTGTAACGGCACACTCGTCGCCTTTGTTGCCGAGCCTGCCTCCACTGCGTTCTTGTGCCTGCAAAAGATTGTTTGTTGTTATGAGGCCGAAGATAACAGGTGTGTCATACTCGACGTTCAATTTTGAGAGCCCTGCTGTAACACCTTCGCATATATAGTCGAAGTGTGGGGTGTCGCCTCTTATTACGCAACCTATGGCTATCACAGAGTCGTATTTTTTGCTCTTTACAAGTTGTGATGCTCCATATATAAGTTCGAAGCTTCCCGGTACGCTGTAAAGGCTTATGTTGCTCTCTTCTACTCCGTTCTCTATGAGTGTCTTGACGGCACCGTCGCGCAGTGCATATGTGATGTCGCTGTTCCACTCGGCATATACTATACCTACTCTTTTCCCTTTGCCACTTGCTACTTTGCTTGCGTCGTAGCTCGACAGGTTGTGCATCTCTGTTGCCATCTTTTTGTAACTTTTTTAGTTATAAAAAGAGGCTGTGTCAAAATTTAAATTTTGGCCCAGCCTCTTATGGTGCATGTGATTGATGTTATTTTATTTTACACGGTTGATGTATTTGTCTATGTCGGCAGCCAAAGTCGAAGCACCATAGTTCTCCTTAATCTCGTTGTAGAGATTCAAAGCCTTTGATGCTTTTCCGTTGTTCTCATAGATGATACCTGCCTGCAACAAGTAGTTGGGGCTGATGGTGTTGTTGTTTGCCATCTCTGCCGCTTTAACGAATGTGTCGGCTGCTTTGATTGCCTCGCCTGTGTAAGCGTAGCAGCTACCGAGTGTACCCATAGCGGCGGGAGCTACCATCTGGTCGTCGCCATCGAACTCCTCCAAGTATTTTATGGCCTCTTCGTAACGGCCGAGCTGTGCAAGTGATATACCTGCGTATGCGTTTGCCAAGTTACCTGCGTTGGTTCCGCTGTATTCGTCGGCTATCTGTGCAAAGCCCATGTTGGTGTTGTCGCCGTTGAGCGCACCTTCGAAATTTTGTGCCACGAAAAGGCTCTCGGCAAAGTACATTGACGCTGCCGCCTCCTGCTCTTTGGGCTCGGCTACATATTTTGTGTAGATGGTACTACCGAGAACAATTACTACAATCAAAGCAATAACTGCAATGATTTGTGTTTTGTATTTTAGGATAAGTGCCTCGGATTTAGATAGAACCTCATCGGCAAGGATAGGTGCATCTGTGTTTGTTTTTTTGCTCATAATTGTATTTTTTTATTGTTATTATCAAATTTCTTTACCTCTAAAATAGTACAGAATGTCCCATTAAGGCAAAATTTGCTTGCAAAAATAAGCATTTTATATTTACATTGAAAATAATAACTCCTTTTTTTGCTTATAAATGAATTTATCTCCTGCTTTGTTACTATTTTTGCATGGTAAAACTAAACCAAGAACGGTTTGTTCCGGTTTGAAAGAATTTGTCGTGAGATGCTGATAAAAAATATAACAATACTTAATTATAGGAACCTGCCCGATGTGAACCTGTCGCTATCGCCAAACATTAATTGTTTTATAGGTAGCAACGGCATGGGAAAGACCAACCTGCTCGACGCGCTCTATTACCTCTCCTTTTGCAAGAGTGCCGTTACCGTGTCCGACACGTCTAATATTTTGCATGATGCCCCCTTCTTTATGTTGCAAGGCAACTACACAAGCGATAGTGGTATCGACGAGGAGATTTCTTGCGGTATAAAACGTGGCGAGAAGAAACAATTTAAGCGTAACAAAAAGAGTTACGAGCGTCTCTCCGACCACATAGGCTCGGTGCCTCTTGTTATGGTTTCCCCTGCCGATAACGAACTTATATCGGGTGGCAGCGAGGAGCGTCGCAAGTTTGTCGATGTGGTGATATCGCAGTACGACAAAGGGTATCTGAGTGCCCTCATACGTTACAACCGTGCATTACAACAGCGCAACACCCTGTTGCGAGGCGAGCGCGAGCCCGACAGCGAGATGTTATCTCTTATAGAGGATATGATGGTTCCCGAGGCTCTCACTATTTACGAAGGTCGTAAACGCTTTGTCGAGGAGCTTGTACCTGTGTTTTCGGAATTTCACTCTGCAATAACAGGTGGCAACGAGAAGGTGAGCCTATGCTACCGTAGCGATATGAGCGATTGCGACCTGTCGGCCCTGTTGCGTGCATCGCGTTCAACCGACCGTCGCTTGGGCTACACGTCAAAGGGGCCACACCGCGACGACCTTGTGATGGAGCTCAACGGCTATGCCATAAAAAAAGAGGGCTCGCAGGGGCAGAACAAGAGCTATCTTGTTGCGCTCAAACTTGCACAGTTCGACTTTTTGCATAGCAAGGGTGGTGAGATGCCTTTGCTCTTGCTCGACGATATATTCGACAAGCTCGACTCTTACCGTGTAGAGCAGATAATTAACCTTGTGTCGAGCGACCGTTTCGGCCAAATATTCGTAACAGATGTAAACAGGGAGCACATCGACAATATCCTCGACAGCATAGAGGGAGAGTACAAGCTGTTTGGGGTTGTTGCCGGCAGTGTAGAATTAATAAAAGAGCGATGAAAAGGGGAGAAACTAAATCGGTAGCCGAGCTTGTGATGGCTATGCTCAGGGAAGAGGGGCTGGAGACTCCTCTCAACGAGCATCGTCTCATAAACGCGTGGGGAGAGGTGCTGGGTGCCACAATAAACTCATACACCAAAGATTTGCGCATATATAACCAGGTGCTATATGTAACCCTCACCTCTTCGGTGTTGAGGCACGAACTCTTCATGAATCGCAAGGAACTGGTGCGCAAGCTCAACGAGCATGTAAGAGCCGTGGTTATAACAGATATAGTTTTTAAATAACGGGCCGGGCATCGAACTAATTTGCTTCGTTGTAGGTTTTCTAATAGGAAAAGTTTAAATTTGCCTTAATTTGGATAAATAACTAATAGTATAATCTTATGCAAGGAACAGGAACAAAAGTAAGGCTCATGGTTTTGAGCTTTTTGCAATTTGCAGTGTGGGGAGCCTACCTCACCTCTATGGGACGTTATCTGGGTGGCGTAAACGACACCATGGGAGCTTACATCGGCTGGTTCTACACCGTTCAGGGTATAGTATCAATTTTTATGCCGGCTATAATCGGTATAATTGCCGACCGTTGGGTGCCGGCGCAACGCATGCTTGCGATTTGTCATGCCCTTGCAGCCGTTTTTATGGGTATCACAGCATACATGGGTATGTTGAAGGGTGCCGAGGTCTCTTTTAACGACATCTTCTGGACCTACACGCTGAGTGTCGCCTTTTATATGCCTACTCTGGCGTTGTCAAACTCGGTGTCTTACACAGTGCTTAATAAGGCCAATCTCGACACGGTAAAGGCCTTCCCGCCTATTCGTGTGTTCGGAACAATAGGTTTCATAGTTTCTATGTTACTTGTCGATGTGACACGTTTTCAGTTTACATATGAGCAATTTTTCGCATCGGCTGTTTGGGGGTTGGTGCTTGCCGGTTATTGCTTTACCCTGCCTTCGTGCCCTGTGAACAACGGTGGCGAGCGCAAGTCGGTGGCATCGGCTTTGGGCTTCGATGCGTTTAAACTCTTCAAACAAAAGAGAATGGCTATGTTCTTTCTCTTCTCCATGCTTCTTGGAGCCGCCTTGCAGGTGTCAAACGGTTTTGCAAACACCTTTATAGGAAGTTTTGCCTACGATGCTTCGCTTGCCGACACCTTTGCGGTACAGCACACAAATATTCTAATCTCGCTGTCACAGATGTCCGAGACACTGTGCATATTGCTCATACCCTTCTTCCTGAGCCGTTTTGGTATAAAGAAGGTTATGTTGCTTGCTATGTTTGCGTGGGTTCTGCGTTTCGGTTTCTTTGCCGTGGGCGACCCTGCAATGCCTAAGGTGCTGTTCTTTGTGGCCTCTATGATTGTTTATGGCGTTGCTTTCGACTTTTTCAACATATCGGGCTCGCTCTTTGTCGATAACGAGGTGTCCGAGAGCCAGCGTTCAAGTGCTCAGGGCCTCTTCATGCTCATGACAAATGGTCTTGGAGCATCGATAGGTGTGATAGCTGCTCAGGCGGTGGTGGACCACTATACTCATTCGGTGTCTAAATTGAACGAGGTGACAGGCCAGCTCGAATTTTTCACCGTGGGCGACTGGTCATCGGCATGGTATATATTTGCCGGGTATGCCTTGGTTATTGCTTTGGTATTTGCCGTAGTGTTTAAAGAGAAAAAGAGAGCATAACAAACGATGGTAGAGCTTGTTGTAACAGATATAATGTCGAGGGCGGGAGATAATCGCGCTAATGTGCTTTTGTTGCAGGAACGCGATGGTCTGCGCAGGATAATAGTGGCTCTTGGTCTGCTCGAAGCGCAGGCTGTGGTTTTTGCTTTGCATAGTTTGCAAGCGCCACGCCCCCTCACACACGACCTGTTTGCCTCTTTTGCATCGACATTCGGAATTACCATGCAACATGTTCTTATACACGATATAGAAGATGGTACATTCCGTTCAAGGGTGTTCTTTGAGCAGGGCGATGTGGTAAGGGACATAGATTCCCGCACCTCCGACGCTATAGCTCTCGCTTTGCGCATGGGGGCCCCCATTTACATAAAGGAGGAGTTGCTCAACCGCATGTGCATACGCGACGAGAGCAACGGTGCAATATCGGTGCCCATAACAGCTGCCGACGAAAAAACCTTGCGTGTGGCTATGGAGAGGGCTGTAAAGGAGGAAAATTACGAACTTGCGATGAAACTAAAAGAGGAACTCGACTCGCGTCGTCCGGTCGAGAATAGTAATAACGACACAAATAACACATTATAATGGCACTGTTTTATGTACCCGACATAGCCGAGGGGTGGGAATTGTCGCAGGAGGAGGCTGCGCACTGTTTGCGCGTGTTACGTCTCTCGGTGGGCGACAAACTCGATATTACCGATGGTAAAGGAATGCTCTACAAGACCGAAATTTCTTCGATATCCGGTAAACACTGCTATGTGGAACTTAAAGAGGCTTTGCCCATGCCCAAGCAGTGGCAAGGTGCAATAAATATTGCGATAGCTCCCACAAAAAACATGGACCGCATAGAGTGGTTTGCCGAAAAGGCTACCGAGATCGGTATCGACTCGATAACCTTTCTGTCGTGTCGTTTCTCGGAGCGTAAAGTGGTAAAGACCGACCGCGTGGAGCGTATAGTGGTGTCGGCCATGAAGCAGTCGCTCAAATACACCAAACCGGTAGTCGAGGAGATAGTCGATTTTAAAAAATTTATATCGCGTCCTATCGAAGGGGCAAAATTCATAGCCCACTGCTACGACAGCGAGCGCGTGTTGCTCAAAGATGTTTTGCAAGAGGGCGAGGCCGCAACCGTGCTCATAGGCCCCGAAGGGGATTTCAGCCCCGAAGAGGTTGCCATGGCTGTTGAGGCCGGCTACAAGCCTGTGAGCCTTGGAACTTCGCGTTTGCGCACCGAGACAGCCGCTCTTGTGGCGTGCCACACATATATTATGAAAAACGAAATTTAATGGAAAGATATTTCATTTATCTCTCATACGACGGCGGTGCATACCACGGCTGGCAGGTGCAACCCAACGCCGTAACTGTGCAACAGATGCTCGAAGAGGCCCTTACAACACTCATGCGCAAGCCTATGCAGGTGGTAGGTGCCGGTCGCACCGACTCGGGTGTAAACGCCATGCTCATGGTGGCTCATGCCGACTTTCCCTCGGAGATAGATGTCGCTCATCTTGTTTACAAACTTAACAGGTTGTTGCCACCCGATATTGCCGTTATCACCATGAAGAGGGTGCGCGAAGATGCGCATGCCCGTTTCTCGGCTGTGTCGCGCAAGTATAATTATCGTGTAGTTACCGAAAAATCCCCTTTTTCGCGTCGTTATGCCTGTCGTGTGTCGCGTGACATAGATTTTGAACTTATGAACAGGGCTGCCGCCATATTGTTGGAGTATACCGACTTTACAAGTTTCAGTAAGTTGCATACCGATGTAAAGACAAATAACTGCAAGGTCACAAAGGCTGTGTGGCAAAAGGTTTCGTCTACGGAGTGGGTTTTCGAGATTGAGGCTGACCGTTTTTTGCGCAACATGGTGCGAGCAATCGTCGGCACCCTGTTGCAGGTGGGCCGTGGAAAGCTCTCTCTCGACGGTTTCCGTGCCGTTATAGAGAACAAGGCACGTGGCGAGGCCGGCGATTCGGCCATGGGTGAGGCTCTCTTTCTTGTTGATGTTAAATACCCCGATGATATATTCCTATGATGTGGGTTCTGCTATCTTTTGCTTCGGCGGCTCTTTTGGGCTGTTACGACTTCTTTAAAAAAGTGTCGCTACGCGATAATTCGGTGTTGGGCGTGCTCTTCCTGAATACTCTCTTCTCGACACTTATTTTTTCCCCTTTTATACTGCTTTCGCATGTGGGGTTAATATCCGCAGGTGCGCTTTATGTGCCCTCTGTAGGTGTCGAAACGCATCTTTTGCTCTTGCTCAAAGCCGTGATAGTGCTTAGCTCTTGGCTGTGCGGGTATGTGGCAATTAAACATCTGCCCATCACCATAGTGTCGCCCATTCAGTCCACCCGGCCGGTTTTGGTGCTATTAGGTGCGCTCTTTCTGTTTGGGGAACAACTCAATGCCTATCAATGGGTTGGTGTGCTTTTAGCTATTCTTTCGGTCTTTCTGCTGAGCCGTAGTGGCAAGCGCGAGGGTATTGTTTTTGTCCGCAATAAGTGGGTGGTGTTTGTTGCGCTTGCGGCTCTGTTTGGTGCGGTGAGTGCTTTGTACGATAAGTTCCTCATGCGTAGCATAGAGCCGATAGTGGTGCAGAGCTGGTTCAACTTTTACCAGTGCCTGCTCATGGGGTTGTTGTTGCTCGGGTTCAACCTCTTTTCGGGCAAGCAACGCGAGAAAAAGCTTTTGTGGCGTTGGAGCATTCCCATGATCTCGCTTTTCCTTGCCGTGGCCGACTTTTGCTATTTTACGGCTCTTGCCGAGGAGGGGGCACTCATAGCTGTTGTTTCAATGATTAGAAGGGGTAGTGTGGTGGTGGCTTTCCTTTTCGGAGCCTTCCTGTTACATGAAAAGAACCTCAAAAGCAAAGCTGTGGACCTTGTTTTGATATTAATAGGATTATTCTTCTTATATTTGGGCTCGAGATGAGAAGTTTTTTTACAATAGTTTTGTTGGTGGCTCCTCTGCTGGGAGTTTTTGCGCAGGATATGCGCTCTCTGTTTGTGAATGCTCCCGACTCGGTGTTTCCCCTGCTTACACGCAGTAACCGCGAAGATTGTGTCGATTTTATCGATGCAGGTATGCGTGCGCGTGTGACAAACAGGCTCGACGGTAAGTCGGAGTTACTCTCTTTAACCCCCTCGTTTCTCGAACTTAAAAGTAGCGAAGCTTCTACGGTGCAGATGAGGCTGTTGCCTTTTGAAGGCGATACTGTGGTTGCTGTCGTGAGGAGCGTTTGTGCCGAGGCTTGCGATAGCCGAATCTCGTTCTATAAAAGGGACTGGAGCCGTGCCGATATACCTTTCTCGCGCCCGGCGGTGGGCGACTTTTTTATCCCTGCCACCGACTCGCTCGATTATTGTTTGGCGCGTTGCGACATCTATCTTGTGAGCCTCTCCTTGTCGCCTACCGATGAGGTTCTTGTGGCAGAATATACCATGCCGGCATATATGAACGCCGAAGATGCAAGGGTTGTTGCACCTCGCTTGCGTCCTGTGAGGTTTCGTTGGTCGGGTGTGAGGTTTGTCAGGGAGTAATCTCTCCGCTTAAAGGGTTGTACTCTGTAATCTCCCCTTTGTTCTGTTTTTTGAATAGTTTGCGGGTGTCGTCTACGAACTCCTGCATCTTTCTCTTTGCCGTCTCTGTTTTTGCGAGGCTTGTGTCGGCCGGCAGAATTGTGAAGTTCTCCACACCGTCGCGGTTGGGGCGTGCTACCCATGTGAGAGCATATTTCAGCGACGAGAGCCAGCATACATCGTAAACCCTTATAAGGTTCATGCGCAGGAGCAACCCTCCGTCGCGGCCTCTTGCATACATGCCCGAGATGAGGTTGCCGAGCGAGTACACCACGGTGCTTTTTTTGGCTGTTGCTGAGTCTTTTCGCACCTCGATAGGTTGCACAACGTGTGGGTGGTTGCCTATGATGTGGTCCACACCTTTCTCTATTAACCAGTCGCTAAGCTCTTTTATGTGCTTGGGAGCAACGGGTACATATTCGTCGCCCCAGTGCATGCAGGCTATTATGGCATGTGGCTTTCTCTTTTTTGCCTCCTCAATATCCTTGGCTATCATCTCTTTGTCTATGAGGTTTACTACGAGTGGTGCAGGCACGGGGATACCGTTGAGCCCGTATGTATAGTTGAGTATAGCCAGCTTTGTTCCGTTCTTTTCTACTATGAGCGGGTAGCGTGCCTTGCGGTCGGTGCTGTCGCGGTATACACCGCAGTGGGTGATGCCGAGCGAGTCCATCATGTGCATAGTGCGCAGGGCTCCTCGTTTGCCTCGGTCGAGACAGTGGTTGTTGGCAAAAAGAAGAATGTCGAAGCCGGCATCTTTGACGGCATATAAAAAGCTGTCGGGGGCACAGAATGAAGGGTATCCGCCGTATCGCCCTCCTCCTATGGTCGTTTCGAGGTTTGCGATAGCTATGTCGGCTCTGCTTACATCGTCTTTTATGTAGCTGTAACATGCCGAATAGCTGTATGTGCCATCGCTCCTGCGGGCGGCGTTAAGCTGGCTTTCGTGTTGCATGAGGTCGCCGGCAAACAGTATGCTTGTTCTTTCAACAGGCTGTATTACTATTTGCGCTGTTGCGTATGCAACAGCGCAAATAAGCAGTATTATGATACCTTTTACCTTCAAGACCTTGCTTGTTTGTTAATAAATTTCGTGTGTGGCGGCGAGCAGGGTGTTCTTCATGAGCGATACTATGGTCATGGGGCCTACTCCGCCGGGTACGGGGGTTATGAACGAGCATTTTGGGGCCACATTTTCAAAGTCCACATCTCCACAGAGGCGGAATCCTTGTTTGCGTGTGGGGTCGGGAACTCTGGTTGTGCCTACATCGATTATCACAGCTCCCTCCTTCACCATCTCGGCTTTTACAAAGTGGGGTTGTCCTAATGCGGCGATAATAATATCGGCGTTACGGCACTCCTCGGCTATGTTTTGTGTGTGGCTGTGGCACACTGTTACTGTGGCATCGCCGGGTGTCTGCTTTTGCATCATGAGGCTTGCCATGGGCTTGCCCACGATGTTGCTACGGCCGAGCACTACGCATTTTTTCCCTTTGGTGTCGATGTTGTAACGGCGCAAAAGCTCCATGATGCCATTTGGGGTAGCCGACAGGAAACAAGGCAAGCCTATCGCAAGACGGCCTGCGTTTACGGGGTGGAACCCGTCGACATCTTTGCGGTAGTCGATGGCTTCGGTTATTTTTTGCTCGTCTATGTGCTTGGGAAGGGGTAGCTGTACTATGAACCCATCGACATCGCTGTCGTTGTTGAGCTCATCTACTTTTGCCAAAAGTTCCTCCTCTGTAACATCTTCTTCGTAGCGTATGAGTGTCGATTTAAAACCGCACTCCTCGCATGCGCGTACCTTATTAGCAACGTAGGTTTCGCTGCCTCCGTCGTGCCCTACAAGTATTGCTACAAGGTGGGGGCGTTTGCCTCCTGCCTCAATAATTTTTTCAACCTCTTGGGCAATCTCTTTTTTTATAGTTGTTGCTATTGCTTTTCCGTCTATAAGTTGCATGTGTGTAGGTGTTATGGTGTATTACATTTTAAAGCGCGACATGAGGTTGCCCATCTTGCCACCTGCCATGTTCTTCATCACTTTGCGTATCTGCTCAAACTGTTTCATGAGGCGGTTCACCTCTTGTATGTTTGTACCGCTGCCTCGTGCTATGCGGTCGCGACGCGATGCGTTTATAATATCGGGGTTGGCACGTTCTTTCGGTGTCATCGAGCGTATTATTGCCTCCACGCTCTTGAAGGCGTTGTCGTCGATGTCCATGTCTTTGATTGCCTTGCCCACACCTGGTATCATGCCCATGAGGTCTTTTATGTTACCCATCTTCTTTATCTGCTCTATCTGAGTGAGAAAGTCGTTAAAGTCGAATTGGTTACGTGCGAGCTTGCGTTGGAGTTTTTTTGCCTCCTCCTCGTCGAACTGCTCTTGTGCACGCTCCACGAGTGATACTACGTCGCCCATGCCCAATATACGGTCGGCCATACGGCTGGGGTGGAACTGGTCTATTGCCTCCATCTTTTCACCGGTGCCGATGAATTTGATGGGCTTGTCTACAACGGTGCGTATCGACAAGGCTGCACCACCACGGGTGTCGCCGTCGAGCTTTGTAAGTATTACACCGGTGAAGTCGAGACGGTCGTTGAACTCTTTTGCTGTGTTCACGGCATCTTGTCCGGTCATTGAGTCCACAACGAAGAGTGTCTCTGTGGGGTTTACGGCCTCTTTTATGGCTGCAATCTCCTGCATCATGGCTTCGTCTATTGCCAAGCGACCGGCGGTGTCTATTATAACAAGGTTGTATCCTTGGTGCTTTGCCTCTTTTATGGCATTTAGTGCAATCTCGACAGGGTTTTTGCTGTCGGGCTCGCTATACACGGGTACCTCTATCTGCTCGCCAAGCACCTTTAACTGGTCTATGGCGGCCGGACGGTATACGTCGCATGCTACCAACAGGGGTTTGCGGTTTCTTTTTTTCTTTAAGAAGTTTGCGAGCTTCGACGAGAATGTTGTTTTACCCGAACCTTGCAAACCCGACATGAGTATTACCGCGGGGTGTCCTTCGTAGTTTATATCGGCAGTTTGGCCACCCATGAGGGTTGTGAGCTCGTCGTGCACGATTTTTATCATTAATTGGCTGGGGCGGATAGATGTGAGCACATTCT
This sequence comes from Bacteroidaceae bacterium, assembly GCA_045631905.1. Lineage (GTDB taxonomy): Bacteria > Bacteroidota > Bacteroidia > Bacteroidales > Bacteroidaceae > HGM04593. The sequence continues at coordinate 39,717 of JAZQVO010000005.1, forward strand.
GGCCTATCGCCTTGTTTTTTACCGTGTCGGTAAATGTTTTTGCTACTTTGTAGTTTACGTCGGCATCGAGCAGTGCTTTGCGCACGTCTTTCAGTGTTTCGGCTACGTTTACCTCGGTAATACGGCCCTCTCCTTTGAGTATTTTAAATGAGCGTTCGAGGCGCTCGCTTAGGTTTTCGAACATCTTTTTCTGTTTCTATTATTTGTTATTACTATTTTCTATTTTAATTATTCCGCCTGTTGCGGTGTTGAATGTTACCGCTGTTGCGTTGTTCCTGTTGAACAATGTTTTCGATAGAACCTCTGTTGTGCCGAGCTGGGCGATGGGTAGCTCCTCCTCGTACAATGTTCTACCTGTGATGTATATTTTCAGCAGTGCTTTGCCGGGTATGTTGTAGCAAACACCCTCTTTTTTTATCTCTTTTTTCTTTGCTTGTTCGTCGGGCGTGGGTATATAAACGCTGTGCAGGTTTTTAAAGTCGTAATATATTGGTGCGCCTGCAAGGTTGGCATTATCCACAAGGCCTAATTTGCGCGAGAAGCGGAACATGACTGCTTTTGTGGTGTCGCTCTCGGCTGTGGGGGTGAATTTTACCGTGCGACTCACATATGTGGTGTCGGTTCTTCCCGTGAAGAGGCTGGTAAAGGCTTTTTCTTGCTTGTCGAGCTCGGCGAGCACCAACTGCATGGATAGGCCGTCTTTGGGCATGTTGTCGGCGTGTCCGCGGGTTATGGCAAGCTTGCTCTCGCGTATGGCATATATCTCCTTTGCTACCAGCTCGGCCATTTTGGCGGTTGAGGTTGTTTGCAATATCTCTTCGGTCATGTATTGCCTTGCATCTACGACCTCGTCTTCGGGGTGCTCGGCCGGTTGCTCGTCATTTGGCTGCTCGGTGCTCGCGTTGATGCTTGCAAGAATACCATCGTCGGTGAGCTTTACGTTGCTTGCCGTGCTGTTGTTCACTTTAATGGTAAACATCTTTTCGGGGTTGGGCCTACCGCTCTCGGTAACTCTTATCCCTGTCATCTCCCAGTAGCTCTCTTCGGCCGAGATAACATTGCTTATGCGCAAGAATCGGTCGGCATATTTGTGAAACTCTCCCGGTTTGTGTGTAATACACATGGCATCTACCGTTATCTCGATAGTTGTGTTCGGCAGGTAATATGTAACCCCTTCGGCTATACCCGGCATAAAGGAACTAACGTTGGTTTGTGCAAGTGCAGGTATGGCTGTGGCGCATATAAGCGCAATAAGTATATTTCTCATAATTACCAAATTTAGTTATTGTATACCTCAAAATGTGGGGCATAAAACTGCTAATTTTGTGCGAAGATACGAAATAGTTTTGAATTCTTTTATATAATAATATTTAAATTATTTTTTAAAGAGGTTTCGGTGGTTGCGATAATATCCCTGTTGTGGGTTTGTGCTAAAATGTTGTCGGGGTGGTGCAAAAAACCGCCTTCTTTGTGTATCTTTTTCAGAAGTTTGTACTATTTTTGTACTATCTTTCCCATTTAAGGGGATTATTGTATTTGAAAAGCATTGATATTTATGGAACGTGTAAAAATTCATGGTAAGGAGTTTGAAATATCAATAACAAATGATGAGATAAAAAGGGAAATTAAGCGTGTTGCCGGTGAGATAAACAGAGATTATGCCGGTAAATGTCCTGTTTTGCTCGGTGTTTTGAATGGTTGTTTTATGTTTGCCGCCGAGTTGATGAATAACCTGAATATCGATTGTGAAATATCGTTTGTAAAGCTCTCTTCTTATCAAGGAACAACTACCACGGGAACCGTGCGCGAGGTTTTGGGGCTTACACAGTCGATAGAAGGTCGCGACGTGATTATTGTGGAGGATATTGTGGATACCGGTTACACCATGCAACGCATGATGGAGACTCTCGGTACGCATAATCCGGCATCGGTGCAGATAGCTTCTCTCTTCTTGAAGCCTGCCCGTTTAAAAGTGCCTGTCGATGTAAAATACAGTGCATTTACAATACCCGATAGATTTATAGTGGGTTATGGGCTCGACTACGATGGTTTGGGCCGTAACTACCCCAATATATACGATGCTGTTGAAGAATAAAATTTTAAAACTATGCTGAATATTGTTATTTTTGGTGCACCCGGTTCGGGTAAAGGTACTCAAAGCGAAAGAATAGTAGAAAAGTATGGTATTGACCACATCTCCACAGGCGATGTGCTCCGTGCCGAAATTAAAGCAGACACAGAACTTGGCCGCGAAGCCAAAAAGCTGATAGAGAACGGCCAGCTTATCCCCGATGCTTTGATGGTTGATATTCTTGCTTCGAAACTCGACGCATTCGTCGATAGCAAAGGTGTTATTTTCGATGGTTTTCCACGTACCATAGCTCAGGCCGAGGCATTGAAGGCTATGCTTGCCGAAAGAAACCAGGAGGTTACAGCCATGATAGAGCTCGATGTTCCCGAGGACGAGCTCATGACACGTCTTTTGTTGCGTGGCAAGGAGTCGGGTCGTGCCGACGATAATGAGGAGACAATAAAAAAACGTCTTGTCGTTTATCGTGAGCAGACATCACCTTTGAAAGATTGGTACAAGAAGGAGGGCAAGCACTGCTATATAAACGGTTTGGGCGAGCTCGACCGCATATTTGCAGATATCGTTTCGGCGATAGACTCCCGCATTTGATAAAATATAGTGAAGGGTGAGCGGGTAAAAATCGAGCTTGCTTGAATTTTTACCCCGAACCGCGTCCTATATTCTACAAATAAAAGAAAAAAGGCGTGGCTCAAAGAGAATGCTACGCCTTCTTTTTGTTTAACATGTATAACGGAGTTGCGCGAGCAACGAATTTTTATTTTATGGCAGAATCGAACTTTATAGATTATGTTAAGATTGTGTGTCGTTCGGGCCGTGGCGGTCGCGGTATGGCACATTTGCATCGTGCCAAATATATCCCCAACGGTGGTCCCGACGGCGGTGACGGCGGTAAGGGTGGCGATATAATTTTGCGCGGAAACAGAAATTATTGGACCTTGTTACACCTTAAATATCAGCGACATGTGTTTGCAGGGAACGGCCAGAACGGTGGTATAAACAAAAGCACCGGAGCCGACGGCGAGAGCAAGATAATAGATGTGCCCTGCGGTACCGTGGCCTATAATGCCGAAACGGGTGAGTTCTTGTGCGATGTGATGGAGGACGGCCAGATGGTCACTCTGCTCAAAGGAGGTCGCGGAGGCTTGGGAAACGTCCACTTTGCAACCCCCACACGTCAGGCACCTCGTTTTGCACAGCCGGGCGAGCCCATGCGCGAGATGACTGTTACTCTTGAACTTAAACTACTTGCCGATGTAGGTCTTGTTGGCTTCCCCAACGCAGGCAAATCGACACTGCTTTCCATGGTATCTGCCGCAAAGCCTAAGATAGCAAATTACCCCTTTACCACCATGGAGCCACAGCTTGGCATTGTGTCGCATCGCGACAACAAATCTTTTGTCATGGCCGATATTCCGGGTATCATCGAGGGTGCCAGTCAGGGGCGTGGTCTTGGTCTGCGTTTCTTGCGTCACATAGAGCGTAACTCGTTGTTGCTCTTTATGGTGCCTGCCGATACCGACGATATAAAGCGTGAATACGAGATTTTGCTCAACGAGCTTGCTACGTTCAACCCCGAGATGCTCGACAAACAGCGCGTGCTTGCCATAACCAAGAGCGACCTCATAGACGAGGAGTTGCAGGAGATGCTCACCCCCGGCCTGCCCGAGGGCGTGCCCCATGTCTTTATCTCGGCTGCCACAGGTGCAGGTATAACCGAGCTGAAAGATATTCTGTGGGAGGCTCTGAATAGCGAGGAGAACCGCATGGCGGCTGTTAAGCGAGACGAACTTGTGCATCGCGACTACGACGCGCGCATGCTCGCCAGCGACTTTGCCGACTGGGAGAGCGATTTTGATGATACCGATGAAGGCGACGATGATGATTATAACTACGAGGAGTTCGATTTTGACGAAGAATAAATAAAATATATTTAAAAACAAGACGATGAGGGTGCCCAAAGCGAACCGGCCACCCTCATTTTGTTATATTCTTAGTCGAAGTCGCAACAGCGAAAAAAATAATTGTCCCTCTCCTTAACCACGCGGGGTCGCCTCTCCTTGTTTGCAAGCAGAGCCCCCGGTTTGTTATCTCTATTAGTAAGAAGAAAATTTACTCTCTGCCTTTTTCGTCGAGGTACGAATCTTTGAAGCCCAAAAAGTAGAGTACACCATCGAGACCGATAGTGTTTATCGACTGTTTGGCATTTGCAACCACACGGGGTTTTGCGTGGAAAGCGATGCCTAAACCGGCCTCGCTCAGCATGGGGAGGTCGTTGGCACCATCGCCCACGGCGATAGTCTGCGCAAGGTCCACCTTCTCCACCTGTGCAATAAGTTTCAAGAGCTCGGCTTTGCGTCGGCCGTCTACTACCTCGCCCAAGTAACGGCCTGTGAGCTTGCCATCTTCGTCTATCTCTAATTCGTTGGCATACACATAATCTATCCCGTACTTCTTTTGCAGGTACTCGCCAAAATAGGTGAAACCACCCGACAATATGGCAATCTTGTAACCATAGCGTTTCAGAACATACATGAGGCGGTCTACACCCTCTGTTATGGGTAGGTTTTCTGCAATCTCTCGCATAACGGCCGAGTCGAGCCCTTTGAGCAGAGCCACCCTTTCGGTAAAGCTCTCTTTAAAATCAATCTCACCGCGCATGGCACGTTCGGTAATCTCCTTCACCTTGTCGCCAACACCGGCTCGCATGGCAAGCTCGTCGATAACCTCGGTTTGTATGAGTGTTGAGTCCATATCGAAGCAGATGAGACGGCGCATGCGACGGTACATGTTGTCTATTTGGAACGAACAATCCATGCCCATATCACTCGACATGCGTAACAGCTCGGCTTGCATTAAATTGCGGTCGAGCGGGGTGCCGCGTAGTGAAAATTCTATACATGCTCGAACGTTTTTCGAGGGCTCGGCTATCGACATGCGTCCCGAAAGGCGACGTATGGAGTCGATGTTCAGCCCCTGCTCGGCAATGAGGCGTGTTACGGCCTCAATCTGTTCGGCCGACAGCTTGCGACCAAGCAGTGTAAGGATATATCGGTTCTTTCCTTGTCGTTTAACCCACGCCTCATAATCCTCGGCAGTGATGGGGAAAAATTTTATATTCACCCCAAGCTCGCTGGCTTTGAAGAGTAATTCCTTCATAACGTGCCCGGAGTTTTCCTCTACCACACGAATGAGTATTCCGAGTGACAGGGTGCTGTGTATATCGGCCTGTCCTATGTCGAGGATAGTTACACCATATCTCGACAACACCGACATGATTGAAGCGGTGAGGCCCGGTCGGTCCTCGCCTGTTATTCTTATGAGTATAAGTTCTTTTGCCATCTATTGAGTAATTTCTATGTCGTTAAAAAATGCAGGTGGCTTGCCTGCTCGTCAGTTTTCGCAAATGTATGTAAAATATGCGATAAAGGTGTGAAAATATCGACAAAATATGAGAATATAACCTCTGTCGGGGTGAATATGATATTTTATATAAAAAATTTTATTTTTTAGTAAATAATTATTTTATTTGTAGATAAAATGCAGTAGTGCGTATTTTGAGAACGAATTAATATTTAAAATTCAAAGTATATGAAAAAGATGTTTTTAAGTATTGCGACACTGTTGTGTGCAGTGTGTGCAATCGCACAGGGTTCGTCGAGTGAGTCAGCCTCCGACGTTAAAACCTATTATGTCTATTTGAGCGATGGTGGCATCGATGCCTACGATGTGGCCGACCTCGATGGCGGTATCTCTACCCAAGATGGCAAGCTTGTTGTGTCGATGAAGAACGATGCAACCTTCTATTACGAGTCGCACATGTACGACAGCATATCGACCGTGGCTCCTTCGTATCCCGAACTAACATCGTTCATGTTCACAAACAAAGGTAACCACACTCTTTTCAAAGATGCAAAGGTTAAAACAGTGAGCGAAAGCATGAACCTCAGCCTAAATGCCATAGGTAAGTGGTTGGCTGCAAGTTTCGAGCTGAGCGACAACAAGGCTGTTGCCTATGTCGATACAGTATTCCAGAAGTCGGGTGTAACACGTCAGAGCTTTGCCTCGCCTGTTACCTACACAGTAACATACCCCGGCTACAACAAAGTAGGTGGCATAGTTAAGGTGAAAGACGAGTTGTGGGGCGAGGTAGGTGGCTCGACAACCGAAATACCCTTGACCGCAGCAATGTTGAGCACCAACAAGCCTTCGCAAAATGCAGATGAAGGTCTCGGAAACCTGCTCGACAATAACGCAAGTACAATATTCCACTCAACATGGGGGGCGGCCAACAATGAAACCTTGAATGTAAAAACATACATAGATATTGACCTTCCCGAAACAGCCGAGAAACTTAAAATCTATTACAAGTGCCGTCCCCAAGGCGGTTACAACCCCTTGTTGCTCGAAATCTACGGAGCCGGTGACGATGGCGAGTGGGTGCTCGTGCGCACTCTCACAACAGCCGACGGCATGCCCACAGGTGGTGTAAGCATGGAGTATACATCTCCCGAGATTACTTTCGATGCCAAGTATAGCAAGGTGAGAATTTTGCAAGCATCGGGCGAGTACTCAAAGAACCACATGGTTCTTGCCGAGATGCGTCTTTACAAGGTGATTCCTGGTGAGATGCAGAAGATAAGCGACGAGGAGTATGCAGTGAAGCGTGTGCCTTTTGGTCGCGACTACACAATTAATGTAGAGTGGCTCACCGATAAAGCAACATCGGTTCCCCGCATCGACATCGACATCGAAAACGGTGCCGAGGTTGTAGACAAGGATACATACCTTAATGCCATTTTCCGCATAACAGGTTATGGCGTTTTCGATGATTTCGTAGAATCTGTTGAGATAAAAGGTCGCGGAAACACCACATGGGGCTACCCCAAGAAACCTTATCGTTTGAAATTTAATAGCAAGGTTAAACCCTTCGGCCTTACAAAAGGCAAGAGCTGGGTGTTGCTAGCCAACTATCAGTTTGGCTCTATGTTGGCAAACGCAGCCGCAATGAAGATAGGTCAGCTGGTAGGCACCGAATATCCTTGCCACATAGTTCCTGTTGAGTTGTATGTTAATGGTACATATCGTGGTAGCTACATGTTCACCGAGAAGATAGGTATTGCGGGCAACAACGTGGATATTGACGACGAACTTGGTTACCTTGCCGAGCTCGACACATATTACGACGAGGACTACAAGTTTAGAAGCGAAAATTATAACCTGCCTGTAAACGTCAAGGACCCCGACCTCAGCGAATACACCGAGGTAGAAGCCGCCGCACGTCTCGACCTTATAAGGGAGGATATAGACAAGCTCGACCGCGCTTTGTATTATAATGCCCCCATAGACGATATAATAGATGTCGATGTTTTTGCACGTTTCATGCTTGCCAACGACCTTGTGCTTAATCAGGAGTTGGGACACCCCAAAAGTACCTACCTCTTCAAAGAGGAGCTCGAAAACCCCGAAAGCAAAATAAAATTCGGCCCCTTGTGGGACTTTGACTGGGCATTCGGTTACGAGCAGACAAGAGACTATGGCGTGATAGACTATATGACCTCTATTTTTAACAGCAACATGAAGAACGAGTCGGGCTATCGCTTGTTCAGCGACTTGATGCAAAACAGCGAGGTGCGCAAACACTATTATAAGGTGTGGAAAGAGTTCATCGAAAACAACTCGGTGGAGGAGTTCAAAGACTACATGAACAGCTACTATAACTATGCTCGTTCATCGTTCGAGAACAACTACTCTGTATGGCAAGATGGCTTGGGATACGGCACCATTAAGAACAATATGAACAAATGGATAGCCAACAGAGCCGAATATCTTTATAGTTCACAACAAGAGTACAACCTCGACGAGTTCAATTATCCTCTTGCATGTGATGTAGACAAGAGCAACACCCTTACCGTGCGCGACCTTGCCATCACAACAGCCTATTTGAAAGGAAATACTCACCCCGCATTCACATACTCGAAAGCCGATACCAACAGCGATGGCTTCATCTTCGACAGCGATGTAGAAACAATAGAGAATGCGGTATCTGTTGCCGAGTCACTTTCGCCCATGCAGTACTACAACACCCCCATAGCACAAGGCTATCTTGGCGTGAATGATTTTGAGCTTGCGATAAACGAAGATTGTAACATGCCTGTAATGCTTTGTGACGCAAGATGCAAAGCTTTGCAGATGAACATTACAGTACCCGAGGGTGTAACAATAGCAAGCGTAGCAGGTGGCACGGCAGTAACCGACCACAAGGTTGTGATGAAGCAGTCAGACAACGGCACCTATCGTGTTCTTGTATATTCGAAAGGCGATGAGCTGTTTAACAGCGAAGAGGTGTTGCTGAACCTTGTTCTTAACGCATCGGCTGTTGTTGCCGAGCCCGACCGCAAGGTTATCCTGTCTGATATTTTGGTGGTTAATGATGCAACCGACGAACAACGCTTCGACGATGTTGTGGCATCGTTCGCCATCTCAACCAATATCAATGATGTTGAGGCTCCCACGGTCTCTGTTGCAGGTGGCGATGGTGTTATCACAATCACCTCTCTTGCTCCGCAGGATATAAATATTTATGCAGTAGATGGTCGCTTGGTGCGTCGCTTGCATGTGGGCGAGGGTAGCGAGCGTGTTGCTCTTCCTGCCGGAATTTATATGGTGCTTGGCACAAAGGTTACCGTGAAATAATATCCTCGATAATACATAAAAACAAAAGCGATGGTGTGCGCACCATCGCTTTTGCTTTTATGTATCCTGCGTCAAAATTTTCGCGCAACCTTAACAAATGTATTTTGTTGCGCCCGTCGCTGTCATCTTGAACGCATGTGAGGGGTCTCTGTATGCAGCGCGATTTTGAGATACTTCGTTACTTTGCTCTGTCGGAACGACAAATTCACGATGTTCTTGGTTTATATCGAACCACCCTAAACTACTCCTCGTTCAAGCCACCCTGACGCAAGCGACGGCTGTTCTCCCTTGCAATCTCATAGTAATACTTAACAAAAGAGTCGTTCCTGAACATGTCGGGAGCATCGTTGTATATACTTTCGAGCTCGCCTGTAACAATAGGGATATTCACCGCGCTGTAAAAAAGAGCAAACACACAAGGCCCTAATATATTGTCAAGGTTAGCTCTTATAAACCCATTCATGAGCATCTCCATCGACTCGCCTATGTAGGTTATGGAGTCGCCCATGTATTCGGCGGCCGCTTCGGCGGTTGCACCATCGAGAATCATAGCCGTTTCGGCACGTTCAAGCTCATACATGCGTCTTTCGAGCTCCATCTTCTGTTGCATGAGTGTCCACAGCTCGTTGTTAAGCGGTGTCCCTTTTACCGACACCTGCTCTTCCGATATGTGAATATCAATCCTGCCCGGCTCAACCACAAAGGGCACCACAGGCTGTTCGCCTATGTATAGCGAGGTTATGAAAGAGCTGTCGGTACTGCCCGCCATGAAAAAACGGCTTTTTTCCACCACGGCCGAGTCGAGCTTAACCACCGCACCGTTTATCTCGCTTTTTACATACACCGGCATACCGTCGAGAATATCGCCATCTACACAGCCCTCTATCCTATAACCCTTTTCGCAAGAGGCAAAGAGGGCGAGTAGCAAGGACAAGAGAAAAAGGTTTTTCATATAATATCGTTTTGTTCTTATGTTTCGGTCGCTAATATAATAACATTTACCTATGTGCACTCTTTTATTAAATTTATTTATGATTTTCCCCTTTCCTATAACATTTTACAACAAAAAAACAGCGCTTTAACAACTTTACACTTTTCAAAGGAACGAAGAGTGCATTTTTTAATGTATCTTCGCAAAGTGAAAATATATAACTATATAATAAAAATTTATAATATGAAGAAAACACTACTTGCGCTGCTTGTTGCAGCTATCGCACTGCCCGCACAGCTCCTTGCCGATGAGGGTATGTGGCTACTACAACTCATGCGTAGCCAAAATCTTGAAGAGCCTATGCGCCGCCTTGGCCTTGAACTCACAGCCGACGACATCTATGCCCCCGAAGGGGTGTCGTTGAAAGATGCCATAGGTATCTTTGGCGGTGGTTGCACCGGAGAGATAGTTTCGCCCAACGGTCTTATACTCACCAACCATCACTGCGGTTACAGCTACATACAGCAGTTGAGCGCGGTGGGCCACAACTACCTTCGCGACGGCTTCTGGAGCCAGAGCTACGAAGAGGAGCTCCCCTGCGAGAATATCAATTTTACATTTGTCGCCGAGATAAAAGATGTTACCGACGAGATTAACAAACGCATCGCCGAGGGCATCATCAGCGAGCAGGAGTCGTTCGACAGCAACGTACTTGCACAAATAGGAGTAGAGCTCTTCCAAGCCGACAACATCGAAGGCAAAGAGTATCTTTCTCCCCAGCTCCTCCCTTACTTCGAGGGTAACAAGTACTACCTTGTGTACTACAAAAAATATACCGACGTGCGCCTTGTGGGAACACCTCCCAGCTCCATCGGTAAGTTCGGTGGCGAGACCGACAACTGGATGTGGCCCCGTCACACATGCGACTTCTCGGTGTTCCGTGTCTATGGCGACTCGCTTGGTAACCCTGCACCTTACAGCAAGGAGAACAAGCCCCTGAGCACCCCCAAGCACCTCAATGTGTCGCTTGCAGGCTTCGACTACAACGATTTTGCCATGATTATGGGCTTCCCCGGCAGCACATCGCGTTACCTCACAGGCGACGAGGTGAAGCACCGCATGTTCTCGCAGAACGAGCCCCGTATAGCAATGCGCGATGCTTCGCTCAAAGTTATCCGCGAGGAGATGGCAAAGGACGAGGCTGTGAACATTCAGTATGCAAGCAAGATGGCCCGCATAAGCAACTATTGGAAAAACTCGATAGGTATGAACAAAGCTATCGTGGACAACAAGGTTGTTGAGACAAAGTTGGAGAACGAGGCCGCTTTCAAAGCCTTTGCACAGCAGGTAGGTAACAGCGACTACGAGAATGTTGTCGCAAATATCAACAAGGCCGTGAACGCACGTAGCCGTGCCGAGTACCTACTCACACTTACCACCGAGATTTTGAACAACGTGGAGTTTATTCTTCGTAACGTGTATGCAACAAGCGACACGATGTTCAACGATACAGAGAAGACAAAATGGCATATGCAAAAAATACACGGCTGGATATACAACCGCGACTACAACCATAATGTAGACCTTCGCGTAGCAAAGGCTGTGCTCCCCCTCTACATGTCGCTCACCACAGCCGAGGAGCGTCCTGCTCTCTTGAACGAGGTTGAGAAAAAGTACAAAGGCAACATCGAAAAATATATCGACGACGTGTATAGCAACTCAATAATGTCGAGCGAGAAGAACTTTAACAAGTTCATGAAAAAGCCCACAAAGAAGGCGTTCGACAAAGATCCCGCCATGCTGTTGCGCAAAGCAATCTTCGACAAATACGAGGAGCTTGCAAGCGAGAAGGACGAGTTTGAGGCTGTTATCAACCCCTTGCACAAAACCTACCTCAAAGGTCTCATGGAGAAGGCCGACGGTGCCCCCATGGCTCCCGATGCAAACTTTACCATGCGCCTCACTTATGGTAGCGTTAAGGCCTACCAGCCCAAAGATGGTGTAACCTTCAACCACTACACAACCCTTAAAGGTGTGATGGAGAAGGAGGATAACACAAACAGCGAGTTTACAGTGCCCGCCCGTCTCAAAGAGCTATATCTTGCAAAAGATTTCGGTCAGTATGCACTACCCAACGGTGACATGCCCGTAGCCTTCCTCACCACCAACGACATCACAGGCGGTAACAGCGGTAGCCCTGTCATGAACTCACGCGGTGAGCTCATCGGCCTTGCTTTCGATGGCAACTGGGAGTCTTTGAGCAGCGATATCAACTTCGACAAGAACTTGCAACGTTGCATCAACGTGGATATACGTTACGTACTCTTCATCATCGAGAAGTTTGGTAACTGCAAACGTCTTATCGACGAGATGAATATTGTGAAGTAACAGCAACATAGCATAAAAGAAAACAAAGCCGACCTTGCATGCAAGGTCGGCTTTGTTTGTTGTTGTAGCGACACGTTTACATATCAACCTCCACGATGTTGTCAAAATAATCCCAACCAAAAGTGTTCTTATAAGTGCTCTTGGCACCGCGTGGAACGTATAAGACACACTTCTTACTTATCCCTTTGAAACAATCATTACCCGTGGCCTGCAAGCTGTCGGCCAGTATGCGCGAAACAATCTTGGTGAGGCTTGTGCAGTTGCCAAAAGCCTGTTGTCCAACCTCTCGCACGTTGCTCCCTATGGTTGCAACCCGTAGGTTTTTGCATTCAAAGAAGGCATTTTTGCCGATGTTGCGTATATTATCGTTAATTAAAATCTCGCGTAAACCGCTGTTCGTGAAGGTACCCTCTTCTATTTGTGCAAGATGTGCCGGGAGGGTTACGCTCTTTAATGCTGTGCAGGCGATAAAACAGAATTTACCCATGCTGGTTACGTTGTCGGGGATAACAATATCGGTTAATCTGCTCGAAGAGAAGGCACCATCTGCCAACGTGGTGATATTATTGGGGATAGTGAAACTCTCTTTATGATAATTGGCATATGTGTGTTCTCCTATGGTTGTAACATCGTTGGGGATAACACTATTGTTGCAGGCAGCCACAAGTGTGTTGGTCGCAGTCTCTATTATCGCGTTACAACCTCCTCGGCTGTCGTACACGGGGTTCTCTTCGTCGACCACAAAGCCCTCGATCTGAAATTGGCCCGTGTAGTTGCAGAAACCAATATCCTTCACGCTCTTGGGTATGTGTGCAACCTTTGTGAGGCGACACACAAAGAAAGCGTAATCCTTTATGGTTTCAACCCCATCGGGGAGTATCACGCTTGTTGTTTCGGGGTTATCGAAGGTCTCATGCCCGATAGATGTCACCCTGAATGTTCTTCCTCTGTATTCTATCTTCGCCGGTATTTTCACCTCGCCGTCACCATATTCAAATTGATACTCATAGGGAGTATTGCCTTTAAATGTCAGCTCCACGGTGCGGGCATCGTTGTCTGTTATTTTATAGTACATATCATTTACTTGGAACTTGTCGGCAACTTCGCCTCTCTCCCAAGCAATATAGTTGCTCACCTTGTCATATAAATATGTAGCAAAAGGTACCATAAGGGCCAACACAAGCGTTGTGATAGTTGTAATAAAGCCTATTCTGCGTGTTGTGTGGCCTATCTCTGTAATAATTTCATCGATGTTCTGGTAACGCTTCTCCTTTTGCGGTTGCAGACAACGCTTTTTAATCTTTTCGAAACGGCGTGGCAGGCTTGCGCCCGTTTTCTCCTCGATAAACTGCAAGAGGCTCCCTATTGAATAAATATCGGCACGGGCATCAATCTCTTTTGTGTTGCCAAGCTTTGCTTCGGGGGCTCCAAAGCCGGGTGTGCTCCCCGGTGTGCAGTCGTTGTAGTTGCTTACGCAAAAACCGAGGTCTATGAGCTTTACCTCGTTGCTCACCTGCGATATTATAACATTGCTCGGGTTAATGTCGAGGTGCACAATGTTCTCTTTGTGCAGAGCCTTTAATGCTTTGCACAACTGTAACAACATGTTTTCTATGTTTGCCTTGCTATGAAAGTAACCGGGCTCGTCGATAACCTTCTCTTTTATGGTTGTACCGTTCACATACTCCATGAGAATATACAGCCCCTCGTTATCCTCCTTAATATCTATGTACTCAACCACATAGGGGCTCTTTATCTCTTTCCCCGAGTTATACTCCTTGAAGAACGCTTCGCGATAACTGGCATCGTGGCGAAACTCGGGACGTAAACGCTTCATAAAATAGCGACGGCCGTCGATGCGTGTTTTATATGCAATAGATGTTGAACCGCAGGAGTCCAACATCTCAATATCGCTGATGTTATTTATGTGTATAAAGTCGGAACTTTGGATATCGTTGAGCATCTGTTTTAAGATATTTGAAAATATTTTACACCACCGTTTCGCCCACAAATATAATTTAGGGGGTCACTGTTTTCGTGTATGAGGTTCGATAGGAGAAGGGGGGTGTTTTCCACTATGCGCTCACAAATGAAGATATCGTTCACCGATAGCTTGCTGTTTTTGCTTTCGAGTATTTTGAACATACATAATCCAATATACTGTATGGTTATGCAACGGTCGGGCTCCCACATTAGTTTTAGTTTGTCCCCTTTGCATAGGCTCTTGGTTTGCAAGGTGTTGTTGCGCAGGAAGTCGCTACTGCACTCGCCATTTTGTTGCTGGTATTTGCAAAAAGTCTCAAAATCGATGTATCCTACAAATTGCGATAGCACGTTGAGGGTGGTTTGGCTTGGACGTTGATTTTCTGTCTCTCTCAGGTAGCCCCAAAAGCGTTTCAATGTGGTGGAGGAGAGCATTTTCTTTGTCTCGTTGTATATGCTCGTTGCAAGGAAGTCAAAATCGCGCGGGGTGCACATTTTGCAACCTGCTACCCACTCGGTTTTCTCTTTCAGTATTTCGAAATAAAAATCTTTTTGTACCTCTGTCTCGCCCATTTTCTGTTTGTGTTTTTATAAATCGGTTACGAATTTAATGATTTTTATTTTATTAAAATATGCGTAAATATAAAATTTTGACAGGTAGGGCAATAAGGACCAAAATGGACCAAGCAGGTCCTTGTAAATATTACACTTATACCGGAGGTGTGGTGTTCCCGTTCGAGACTATTGCATAGAAGGCATGTGGGTTAATAAATGAAAAATACAAAAGAGGGCTTGCCGATTATGTTATAAATGCCGACGATACTCTTTGGTATATAAAAACAAATTTCGATGTGGGCTCCGAATTTAGAACTCTTTTTCTTTTCAAAAAATATGGGAGCAAATAACATTTGCTCCCATATTTTGGTTGGTATAGAAAATTTATTCTTCTCCAAGAGTTTTTGCGATAGCTTCGCGCGATGTTTTCATTAAGTATTCCACATTCTCGGCATCTCGGCTTATACACTCTATCGGTGCGTGGAATGTGAGTGTTATGGGCGACCAGTGCAAGAAAATCTTGCCCGGGGGCAAAAGCTGGAACGAGCCCTGTACCGCGATGGGGACAACAGGCTTCTGCGCCATGTTTGCCGCTACAAAAGCACCTTTTTTGAATGGGCCCATCTTGCCGTTTTTGCAACGTGTTCCTTCGGGGAATATTGCCATGGATTTACCACTTTTCAGTATATTGAGCGATTTGCGCAAAATATCTTTCTGTGGTGTTGTTCTGTCTACAAAAATATGGTCGGTGTCGGCACAGGCTTTGCCCAAGAAGGGTACTTTGCGAAGCGATGCCTTCATCATCCATTTGAAATTCTTTTCTATATAGCCATACATCACCAATACATCGAAGAAGCCTTGGTGGTTTGCCACAAATACGTAGTTTTTGTCTTTCTCTACGTATTTATCTCTATCGACTACCTTCACGGGTACAAGACATATCCAACATACTACGCGGAAAAGAATAAGTGCAGGGTAGTAGTCGCCGTTTTTTACCTTCAAGTATCGGCCGAAGAGGCTTATGCAAATACAGGTAAATGCGATAACAAGCAGGGCTGCCCACCACGCAAATAAAACTTGGTACAGCACATAAAGCGGGTGCAGAATGGTTCTTAGTTTCATTGTTAAATTTATTAAATTTATTATTCTTGTGCTAATATAGTTTTTCTTTTTTGATTTTATGAAAAAATGTGGAGGTAAATGCTATTTTGCGATGTTTTTGAACAAAAATTTGTGTAGCTCGTCGGTGGTGAGGCCTCGTCGCCGACAGTAGTCGTGCAGTTGTTCATCGGTTATGTGTCCCACCGAGAAGTAGCGTGAGGCGGGGTGTTCTATCATGATACCGCACACCGAGGCATGGGGTGTCATGGCTCCGTTTGGGGTGAGGGATATGCCTGCATGGTGCAGTTGCAACAGTTTGTCGATGATGAAGATTATCGACTGGTCGGGCAGTGAGGGGTAGCCCACCGCGGGGCGTATGCCTTGGAACTTTTCGGCGTTCATCTCTTGTGGGGTGAGCTGTTCGTGGGGTGCGTATCCCCACAAGGCTTTGTCGCGACGCACGTTCATGTGTAGCAGTGTGGCGGTGGCTTCGGCTATGCGCGAGGCTGTTGTCTGCATGAGAATGTTTTTGTAGCTGTCGTCGGTTGTTGTGACGGTCTTGGTGACGGCTGTCGCAAAAAGCCCTATCTTGCCACCTCGTGGCGAGATAAAATCGCTGAGGCAGAGGTTGGGCTCGTTCTCTTTGCTGTGCTGTTGTCGCAGGAGGGGTAGTGTGGTGCCCTCTATTATTATGTCGTCGCCGTGGCTGCGGGCATTGCATAGTGCAAAAACCGCTTGTGCAACTTCGGTGTCGGCAAGCTCTTCGAGCAGGGCAAGCGCGTCGTTCTTCACCTCCCGGGCTTTGGGGCTGTCGCCGGCACTTGGGGATATTCCCCATGCGTGGTAAAAGTAGCACCAGTCGATGTAGGGGGTAAGTTCCTTGGCTGTGTAGCTGAATGTGTGGAGTTTCATCGGTTGAAAGTGAGGGCTTTGCCCTTTGCCTCTTCGTTAATCTTGCCCTCTTTGTAGGCGCATGTGCCGTTTACCCATGTTTGTGCCACAGCCCAGTTGTATGTGTTGCCTTCGAAGGGGCTCCACGCGCATTTGCTTATTATATCCTGTTGCTCGATGGTGTGGGGTGAGTCGGGGGCGAGTAGTACAAAGTCGGCAAAATATCCTTTTCTTATGTATCCTCTCTTGTTTATGTCGAAGAGGCGTGCAGGGGCGTGGCACATCTTCTCAACTAATGTCTCTATGGAGAGCACCCCCTCATCTACAAGTTGGAGCATGGCAAGCAGAGTATATTGTATGCTGGGCATGCCCGAGGTGGCTGTGAGTGCTCCTCCTTCTTTGTCGGCAAGGAGGTGGGGTGCATGGTCGGTGCCCACAACATCTATGAGCCCGTTGGTGAGTGCCTCTTGCAATGCTTTGCGGTCGTCGGCACCTTTTATGGCGGGGTTGCATTTTATTTTTGTGCCTAAACGGTTGTAGTCGTCGCTGCAAAATGTGAGGTGTGCCGGGGTTGCTTCGGCTGTGATGTTCTTCTGCTCCATGGGCAGGTTGCTCAGCAACGTGAGCTCTTCTTTTGTGCTTATGTGCATTACATGCAACTTGGTTCCGAACTTGCGGGCAAGCTCCACGGCGCTCTTTGTACTTTGATAGCAGGCCTCGGCGCTTCTTATCACGGGGTGGTAGGTTACGTCGGGGTTATTGCCGGCCTCGGCTATCACTCTTTTTGTGTTTTCGGCAATTATGGAGCTATCTTCGCAGTGTACGGCTACGGGCATCTTTGCCGTGGCAAATATTTGTTCGAGTTTCTCTTTTTGGTCTACAAGCATGTTACCGGTGCTCGACCCCATGAATAGTTTTATTCCGCACACCTTCTTGGGGTTTAGCTGCGCGAATGTTTCGCAGTTGTTGTTGGTTGCGCCAAAGTAGAACGAGTAGTTGGCTATGCTGTTTCGGCCGGCTATCGCGAATTTTTCTTTCAGTGCTTCGATGGTTGTTGTCTGCGGGTTGGTGTTGGGCATCTCCATGTACGATGTTACACCGCCTGCCACGGCCGCACGGCTCTCGCTCTTGATGGTTGCTTTGGCTGTGAGCCCCGGCTCGCGAAAATGTACATGGTCGTCGATGACACCGGGTATGAGGTAGAGGCCTCCTGCCTCCACTATGCAATCGACCTCGCCGTGGGGTAGTTCGTCGCCTCGCAGAATCTCGGTTATGCGGTCGTCGTTTACAACTATCGAGCCTCTGTACTGCTCGCCTTCGTTCACTATTATGGGGTTGCTTATGAGTGTTCTCATTGTTTTTGTTTTTCTCTGTTTGCGAAGATAGTAAAAAACAAAAAAAGAGATTGCATCACGCAATCTCTTTTTGTATCTTTTCGGCAACCTCTTTAAATTCTTCGGGGGTAAGTTTTAGCTTGGGGTTGGTAAAGAGCATGTCTTTTTCGCTCTGCATGGGCACAAGGTGTATGTGCGCGTGCGGAACTTCGAGCCCCAGCACTGCCTGCCCCACCTTTATGCAGGGGAAGGCGCGTTTAATGCCTTCGGCTACTCGTTTTGCGAATATCTGCATGCCGGCTATCTCTTCGTCGGTGAGGTCGAAGAAGTAGTCTACCTCGCGCTTGGGTATAACAAGTGTGTGGCCCTTTGCAAGGGGGTTGATGTCGAGGAAGGCATAAAATTGCTCATTCTCTGCAACCTTATAGCTGGGAATTTCTCCTGCAACTATTTTGCTGAATATTGTTGCCATGGTTCTCTTGTTTAGATCTCTATGTTTGTTATCTCCAAAGATAGTTTGCCTTGGGGTACTGTTATCTCGGCAATATCGCCAACCTTCTTGCCAAGCAATCCTTTTGCGATGGGGGTGTTTATCGATATTTTTGCCTCACGCAGGTTCGCCTCGCTCTCGGGTACGATGGTATACTGCATGGTTGCACCTGTCTTGGTGTTTTTCAAACTTACCTTGGTGAGAACCTGAACGCTGTCGGTGTTCAGCTTCGATGTGTCGATGATTTTTGCATCGGCTATAATCATCTTCAACTCGTTAATCTTCATCTCCAACAAGCCTTGTGCCTCTTTTGCCGCATCGTATTCGGCATTCTCTGAAAGGTCGCCTTTGTCGCGTGCTTCTGCTATCTGGCGAACAATCTCGGGGCGTTTGGCCTCCAACTCTTTTAAATCGGCTAGCAATTTTTTGTAGCCGTCTTCGGACATATAACCCATGATTTTATTTAAATTTTTATTTTTGTAATTATAGTAAAACAAAGGATTCCAACACGAGTGCCGGAACCCAATAAATCTCTTGATCTCTTTGCAAAGATAGCTCTTAAAAATTGAAAAGCAAATTAAAAGTGCTTTTTTTTGTTTTTATTTAATTTGCTAACATCTTTTTTATTCGATATTTAGATTTTGTTTGATGTTCTTCCTAAAAAAATGATATGTAAATTTTTTTTTACGATAAATTTATAGACAGCTTCTTGTGCTTTTCGCTATTTTGACAATAACTCTTCGATGGTGGCGTTTATATCCTCTATCTGAAAGTCGCGGTAAACCAGCTCGTTTTCTTTGTTTATGAGGTAGAACGTCGGCAACTCGTATAGGTTGTAAAGGAGAATGTTTTTTGAGTTACTGCCCTCTTCGTCGCGCACGCATATCCATGGGAGGTTCTCGGCCGAGTTGCTCCAGAAATTCTCGTTGTTGTCGAACGATACTTGGTATATCTCGAAATTACGGTCGCGGTATTTGTCGTAAATTTCGCGTAGCATTAAGTTACGGCTACTTATGTTTACATTATCGTATATTGTAAAGTCGAGCAGTACCACCTTGCCTTTCAGGCTTTTCAGGCTTATTGTGTCGCCGTTTATGTTGGGTAGCTCAATGTTGTATAGCCCCACTTTTTCGATGCTTTCGTTGTCTATGTCTATTGTGTCCTTGGGTGTTGCGGGGCGTGTAACAGCAAGCCCTTTTCGCGCGGTATTATATAAGTGTATTGCGCGTGTGGCGTGTGGGTGCTCGTGATACAATGTATTGGCAACTGTGGCGTAACATTGGCTGTCGAACCTGTTGCTCATGGGCCTGAAAACGGGCTCGCCGTTTATGCGTAGGAACAGTGAGTAGTATGCGCTTGCCTTGTGGGGCGCAACTGCTATATATTGCCCGAAGATGTTTCTTTTGAACTCACCGATGATGTTGTATATGGTCTCTTTGGTGTCGGCAATGTCGGGTGTGCTGTTTCTTACGAGGTTGTTCACCTGCTTTTCCAGCGATGCTTCGAGTGATATAAGTTCGTGAATGCGCAAGGTCTCGGGCGAGCCGTCTACTTTGCAACTGTCGGCAAAATGGGTTGCGTCGGTTGTTACTCTCACGGTTTCGGTGGAGTCTATGGCTATGGTTATTCGACGGCCTGCATCTTGCAGTTGCAGTGAGTAAAAATCGTAGCATTCGGGTTGTGCTTTCTTGAAGCGGAACTCCCCGTTCTTGCCCAACTTAACCGAGTCGATGCGTTTGGTGCCGTTTATGCCTATGTTCGAGAGATAGAGTATTTTACCTTTTGCGTTTTTTATCTCACCCTCGATGGTGAATTGTGGTTCCTTGTTGCAAGCGAATAGTGCAAGTGATAATATTGTTGCAACGGCCCATTTTATGCCTCCTTGTTGTATTTTATTCATAATTTAAAGAAAATGTGGGGCAAAGATAGTTAAAATACGGAAATTTGTATATCTTTGCGAGAATTTGATGTATAAAAAATATTTAAAGGATAAAAAAATGAATGTTGTAACAAAAAATGTGGCCTTGCCCGATGGTCGCGTAATCACTATCGAAACAGGTAAGCTTGCTAAGCAAGCCGATGGTTCGGTTATGTTGCGTCTGGGCAACACAATGCTGTTGGCGACCGTTTGTGCAGCGAAAGACGCTGTTCCCGGCACCGATTTCATGCCTTTGCAGGTAGAGTATAAAGAAAAATATGCCTCTTTCGGTCGTTTCCCCGGTGGTTTCACAAGACGCGAAGGAAAGGCTTCCGATTATGAGATTCTTACTTGTCGTTTGGTTGACCGCGCTTTGCGTCCCCTTTTCCCCGACAACTATCATGCCGAGGTATATGTGAACATTGTGCTCTTTTCGGCCGACGGCGTAGACATGCCCGACTCACTCGCAGGTCTTGCAGCTTCTGCTGCTCTTGCAGTTTCGGATATCCCCTTCGGTGGCCCCATTTCAGAGGTTCGCGTAGCCCGCATCGACGGTGAGTTTGTGGTAAACCCCACATTCGCACAGCTCGAGACAGCCGACATGGATATTATGGTAGCTGCAACCTACGACAACATCATGATGGTCGAGGGTGAGATGAAAGAGGTTTCAGAGGCCGACCTTTTGGAGGCTATGAAGGTTGCTCACGAGGCTATCAAGGTACACTGCAAGGCTCAGTTGGAACTTATGGAAGAGGTTGGCAAAACCGTTAAACGCGAGTACTGCCACGAGGTGAACGACGAGGAGTTGCGTGCACAGGTTCACGAGGCTTGCTATGCAAAAGCTTACGAGGTTGCGGCAAGCGGAAACGCCGACAAACACGGTCGTGCAGCCGCCTTCGATGCAATTAAAGAGGAATTTAAAGCACAGTTTACCGAGGAAGAGCTCGAAGAGAAAGGTGCTCTTATCGACCGCTACTATCACGATGTAGAGAAAGAGGCTATGCGTCGTTGTATACTCGACGAGGGCAAACGTCTCGACGGTCGCAAGACAACCGAGATTCGCCCCATCTGGTGCGAGGCTGGCTACCTCCCCGGCCCTCACGGTTCGGCAGTGTTCACACGCGGTGAAACACAGTCGCTCACAACCGTTACTCTGGGTACAAAACGTGACGAGAAAATTATAGACGAGGTTATGAACCAAGGAACAGAGCGTTTCCTCCTTCACTACAACTTCCCTCCCTTCTCAACAGGTGAGGCTCGCGCACAGCGCGGTGTAGGTCGTCGCGAGATAGGTCATGGTAACCTTGCTTGCCGTGCCCTCAAAAACATGATTCCTGCCGACTATCCCTATTGCGTTCGCGTGGTTTCGGATATCTTGGAATCTAACGGTTCATCGTCTATGGCTACCGTTTGTGCAGGTACTCTTGCTCTCATGGACGCAGGTGTTAAGATAAAGAAACCCGTGTCGGGTATTGCCATGGGACTCATCAAGAACGCCGGCGAGGAGAAATATGCTGTGCTCAGCGATATTCTTGGCGACGAGGACCACTTGGGCGACATGGACTTCAAGGTAACAGGTACAGTAGATGGTATCACAGCCACACAGATGGATATTAAGGTCGATGGCCTCTCTTACGAGATTTTGGAGAAGGCTCTCAACCAGGCACGCGAAGGTCGTATGCACATCTTGGGTAAGATTACAGAGTGCATAGCCGAGCCTCGTGCCGAGCTTAAACCCCACGCTCCCCGCATCGAAACAATGCGTATACCCAAGGAGTTTATCGGTGCAGTTATCGGCCCCGGCGGAAAGATTATCCAGGGTATGCAGGAGGAGACCGGTGCTACAATCTCTATCGAAGAGGTTGAGGGCGAGGGCATCATCGAAATTGCTGCAAACAACGGCAAAGCAATCAGCGAGGCTATTGCAAAAATCAGAGCCATCGTTGCTGTTCCCGAGGCCGGCGAGGTGTACGAGGGTACAGTTCGCAGCGTGATGCCCTATGGTGCATTTGTTGAGTTTATGCCCGGTAAAGATGGTCTGTTGCACATCTCGGAGATAGATTGGAAACGCTTTGAGACCATGGAAGAGGCCGGTATCAAGGAGGGTGACAAGTTGCAGGTTAAGCTTGTGGAGATTGATCCCAAGACAGGCAAGTTCAAGCTCTCTCGCAAGGCTCTCATCGAAAAGCCCGAAGGTTATGAGGAGCGCGAGCGTCGTCCCCGTCGCGAGCCCCGCAAACCCCAAGCATAAATAAACGTAACAAAAAAGCCACCGAATTTTTCGGTGGCTTTTTTGTTACATCGTGTCGAGTAAAATTTTTTACTTTGTGCATAAAAAAAGCCGATATATATATAATGAGAAAAATGACTTTTTTATATATTCGCATCGGTAAAAAAATAAAAACAATATGAGAAAGATAAGAGCAGCCATAGTAGGATATGGCAATATAGGAAAATATACTTTGCAGGCTTTGCAGTCGGCTCCCGATTTTGAGGTTGCCGGTGTAGTGCGTCGTTCGGGCGCCGAAAATTGTCCGGCCGAGCTCGAAGGTTATGATGTGGTAAAGGATATTCGCGAGTTGGGCGATGTTGATGTGGCTATACTTTCTACCCCCACACGCAGTGTCGAGAGATATGCGAAAGACATTCTCGCTCTTGGTATCAACACCGTCGATAGTTTCGATATTCACTCAAAGATAGTAGAGCTCCGTCGCTCGCTTGGCGAGAGTGCTGTTGCAGGTAACGCAGTCTCTATCATATCGGCAGGTTGGGACCCGGGAAGCGACTCTGTGGTGCGTGCCCTGTTGCAAGCTATCGCTCCCAAGGGTATCACATACACCAACTTCGGTCCCGGCATGAGCATGGGGCACACTGTGGCGGTAAAGGCTGTCGAGGGTGTGAAGGCCGCGCTTTCCATGACCATACCCGTGGGCACAGGTATTCATCGCCGTATGGTATATGTGGAGATAGAGGAGGGTTACGACTTTCATCAGGTGGCGGCAGCCATCAAGGCCGACCCCTATTTTGTGAACGACGAGACACATGTTATAAATGTTCCTTGTGTCGATGAACT
Source organism: Bacteroidaceae bacterium (assembly GCA_045631905.1). GTDB lineage: Bacteria > Bacteroidota > Bacteroidia > Bacteroidales > Bacteroidaceae > HGM04593. Next base: position 63,166 of record JAZQVO010000005.1, read on the forward strand.
TCTCGACATGGGACATGGTGTGAACCTCACTCGCAAAGGCGTTTCGGGTACCACACAGAACCAGCTCTTCGAGTTTAACATGAAGATAAACAACCCCGCCCTCACAGCGCAGGTGCTTGTTTGTTGCGCACGCGCCACAATGCGTCAGCAACCGGGTTGTTACACCATGATAGAAATTCCCATCATCGACCTCATATATGGCGACAGGGAGGAGCTCATCGCGCATTTGGTATAAAATGCTTTAAGATATAAATAACACAAAAACAGACACTTCGTGCGAAGTGTCTGTTTTTGTGTATGTGATTTGCATAAGTTAAATTTGTGAACTTAACATCTTAATACTGCAATATATAGCAGTAGTGTCGCTCTTTTTTATTATTTTCGCGCCCGGAATTGAAGAATAAGTATATATATGAGTGAAAATAAAAGAGCCTCATTCGGAGGCAAGTTGAGCGTGGTGCTTGTGGCCGCAGGCAGTGCTATCGGGCTTGGCGCAATATGGCGTTTCCCTTATATCGCCGGAAAGCATGGAGGTGCGGCGTTTCTTTTGGTGTTTCTTTTGAGTGTGTTTGCTGTGGGTATCCCTGCCATGCTTGCGGAGTTTGCCGTGGGGCGTTCGTCGCGCAAGAATGCCGTGGGTGCCTATCGTGCTCTTTCAAGGAGGTGGAGCTGGCTGGGGTATAGCGGTGTGCTGGGTGCGTTGCTTATATCGGGATACTATTATATAATTGCCGGCTGGTCGTTAGAGTATATGGTGACATCGGCCACGGGGGTGCTTTACTCCTCGCCCCAAACATTCTCGGAGCAGTTTACAGCCTTTCAAGGCTCTTGGAGGCCTTTGTTCTATGGTGTTGCCTTCATCTTGCTCACCCATGTGATAATTGCGCGTGGGGTGGAAAAAGGTATAGAGAAGGCTTCGCGCATAATGATGCCTGCACTCTTTATTATTCTCATAATAATGGCTGTGCGAGTGGCTTTTATGCCCGGAGCGATAGAGGGCTACCGCTTTTTCCTCTCGCCTGACTTTAATGTGGCTTTTGCTCCCGATACCATAATGATGGCGATTGGTCAGGCGTTCTTCTCGCTCTCTGTGGGCATGGGTTGCATGGTTACTTACTCCTCCTACTTTAAGAGCGACAACAACCTGGTATCGACATCGCTTAATGTGGCTTTGCTCACTATGCTGGTATCGGTTCTTGCAGGTCTTGTGATATTTCCCGCGGTGTTCAGTGCAGGTCTCACCCCTGCCGAGGGACCGTCGCTCATCTTTGTCACCTTGCCCGAGATATTCAAAGGCATGCCTTTTGCTCCGGTGTGGTCGGTGGTGTTTTTCCTGCTTGTTACACTTGCATCGCTCACCTCCACAATTTCGTTCCACGAGGTGCTCACCGCCTATTTTGCCGAGGAATTTAAGCTGTCGCGCAAGTGGGCCGCGCGTCTCACCTCGTTTGTCTCCATCGTGCTGAGTGTGGTAACAATATCGGTGGTGTTCGACATAAATTTCTTTGGTTTGAGGGTTACTTCGCTTGTCGATGTGTTCGATAATATAACAGCAAATATTCTCATGCCTCTTGGTGCTATGTTTACCTGTATTTTTGCATCGTTCTTTATGAAACGCGATTTTATGCAGAAGGAGCTGAGTAACGATGGCAAGGCTGACAAGCGCATAGTGCCTTTGCTGGTGTTTATGTTACGTTATGTGACACCTCTCTTTATCCTTTATATCTTCCTGAGAAATTTAAGAGTATTTTAAGGGTTGCTGTTAAGGATAACAAAACAATATGAGCAACGGCTGGCCGTTGCTCATATTGTTTTGTTATTAATCGGTGTAGTATACTCTTTTTATTCGTGTCGATATTCCGGTGAGAATCTCGTAGGGGATTGTCTCTAACCATTCGGCTATGCGGGTTACGGGGAGCGAAGGTCCGAAAATTTCGACCTCATCGCCTTCGTGGCACTCAATATCTGTAACGTCTACCATACAGACGTCCATACATATGTTGCCTACGTAGGGTGCCTCCTTGCCGTTTATCATGCACCACCCGTGGCGGTTGCCCAGCTTGCGGTTAAGCCCGTCGGCATATCCTATGGGGAGGGCGGCTATGCGCGAGGTGCGTGTGAGCTTGCCGTTTCTGTTGTAACCTACTGTTTCGTTCTCGGGAACCTCGTGTATCTGTAATATTATTGTTTTTAGGGTTGATATAGGGCGCAAGGTGGCATCGTCGCCCATGGGCGATATGCCATAGAGCCCAATACCCAGACGCACAGCATCGTATTGTACGTCGGTAAATCTTTCGGCTCCTGCGCTGTTACATATATGGCGCAATATGTGGTGCTTGAAGGCTGTCTGCAAGCAGTCGCTTGCTTGTGCAAACCTCTTTACCTGCTCTTGTGTGAAGCTGTCGAGCAGGGGGCTGTCGCTACCCGCAAAGTGCGAGAATACCGAACGGGGCGAGAGCGCATTCTGACGTTTGAGCTCCTCGACAAGTTGGGGAACCTCTTCGGGCAGGAACCCTAAACGGTGCATGCCGGTGTCTATCTTTATGTGTACGGGAAAATCGGTTATGCCCTCGCGCGATGCGGCGCGTATGAGCATGCGCAACATGCCGAAACTATAAACCTCAGGCTCCAATTTGTTCTCAAAGAGGGTGCGGAACGATGTGGGTTCGGGGTTCATCACAATTATCCCGGTGGTTATGCCTGCACGACGCAGCTCGGCACCCTCGTCGGCAACGGCAACGGCAAGGTAGTCGATGTGGTTTTCTTGCAGGGTGCGTGCAACCTCCAAGGCTCCGGCACCGTAGGCCGAGGCCTTCACCATGCAGATGGTTTTTGTCTCGGGCAACAGGTTGTTGCGGTAGCGGTTGAGGTTATCGGTCAGGGCTGTGAGGTTTACCTCCAATATTGTTTGGTGCACCTTTTTTTCGAGAAGTTCGCTTATCTCCTCAAAGTGGAAGGAGCGTGAGCCTTTTATCAAAACAGCCTCGTTCGAGAAGTTTTCAAAAATATCCGATGCAACAAAGGTGGCTGTGTCGGTAAAAAAGTGGCATTCGCATCTCATTTTGCCCAGCCTCTGTTTCTCGCTCTCAATCTCCTCGCCGATGCCTATTAACTTATCTATTTTGTGGCTCTCTACAAGGTCGGCAACTGTGCGGTAGAGCGTGCGCGAGGCCAGCCCTGTTTGCTTGATGTCGGAGAGGAGTAAGGTCTTTTTCAGCCCGGGCATGGTGAGACACCTGCGTTCCATAAAATCGAGGGCTATGTCGAGCGATGCGATGTCCGAGTTGTAGCTGTCGTTTATGAGCATACAACCGTTCTTGCCCTCTTTCACCTCCAAACGCATGGCGATGGGCTCGAGCGTTGCCATCTTTTGGGCAATTATTTCGGGTGGAACCATGAGATAGAGTGCTGCGGCAAGGCAGTTTATTGAATCGTCTATCGAGGCCTTGTCGAGGAAAGGTATGCGGTAGCTGTTTTCAAAGGTGAGGTAGCGGTACTCTATGGTTGTTCCCTCGTTGCTCTTCTCTATGTTTTTTATAAAGAGTGGTTTTTCGGCATCTTTCAGCGACCATGCGATCTCGCGCGAGGGTAACAGCGAGCGCGATACACAGTCGCTTATAACCTCGTCGTCGGCGTTATATATTATAATGTCGCAGTTTTTGAATAGCGTGAGTTTTTCGCAACACTTTTCTTGTATGTTGCTGAAATTCTCTTGGTGTGCCCCGCTTATGTTAGTTATAACTCCTATCGTGGGGCGGATAATTTTTTGGAGGTTGTCCATCTCTTGACGCTCCGAGATACCGGCTTCGAAAATTCCCAAAGAGCTCTCTTCGCCGAGTTTCCACACCGAGAGAGGAACACCTATCTGCGAGTTGTAACTACGTGGTGAACGTGTGACATCGTACTTGTCCGAAACTATGTTGTAGAGCCACTCTTTTACTATGGTTTTTCCGTCGCTGCCCGTGATTCCCACAACAGGTATGTCGAAGAGTGAGCGGTGGTGGGCGGCTAGCCTTTGCAAGGCTTTTATACTATCTTTTACCAAGATGAAATTTGCGTCGGGCAAAGAGTGGATTGTCTCTTCGTTCTCAACCACAAAATTTCTTACTCCGCGCTCAAACAGGTGGTCGATGTATTTGTGCCCGTCGCCGTGCTTGGTCTTTATTGCGAAAAAGAGTGTCTCCTCGGGGAAGGAGAGCGAACGGCTGTCGGTGAGCAGGTGCGATATTTTGCTCTTTTTCGAAGGGCCTGTGTGTGTGGCTTTAAGTATGCTTGTTATCTGTTCAATAGTGTATTGCATCTCTCGAACTCGTTTTTGAAGTCAAGGTAAGGGTGTTCTGTTATTAACTCTGTTATCTCCTGCACAACACCCTGCACAAAGGTTTTGTATGCGTTGCTTTGCGGGTTAAAAGGGCGGTGTGCCAGCTTTTTGTTTATGTTGTCTATTGCGTCGCAAAGGGTTGTGCTCTTCTCTCCTAAATAGCACGCCATGAATTTTTGCCATATATATTCTATGGCGAGAGGTGAGGGGTGCACCATGTCTTCGGCATAAAAACGGTAGTCGCGCAACTCGTCGAGCATAATCTCGTATGCAGGGAAATATGTGCAGTTGTCGGGGAATAACGCTTGTAGTTTGTTTATAGCAAGCAGTAGTGTGCTCTTGCTCAGTTGGTTGTCGTGTGCGCCGTCGCGCAGGTGTCTTATGGGGCTGACCGTGAAGATGAAGCGTGCTTTTGGGCGCATGGCTATAATATCGCGCATGGTGTGGCTCATGCTCTCCGTTATCTCTTCTATGCCGAGAAGACGACGTGTAAACATCTTTGCCGGCAGTTTGTGGCAGTTGTTTACCACGAGGTTGTCGCTGTTGCGCACATATACATAAGCTGTTCCGAGTGTCAAGGCGTAAATGTCGCAACTTTTAATGTGCTCTCGGGCTTGCGCCATCGACAGGTTTATTGTTTTTATAAGTTCCTCCCTGCTGTTTTGCGAAAAATCGCTGTGGTGCAGTATGCTGTGCCACAACTCACCGCTTTCGAAAATCTCGGGCGACTCTTCGTCGAAGGCCTTACCGTTTACAATCCTTTGCAGAATAGTGGCAATAGATAGCGGGTTGTAGGCTGTGCCAAAGGGGTTTACGCACGCATCGAACTTGTATGCCGTGAGCTTTGTGCCTATGTTTTGAGTGAAGCAGGAGCCCATGAGCAATATTTTGCTCCTGTGCTCAATAGTAAAGCCCTCTTTTGGCAGGGGTACCGGGGTATTTAATTGCATGCGTAGTATAAATATCAAATTATTGCAAATTTAATGAAGTTACGCAATTAATATTGTATCTTTGCAAAAAAAATAAACATTTTTGCAAAGTGGCTCGTGCCGGTGTTTTTTTGTGGCAAGAAAGGTGTTGCGATTGCTTAAAAACAGCATAAAAGTTGCTAATTTTTCGAAAAAACCTATATTTGCAAAAAGTTATGGCTTCGGCCTTGTTGAATGAATATGGAAAACAGTGATAAATACCCTTTGTTGGGGAAAATAAATTCTCCTGCCGACCTGCGTGCCTTGCCCGAAGAGCTGTTGCCACAGGTGTGTAAGGAGTTGAGGGAGTTTATTATAGAGGCTTGTTCCATGAATCCCGGCCACTTTGCATCGAGCTTGGGCTCTGTGGAACTTACCGTAGCTCTGCATTATGTGTTCGATACTCCTAACGACAAATTAGTGTGGGACGTAGGCCATCAGGCATACGGGCATAAAATACTTACCGGGCGTCGCGATGTGTTTCACACCAATCGCAAATTGGGTGGAGTAAAACCCTTCCCTGCTCCCGAAGAGAGTGAGTACGACTCCTTTATTGCCGGCCACGCATCGAACTCTATATCCGCGGCCCTTGGTCTTGCCGTTTCGGCCTCTTTGCAAAAGCGCGACAACGAGCATGTGGTTGCCATTATAGGTGACGGCTCCATGAGTGGTGGTTTGGCCTTTGAGGGCTTGAACAACCTTGCAAACTGCGAAAACAACCTGCTTGTCATTCTCAACGACAACAATATGTCCATCGACAAGAGTGTGGGTGGCCTCAGCCAACTGCTCATAAGCATGCACTCTTCGCGTCTGTACAACAGGGTTCGCAATAAGATTGCACGTTGCCTCACAGGTATAGGCATCTTGAACAAGCGTCGTGCCAACATACTGACACGTTTTAATAACGGCCTCAAAGCGATGCTCTTTCGTCGTCACAACATCTTCGAGGTTATGGCGGCACGCTATTTTGGCCCCATCGACGGCCACGATGTTTTGGAAATTGTGCGCATGTTGCACATGGTAAAGGATATGAATGGTCCCAAGATGTTGCACCTTAACACGGTGAAAGGACGTGGTTACGAGCCTGCCGAGAAGACACCTACTTTGTGGCACCAACCCGGCCTTTTCGATATTGAAACAGGTGAACGCATAGTTAAGAACAGCGCAACCCCCCGTTTCCAAGATGTTTTTGGCGAAACACTTGTTGAGCTGGCTCGCAAGAACGATAGGATCGTTGGTATTACCCCGGCTATGCCCACAGGTTGCTCCATGAACCTGCTCATGAAGGAGATGCCTTCGCGTTTCTTCGATGTCGGTATTGCCGAGGGGCATGCTCTCACATTCTCGGCCGGCCTTGCAAAGGGCGGTTCAGTACCTTTTTGTAACATCTATTCGTCGTTCATGCAACGTGCATACGACAACCTTATACACGATGCCGCTTTGCAACGAGTGAACATGGTACTTTGCCTCGACCGGGCCGGTCTGGTGGGCGAAGATGGTCCCACGCACCATGGCGCATTCGACCTCGCGTTCTTGCGCCCTATCCCCGATATTACAATATCATCGCCATACGACGAGTGCGAGTTGCGTCGCCTCATGTACACAGCGCAATTACCCGATATGGGAACCTTTGTAATACGTTACCCGCGTGGTTGCGGTTCGCTGGCCGACTGGCGTTGCCCGTTGGAGAGCGTGCCTGTGGGTAAAGGTCGCAAGTTGAAGGAGGGTAGCGATGTGGCGTTGCTTACACTTGGACCGATAGGCAAACTCATGCAGAGTGCCATAGCCGAGGCCGAAAAAGCCGGTGTGAGTGTTGCACACTACGACATGCGTTTCTTGAAACCGATAGATACCGATATCTTGCGCGAGGTGGGCGAGAAATTTACCCACATAATAACCGTGGAAGACGGTGTGGTAAAAGGTGGTCTTGGAAGTGCTGTTGTTGAATACATGGTGGCCGAAGGGTATAATCCCACAATAAAGCTTATCGGTATCCCCGATAACTTTGTGGAACATGGTGCTCCCTCCGAGTTATATAAGATATGTGCCATGGACAGCGAGTCTGTCTTGAAAGCTATATTGGAATTTAAAAACAGATAGTAATGAGAATTGTCATAGCAGGTGCCGGTGCAGTTGGTACTCACCTTGCAAAGATGTTGTCGGTGGGTAACGAGAATGTGGTGTTGCTCGACGAGAGCGAAGAGAAACTCGGTAAGATAGAGGCTCTTTTCGACCTGAAAGCACAGGTGGGTTCTCCTACGAAAATATCGGACTTGACGCTGGCCGGAGTAGATGATGCCGACCTCTTCGTTGCTGTAACACCCAACGAGAGCGATAATGTAACAGCTTGTATTCTTGCCCATTATCTTGGTGCAAAAAAAACGGTGGCCCGCATCGACAATTACGAATATCTGCAAGCAAAGCATAAATCATATTTCCAATCTTTGGGTATAGATTCGCTAATCTACCCCGAACTGCTCGCGGCCGAAGAGATTGCAACAAGCATAAAATATAGCTGGATTCGTCAGTTTCTTGAATTTGGCAACGGGGCACTTGTTATGCTTGCAGTTAAGGTGCGCGAGAACGCTCCAATCTTAGGCGTTTCGTTTAAGGACCTCCCCGGCAACACCCCATATCACGTGGTAGCCATTCAGCGTGGCGATGAAACAATTATCCCCCGTGGTAACGATGCTGTGGAGCCCGACGACCTTGTCTGTTTCATGACAACAAAAGATAAGATACCCTACATACGCAGTCAATGTGGAAAGACCGAGTTTTCCGAGGTGCGTAGCCTCATAATGATGGGTGGCGGTCGCATAGCGGTGCGCACAGCCGGCCTTATATCCGATAACATAAAAGTAAAAATCATAGAAAGCGACCTTGCGCGTTGCCACAAGTTGCTTGAACTTGTCGATGACAAGGTGATGATTATAAACGGCGATGCTCGCGATCCCGAACTTTTGCGTAGCGAGGGTATAGAGCGCACCGATGCCTTTATCTCGCTCAGCGATAACTCCGAAACAAATATTCTTGCCTGCCTGTCGGCCAAACGCTCGGGTGTCTATCGTACCGTAGCCGAAATTGAGAATATCGACTATATCTCCATGGCCGAGAATATGGATATAGGTTCGGTAATCAATAAAAAGAAGATAGCGGCAAGTTACATCTTCCAGATGATGCTTAGAACCGATGTTTCGAGTGTTAAGTGTCTCACATTTACACAGGCGGTAATTGTTGAGTTCCCGGTGAAAGAGGGCGCACCCATAACCAAGAGACCTGTAAAGGAAATGAAACTGCCGGCAGGTGCAAACATCGGTGGTCTCATACGTAACGGCGAAGGTATGCATGTTACGGGTAATACGATGATTCAGGCCGAAGACCATGTGATTATATTCTGCTTGGAGAATGTTCTCAAAAAATTGGAAAAATACTTTATCTGATGTTTCACCCGAAGATTATATTTCGAATATTGGGTTTTCTGCTCATAATAGAGGCATGTTTCCTCTTGGGTAGTTTGGCCTTGTCCTACTATTATCATGAGCCGACACTTAACACCTATTTATATACCCTGGCGGCGATGGTAGGTGTGGGCTCGGTTTTTGCATATATAGGCAAGGGTAAGGAGCGTAACATCTCTCGTAAAGATGGTTATATTATAGTAACCCTTTGTTGGATAATTTTTTCGTTGTTCGGTGCACTGCCGTATATGTTGAGCGGTACGTTACACTCGTTTACCGATGCCTTTTTCGAAACAATGTCGGGTTTTTCAACAACCGGTTCAACTATTCTTACCGATATTGAGGCTTTGCCCAAGAGCCTGCTTTTTTGGCGTTCCACCACTCACTGGATAGGTGGCTTGGGTATAATGTTCTTTACCGTTGCGGTGTTCCCCATCTTCGGCCTTGGCGATATAAACCTTTTTGCGGCCGAGTCTGTGGGTCCTATGCGAGCAAAGCTTCACCCTCGAATATCGGTCACGGCACGTTGGATACTTACCATATATGTAGGTCTCACACTGCTGGCCACCACATCTTTCTACTTTGCCGGCATGGGGTTTTTCGATGCAGTGAATCATGCTATGTCCACTATTGCGACAGGTGGTTTCTCGACCAAACAGGATAGCATAGCAGCCTTTGGCTCTCCGCTCATCGACTATGTGGTTACGCTGTTCATGTTCTTGGGTGGTGTGAACTTCTCTTTGCTCTACTTTTCGGTGTTCAAAGGAAAAATCACAGCACTTTTGCAGGATAGCGAGTTTAAGGTTTATGCTACATGCGTGTTGCTGTTTACGGCTTTTATAGCTGTGGGGCTCTTCTTGACATCGGTACCGCGTATGGGGGTCGAGGAGGCTTTCCGCACATCTCTTTTTCAGGTGGTGTCGATACACACAACAACCGGTTTTGCAACATCTAACTATGTGTTGTGGGCTCCTGTCTTGTGGCTCTTGCTTAGTGCTATAATGTTTTTCGGTGCCTGCTCGGGCTCAACCAGCGGTGCCATGAAGTGTGTGCGTATCTCTATCCTTGGGCGTGTGATGTTCAACGAATTTAAGCGCATAGTGCACCCTAACGCGGTTATTCCTGTGCGCATGAGTGGCAAGGTGGTGCCCGCATCGGTTCAGTCGGCAATATTGGCCTACACGGTTTTGTATGTGGGGATAATTGTGCTGGGAATCTTTGTAAACATGGCTTTCGGCCTTGATTTTCTCGATGCTTACGGCCTGTCGGCCTCTTCGGTTTGTAATGTGGGCCCGGCGCTTGGTCATTATGGTCCTATGGACTCGTTCGTGACTTTGCCTTGCGCGGTAAAATGGTATTGCTCGTTCCAGATGCTGGTAGGACGTTTGGAGTTCTTTGCTGTGCTCTTGTTGCTTATGCCGGGCTTTTGGAAGCGTCAGTAATATTTTTCTCAATATTTTCGAGCATCTTCTCTATGTCGGCAAGCAGTCGCTTGTAGGGTGGTGCCTCGGTGTAATTTGTGTTCTTGGCGAGCATGAGTGCAACGTCGCACTGGCTGTGGCGATACGATGAGAGCTCGTTTGTGTACTGCTGTCGGTGGTAGGCGTACTGCTCAATCTCTCTCTCGCGTCGGCTGCGGAGGAAACGGCAGATGGGCGAAAGTATCCTCATTACCACGCTGTCGTGTATGTGGTGCCCCTGTATGTAAAAGTAACACTCTTCGGGTTTTACCCCAAGTGCAGGCAACTCCTCTTTTGCAAGTTTTTCATACTCGCCCAGCAGGTGAGGGTTGTTCTTTGCAAGCAGTTGCATGTTGTGTGTCACCCTGTTGCCGAGGTGCTTGAGCGATAGTGCGGGGTCCTCTATGTTGAACGCTGTCAGTCGCACTATCTCGCAGAATTTTTGCAGGCTCATGGTGTTGAGGTCGTGCTTGCGGTAAAGCAGAATGTTCCATGCAAAAAGCGGGTAACATATTTGTGAGTAGAGCCTCATAAATTCGGGAATATCCATCACGTTCATGTCGTTGAGTGTGCTTTGCACGCACACCTCTTTAAGGCTCTCGGCATAGCATTTGAAATTTTCTATCGCATAGGCGTATGTGTGCAGAATGTAGGGGCTGTTTATGAGTTTGCGCGATGTCTCCGTTGCTCCTTGCATGAGGTAGTCGTAGTCGGCATCGACGCAGGCTATCATGTTGCGTCCCACAGCCTCGCCGAGCATGTTCATCATGGCCTGCTTCTTCCCTTTTGTGAGTTTGCGCCGTGCGGGTAGCATAACCTCGAACTTGTATTTGTCGCTTTCGAATCGTTGGAAGGTGTTTCGCCAGAAGGATATATCGTCGTAACTCTCCACATAGGCTATTATGCGGTGTTTTGCTTTCTTGGGGCGCAGTTTGTTGGCTGCCTCAATGAATGCCGAGTTTATATATTGTGTAAGCCTCTTCATGGCCTGCTCTCTGCTATTGTGTAATATCTTCCATCTCTGTCACAGCGTCGGCCCAGCCGTCCATAATTATTGCAGGGGAGTGTGTGCAGAGGATTATTTGTGCGTTGGGGTTTAGTGTGCGTATGAGTGTTATGAGCCTCTGTTGCCACTCTATGTGTAGCGAAATTTCGGGCTCGTCCATGAGCATCACGCAAGGTTCGTTCTCCTGCACAAGGGCTGTGAGCAGAATAACAAGAATCTGCTTCTCGCCCGACGATAGCATGTATGGCGAGAGTGTTTCGCCGTATTGCTCAAAAAATATCTCGTTGCTCCCGCGGTTTATGGTCTTTGCCGTGGTTTCGAACAACTCGTCTATGAGGTCTTGGAATAATATCTTGGGTTTTGTGAGCTCTGCCGCCTTCTCCTGGTCCTCGGCTTTGCCCGATGTGAGCAGATGTATTATGCGGTTGCCTATGTTCACCTGGTAGTTGAGGTAACGGCGTTGCAGGTTGTATAGTTGCCAGTCGAGCTCGGTGTGAATATCGGCACCGGGTATCTTGTCGAGCAACTCACCGTTGAGCAACGGTCGGTCGATACTGCTTATAACATCGAACTGTATGAATGTGGCACTCTCGGGGTAGAAGGTTATGTGCACACCATCTTCGGGGTTGTTGGTGAGCTTGCCCTCACGCATATATTTGAGACGCTGTGCCGAACGGTTGATTATGGTGCTTTTGCCCATGCCGTTGCTACCGCTCAAAATGTTTACATCGGGGTTCAGCTCCCAATAGATGTGTTTGCGGTTGGCCCACAAAGATTCAATCTCTATGCTTTTTATATATTGTCCCTCTCCTTCCATAATGGTCGTTTTTTCTGTTTTTTTGGAATAGTTCGGTGTCTCGTTTTTACAAAAATAGTATAATGTTTTTTCTGTGCAAAAGATGTAACTGCAAATAAATTATAAAATCGTAAAAAATGTCAATATTGTCGTTGTATCGTAATATTTTCTGTTTAACTTCGCAAAAGAAGTTTAAACAAGAAACACATGGGCTTATGGTAAGGATATTTTGTGTTAATAGTGGCGAGACAAAAAGTTTTCAGTCGGGAATTACACTGCGCGAGGCGTGCAAGGAGTTTAATCTCAACATGCCGTACGAATGTGTTGCGGCACATGTGAACAACGAGGTCGAGGGGTTGAATTTCAGGGTGTATAACCATAAAGATGTTGAGTTCCTCGACATAACTTCCGACGATGGTATGCGTGTGTACATACGCTCCCTTACCTTTGTCATGATGAAGGCTCTCAACGACCTTTTTCCCGGCAGGGTGGTTCGTTTGGAGAACCCTATCTCCAAAGGCTACTATTGTCGCATGGACGAAGAGATAACCGAGGAGCAGGTGGTGCAGGTGCGTGAGCGCATGAAGGATATCATAGCCGAGGATATCCCCTTCCACCGTGTCGATTGTCACACCACCGAGGCTATCGAGGTGTTCGAAAGGCTGGGGCGCATCGACAGGGTGCGTCTGCTTAAAACATACAAGTACCTCTATACAAGCTATTATAAATTGGGCGATTATATCGACCACTATTACGAAGGCCTTTTGCCAAGTACAGGCTATATAAAACTATTCGAGATTGAGAAGTTTGCCGAGGGCGTGCTCCTTCGTGTACCCGACCAGGATTGCCCCACAACCTTGGAGGACATGGTGCCACAAGAGAAGTTACAGGAGCGTTTCGAAGAGCGTCTGCAATGGCACAAGATTATGGGTATCGAGACAATAGGCGACTTTAACATAGCCATGAACATGGGGCATGAGGTCGATTTTGTGAATATAGCCGAGGCTTTGCAGGAGAAACGCTTCTCGTCTATGGCCGACCAGATTAAAGAGCGCGGTGCAAGGGTGGTGCTCATCGCCGGCCCCTCTTCGTCGGGCAAAACAACATCGAGCAAGCGTCTGAGTGTTCATCTGCTTGCATGCGGTCTCAAGCCCTATGCAATATCTCTCGACGACTTTTTTGTGGACCGCGAGGTTACACCGCGCAAACCCGACGGTGATTACGACTTTGAGTCGATACACTCGATAGACCTCCCCTATTTTAACGAGTCGCTCACAAGGATTCTTGCAGGCGAGGAGGTGGAGCTCCCGTATTATAATTTTGTTACGGGCAAGCGCGAATATAACGGAAAAAAGATAAAACTCTCCCCGGGCATGGTTCTTGTTATCGAGGGTACACATGGGCTTAACCCTATGCTCACCCGTCAAGTACCCGAAAAGGATAAATTCCGCATATATGTATCTGCGCTCACATCTATGAAACTCGACTACCACAATTATATCTCCACGTCCGATACCCGCTTGTTGCGCCGTATGGTGCGCGACGCAAAGTATCGCGGTTGGCCGGCGATAGAGACCATAAGCCGTTGGCCCAGCGTGCGCGAAGGCGAAGAAGAGTGGATTTTCCCCTATCAAGAGAATGCCGATGTTATGTTCAACTCATCGCTTTTCTACGAACTTGCAGCCTTTAAATCGCAGGCCGAGCCTATGTTGCGTGCGGTTCCTCAAAGCTGTAAAGAGTATGCCGTGGCACGAAGGCTTTTGCGTTTCTTGGATTATATTGTACCTTTGCGCGAGGAAATATTACCTCCGACCTCGGTTCTGCGCGAGTTTTTGGGTGGTAGTACATTTACTTATTAACCTATGGCAAAAAATAATTTTTCACAATCACAAGTACAGCAACAGGTTCAAACACAGACACTATCGCCACAACAGGTGCTTGTGGCCCGTCTGCTCGAACTAACCACCATGGAGGTGGAAGAGCGCGTGCGTGGCGAGGTTATCGACAACCCCGCCATAGAGGTTGTTGTGAACGATTATGCCGGTGAGGAGCCAACTTCGCTTGGCGATGAGGCTGTAAATTCTGCCGACGATTACAGAACTGCCGACGATGTGCCCGACTATTATGGCTGGGACTATCACAGCGGTGGCGAGGCTCACGAGGTGCAAGTTGGCGATGATATATCTTTTGGCGATACCCTTATGGAGCAGTTGGGCGAGCTGTCGCTCACGCCGCAACAGCGTGTGGTGGGCGAGTATCTCATAGGCTCGTTCGAGGAGGACGGCCTTTTGCACAAGTCATTGCTCGAGATTGAAGATGAGCTCCTGCTCTATGCCTCCATGGATATCTCGCAAAAAGAGATTGAGGAGGTGCTGAAGATGATTCAATCTTTTGAACCGGCGGGCATAGGCGCGCGCTCTTTGCAAGAGTGCCTGTTGTTGCAACTCGAACATAACAGCGACATGCGCGACCTCTCCCTGCACACCCGTATAGTGCGCGACTTTTACGAAGATTTTTCAAAAAAACGGTGGGATACACTGCCTGCAAAGTTGCAGGTGAGCGAGCAAGAGTGCCGAGACGCTCTTGCCGATATCGCTCGTTTGAACCCACGTCCCGGTTCTGCCCTTGTCGAGAATTTGGGTGTTTCGCACCAGCAGATAGTGCCCGATTTTAATATTGAAATTCAGGGCGAAGAGGTTTCTGTTACTCTGAACAACTATTATGTACCGGCTCTGCGTGTAAACAGCGAGTATGAAGAGATGCTTGCCTCGCAGAGCAAAAGCGATAATGCCGAACATCGTGCCGCCGCTCTTTTTCTTAAACAAAAGATAGATTCGGCCAAAGGGTTTATCAGCGCAATAAAACAGCGCGAGGAGACCCTCTTACGCACCATGACCGCTATTGCCGATGTGCAAAAACCCTTCTTGCTCTCGGGTGGCGACGAGGCTCTCCTCACACCCATGATTCTCGAAGATATTGCAGGGCGTGTGGGCTACGATATATCCACCGTGTCGCGTGTGAGCAACAGCAAGTATGTTCAGTTGCCATGGGGTATATTCCCTGTGAAATATTTTTTCAGCGATGGAGTAGCCATGGCAGGTGGCGGGGAGTGCTCTGTACGCGAACTCTATCGTGCTTTGCAGGAACTTGTCGATACCGAGGATAAACAGGCACCCTTGACCGATACCGAGTTGATGGAAAAATTACAGGAACAGGGTTATTCTCTTGCCCGTCGCACCGTTGCCAAGTATCGCGAACATTTGCGCATACCCGTCGCCCGTCTGCGCAAGGAGTAATACTCAAATTTATCCTTTCTTGCATTTTGGCGGTATATCTTTTGCTCTTTCGGAAAATAGAACTAAATTTGCAATAGTACGTTAATTGGGCATGTTGTGTCCCGGCGTGAACAAAAAAGAGTAACGATATGGCAAAAAAACAGATTTCCATAGAAGAGGTAAAGGAAGATATACGCTATCTTCGTCTGTTGGCACGCGATTTTCCCACGGTGTCGAGTGTTACAACCGAAATAATAAATCTCGAAGCAATATTGCAATTACCCAAGCCCACAGAGCACTATCTTGCCGACCTCCATGGCGAGAACGAGGCCTTTGAGCATGTGTTGCGCAATGCGTCGGGTAACATCAAACGCAAGGTGAACGAGCTCTTTGGCGACACTATCTCCGAGAGGGATAAAAAAGAGTTGTGCACCCTCATATACTACCCCGAAAAGAAGTTGAAGCTCGTGAAGCAGGACAACGATGACATGGAGGGGTATTACACAGTGATGCTCAACCGTCTCATCACCGTCTGTCGCGATATTTCGTCAAAGTACACCCGCTCAAAGGTGCGCAAGAGCCTCCCCGAAGAGTATGCCTACATAATAGAAGAGTTGTTGCACGAAGCTAACGACGAACGCAACAAGCAGGCCTACTTCTCGGCTATTATAAACACAATAATATGCACAGGCCGTGCCGACCACTTTATTATAGCACTCTGCTCGCTCATTCAGCGACTGGCCATCGACCGCCTGCACATTCTTGGCGACATCTTCGACCGTGGTCCCGGTGCACACCTCATTATGGATACCCTGTGCAATTATCATCACCTCGACATCACATGGGGCAACCACGATGTTTTGTGGATGGGTGCCGCCTCGGGTAACCTTTGCTGTATAGCAAGCGTGTTGCGCCTCTCGTTGCGCGATGCCAACACACGCACCCTCGAGGACGGCTATGCCATAAACATGGTTCCGCTTGCAACATTTGCCATGGAGCAGTATGCCGACGACCCTTGCGAGATATATATACCGCGAGTAGACGAGGAGCGTACAAACCACACCGAAAAAGATATACGCCTTATAGCTCAAATGCACAAGGCTGTCGCAGTGATAGAGTTTAAACTATCGGGGCAGATAGCTATGAAGTATCCCGGCTGGGAGATGGCCGACCGTTGCCTCATGGAACACATAAACAAAGAGCGCGGAACAATTACGATAGATGGGGTGGAGTATCCCATGCTCGACAAAGAGTGGCCCACCCTCGACCCTGCCAACCCCTACGCTCTCACACCCGAGGAGACCGACCTCATGGAGCGTCTACGTTACTCCTTTACACGTAGCGAACGCTTGCAGAACCATGTAAACTGCCTGCTCATGCGTGGCGGTATGTATGTTATATACAACTCGAATCTTATGTTCCACGCATCGGTACCTTTGAACGAAGATGGTACCATGCGCGAGGTGAACATCGACGGCGAGGTGGTAAAAGGCAAAGAACTAATGAAAAAGGTTGAGCGTATAGCACGTTCGGCCTTCGACAACTATCTTAATGCCGAAGAACGCGAGAAGGCTAGCGACTTTTTCTGGTATCTTTGGTGTGGCCCGCAGTCGCCCCTCTTCGGAAAATCGAAGATGGCAACCTTTGAACGTTATCTGCTCACCGACAAAGAGGTGCAGAAGGAGCCGAAGGGGTGGTACTATGTGTTGCGCGACCAAGCCGAGGTGTGCGACTACATACTCGACGAGTTTGGTGTTCAAGGTAACCACCGCCACATAATAAACGGCCACGTTCCCGTGCGTGTGTTCAAGGGCGAAAACCCCATAAAGGCCGACGGCCGTCTCATGGTCATCGACGGTGGTTTCTCGCGTGTGTACCACAACCGCACAGGTATTGCAGGCTACACACTTGTATATCACAGCCGTGGCTTCCAGCTTGTTCAGCACGAGCCTTTCACATCGACCGAGGAGGCTATAATAAACGGTACTGATATTCATGGTACAACGCAGATTGTAGAGATGATGGGCCGTCGCGAAAAGGTTGCCGACACCGACATAGGTCGTGGCATAAAACTTAAAATCGGCGACCTGGAAAAACTGCTCACCGCTTACCGCAAAGGTATAATAAAAGAGCGACCATAAACGATACAAAAACAAACAATAAAGCAAATATATGAAAGCAATAGTAAGCGTTATAATGGGAAGCACATCGGACCTTCCCGTAATGAAGAAAGCAACAGATTTTCTTAACGAGATGAAGGTTCCCTTCGAGGTGAACGCTCTCTCGGCACATCGCACCCCCGAAGCCGTGGAGGCTTTTGCCAAAGGTGCCAAGGAGCGTGGTATAAAGATTATAATTGCCGCGGCAGGCATGGCCGCACACCTTCCCGGCGTGATAGCCGCAAGCACCACATTGCCTGTTATCGGTGTGCCCATCAACAGCACCTTAGATGGCATGGACGCACTGCTCGCCATCGTGCAGATGCCTCCCGGCATACCTGTTGCTACAGTGGGTGTGAACGCCTCTCTCAACTCGGCAATACTTGCGGTAGAGATGCTCTCGCTTGCCGATGCCGAACTTGCCGAGCGTCTTGCAACCTATAAGGAGAACCTTAAAAAGAAGATAGAAAAGGCCAACGAGGAGCTTAAAGACTTAAAGTATGAGTACAAAACAAACTAATATAGACCTCTTCAACTACCATCGTCGCACGACGGTTGAGGTTAATGTGGGCGGTGTCGCCATAGGCTGCGAGAACCCTGTAAGGGTACAGTCTATGACCAATACATCGACCATGGACACACAGGGTAGTGTGGAGCAGGTGGAGCGCATCGTGGCACGCGGAGGCGAGCTCGTGCGTCTCACAACACAAGGAAACCGCGAAGCGGTGAACCTTGGTAACATAAAGGAGCTGCTGCTCGCTCGCGGTTGCAACGTACCTCTTGTAGCCGACGTACATTTTAACGCATCGGTTGCCGATACCGCGGCGCAGTATGCCGACAAGGTGCGCGTAAACCCCGGAAACTATGTCGATACGGCACGAGTGTTCAAACACATAGATTACACCGACGCCGAGTATGCCGAGGAGCTCAAACGCTTGCGCGAGCGTTTTGTAGCCTTCCTCTCGCTGTGCAAGGCCAACGGGAAAGCTATCCGCGTGGGAGTAAACCATGGCTCTCTTTCCGACCGCATAATGAGCCGTTACGGCGACACCCCTTCGGGCGTGGTGGAGTCGTGCATGGAGTTTTTGCGCATCTGTCGCGACGAGAATTTCAACAACGTGGTTGTGTCGATAAAGACAAGTAACACCTCGATGATGGTTACCACAGTGCGCCGTCTTGTGGCCGTGATGGAGAGCGAGGGCATATCGTACCCCCTGCATCTGGGTGTTACCGAGGCCGGCGATGCCGAAGACGGTCGCATAAAGAGTGCGGTAGGCATAGGCGCGTTGCTTGCCGACGGAATAGGCGACACCGTGCGTGTCTCCCTTGCCGAGGCACCCGAGAATGAGATACCCGTCGCAAAAGAACTTGTCGATTATATATCGAAGCGTGCAGGTCACCTGCCTGTAAACGGTGCAGTGTACGAAGGCTTCTGTTACGAAGAGCCCGTGCGTCGCACAACCGAGGCTGTGGGCCCTGTGGGCGGTTTGCAAGTGCCCGTAGTTGTGGGCGAGGCTGTTCAAACAGCCGATATTACCCCCGATTTTATAGGCTCGCAACTATCCACCGTGGGCATAGACGAGGCTGCCGACGGCACCATCGTATCGCTCTGCATACGTTGCCTCACATCCGAAAATATCGAGAAACTAAAATCCCTGAAAGATATAATAATTGTTGCAAACAGCATGCATGCCAACCCCGTTGCCGAGCTTCGTGCCGTTGTTCACAAGCTTGCAAGCGAGGGCGTGAAAGCACCCGTGATAGTGCATCGTTGCTACAAAGAACAGGCGGTAGAGAGCCTCCGCATAAAGGCGGCGGCCGACCTTGGCGTGTTGCTCATCGACGGCCTTGTCGATGGCGTGTGGGTTGAAAACCCCGGCATAGGAGCCGAGGAGGTAAACTCAATAATGTTCGGAATATTGCAGGCGACACGTGCCCGCATAAGCAAGACCGAATATATCGCCTGTCCCGGTTGCGGTCGCACCATGTACGACCTGCAAGGAACCCTTGCAAAGATAAAAACCGCCACCACCCACCTCAAAGGGCTTAAAATAGGTGTCATGGGCTGTATCGTAAACGGCCCCGGTGAGATGGCCGATGCCGACTACGGCTATGTGGGTGCCGCACGTGGCAAGGTGAGCCTCTATCGCAGGAAAGAGTGCGTGGAGAAAAATATCCCCGAGGAGGAGGCTATCGAGCGCCTTTTACAGCTTATCGAGAGCGACCGAAACAAGTAATTTACTATATGTTTCTTATCACCAACCCTGCGAGCAGGGTTGGTGATTTTTTTGTGCTTTTATGCCAAAAACAGAAGCAATATCCCCTCCCTTAGCACTTTGCTCTTTTATCACATCTCATTCACTCAAAGAGAGGTGGCCGAGCTGTTTCTTTATCCCTTGTTTGCGATAAAATAGCGAGAATAGTAATATTTTATACATGTAGACATGTGTAAGATTGCAGTTACTTTATTTGTATAAGAAATTTAAATATATATATTTGCGTTCAATAATTTAATAATGAAAATTATATGGTAACTTATATAAGTAATAATAAATCATATGGAAATTGCGATAAATAATTTAGAGAAGGTAACACTGGGCTATCTCAAAAAACTTCAAAGTGTAGAAGGAGATTTGGAAATAGCTAAAAGAGTTGTCAATAATAATGAGCGAGCTGTTATATATTTCATGGGTGAATTTTCTAACCCCTTCTTAGATTACATAGGCAAGGAGATAATGAAAGTCGAAGGAATATATATAAATAATGTACTATGTTACTATCCTGCAATTACAGGAACTTACTATGAATTTATAGGTGCAAAATTTGTAGATAACAAACCTACGTGGCACAAAGTATCTCTATACAAAGGTGTAGGAGATAATAACGGAAAGCCGGCACGTCTCTATACATATATAAACACAATTACAGTGCGCTATTTTGTTAATCTATACAAAAAAATGGAAAAGAATAGAGAAATAAGCATAGAGGATTTGCTAGAAACCACCGGTGTCTCTATTCTAAAAGATTACGATGGGTTTGACGAAATTTCATTAGATGATGATAATCCTATGCTTGATGAACTTAATGTGGCATGGGAAAAGCTTCCGGAAAAGGATAGGCTTATATTGAGATATTTAGTGATAGAAGAGAGGAATCCGCTCGAAATATTTGATGAGATGATTCAATATGTAGAGACAACTATTGCGCCCGAACAATACAATAGAAAACAAAAGCAAGATGCTATGTCGCTAATGAAACAGAGAGCAAAACTCCATCTTCGTAAGTTGATTGTTGAACAAAGAAAACAAAAGAAACAATGAAACATCTGATTAAAGATACCGAATTGGTTGCGTACCTCGAAGGCACTTTGAGTAAAGAAGAGGTCAGACATTTGAAGAATAGATTGAAAGAAAATGGCGAATTAGCCCTTTTGTATCATCTGCAACTTGCATATGACGAGGGTATGAAAGAGTATGCAAATGAGTTGATAGGAGAAGATGATTTTTATATAGAATCTGATGACGAGTATGAGAAAACCGGCAATTTTGGTTTTAATAGAGGTATTAGAATGGCTGCCGATAAAAATTTCCCGGAAGAAAAATAATAAAAAGTGCTCGATTTTACTATTGTGCTTCTCTATGATTGTGTAGCGATGAAGAAAAAGATATTCATATGTTTGCTCGAAAATATCGTTACTACACTCAATAGAAGAAAAGAAACTTAACAATAGTATTAATTTTAAAAAATAAGAATTATGAAATCAATGGAATTTACAAAAGCAACAGTAGAGAAAGTAGCTGAAACAATTAAGAAACACGGAGAAGAGTTTAGTGCTATTCGCAACGAAGGTGCCAATCTTACAATTGAAGAAATTGCTCAAAAACTTATTATTGATAAGTTTAACGAAGCTCAGATAGAGGCCGAGGACATTGTTAATGACTTGAAAAAGGGACTTGCCGAATTTGATGCACAGTTTAGCGAAAACAAAGCGACCGAAACAATTAATGTAAAGGAAAACCTCGAAAAGGCCTGCGAAAATTGTACCGACGAGGAGCGCAAGAACTATTATGTGAATGTTCTTACCGCTATCGAGTTGCTAAATGCAGGAGAACTCACAGAAGAGGACGTAAAAGCAAAACTTGCAAAGAATGCCGAGCTTTCTAACGAGGAGTTGCTTGCAAAGATTGAGAAGGTTATGAACTCGTCTATCTCGTTGGAGGAGTTGTCGGCAACGGTAAAAGATGGTGTGAACGCCGAAGCACTTTCGAAGTTGGCCAAAGAGATTGAACTCAAAAAAGACGAGTACCGTCTGATGACAGCTGTGTGGCTATATATTGAACAACGCGAAGGAAACTTGAAACTTTCGGACTCGGACAACGCTCTGTCGGCAGAACAATTGGGTGTTATGGCCGGAGCCGCAATAGAGACTATTATAACAAATAATGCTTTGAGCGAAGGTAAAATAGACCTGGCAACATGGCAAAAAATTGTAAAATATATACTTGGTGCGGCTTTGGTTCTTGCGTGGACTTCTTTGTCAATCGTTGCTTGTTCAACATTGGGATTTTTCGCTTTTACATCGTTCTTAACAATGATAGGTACCAGTATGTTTGCAATAATGTTCTCTTTTGTTATAGTAGCAATATTTGTATCAGATATGATGGAATGGTCGGGTGAAGGTATGAAGAGTGTTATTGCTTTCTTGGGCGATGTTTACGATAAGTATATTGTAAAAATAACAGCCAAAATATCTTCATGGGTTGAGAAACTAAAAGAGTGGGTTACCAAAACAAAGAATGAAACAGATGAAACTGTTGCAGATGGCAATAACAGTGTTGAAAAGATGCCTACCGAAGAGCAAGTGGTAAGTAATGGTGAGGAACAGACAGCAATAGCAGGAGAGGCGTTGCTCGCTTAAATATAAACTTCGAGGCATGCACACGCATGCCTCGTTAAATCTTTAAATATGGAATTAGTTACAGTTATTATAGGGGGAACGGTTTTAGCTTTGGCTGCTTCGTTGGCCTATGCCGTGAAAATATATCAAGAGATAAAGCGAAAAAATGTAGAAATTGAGGCTCTTCGCTCTTCCTTGAATGGATATGTAGAGACATATTCTTTTGAAAAAGCCGATGAAGAACTGGTACTTCAATGTCAGGCAAAAATAAAAGAGTTGTTTCATGGAGATATAGAAAAGGAGTTTAACAAGTATAACACACTTGAAGCGAAGAAAGCTTTTGCCAATAGAATTGTTACAGAGCTGGCTCAGTGTATGAATCTTAAAATAGATAAAATTGTAATAGATGATTTAGGGCCGTTTACACGTGGTGTCGCTTGTCACGATAATAACACTGTAACTATCTATTTAAATGAGGTTCTTCTTGTTGCCGACCCTCAGCAATTGGTTAAAACAATGTGTCACGAACTTAAACATTGTGTTCAATTTGAAGCTTTAACAAATGATATTTGGGGTTATTCTCCTCAAAGAATCGGGCAATATCTTTATAGCATGGAGCATTATGTTCAGTGTGAGTACGTCGAAAGCTATGAAGGCTATGTTAGTCAAATTGTTGAAATTGATGCAAATAAGTTTGTTGATGAAATATTTAAGGCATAATAATTAATACTTTATCTTAATATGAAAATAAAAGATATTTTAGAATCTATTGGTTCTGTAAAAAACAAGATATATATCGCTTATCGTATTTTTAATTGTTCACCCAAATTTAAAAAAGCTATAAAACAATGGAAGTTGTATGAAGACCTTCCGGTGGTAAATGTTTGTGTAGAAGGATATGGTGATGCCTTTATAGAAATTTCATCGTATGATTTGGTAAACAAATATGGCTTCGATGAATTATCGGCGCTTTTTATGCTCGACGACATTGAAAGGGCACAAGAGCAACAAAACAAGGAAAAGTTAAATAATCTTTTGGCTTTCTTGGTGCAAGGTAAGCACGAGGTTAGAACAAAGGTATCGCAGGAGATAAAGGACAAAGTAAAAAAGAATAACCCTGATGCTTGGGCCGAATACCAAAGATTATGTGAGAATGCCGAGAAAAGAGAGTCGGAACTCAAAAGAGATTATTCAAAGATAATAGAAACAGATTTATAAGCATGAATGCTCTTAAATATCTTAATAGTAGGTTGGGAAAGACAATAGAACAAATAAAAAAAGCATATTTGTCCGATAGGCACATCTGTTTTATAGTTTGTTCGGAACCGGAATTTATAGAAGAATTTATAGCTTCGGCATCGTTTTTCCCAAACTACAAGCCAAACAAAACAGTATCGGAATCGAGTGTTAAGTTTGTTGAGGGGGATAACTTTATTAAAAGTTCCCTTGTTGCTACCTGTGATAGTCAGGAGATAGAAAAGCCTCAGTTATTTGTATATAACAGTTGTTCATATTATTTTAACGATAAAATATCCGATGATATACGTTTGCCTTTACAGTCGCTGACAAACTATGTCAATCATGTAACCTCTTTGGTTAATTGTAATTACAATTTATCGTTAGGCCAGAAAAAAAGACTTACTTGCCTGAAAGAATCCTTGATATTGATTCCGGTAAAGTCGAAACCGCAGGTACCTGCATACATAGAGCCATATTCCGAAACAATTGTTGTGCCTTTTATGAACGAACAAGAGTTTAAAGAGTATGTATCTTTATATTTGGAGGCGAGCGAAAAGGTAAAAACAAAAATAAATATAGATGGGTATAAGGTCTTAAACAACGACGACTATCTTACCAAATTATATCACAACATGCGTGGCTTGAATGCTACCCAAGTGAGAACAATACTTCGCAAAAATCAAATGCAACTTGGACGCATATACGTGGAAGAGAGTGATAGTAGATATGAGGTGGTGCTGGGAGAACTTATACGTAACATAAGAAAAGAGTTTGAGTGCTTGATAGAAACATCGAGAGCTCTCTCTTTGGAAGGAACCTCGCTGAACGAACCGGCAGGCTTGTCGAATCTCACAAAATGGCTTAAAGAACACAAAGAGCAGGTTGCAAATCCGCACGAATTTTCAAAATATATATTAGATGCTCCCAAGGGTTTGTTGGTGTCGGGTATTCCGGGTACAGGAAAATCCTTAATGGCAAAATATATTGCCGGGTGCTTTGGATTAAGCTTGGTTAAACTCGATTTTGGAAATCTTGGTGGCGGTCTTGTCGGTGAGTCGGAAAAGAATATGGATAATGCTTTGAATTTGATTGAGGCAATTTCTCCATGCGTTCTTTGGGTTGATGAGATGGAAAAAGCATTTTCAGGTTCAAAGGGAAATTCGGGACACGAAACAACAAAGCGTCTTATAGGTAAGTTTTTAACATGGATGCAGGAGAAGAGTGAAAAAGGTGTTTCTTGTTTCGTTTTTGCAACGGCCAACGATATATCACAAATGCCACCCGAAATGTTCCGCAGCGGAAGGTTCGATGATAAATTCTTTACCTTTATGCCAACCTTGGAAGAGTGTGCTACAATTTTCGAATCCATAATAAAGGGGCAATGTGACAAATATAGCAAGAGAGAGGCCAAAAATCTTCAATCGAAACCGTTATTTAATTTGAAAAAAATTAACGCTCAATTCTTTAAAGGGCTCCTTAACGATAAGGAACTTTGTTTGTTAGGCTTCCCCAGGAGTGTAAACGACAGAATAGTAAATAGATTAAATAAATTCTTTATCGGAGCCGATATAGAGCAGTTGATAAAAAAGGCAAAAAATCTATATCTATTGAGTAATGGTGACAAAAAAATGTACTCCGATGATTGCATACGAGAAATAAATAAAATACAATCTTGTGATGACGCGGTGTTCGATTCCGGCAGGTTCGTTGAATGTATTAAAATAGCAATTAAGAAGATAAAAACATACGGAGAAACCAATTTAGATGATATTGCAAAATGTTATGCTCAGTTGGCGGTAAATAACTTCAATAACGCCTCTTCTCACTCAGCTTTGCCTTTTGAAGGTTACGACGAGCTGTCGTATATCGCAAAAAAAGATAATGAAGACATATATATATATAACTTAGACAGGGTTGGTGAAGGTGTTGAAGAAAAGCATTATAATGCTTTAAAGAGCGACTATGATAAATGCTTATATATAATAGTTCGCAACACAATAAATATGTTGGCAAAAGAAATAGTAAAGAGAAGGTTATGGTAACGTTACAAGGGGTTATAATATTGCGTGTTTCCGATTTTAGGAGATTTTTTGATTGGGAAGAGTTTTGGGCGAAAAAGGCCGATTTTACATCTGTGTTTAAAAAAGAGATAATAAGACGAACAGAAATAGGGAACAAGCCTCAGGAAGAATATTATTTTGTAGATAATGATGCGGAGTTTTATCTTGTTCAAAAATTCTACGAATGGTTAATCTGCCCTACAAAGGAGCTTGTTGGGGTGAGTTTGAGCTCTGCCGAATTGAAAATTGATACAAATTGTGGTGAACCTTTAAAATACTCCTTGGGTCGATTGCAAGAGAAGATAACAAGCGTGAAAGAACAAAACCGAATGACTAATAAATCAATAATAGGTTACACGCTGTTGTATCTGTTGTTAAAGGCAAATGAGCAAAGCAGTTGTATCGAAATAGATTATGGTATCGTTTCGAATGGTGTAGGTAATAGTAGCAGTGGTCACGAAATAAAAGAGTTTGAGCCTAGATGGGATAATGTTGTACTTGATAAAGCAGAACAGCTCGTATATCCACTACGAAGGTGTGTTATTGTAAATAAAAATCAGGTGAAAGATATTACCGTTGCGTATGGTGGCAGGTCGGTGCTTCTGAAACCAAATGAGTGTGTTGTCGGTCTTTTCTGTGGTAATCGTTGCTTGCTTCTTTTGGACAATGTTGTTTCCGACTGTGATTATAAAGTTACGCTAAAACTATTGGTAAAGGGAAATTCGGCAGTGCCGGTTTGTGAAGTGCATCGTTCGTCGGGTATAGAGTATATCGAAGGTGTTGCATCAATCGCTATTGACGATGGGGGTGATATTGTCTATTCGACAATGAATGGTGAAATTTGCTACCAAAGGGATAATTTTGCTTTGGATCTGAGAGTTTCTACATTTAAGGAAAAAGAGTATTCAAAGGATTTACTGGCCTTCAAGAAGGATAGTTCGGGGAATTATATTTTTTATTGTACCAATAAAACCGATTATTAATAATGTATAAAGTAAAAGAGTTTATCAATAAAATCAAGGGGCTTACAAGTCTTGACCGAGATGTAAATATAGTTCTCGACGAATTGAATGAGTTGATAAAAGATGTTCTTAGAAGAAGAGTAAGAGAGTTGAATATTAGGTATGAGTGCAAGCAATGGGCGAATCTCATAGTGGAAAATTGGAGATATCCTTTGAGGTGGAAAATTCGTTCAACCCCGGCTGTTACAACCAAAAACGAAAACAACGAATGTCATATAGTGGTTGCTGAAAATCAACAGTTGTTGATATTTAATGATGCCGATGATATAGAGGCCGGTATTGATTCAATCATTAATAGCATACAAAAGCAGTGCGCTTCTAAATACATGAAATGCGATGAAATGATTCTTTTGAGAAGATTGCATGAATTGTATAAATCTTTTCCGGGAGAAGATGGTGAAGACGTAAAAAAGGTTATAACCAAAAGCTTTAATGTAAAGTATGTTGCATGCGAGGATAATTATAAAAGTGTAGATTATTTTGAGTCGTATGAGTCGGACGTTGCTGAGACCGAAACAAGATTCGGGGCAATGGTATCTTTGTTCGATGATTCATGTATAAATAAAGGTATATA
Source organism: Bacteroidaceae bacterium (assembly GCA_045631905.1). GTDB lineage: Bacteria > Bacteroidota > Bacteroidia > Bacteroidales > Bacteroidaceae > HGM04593. The sequence goes on from JAZQVO010000005.1 coordinate 90,401, forward strand.
TTTATATCCCCAAAAAAATAATTAATATGGAGAGAAAAAAAGAATTCGAAATTTTGGCCGAAACTTTGCCTCTTGCTTCGGTAGCAAAAATTAATGAAGTTTGTTGTCAAATACTTAGAGAGCGTGTAGAGACGATAGCTTGTTCCGATAAAGAGATGAAAAGGATTGTGGGAAAAATAGTATCGACTTATACACCGCAAATAGAACTTGATGTTCAAAAAATAGAGAAAACAAAACAAACTCGTGTGCCACAAAATGCAAAGATGTTTTGTTGGGTATTAGGTGTTGCCGGTATATTTGCATCGACACTCTATTGTGAAAACACAAATCCACAAGAATGGCTTGCGTTCAGCTGGGTTCGCTTTTTGGGTAGTGTTGCTTTGGGAACAGCAACTTATATGGGTGCACTTATATGGTCGCAATCAAAAGAGAAAAAGGAGACTGTGTATAAATGCAAAATTAAGCAGACGGTTGAAGATGTTATTAATGAGTTGGATATGGTTTTTGATAGCCTTAAAAGTCTCTTAACACATAATCAGTTGGAGAGACAATATTTGCCGATTTTAATTTGGTTGCAGGATTTGTGGGCCGAAAGCGATAGCGAATTACGAAAAGATGTTTGCAAACTTTTGAATAGATTAAATTATGAGTTTGTAAATTATTCGGCAGAGATATCGGACTTTTTCGGTGCAAATAAAGCTACAGACGTAAACGAAATTACAACAACAAGGCCTGCAATAAGAAATAAGTTTACAGGAGATATCGTTGAAAATGGATATGTTATTATACCTATGTAAAGACATAAAAATATAAATCAAAATAATGATTATGGAAAAAGAATTTATAGTTGGTATCGATTTTGGACATGGCGAAACGTCCGCGTGGTTAGTTCCTATAAATTTAATTACAGCTTCAGCAGCAGGGGAACCTTTAATACTAAGGCCATCAAATAAAACAGAGGAAAGGTCGTACCACTCTGTGATATATTATAACCCCGAAAAGGGATATTCTTTCGATAGCTTAGAGGCAAATATTATTCAAGGCTTTAAAGATAAAGTCTCGGTCCTCGACCAGCCCCAGAATTATCAAAAAAAAGAGGCGTATATAGCATTTATAAAACATATATATATGCGTCTTATTAAGTATAACACTATGCTTAAAGTAGACCAAGATGGTAATACGAATTTCTATTTATGTATTGCTTGCCCTACAAAGTGGAACCAAGATGAAAAAGATGCTTACATTCAATTCTTTAATGATGCTCTTTGCGAGTTTGGAGTTGAGGTGCTGTGGGTTATAAATGAAAGCGATGTCGCCTATTTTTCTCATGGTTCAATAGACAAATATGCCGACAAGTGTGTCTTAATTATCGACTATGGTTCCAGCACCATCGATTATACTGTTGTATATAAAGGGAAAAAGATATCCGATGATAATTGGTCCAATAGATTGGGAGCAAGTATTGTTGAAGAGTCGGTTCTGAACGAATGTAGAAACTTCGAAGATTATCAAGAAAAATCTGAAAATACAATATCGAAATTAGCAGAGTTGAAGTTAGAGTATATCGATGTTAATTCTTGTGTCAAGTTCGAAACAAGAAAAGCCAAAGAGGCTTCTGTAACCTATGGTAATTATCCTAATTTGGAGGTTAATTATAATTTGATAGGACAAAAGACAGGTTTTGGCTTAACAGAAACTTTCAAGGCAGAAAAACGAAAATATAGATTTGAAATAGATTGTCAGATAGACAAGTGTATCGAAAAGTATCAAAGCAAGGTCGAAGAGGATTTTAGAAACCTCAAGAGTGAGATACAAAAGGTGATAGGTGAGCAAAAGGTGGATTGTGTGATACTGAGTGGTGGTGCATGCCTGATGCCTTGGGTTAGAGATTCGGTCGAAAATATTTTTGAGCCCGTAAACATAGAGATAGACAATCAGGCAAGTTTTGTTGTGGCAAAGGGTATTGCGCTGTATGCCAAAGCACAAATGAGCGCATTTAATGATTTCCTTGGTAAGGTTAGTCAAATTGATTTTAGTAATATTTACATTAAGGCCGATACTAATGCAACTTCAAAAGCAATCCTCACGTTGATGCCGGCAACCTCTAATAGATTGAAAAAACAATCTTCATTGAATGCTATAAAAATAAGGAAGGAGTATTGCGACTTTGTGAAAAATCTCGATGGGGATAACGTAGAGTATAGTAATCTTGTTCAGAGGGAATTTGACTCCTTGGTTAGCAAATCGGTAGCTGAATCTATTAAAGACGTTATTCATAAAGTGTTTAAAATTGAAGTGGAAACATCTGATATTAAATTGCACTTACCTGTAAAGATTATGTCCTTTAAGCCATCTTTGTTTGTCGAAGGCGGAGGTTTCTACGAAGCATTTACGAATATGATTGTAAATTATTCGAATGCTTACTTCGGTTCTTGGTTTTTTAATTGGGAAAAAGTGCGATCTGCGTCCGAAACAGCAGGCATAATCGATGGTATCGCTCAAACACTGGAAAATTATGTAAAATCAGGCTCGTTGGCAGATTATTCAGATGCAGAGACGGTTATTAAGGCTTATGCCGAAACCATAAAAGAGCAGGTGGTAAATATGGCTGTTGATATATTCTATAAAAAACAGTTGTTTAACACTACTTTTAAAAAGTGAGTCATGCAGGCACCCACCGAGGTGGGTGCTTTTTTTTGACAAAAACAGTTTGCTCTACAAATAAATTTCAATAAAAATATAAAACGTTCGAACAAAACAAGAAAGAACTATGTTATAAAGCAGTACACATTAAATAATAAAACCTAAAACAGTGGATACTGCAAAATTCAGGAAGGAGTTGTTGGAGGTACAGCAAGAGTTGCAACGCTTTGCATACAAACTGACCGCCGACAAAGAAGAGGCGAACGATTTGTTGCAGGAGACATCGTTGAAAGCTCTGGATAATATGGACAAATATACTCCCGATACAAATTTCAAAGGGTGGGTATATACCATAATGCGCAATATATTCATTAACAACTATCGCAAGGTTGTGCGCGACCAAACATTCATCGACCACACCGACAATCTCTTTCACATGAATAGCTCGCAGGAGTTCGACAGCTACATAACCGAGAATAATTACGACAGCAAGGAGATTTGCAGGGTGGTGAACAGCCTTCCGCGTGAGTACCGCATACCCTTTCTCATGCATCTGTCGGGTTTTAAATATCGCGAGATTGCCGAAAGGCTGTCGCTCCCGCTCGGCACGGTTAAAAGTCGTATCTTCTTCACACGTCAGCACTTGCAACGTATGTTGAAGGATTATAGGTGAGCGCACGTGGCTTTGCAGTAAAAAGATGTTATAAAATATCTATAAACGATAAAAAACTCCCTTGTTGTGAGGAACTTTTTTTTATCGTTTCATAATCTTGTTTTTTCTTTGTATATTCGCAGATTAAATGTGAAACAGACGATAAACTATAAAAAAACATACAAGATTATGGAAAATAAATTTATGATATACAACACGCTCTCTCGCAAGAAAGAGCTGTTCGAGCCGTTGCACGCGCCCAACGTGGGCCTTTATGTGTGCGGTCCCACAGTGTACGGCCCCGCTCACTTGGGCCATGCACGCCCTGCTATCACCTTCGACGTGCTTTTCCGCTATTTGCAGAACCTTGGCTACAAGGTGCGTTACGTGCGCAATATTACCGACGTGGGCCACTTGGAGCACGATGCCGACGAGGGCGAGGATAAAATCTCTAAAAAGGCTCGTTTGGAGCAGTTGGAGCCCATGGAGGTGGTACAGCAGTATACCCTGCATTATCACAAGGTGATGGAGGCTCTCAATGTGTTGCCTCCCAGCATAGAGCCTCACGCCTCGGGCCACATAATAGAGCAGATTCAGCTTGTTAAGGAGATTATGGATAACGGCTTTGCTTATGAGAGTCAGGGCTCGGTATATTTCGATGTTGCAAAGTACGACAAGGCGCACCACTATGGTGTATTGTCGGGTCGCAACCTCGACGAAGTACTTAACACTACACGCGAGCTCGACGGACAGAGCGAGAAGCGCAACCCCGCCGACTTTGCTTTGTGGAAGTGTGCACAGCCCGAGCATATAATGCGCTGGCCCTCGCCCTGGAGCGATGGTTTCCCCGGCTGGCATTGCGAGTGCACCGCCATGGGACGCAAATATCTTGGCGAGCAGTTCGATATTCACGGAGGTGGCATGGACCTTGTCTTCCCCCATCATGAGTGTGAGATTGCTCAGGGTGTAGCGGCCATGGGTAAGCCTGTTGTGAAGTATTGGATGCACAACAACATGATTACCATAAACGGTACCAAGATGGGTAAGTCGCTCGGTAACTTCATCACCCTCGACGAGTTCTTCACAGGCTCGCACAAATTGCTTGCACAGCCCTATTCGGCTATGACCATACGTTTCTTCATCTTGCAGGCACACTATCGCAGCACGGTCGATTTTAGTAACGACGCGTTGCAGGCGGCCGAGAAGGGTATGCAACGTCTCATGGACGCTTACAAAACATTGAACTCTCTTGTAGCCGGTGGAGAAACAACAGTCGATGTTGCAGGCTTGCGTGCAAAGTGCTACGATGCCATGAACGACGACATGAACACCGCACAGGTAATTTCGCACCTCTTCGATGCATCGCGTGCGATAAACCAAATAGCCGACAAGAAGGCATCGATATCGGCTACCGACCTCGATGAGTTGAAAGCCACCCTCAAACTCTTTATGTTCGATATTCTCGGTCTTAAAGAGGAGCGTGGTTCGGACAGCGCACGTGAGGAGGCATTCGGCAAGGTTGTCGATATGTTGCTCGAACAGCGTCAGGCGGCAAAGGCTGCAAAAGATTGGGCTACCAGCGACAGAATACGCAACGAACTTTCGGCCCTAGGCTTTGAGATTAAAGATTCAAAGGAGGGTGCAACCTGGAAACTTAATAAATGAGAATGAGAGCTGTTCTTGCAATATTTGTAACTGCGTTGTTGCTTGTCGCATGTGGCGGAGAGAAAAAAAAGAGCACCCCGACCGTTATTGAGGCGGCCGCGATAGTGCCCATCTTCGATGCCGATAGTGCGTACTCGTTTGTGGCAGAGCAGGTTGCTTTCGGGCCTCGAGTGCCCAACACCGAAGCTCACCGCGCATGTGGCGACTATTTGGAGAATAAACTGCGTGCATACGGTGCCGAGGTTGTTACACAAAATGTGACACTCACCGCGTATAACGGCGACAAGTTGCAGGCGCGTAACATAATAGCACAGTTTCAGCCACAAAAGAGAAAGCGTTTGATGCTTTGCGCTCATTGGGACAGCCGTCCGTGGGCCGACAGCGACCCCGACCAAGCCAACCACTATAAACCCATCTTGGGTGCCAACGATGGTGCAAGCGGTGTGGGTGTGCTCATGGAGATAGCCCGTCATCTGTCGGCAGTGCCCACAGAGCTTGGTATCGATATAATATTTTTCGATGCCGAGGACTATGGTCGTCACGACAACGACGAGTACACAGGCGAGGGCATGGACCACTCTTGGGCTCTTGGTTCGCAATATTGGTCGCGCTTCCCACACAAGGCCGGTTATTATGCCCGTTACGGCATCTTGCTCGACATAGTGGGGGCTTCCGGCTCCACCTTCTACCGCGAGGGGTTGTCCGACCATTATGCCCGTTCAATAGTCGATAAGGTGTGGGCGCAAGCCTCGAAAGAGGGTTATGCAAGCTACTTCATAAACGAGCAGGGTGGCATGGTAACCGACGACCACCTCTATGTGAACGAGTTTATGAACCTCCCCTGCATTGATATTATAAACTGCGACAGTAACAGCCCAAATGGTTTCGGCCCCTATCATCACACGGTAAAAGACGACATGGGGTGGATAGATGCCACAACGCTGAAAGCTGTGGGGCAGACTGTGATGGCTGTAATTTATAGCGAGAAATAAGGGATTTTAGTGAATATGAGTACAATAAACGAAAAACAAGACGAGATAATAGATGAATTTAGCGGTTTCGACGACTGGCTCGACCGCTATCAACTGCTCATAGACCTTGGTGGCGAACAACCTGCGCTCGACGAGCAGTATAAGACCGATAACAACCTCATAGAGGGTTGCCAGAGCCGTGTGTGGTTGCAGGCTGATTTTACTGATGGCAAGGTATACTTTCGTGCCGAGAGCGATGCTCTCATAGTGAAAGGTATTGTGGCACTGCTCATAAAGGTATATTCGGGCCACACCCCCGACGAAATTCTTGGCAGCGACCCCTATTTTGTCGAGGCGATAGGCCTTAAAGAGCATTTGTCGCCCACACGTAGCAACGGCCTCCTCTCGATGATAAAGCAGATGAGGCTCTATGCTCTTGCTTTCAAAGCAAAGATGGGGTGAGATGGTAACGCATCGACAAATTCGGCTGACAGACTAACAGGGTTGCAAAATATATTTTGCAACCCTGTTAGTCTGTTTTAATATAGAAGGATATAATTATCTACGATGATGAAAATTACGAAGAATATTTTTCTTAATTGGAAAACATATATAATGAGCCGATGTGAGCTCTTTTGTGATGGGTGGTATTTGTCTTTCGTTATTATCTGTGCTCAAAAAGAGGTAGCTCCTAAAATGCCACAACAGCTCCATCATTTGTCACCGAGAAACATACATCGGCACCTTCTATAAGAGGCATGTTGTTGTCGCAGTGCCCCACGGGGAAATTAAAACATACCGGTATATTATACCCTTTCACAATATTATATATAAGTTCATAGGTGGTACCTCCGAAGCCCGTATGCTCTTTTACACCGGTAAACTGCCCCACGATAAGCCCCTTTATCCAGGCCAAGGCCCCCGATAATTTAAGTTGAAACATGAGCCTTTCTACACGGTAGGGTAGCTCGCCTGTGTCCTCTATGAAAATTATTCTGCCCTCTTTGAATAGGTCGTAAGGCGAGCCGGCAAGAGCCGTTATTACCGACAGGTTGCCACCGACAAGAGTACCGCGTGCCTCTCCGTTGATATTTAGCGGATGGGGTGCGGTGGTGTATACAGGGCGTTTACCCGCAAGAATGTCGAACAGATGTTCGGTGGCAACGCTGTGTGGTTGTGTGGCTATGTGACGGCATTGTGGCCCGTGTACCGACTCTACTCCGCTTGCTACGCATGCCGCGTGCAGTGCCGAGCAGTCGCTCATGCCTATTAACCATTTGGGGTTCTCGGCTATAAGTGTCGATAGCTCCTCTACCAAGTGAACACAGCCGTATCCACCGTAACTGCAAAGTATTGCTTTTATGTTTTTGTCGGCGAGCAGGCCGGCAAGGTCGCTCACGCGCTCCTCTCGTGTCCCGCTGTAATAGCCGTTGCGTGTGAGAGTGTGTGGGGCTGTCACAACCTTGTATCCGCGCAAGCGCAGAGCCTCGGTGGCTTGTAGTACTATGGCTTGCTCGCGCACGGCACCTGCCGGAGAGGCTATGGCGATGGTGTCACCTGTAAAAAGCGGAACGGGGGTTATCATGGGGCTTAGTCGCACGCCTTTGTGCTCACAATCTTATATAGTTTGTCGGCCGGGCGCACTTTGGCAGGTACTTTGAACGATACATACACTCCCTTGGGCACAGTATCCACAGGGCCGAGGTCTACACGGGCCTCCTCGAGCTCCAAGTACATAGCTCCGCTTGTGGGGCCTGTGACAAGCAGTTTGTCGCCAACGTGCAACTCGCTTGCCTCTATGTAGAACTCTCCTACACCGAGCTTTGAGAAATATTTTACTCCACGTCCCACATATACCTTCTTCTCGGTGGCTTGCGAACCGTAGATGTTGCTCCACTCACCTATCTTTTGCCCCAAGTAGTAGCCGTCCCAGAAACCGCGGTTGAATACCGTGGCAAGGCGTGTGTCCCAGCCATCTTTTTTCTCTTCGCTGAGCGAGCCGTCGAGGTAGGCTTCCAAAGCCTCGTTGTAACAGCTTGTGACGGTCTGCACATATTCGGGACCACGCGCACGTCCCTCAATCTTGAACACCCTCACACCTGCCTCTATCATTTTGTCGATGAAACGAATGGTTTTGAGGTCCTTGGGCGACATTATATATTTGTTATCAACCTCTAACTCTATGTCGCTTTCGCGGTCCTTTACGATGTAGCCGCGACGGCACACCTGCATGCACTCTCCACGGTTGGCGCTACGTCCCAGCTGGTGCAACGACAGGTAGCACTTGCCCGAAACTGCCATGCACAGTGCTCCGTGGCAAAACATCTCTATGCGTATGAGCTCGCCTTTGGGGCCACAAATATGTTCCTCGGTTATTATTTTGTGAATAGCCGCCACCTGCTCCATGTTGAGCTCGCGTGCAAGCACCACTACATCGGCAAAGCGGGCATAGAACTTCAAAGCCTCGCTGTTGCTTATGTTGAGCTGTGTCGATAGGTGCACCTCCATGCCCACGCTGTTGCAATATTGCAAAACGGCAATATCTGCCGCAATTACAGCCGAAATACCGCTTGCCACCGCCGCATCTACAATGCTGTGCATCATGTCGAGGTCGTTCTCGTATATGATAGTGTTTACGGTGAGGTAACTTTTAATATTGTGTTCGTCACAAATCTGCGCAATCTCACGAAGGTCGTTTATGGTGAATGCACTCGCCGAGTGGGCACGCATGTTAAGGTGCTCGATACCAAAGTATACCGAGTTTGCACCTGCCTGAATGGCTGCCATGAGGCTCTCGCGTGAGCCTGCGGGTGCCATAATCTCAAAATCTTTTCTTTGAAGCATAAAGATGTAATTTGTATATAATGGGCGAAGTTACGCAAAAAAAAGGAAACAACAGCCTCTGAGTTGCGAAATGTGTCGCCTGTCATGTTGTTGTTTCCTTTTGTTGTTGGCAATATATTATGCAAGGGAGGGCTTTATGCGTCTAATGCGAGACGAAAACCGACAGCAGTGTCTTTTTCCTTTTCATATAATGTTCTCCTATATATGTTTGTGCAATTAAAATGTGCACTCTGAAAACAGCCTCCTCTAATGGGGCGGAGATGTCTTTCTAAGAAAGGCACACCCTGAAAACAGCCTCCTGTAATGGGGTGACAATTGTCTATGATATCATTAATATAATTTTGACACCATTCATGAACATTCCCTGTCATGTCGTAAATACCAAGTTCGTTTGGTCTTAGTTCTTTTACAGGGTGAGGGTGGCCTCCACTATTATCGTAGTACCAACCAACTTCATTAATATTATTACTTCCGCTATAAATGTATCCGGCAGAATGGTTGCCACCACTTCCCGCAAATACCCACTCAGCCTCTGTTGGTAACCTGAATGTGAGCCCTGTTATTTCGTTCAGCTTTTTTATAAATTCTTGGCAATCGAGCCAATTGACACCACGAACCGGGCATTGCTTGTTGATTGTAAATGCGGGGTTGCTTTTCATAACATGCTCCCAAAGTTCTTGTGTCACTTGCGTTTCTGCAATATAGAAGTTTTGTAAGCGCTCGATATTCGAAGTTGAATAAGGTTGGATATTTTTTAAATCAAAATCTCCACCTTCTACATGAATCATTTTGAATGAGATATTTCCCACCTGAATAATATCGTTGGAAAGCACGCCTTCCCATAAAACGGTTTCGTTCCCCATGAATGTGGCGACGAGCTCCACTTGTGGTTTCATGATGTAATCAAAGGTAAAGGTACATGATATGGGAAACCACAACTCAAAAATGTTGTTGGGGTTTCTTAAATCTTGGTTGTATATAAGGTTGGAACGCTCGTGTATTGCAATATGGGGTATGGGTATCTTTGATTCTTTGCAGAGGTCCGCTTTGCGTATTCTTAAATCGAAAACAGCCTTCTCGCCGATAGCCTTTTCCACCTTAAACTTAAACTTAAAGTACATGTCGGCTGAATCTTTTCCAATGCACATGATGCTTGCGTTTTTCAATGGTAGCTCTTTTGCTGTTTTGTCATCTATATCAACTTCTGCCTTTTGCAATGTAATATAGTCGAGAATATTTAACGCTTGAGCTTTGTATTCCGATTTGAAACACTCGCCCATCTTTCTTAAAAGCTCGAAGTCGGAGGTTCCCTCTTCGATAGTTGGCAATTTTTTTGCGAGTAATTGTTCTTCTTTGTTACCGTCGTTCAACCAATTTGCCAATATGCCATCTTTCAGTATGCACAAGAGTTCTTTGCCTATTAGGGAATTTTGTGCAGGGGAACTATCTATTATTGTTTTAAGTTCGGTTATGTCGGAGCAATATCTGTCTCCAATATATAGTATTGTCTTCATTGTTTCGTCTATTATTTTTGTATTGATGCGTCCTTGAATTTATAGACGGCTTGAATATCTCTTATTCGTTCTATGTTGGTCTTTTCAAAGTCGCTCTTCTCCTGCTTTTTACCCTTCTGATTACACATTACGGCATCTTTTATCAGGGAGGCTTTTTCTTTAAAATCATTTATGCCTATCTTTATCGACGAGATACTTTTGCCTGCTTCTATGGAATTTATATATTCGATAAATTTCGACTCTATAACCATGTGTACCACGCTCTCAATCTCGGCACCAGAAAACCCGCCTGCATTAGTTTCGTTTGCTCCCATGGCTTGGGAAATCTCTTTTAAAGCCTTTAACTTGTAAGTGTCTTTCTCTTTTAGCTCCGAAAAATCAAAGATGCTGTTGCTTGTGTCGTATTTGTGAATCTTCTTTTTAAGTATATCGATGCGTTCGTCCATGGTGGGAAAATCGACAAAGTAGACCTCGTCGAAACGACCTTTGCGCATAAATTCGGGGCGCATGGCATCGTTGGCTGTTGCTACTATGTATACGGCAGTCTTTCTCTCTTGCATCCATGTGAGAAAGTGACCCATCAGGCGCATTACAAGCATGTCGCTTTCTCCTTTTCCGCTACTGCCTGCAAATGCTTTTTCAATCTCGTCTATCCATAAGACACAGGGGTGCGCGGCTTCGGCCGTCTCTAATGCACGTCGCAGGTTATGCTCGCTTTGGCCCACATACTGCCCCATAAGCCTGTTTACATCGAGACGCAATAGTGATACTCCGAACTTTTCGGCTATTGACTTTGCTATCATGCTTTTACCGCAACCGGGCATGCCGATGATGAGTATTCCTTTTGGTAGGGGAATGTTGAGGTCGGTTGCAAGGCTCAGATGGGAATAAATCTTTGCTTTGTCCGACAGGTCGGCTTTCAGATTCTCGAGCCCGCCAACCTCGTCAAAGGTAACATCGGTATTAACGACCTCTATTATACCCGACTTTTTTACAATGTTCTTTTTCTCTTCAAGTGCTATCGAGATGGTTTTTTCCGATATTCGACCGCCCGTTCGAATGATAGACGATTTAATTGTCTGTTTTATTTCGTATAATTGTAGGCCTTGAAGCGTTCTTATAAAGTTTTTAAGTACCCATTGCTTTTGTTGCCCTACATAATTGTTCGATACCTCTATCCCTAAGGATTCTATATATCGGGCTATCTCGTGTTCGGTGGGTGCGCTAACATCTACTATCGTGGCTATTTTTTCTATGCCCACAGGGAGCGCAAACGAAGACTCCGACGAGACTAATATTATTGAATATAATATGTCGTAGTCGCCCCTCTCGTGCTTTTGCGCAAATAGTTGTAGCATGGCCTGCACCTCTTCGATACTCAATATCTTATCGGCATTTTTTATTATAAACACTTTTTTGTTGTTTACAAGGCTTTTCTTTCCCGATATTATGCATTCAAGCAGGCCCTCTAATGTGATGCTCCAATCCTTATCGGGGTGCTTTGTCTCAAAGTCGATAATGCCTAGCTTTATATCAAATTCACAAATATCCTCAATATTAAGGTCGATTATTTTTCTTCCTTCCCGAGGCGATAGAATATCCATTATAACCTCGTCTATGAACTCATAATGAAAATGTGGTATGTAGGTGATGGGCGAGCTTAACAGCCCTGTGATTATGCGGTTTTTAAGTTCTGCATACATAGATAGTGCGGTTTTTGTAGTTTGTCGTCGCTTTTGTTTTTAACCGAAAAATTTGTCCCACATCTTTTTTGCGGTCTGCTTTGTTGTCTTCCTACCGGCTTTTATGGCATTACCCACCTTTTCGAGTGCGCTCGATGCCTTGGCTATTACCGGTGAGAGTTTTTCGGCAATCTTTTGCCCGGCCTCTTTTAATTTTGTTACGGCTCTTTTTGCCATACCTATACACTGGGTGGTAGCCTCTTGCACATTCTTTTTTATTTTCTCCTTAATTTCTTGTGGCACCAATATGTCGATAGCAGTCACTATGCTCCACGAAACAACGCCTACCATAGTGGCAGGAACAGCTGCGATGCCCAACGAAGCGGTTAAGAGGCCTATTGCTCCACCAACTCCTATTTGAGCACCTTTGAGTAATACCTCATTTTTGCATTTTTTGAAAATTTCGAAATTCTGGGCAACAAAATTCTTCTTTAACATCTTTTGGTATGTCTTTGCCGTTATGCTCTCGGTCTCGAATTTGTAGTCGAGCTTTGCATACCGTAGTGCCTCTACTATTTGTCGAACCTGTATTTGTGCAAGATTTTTCTTTGCAAATTCGGGTATCGAAGATGAATATGTGCTCTTGATTACAGCTGTCGATGCCAATTTTTCGAATTCAATATCGGTTTGTGAGTTGAATGGTGCATCGAAATATTTGTAAATCTTATCTTCGTTGCCAAGTATTGATTCGTCTATCGTGGCAAAGGTTATATGCTTCAAATTGCGTAACTTTTTTATCGAAGCCAATAGTTGATTCCTGTTGTCCATAGTTAAGCCTCTTTTTCGTTGTTTAACTCTTGCTTCATGAACTCGCTCTCCTCTTCGAGGGCTTTTGCCTCGGTCTCAATCTCTATGTCTTGTGCTTGGTTCACTTTTTTTCTAAACTCTTTGAGCTCGTCGGCTGTCAAGTTGCGACCTTCCAGCTTTTGGGCTATGTCCTGCATCTCTTCTTCCATCTTTTGGCTCAACCACTCTCCTTCGGATAGCTCAGGGTTGCTCTGTTGCTCATTTTCTATCTCCCTGATGTTTGCATGAAAGTTGTCTATCTCTTCGCAAATCTCTTGTATTAGTTCTTTTTCTTCGTCGTTTTCGCCTATTTGGACAAGCATGTCGTTTGTTATTCTGTTGTCGGTGTTGCTCGATAGATGTAACAAGTGCTTAAAATTTTCGATAAATTGTGTAACCCACGTTTTTTTGTCGAATTCTGTTCTGTTTGTTTCGTTGCGGTTCATGGTATGATGAATTTTGGCAATTTATTCAAATATGTTTACTTGCAAAAGTAATACTATTTTTTTATTAATGTGGGCATTGCTCTTTAAAAAAAATGAGACACGGGCTAAGGTGCGGGTTGAACAAAAAAGGCGGTAAAATCCTTTTACTTTTACGGTGTGCCGACAACGATGTATAGCCCGGGCACCGGAGGTCTGTCTGTGGTTGATGTGTGATGATAAAAACAGACCGAGGGCGAGGGCACAAGAGCTTTCGCCCTTACTTTTTTTGTTTTCCTGCTCTCTCTTGCAATGTTTTTATGTGAGTAAAAGGAATAAAATAGATGGTTGCTTTTGCTTTTTTGAAAAATTTTGCCGTATTTTGTGAAAAAGAAACATTCAAAACACTTTATACCATGAATATCCCAGCAGAGTATGACGAGATTCGTCCTTATGTGCCCGAAGAACTTCCGGCAGTGTTCGAAGAACTTATTGCCGACCCCGAGTTTCAAGTAGCCATGGGTTATGCTTTCCCCGGCATGCCTTTTGAGCAGTTGGCGGGTGCTATGCGTGCGTCGAAGACAAACATCGACTTTCAAAAGGCAGTAGTGGCACCGTTCGTGAAAGGTTTGCTCGCAAAGCTTAGCACCGGTCTCACATTGAGCTACGAAAACAAGGAGAGCATGAAGAGTGCGCTCTGTATATCGAACCACAGAGATATAATACTCGACTCGGCGTTGCTGTGCATTCTGTTCATAGAGCATGTGGGTAACACGGTTGAGATTGCTATCGGCGACAACCTGCTCATACGTCCGTGGATTAAGAAACTTGTGCGAGTGAACCGTAGCTTCATCGTTCAGCGTTCGGCATCGATACGCGAGATGCTCGCTTCGTCGAAGAGGCTCTCGTCTTACATGCACCACGCTATCGCCGAGCGCAAACAGCCTGTATGGTTGGCACAGCGCGAGGGGCGTGCAAAGGACTCTAACGACATGACACAAGAGGGCCTCATAAAGATGCTTTCAATGTACTCGAGCGGTAACGTGGTCGATGCCTTGAAGGAACTTAATATTGCCCCCACATCTATCTCTTACGAGTTCGACCCGTGCGACTACCTCAAAGCAAAAGAGTTCCAGCAGAAGCGCGACAACCCCGAACACAAAAAATCGCCCATGGACGACCTTGCCAACATGCAACAGGGCCTTATGGGCTACAAAGGTGCCATACACTACCATGTAGCCGAGTGCATAAACGACGAGATCGACAAGATAGACCGCACGCTCACAAAGAACGAGATTACCGCCGCCGTGGCACGCATCATCGACAAACATATACACAAAAACTACCGTTTCTGGCCCATAAACTACTACTGCTATGGGTTGCTGACAGGTGACATGCAGTTTGCCGACAAATACACCCCCGAAGATGTGGTAAGGCTCGATGCCTACCTTGCCGAGCGTGTTGCCAAGGTGGACCTTCCCAACAAAGACGAAGCCTTCCTGCGTACAAAGATTCTCGAGATGTATGCCAACCCGTTGAAAAACTATTTAAAGGCTGTTGCCGAGTAACAGAACGAGAAAAATATATTAACCATGAGGCTGTGTCAAAATAAAATTTTGGTCCGGCCTCATGTTGTTTTTGTCACTTTATGTGTAACTGCTTTGCTGTTTCGCCCGTTTGCACTAAATTTGTAACATATACCCGAAAAAGAGAAAAGAATGAAGATAGCCGACATAGAATTTGGAAAATATCCGGTGTTTCTTGCACCTATGGAAGATGTTACCGACGCAGCGTTTCGTCTGCTGTGCAAACGGTTCGGAGTTGATATGGTGTATACCGAATTTGTGTCGAGCGATGCGCTCATACGCGACATAAACAGCACCGTGCGCAAGCTCACTGTCTATGAGCAGGAGCGTCCCGTCGCCATACAGATATACGGCAACGAGGTAGAGCCCATGGTCGAAGCGGCCAAGCGTGTGGAGCAGGCGCACCCCGATATTCTGGATATAAACTTCGGGTGTCCAGTGAAAAAAGTTGCACGCAAAGGGTGTGGAGCCGGCATGTTGCAAAATATTCCCAAATTGTTGGAGATAACCAAGGCTGTGGTCGATGCGGTGAAGATACCTGTAACCGTGAAAACCCGTCTTGGCTGGGACGAGAACAGTAAATGTATAGTGGAACTTGCCGAGCGTTTGCAGGATTGTGGTATTGCCGCCCTCACCGTTCATGGTCGCACTCGCGCACAGATGTACACCGGTGATGCCGACTGGACACTTATAGGGAAGATAAAGGAGAATCCCCGTATGCACATACCCATCATAGGTAACGGCGATATAAAAACCCCCGAGCGTGCAAAAGAGTGCTTCGACCGCTACGGGGTAGATGCCATAATGATAGGACGTGCCAGCTTTGGGCAACCATGGATATTCCGCGATGTGAAGCACTATCTGCTTAACGGCACTCACGCCACCCCTTTCACCTTCAAAGAGTGCATGGATATATTGCGCACACAGGTGCAAGAGAGTGTTGAGTGGCTGGGCGAGAGGCCCGGTATTCTGCATGTGCGTCGTCACCTTGCAGCCACGCCCTTGCTCAAAGGCCTGCCCGACTTTCGCCCCATGCGCATAGCTCTTCTTCGTGCCGAAAAGGTAGACGAGCTTATGGAGATTATGGAAAACATTGAAAAGACATATGCCCCTGTGCTATAATAAAAGGGCATAAATAGCGTTTAAAAAGCATGGACGATATAAAAACATATAAAGATGCACGGGGAGCACTCACAATAGTTGAGTCTATGGGTAATGTGCCTTTCCCCATAGAGCGCGTTTTTTGGATATATGATGTGCCGGCCGGTGCCGAGCGCGGTTATCATGCCAACAAGGTCTCTTACGAGTATCTGGTGGCGGTGTGTGGTAGCGTAGATGTCTGTCTCGAAGATAAAAACGGTCGTCGCACATATAATCTGTCGTCAAAAAATAGTGGTATTCTTGTGCCACCCGAAACATGGCGCGAACTTAAAAACTTTTCGCACGATGCGGTGTTGCTTGCTTTTGCATCGCACAATTACGACACATCGACCTACATAAACTCGCACGAGGAGTTCCTCGAATATATAAACAGGCAATGAGAGAAGGCAGAGGGTATAAAATATCGGTTGTTCGCTATGACAACTCTATGGAACAGGCGTGGAACGGTTTTTTAGAATCGGTAAAGAATGCCACGTTTCTTCTTGGTCGTACCTATATAAACGAGGTGATGGAGCACAACCCTTGCGTGGAGGACCACTCGCTCATGTTTTATAAAGGCGACAGGCTTGTTGCTCTTCTCCCTGCAAACATCGAAGGCAAAGTGCTCGACTCTCATGGTCGTCTCACATATGGCGGTCTTATGATAGGGCTCTCCACAGGTGTGGAGGAGGTTATGGATATATTCTCGGCCTTGCGCGATTATCTTGTAGAAAATAGTGAGGTCGAGAAAATAATATATCGTCCTTTGCCACATATTTATGCCTCGTACCCTGCCGAGGAGGATTTGTATGCTCTTTTTCGCTATAATGCCCGCTTGGTTCAGCGTAAGGTGTCGTCGGCCGTATGGCTGCGCGAGCCTTGTGGCTTTTCTACTCTGCGACGTCGCAAGGTGAAACTTGCTGTAAAGAGCGGTGTAACCGTGCGTCGCGACGAGGATTACGCCTCCTTCTGGAACATATTGGAGGAGAACCTCGAAAAGAGGCATGGCGTGTCACCCGTTCACACAGCCGGGCAGATGGGAAGGCTTGCAACATTGTTCCTCGGGAAAATAGTGCTATATAGTGCGTTCAACAGCGGTGGCGACAGGGTGGCAGGTGTGGTTATGTATGTTACCTCTCGCGTGGCACATGTGCAATATATCGCATCTACCGCCGAGGGGCGCGAGTGTGGTGCACTCGACTGTCTGTTCAGCCATCTCATAAACAAGGAATATGCCGATAAGGAGTATTTTGAGTTTGGCAACTCGGTGGAGCAGGGAGGCCGTTTCCTGAATAAAGGGCTTATCTTCCAGAAGGAGGGCTTTGGGGCTCGTGCTGTGGTTTACGATACATATGAGATTGATGTAAATTCTATTATCGATGGTTAAGTATTTCGATTTACAGAAGATTAATAACTCCTTCGAACCACAGCTCACCGAAAAGATTGCCGAGGTGGTAAAGGGTGGCTGGTATCTGCTTGGCGAGGAGTGTAAACGCTTTGAGGAGGCTTTTTCGGCCTATTGCGGTGTTGCTTGCTGTGTGGGTGTGGGTAATGGTCTCGATGCTCTCACGCTTGTGCTTCGTGCATATAAGGAGCTTGGTTTTATGCAGAATGGCGACGAGGTTATTGTGCCTGCAAATACTTATATAGCGTCGGTGCTTGCAATAATTGAGGCGGGGCTTGTACCTGTTCTTTGCGAGCCTTGTGCCGACACCTGTAACATCGATGTGACAAAGATTGAAGGCCTTGTTACAGAGAGAACAAGGGCACTGCTTCCTGTGCATCTGTATGGTCGTGTTGCCGACATGGGGCCCATTATGGATATTGCTCGACGCTACTCGTTGAAGGTGCTCGAAGATTGTGCACAGGCTCATGGCGCATTATATCGTGGTGAGCGCGTGGGTAGCATAGGCGATGCAGGAGCTTTCAGCTTTTACCCTGCAAAAAATCTTGGTGCTTTGGGCGATGGAGGTGCTGTTACAACCAACGATAAAGAGCTTGCCGAGGTGGTACGAGCCATGGCGAATTATGGCTCCGAAAAGAAATATATAAATGTATATAAGGGGGTGAACAGCCGTCTCGACGAGGTGCAGGCTGTTGCGCTTGCTATTAAACTGCAACGCCTCGACAGCGATAACGCACGCCGTGTGGCCGTTGCACAGCGTTACATGAGCGAGATAAACAACCCCTTGGTTGCACTGCCGGCTCCGGCACCGATAGAGGCTCATGTGTATCATGTGTTCACGGTTTTTACCGAACATCGCGAAGCGTTTATACATCACATGCGCGAGCAAGGCGTGGAGGTAGCTATACACTATCCCGTGGCTCCGCATCGTCAGGTGGCAATGTGCGAGTATGCCCATTTGTCGCTACCTGTGACCGAACATATTCATGCAACCGAGGTTAGCCTCCCTATCTCGCCCCTGCTCACCGATGCCGAGGTGCAGGCCGTTGTGGAGGCTGTGAACTCTTTTAAGGTGTAGTGCCTGCTTGCAAGAAACTGCTTCGGATATTTAACAGCTTCTAATCATTCTCTCAAAATTTGCAAAATTGTGCAAATAATATATTTTTGCAAAAAATAATACTTATTGCTATGAAAAAGATATTTTTTGCAATCTTGGCACTTGCTATGTGCATGTCGTTATCGGCACAAGAACAGAAATTGTTGAATTTGCGTCTCGAAGCGCGTGGTGACTATCAACGTGAATATCTCGAAGAGAGTACCATCGACGAGAACACCGGTTTTAAGGGTAAGTTCTTGAACCTGCGTCTCGACGGGAATATAAACAGTGAATTTTCTTACTCTTATCGTCAGCGACTGAACAAAAAGAACGGCGATGCCAGCTTTTTCGATGCTACCGACTGGCTCTACCTCACATATAGCAAGAATAATTGGCAGTTGTCGGCCGGTAAGCAGGTTGTGGCAATAGGTGGTTACGAGTACGATGCCGCGCCCATCGATCTCTATGCCTGCTCCGAGTGGTGGCAACATATAAATTGCTATCAGTGGGGAGGAAGCATCGCCTATGCTTTGAATGAGGGCAAGGATAAGATAATGTTCCAACTATGCGAAAGCCCCTTCCGCGTGGCAAAGGAGGAGATGTATGCCTATAATCTTATGTGGGTGGGTTCTCATGGCTGTTTCAGCACACTCTACTCGGTGAATATGATGGAGTATCTTCCCGGTAAGTTCGTTAATTATATATCGTTGGGCAACCGCTTCGATGTGGGTAACGTATCTGTCGAGCTCGACCTCATGAACCGTGCGGCAAGCGGTCAGGCCTTTCTTGCAAAGGACTTTTCGGTAATCGGCAAGGTGGCGTGGAGGCCTTGCGAGAAGCTGAATATCTTTGGTAAGGCAAGCTACGATGTGAACAATACCGGGAATGCAAAGGATTATCTTGTTGTTGCCGATACCGAAATTAAGCGTGTGACTGCCGGCGTTGAGTATTTCCCTTTGAAAGATGGTAAGAACGATATTCGTCTGCATGCTGTGGGTTCGTACACCTTTGGCGACGATGCAGGTGCTTCGACTGTTTTGCTCGATAAGCAAACATACATAACAGTGGGCGTTACATGGAAGATGGACCTATTGAATGCTCTAAAGTTCTAATGCAATGAAGAGACTTTTAAAATTTATCCCTTCGGGCATAGTGTGTCTGGTGGTGATTTTCCTTCTTTTCGGTTATTTGGCATCTCAAATGGGAACGGCTAATATGCTCAATACCATTATGAAGACGGCTCACGACCTCTTGTTGAACACGGTGTTCTACCTCATGGCTATTTGTGTCATCACAGGTGCGATAGGTCGTCTGTTTGTGGAATTTGGTGTTGTAAGCCTGCTCGAAAAATTGTTGCGTCCGCTCATGAAGCCTGTTTTCAATCTGCCAGGTGTTGCATCGCTTGGTGCGGTACTTACCTTCCTGTCCGATAACCCGGCTATAATATCTCTTGCACAGGATAAGCGTTTCAGCGCCTACTTTAAGAAGTATCAGTTTATATCGCTCACGAATTTCGGTACGGCTTTTGGTATGGGCCTTCTTGTGATAGTGTTCATGGTGGGGCAGTCCTATTTTGCGGAGCCTTTCATAGGCCTTTTTGGTGCAATATGTGGTTGTATGGTCTCTACCCGCATTATGCAATATTTTGTGGTAAAGGCTTACCCCCAATATAAGCACGAAGATGCAAGCGATGCACAGGAGATCGAAGAGCTCGAGGCGCAGGAGGAGGCAAAGCCTCTCTTCCAAAGAATACTCGACTCGTTGCTCGACGGTGGTCGCACAGGTGTCGATGTGGGTATAGCCATTATTCCCGGTGTGCTCATAATCTCCACACTTGTAATGCTCTTTACCTTTGGGCCGTCGGCAGGTGGAACCTTTACCGGTGCCGCCTACGAGGGTGTGCAGTTGTTGCCTTGGATAGGTGGCAAGTTGAGCTTTATATTTGAGTTTCTATTTGGCTTCCACGACCCGCACCTCATAGCTTTCCCCATCACGGCACTTGGTGCGGTGGGTGCGGCTTTGGGCCTTGTGCCTAACTTTGCGTCAGCAGGGTGGATAGATGGCAATGCTATTGCGGTCTTCACAGCCATAGGTATGTGTTGGAGCGGTTATTTGAGCACCCACACAGCCATGCTCGATGCAATAGGCTACCGTAACCTCACCTCGAAGGCTATTCTTGCCCACACCATAGGTGGTATAGTGGCGGCTATCGTGGCACACTGGTGCTTTGTCCTCTATACGTTCGTTTTTGCCTAAAACATAATATTTTAATATATAAACACCCTATCCTCCGCACAGAGGGTAGGGTGTTTATGTTGTATTATTATGGTTTGCGTAGTAGGGGTAATATATACAACAGAAGAGGTCGGCTAAAAGCCGACCTCTTCTGTTGTCCTACCTGGATTCGAACCAAGACAAACAGAACCAAAACCTGTTGTGCTACCATTACACCATAGGACAATCCTTAGTGCTTTCTGCTAAAAAGCGATGCAAAGATATAACTTTCCAACTAAAAAGCCAAATTTTTATCATTCTTTTTGTCACTAAATGCGAAAAGTTAATTTTATAATCTACATAAGTCCCCTTGTTTTTGTAGTTTAATAAAATATGCTACATTTGTGAAAAGTGAATTTCTGCAAACAACAGGGGTAACAGAATACTACTACTAACTAAAACATTTACACTATGGGAAAACTCAATTTGTTTGGTATGGGAGGTGCAAAATCTAACGATTCTGTCGTAAATAACAGGTGCAGGTTGGAACCAGCCATAGAGCTGGAGAAACAACTTGGCGAACAGATATATAAAGCCCTTCAAGGAGATGTGGTTCAGGAGGTGTTAAGCCAAATAAACTGCTCTTCGAACAGTAATATTTATTGGAGAAGCAGTATGGAGGGGCATAGCTTAAAGGTGGAGAAAGAACTTTTGAGCGATTTTTACGACCTCTGCCACGAGGTGAAAGATAAACTTGGCTACACTGCTGATGTCGATTTTTATATTACCGGCGATTCTGCCGTGAATGCTTTTTCCGTAGCTTCGGAGGGGGAGAATGAGCCCAATATAATAAATATAAATTCGGGGCTGTTCAGCCTCATGACACGCGAAGAGCTGAAATTTGTTATCGGGCACGAACTTGGTCATCTCATTAACAAGGATACCGAACTTGCTCGTCTCATTCGGTTTGTCTTCCCTCCGCAAGTGTCGGCACCTGTTACTTTGCAGTATAAGATTCGTTTGCGCGAGCAGTTGGCCGAGCTTGTGGCCGACAGGTATGGTTATATTGCCACCGAGGATCTTGGAGCTTGCGTGACAGCGTTCTTTAAATTGGCTTCGGGGCTCGACCTCGCCAAGATGAATGTGAGTATAGATGCTTTGATTGCCGACAACAACAAGCGTCTTGCTTACTTCCTTAACGATAAGGGTATGAGCAGAGCCTCGCACCCGGTTAATCCTATCCGTGTGCAGGCTTTGAATCTTTTTGCAACATCTGCCTCGCAGGAAGAGCTCGATAAGGGTATGGAGGAACTTATATCTATTTTGCTTAAAGTTGGCGATAGCGAGCAGGACCAGCATACAGCTCGTTTCATTGCCAGCGCCGGTATTCTTGTTGCAAATTCAGACGGGGGTGTTGCAAAGGAGGAGATTGACTATTGTATCTCGCAGTTGGCTTCGTTGAAGATATTCCCTCGATGGTATCTCGACGAGATTGCGCAAGGCGATGTGTTTGAGATTTTCAACGACGCGGTCTCTAATCTTCTAAAAATCAACCCCGGAATGCGCGAGGGTATGTTGCGCTACATGATAGATATTGTTATGGCCGACAAGGTTATCACAAAAGATGAGATAGAGCTACTATATAATTTTGGCGAGAGTGTCGGGCTGAGTCGAATAGAGGTGGCTACCAATATTGCCGATGCTATTCAGCAAAATTATGTTCCAAGTCTCGATTCGATAGTGTAAGTTCGGCTGTTTTGTCTCTATTTAAAATTATCCTGCCGGGTGCCTGTAAGCATGCACTCGGCAGTGTTGTTTTCTATTATGGAAATTAGGCTTTCAATGTCGAGGTTTAGTGCTTTGGCAACTTTTTTATAAATATCTTCTATGCTCAGCAGGCTTGTGTCGCTCTCTATCAGGAACCGATTGAGTGGGGTGGCTGCCAAGCTCTCTTCGTTAAAAAACTCGCCGTACGATAGGTAGAAACCCTCTCTTATTAGTTGTTTTGCTTGTTGCGGTTTACCGCGAAACCCGTGTATTATCCATGGTTGTGTGGGGCGTGTCAGGCGGTGCAGGGCGATAATCTCTTCTTGTGCCTTTACGCAGTGAATTATAAGTGTTTTTTTTACCTTCTCGGCAAGGTGTATGTGTGCCTCAAACACCTCTTTTTGCAGTGTGATATTGCTTTTTGTGAGTTTGTCGATACCACACTCGCCTATGGCAACAACGCTGGCGTGGGTTGCGTTGTGTTCAACTTGTGCAAACAAATTTTGCCACCCTTCGCCGATGTCCCATGGGTGCAGTCCGGTGGAGTAGAGGCCTGCATGCGTGATGTCGTTGCTGTTTATGATGCGTGTGACATTATCGCCTCTTTCTGTGCTATGTGTGTGAATATCTATGTACATGGTTATGGTACGGGGTCGTAGCCCGAGCCACCCCACGGGTGGCAACGGAGTATGCGTCTTATGGCAAGGTAAAGCCCTTTTATGGGGCCGTGTTTGCTTATGGCCTCCACGGCATATTGTGAGCAGGTTGGCGTGAAACGGCACGAGGGTGGTGTGAGCGGCGATATGCACCTTTGGTAAAAGCGTATGGGCAGAATGAGTATGGTGGAGAAGATTTTTCTCATTGCTTTTCTGTTTTGCTTGTTATTGCTGTTTGTAGTTTTTGCATCTTGCGTATCAGGTATTCTGTACTGCTATGTTTGTTGTCCATGTATAGAATGGCGATGGCTAGCTTTTTGTTCTGCTCGTTGAGCTTTTCTATGAATGTTGGTTTGTTCAGGCGGTAGGCCTCTCTTATGCGACGTTTCATGAGGTTGCGGTCTACTGCATGGCGGAAACGGCGTTTGGCCACACTTATGAGTATGGTTGCAGTCGTCTCCTGCTCGTGTGGTTGTAGCTCGAGGAACACGGCACGCAGGGGGTATGCTGTTACCGATGTACCTTGTGCGTAGAGCCGTTCTATGATGCTTTTGCTTTTAAGATGTTCTTTTAGTGGAAAACCATACTTGTGCATGCTGTTGCTGTTTTTATTACGTTTGCAAGGTAATAAAAAAAGCCTGTCCTACAATGTGGGTAACAGGCTTTTTATCTTTTTCCCGTGTGGGTTACGATATATTATGCGTTGTTCTTTGTGAGGAACTCGTCGAGCGCGGCAGGCATGTTTGTAACAGTTGCTGTGGGTGCTTCGAGGTCGAGGCGCAGGCCTATGTTGCGAATGCAGTTTGCTGTAACATTGCCGAAACATGCTATAAGTTGCTCGCCTTGCTCATAGTCGGGTACATTCTTTTTCAATGAGTCGAGGCCGTGAGGGCTGAAGAAGATAAGCATGTCGTACGATTTTATGTATTCGGCAGGGATATCGGTGCTCACGGTGCGGTACATCTCGGCTTGCGAGTGTTGTATGCCGTGTGTGTCGAATATTTTGTTCAGCTCTTCGTTGTGCACGTTCGACATAGGGACAAAGTAGCGCTCTGTTTTGTGTTTTACAAAAAGAGGCTCAAGGTCTTTGATTTGTCCGTTACCAAAGAATACTTTGCGCTTGCGGTACTGTACATATTTTTGTATGTATAGCGATATTGTCTCCGACAAACAGAAATACTTCAAGTCGTCGGGGATTGTGACACGGAGCTCTTTACATAGCGTGAAAAAGTGATCGATGGCGTGACGCGATAGGAATACAATAGCTGTGTGCTCGGGTATCGATACCTTCTGCTGCCTGAACTCCTTTGCGCTTACTCCCTCAACCTTAATGAACGAGCAAAAGTCTATTTGCACATTGTGCTTGTTCGCTATATCAAAATAAGGAGATTTCCCTGTTGCTGGTTTCGGCTGTGAAACCAAAATCTTGCTTACCTTCAATGTCCTAAATTTTTATTGTTAAAAAAACGCCTAAACGGCCAATTAACCTCCATAGAATTGCCATGGGCAAAAATTCGAGTGCGCAAAGATATAAAATAATATCCAAATAATTGCGCTTTTTGTGAAAAATGATTTTTATGGAATTGGAAATAAAGGTAAATAGGTGGGCAAGTGTGACAAATATGATATATGTGGTGAAATATTCTTTGTTAAAACCTTTTACGAACAGAATGCATGAAACAAGTGGAAAGAGCATGAAACCTATCAGCTTTATTGTAAAGAAATATGACTGTCTCCACTCTTGTGCTTGTTGATGCCCGAAAAGTATAAGGTTGCATGCGTCGTATATAACTCTTTTAAGCAAAAGGAATATCGCAAATATCGCCGTGAGTATAAAGAAGGTTGTTTGCGCCTCTTTCTCGCTTGTGGCAACTTGCCCGTATTGCATGTATCCAAGTGTGAGGATTGCGCAATAGAATATTGTCTGCCAGTAGAGCAGGGTGTTGCAAATGCCTGTAATGTGTGTGCGGTCGTTAAAGGGGTTAGAGCTTTTGCCGTAGTAGAACATGCTTTTTATGCGTTCGGTAAGGCTGCCACCATTCATAATGAACACATAGGCCATGCCTATGAGGTTTAGCACGAAGAGCAACATGAGAATGTTGTCGTTTACCATGTTGTATGGTGCCGGAATACCTGTCATAGTGCCGCGTATTTTCGTATGTTGCTATCCCACACGGGTGCGTTGTCTATAATCGCGAGTGCCTCTTCGGGGGTGTGTGCCACATGCCATATCTCCCCGTGTATCTTGCCCATAAAGTGCTCCTCGATAGCTTGCTCGAGTTGCTTGATGAGGTGGTTGTAATAACCGTTGGTGTTGAGTATCACAATGGGGTTGAGGTAGAGCCCGAGTTGTTTCCATGTGATAATTTCGCACAGCTCCTCCATGGTGCCACAACCTCCCGGCAGGGCTATTATGGCATCGGAGAGGTCGGCCATCATCTGCTTGCGTTCGTGCATGTCCTTGGTTATGCGTAGCTCGCTGAGTGCGGTGTGGTGCCAATTTTGCTCGACCATAAATTGCGGAATTACCCCTATGGCTCTTCCTTGGTGGTGGAGTGCTCCATCTTCTATGCTACGCATGAGTCCTTGACAACCGCCACCTGTTATGAGGGTTATCCCTCTCTCTCCCATGAGCTTGCCAAGCGTGTATGCCGCTTCGGAGTAGCAGGCATCTACCTTGCTACTCGAAGCGCAGTATACACAAATGCTTTTGGGTGTGCCCATTGTTTAATAACGGTATATATCCGATTTGTAGGGGCCTTTGATGTCTACTCCTATGTATGCCGCCTGAGCGGGGGTGAGCTCGGTGAGGTGTACATTAAGGCTTGCAAGGTGCAGGCGTGCAACCTCCTCGTCGAGGTGCTTGGGCAGGCAGTAGACATTTGTCTCATATCTCTTTGTAAAGAGCTCTATCTGTGCAAGTGTCTGGTTGGTGAATGAGTTGCTCATCACAAACGAGGGGTGGCCTGTTGCACAGCCGAGGTTTACGAGGCGACCGTCGGCAAGCAGAATTATGCTGTGTCCGTCGGGGAAGAAGTAACGGTCTACCTGGGGCTTGATGTTCAGGCAACGTATGCCGTCGTATTTTTTTAGAGCCTCTACCTGTATCTCGTTGTCGAAGTGACCAATGTTGCAGACGATGGCTTGGTCGGGCATCTGTTCCATGTGGTCTATGCGTATGATGTCGATATTACCTGTGCAGGTTACAAAGATGTTGCCATATTTGCAGGCTTCGTCCATGGTTACGACCTCAAAGCCCTCCATGGCTGCTTGCAAAGCGCAGATGGGGTCGATCTCTGTTACTACTACACGGGCACCATATGAACGCATGCTGTTGGCACACCCTTTGCCCACATCGCCATAACCGCACACTACAACCACTTTGCCGGCAATCATTACATCGGTTGCGCGTTTGATACCGTCGGCTAGCGACTCGCGACAACCATAGAGGTTGTCGAACTTGCTCTTTGTTACAGAGTCGTTTACGTTGAAAGCGGGGAAGAGCAACTCGCCGGCCTCCATCATCTGGTACAAGCGGTGTACACCGGTTGTTGTCTCCTCGGAAACACCCTGAATCTCGGTGGCCATTCTGTGCCAGAATGTGTTGTCGTGCTCCAATACCTGTGCGAGCAGTTTTTTCAACTCTTTCTCGTCCTCGGGTGCGCTCTCGTCGAAGTTGAGCACCGATGCATCGTTCTCGGCTGCATAACCCATGTGAATCATGAGTGTGGCATCGCCACCGTCATCGACTATGGTGCAGGGGCCTTTACCGCCTTCGAAGGTTAGTGCTTGCAAGGTGCACCACCAGTAGTCGGCAAGGTTTTCGCCTTTCCATGCGAACACGGGGATACCGGCTTTTGCTATCGCTGCCGCCGCGTGGTCCTGTGTCGAGTATATGTTGCACGATACCCAACGAATCTCGGCACCGAGTGTGGCAAGTGTCTCAATAAGCACTGCTGTTTGAACGGTCATGTGCAGGGAACCCATTATGCGTGCTCCTTTCAGGGGTTTCTCCTCTCCGTATTTTGCGCGTAGAGCCATGAGACCGGGCATCTCGTGCTCGGCCATGTCAAGTTCTTTACGGCCGAAGTCGGCAAGGTTTATGTCGGCAATCTTGTATGCCTCTTTTGTGAAAAGTTCTCTTGTCATTGTATCTTATGTTTTTTTGTTATTCTGTTTGGGTGTGCAAAGTTACATAAAAAAGGTGTATTTGCGAATAAATGGGGCGGGAAAGTGGTGCGGTGCATGCCACCTAACTTGGGTCGTTACTCTCCCCAATTTTCTCTGTCTAGGTTGCGGTAACCGATAGCCTCGGCTATGTGTCCAGCCTGTATGTTCTCGCTGTGGTCGAGGTCGGCGATGGTGCGGGCTACTTTGAGTATGCGGTCGTAGGCGCGTGCCGAGAGGTTGAGGCGTGTCATGGCTGTTTTAAGCATCGAGAGGCTCTGCTCGTCGAGCGTGGCATATTTGGCGATGAGCTTGGGTGTCATCTGCGCGTTGCAGTATATGCCTTCCTCTTCTTTAAAACGCTCTTCTTGAACTTTGCGGGCCTCGATGACACGTTCGCGTATAGATGCGCTGGGCTCGCCTTCGCGTGCATCGGATATTTTTTCAAAGGGTACGGGTACTATCTCTATTTGCAGGTCGATGCGGTCGAGCAACGGGCCTGATATCTTGCTCATGTAGCGTTGAACTTGGGCCGGTGTGCACACGCATGGCTTGGTTGGGTGGTTGTAATATCCGCACGGGCAGGGGTTCATAGAGGCTACGAACATCACGCTTGCGGGGTATTCAACCTTGTAGTTGGCACGTGCAACGCTTATCTTGCGGTCTTCGAGCGGTTGGCGCATCACCTCGAGCACGGTGCGGTTAAATTCGGGTAGTTCGTCGAGGAAGAGTACTCCGTTGTGCGCGAGAGATATCTCGCCGGGCTTGGGGTTTGCTCCTCCGCCCACAAGTGCCACCGACGATATTGTGTGGTGGGGGCTGCGGAAGGGGCGTTGTGTTATGAGCGATGCTCCGCCGGTGAGTTGTCCGCTTACCGAGTGTATTTTGGTTGTTTCGAGGCTCTCGTTTATGCTCATAGGTGGCAGGATAGATGGCAAACGCTTTGCCATCATTGATTTTCCGCTACCGGGAGGGCCTATCATGAGTAGGTTGTGGCCGCCTGCCGCCGCCACCTCGAAGGCTCGTTTTACGCTTTCCTGCCCACGCACTTCGCTAAAATCGAATGTGAATGTGCTTTGCTTTGAATAGAACTCTTGTTCTATGTCTATGGAGTAGGGGGGTATGCTCTCCTCGTTGTTCAAGAATTTTATAACCTGCATGAGGTTGTCGGCTGCAAGAACTTTGATGTCGCTCACCACGGCTGCCTCGGCGGCGTTCCCTGTGGGCAGTATTATGCCTTCGTACCCCAGCTCTCTTGCTTTTATGGCTATAGGTAGTGCGCCCTTTACTGGCATGAGCCCTCCGTCGAGGCCGAGCTCACCCATAATCATGTAGCGGTCGAGTTTTTCTATCGATATTTTTTCATCGGCGGCAAGGATACCTATGGCTATGGGCAGGTCGTAGGCCGAGCCCTCTTTGCGTATGTCGGCCGGTGCCATGTTCACTATAATCTGCTTGCCGGGAAAACGCAAACCGTTGTATTGAAAAGCCGAATTTATGCGCTCGTGGCTCTCTTTTACGGCGTTGTCGGGGAGGCCTACGAGGAAAAATTTTATACCTCGCAGTGCATTTACCTCAATGGTTACGGGCAGGGCGTTGATGCCTTGCAGTGCCGCCGCAAAAACTTTTACCAACATAGGCTATTTTTTCTTCTTTTTCTCTTTTTGCATGTAATTCTTGATGCCCGAGTTTACGGCTTCTTCGAAGCTGTTTGTGTCGATGTTGAACATGTCTATTCTCTGAAACGGTGTCACGAGCATGCTGAATGTGAGGTGTGGTATGCTGAATCGCTTTGCGAGCTCGCCTTCCCATGCTTTGCCATCGCATATATTGTCACCGGCTATGCTGTCCTGCTCTACGCATCTTTTCCATGTGTCGGTGTCGTAGTCGAGCGATATGTTCAGCATCTTGACCATGCTTGTGTCGGTGGCAAGGTAGAGCTTGCTTATCTCTTTCATCTGTGCGCGTGACGATGTGTCCCACGATGCCCAGAAGTTTACAATTAACAACTTGTCTTTGTAATCCTTTAATGTGATTTTCTTGCCGTTCTTGTCCTTTGTGTTGAACGAGGGGAACATCTTGTGAGGGGTGTTGCTGTTTTTGTTCTCAATCTTCTCCCTCATGGCGGTGAAGAACTCGTCGTCTTGCAGTGTTCCTCCAAGGTTCTTTATCCTGCTTTGTATAAATTGGTTGTTGGGCGATTCTGCCTCTATGAGGAAACGGCGTATAAGGGCTATGTTTACACAGCTGAACGGGTGCTCTTTTATGAAATTGTCGATGTGTATTATGCGCCCCGAGTTGCTTGTTATGTTTTCCAATATGGTGGCAAGGCTGTCGTAACGGGCTTGCTCCTTTCCTCCTTTTACAACCCACTTGTTGCCATCGACGCTGTCTTTTATTACTACGGCTTCGGTGTCGGGCTCACCGAAGATTGTGAGCACCTTGCCATCGGGTAGTGCAAGCCCCAAGGGGGTTATGGTGTCGATGCCCATGGTGAAAGAAAATTCTCCTTGCTCGTCACATGCTATGGCTGTTACCTTGTCGTGGCTGTCGTTGAACCCAAACAGGTACAACGTGTCCTCGGCACTATTCATTTTGCCGTTTATGGTGTACCGTGGTCCTTGTTGGCAGGCAACAAGGCTGAGCAGTAGTGTGAATGCAAGTAGAATCGTCTTTTTCATGGTTATTGCTTGTTTGCACGTTTGCGCTCAATCTCGTCGAGGATAATCTTGCGCATACGCATCGATTTTGGGGTTACTTCGAGATACTCGTCCTCCTTTATATATTCGAGTGCCTCTTCGAGCGAGAATATTATGGGAGGTATTATGCGGGCTTTGTCGTCGGAACCGCTGGCACGCATGTTGGTGAGTTTTTTGCTTTTTGTTACGTTTATCACAAGGTCGTTCTCGTGTATGTGCTCGCCTACAACCTGTCCTGCATATACATCTTCCTGCGGGCTGATGAAGAAACGGCCACGGTCCTGCAATTTGTCTATTGCGTAGGCAAAGGCTGTTCCGCTCTCCATGGCTACCATGGAGCCGTTTGTGCGACGCTCTATGTCGCCCTTGTATGGCTGGTACTCTTTGAAACGGTGTGCCATTATGGCTTCGCCGGCCGATGCTGTGAGCACGTTGGTGCGCAGGCCTATGATGCCTCTCGACGGTACGTTAAACTCGATGTTTACACGGTCGCCTTGTGCCTCCATGGAGAGCATCTCGCCTTTACGGCGTGTGAGCATGTCTATCATCTTGCTCGAATAGTCGGTGGGGACGTTTATGGTTAGTTCCTCGATGGGCTCGCAACGCACACCGTCTATCTCCTTGTATATAACTTGTGGCTGTCCTACCTGCAACTCGTATCCCTCGCGACGCATGGTCTCGATGAGTACCGACAAGTGTAGCACACCACGTCCGTAAACGGTCCAGGCGTCCTCCTCGGGGTCTTTTTTTACTCGCAGAGCAAGGTTCTTGTCGAGCTCTTTCTCCAAACGCTCCTGTATGTGGCGCGATGTAACGAATTTGCCCTCCTTGCCAAAGAAAGGTGAGTCGTTTATGGTGAAGAGCATGCTCATTGTGGGCTCGTCTATTGCGATGGGGGGCAGGGGCTCCGGGTTCTCAAAATCGCACACGGTGTCGCCAATCTCAAATTTTTCAAGGCCTACGATTGCGCAGATGTCACCCGAGCTTACTGCATCGGTCTTTTTACGTCCGAGCCCCTCGAAGGTGTGCAACTCTTTTATCTTCATCTTTGTCTGCTCTCCGTTGCGGTTTACAAGAGTGATGTTAGAGCCTTCGGTGAGTGTACCGCGGTGTACGCGACCTATCGCTATACGTCCTGTGTAGGGACTGTAATCGAGCGATGTTACAAGCATCTGGGGGGTACCCTCCAAGTGCTTGGGTGCGGGTATGTGCTCCAAGATGGCATCGAGCAGGGGGGTGAGGTTGTCGGTTGGTTTGCGCCAGTCGGTGCTCATCCAATTATTTTTTGCCGATCCGAATATAACGGGGAAGTTCAGCTGTTCTTCGTTTGCTTCGAGTGAGAACATGAGGTCGAACACCATCTCGTGTACCTCGTCGGGACGGCAGTTGGGCTTGTCCACCTTGTTTACTACCACTATGGGTTTCAGACCAATCTGCAAGGCCTTCTGCAATACAAAACGTGTTTGTGGCATGGGGCCTTCGAATGCGTCTACAAGCAGAATGCAACCATCGGCCATGTTGAGCACTCGTTCCACCTCGCCACCAAAGTCGCTGTGTCCCGGGGTGTCTATGATGTTTATTTTTGTTCCTTTGTACTGTATCGACACATTCTTTGAAAGAATGGTTATACCTCTTTCGCGTTCAAGGTCGTTATTGTCGAGTGTAAGGTTGTCGTTGTCTTGCTCTTTGAGAAGGTTTCCGGCAAGCATCATCTTGTCCACCAGTGTGGTTTTGCCATGGTCTACGTGTGCAATAATGGCGATGTTACGAATATTCTGCATCAATATAATTTATTAGTCTCTGATATCTTAATCTGTTTAAAGCGACATGCGGTGTGCGTGGCTCCCGCGTGTGCGCATATCGTTTGCAAAGATATAAACAAACGAGCGAAATAATATCAAGCTTGCTTGAATATTTCACAGCAAGTGCAGTTATTTCCATCATTTACCGCAAAAGAAACAAGTAAAGGTACAAAACAGATGGCGCATGTTTCAATGTTTTAAGGTGTATGCTTAATTTTCCATGAAAAAGTATTGTCAATCCGAAAAATAGCCGTATCTTTGCACCCGCAAATAGCAAATAACAATTTTAATAACTTAAAAAAAACAAATCTATGTATTTGGATTCAGCTAAAAAGCAAGAAATCTTTGGTACATACGGAACGTCTAACACTGATACCGGCTCTGCGGAGAGCCAGATAGCATTGTTCTCATACCGTATTGCCCATTTGACGGAGCACCTCAAGGCTAACCGTAAAGATTATAGTACACAGAGAGCTTTGACAATGTTGGTAGGTAAGCGTCGTTCACTCCTCAACTACTTGAAGGACCGTGACATCAACCGCTACCGTGCAATCGTTGCTAAACTCGGCTTGCGTAGATAATCTACGCCTGAAATGGTTAAATACCCTCTCGTTCCCGAGAGGGTATTTTTTTGTTTTTTGCCCGGCTTGCTGTGGATACTGCAATAAAAGAAGGCTTTTATCAACTTTTTACATTGAGCCCTTGGGACTCTTTTTTTTTGTTTATGCGGTAGGGGCACCGGTGTGTCTGCCCTTGATAATATCTACAGAAGTAATTTTCAAAATAAAATATTACGTACAAACAACAGAACTGCCAATAACGACACCGAGAAGTTGGGTTAAAGGATTTTTTACTCTACTAGTTATTGCTGGTGAGCAATAAAAAAGCGACCAATTGGTCGCTTTTTTATTGGTAAGAGTTCGAGTGTTATTTAAAAACTATCTTTTCGCCATTTACAATGTATATGCCCGGCTTTACAATCTTCTCCAATTTGTTGCCGAGGAGATCGAA
>JAZQVO010000006.1:0-23644 GCA_045631905.1 Bacteroidaceae bacterium
ATAAATACCCAAGAGACCCTCCCCTGCCCCCCCCCACTTGACACCGGGAAAAACCAAAAAGGCACCCGCACATGAGCGTTTGCCTTTTTGGTTATATATTGAAAAATTACTGATATCTCAACCTTTGACCTATGCGCAAGATTGTGCGCGAATTTATACCGTTGAGCTTGTATATGGTACTTTGCGAAACACCATGCTTGCGAGCAATCTTTGCAACCGTGTCACCGCTACGCACCTTGTGATACTTGGGCTCGGGCCCCTCAACTATCATCTTGCCACTCTTTTTATCGTAGTGACGTATACCCGGCTTATAATAGGTATATGAAGCACCTGTTATTGTCTGGTTCTTAAAGTCGAAGAAGAGCGCGGGGTTAAGAGCCTTGCCCATGAGCACCGTCTCAAAGTGCAGGTGCGAACCTGTGCTGCGGCCCGAATTTCCACCCAAGCCTATGGGATCGCCGGCCTTCACCACCTGGTCCTCGGTAACCAATTTACGATGCAAATGCGCATAAACTGTTTCGAGACCGTTGCTGTGACGTATTACCACATAATGTCCATAACCTCGGCGCTGATAGGCTGTTATGCGCACCTTGCCATCGAAGGCGGCGCGTATGGTATCGCCCACCTGCACCTTAATGTCGAGACCGTTGTGAGGGCGACGACGGCGAGGGCGGTAGCCGAATATATCGGTGATTTTGGTGTTTGTTGTAGGCATCGCAAAGTTGCGAAGGTCGATGTACAACGAGTCGGGCATCTTTGCGGTGTAATGCACACCGTTATTCTCCCATGTAGGGTACAACTCGTTCGTTTCAATCATCAACCCCTCGCGCAACAAAGTGTTACGCAGGTCGATAGAGTCGTTAAGCTCCATGAGCACATCGGCCACGGCTGGAGCGGGCATGCCGTCCTGTGCCGTAACGCTCGACAGCGATGCTACCAGCATCACCGGCAAAAATATTTTTCTCAGTATTTTTTTCACTGTCTGTTATTTAAATTTGATGCTCTCCTCACCACCATACTCAAACTCGGTAACAGCCGACTTATAGTCGAACAACTCACCCTCTTTAAAGAAGCGGTTAATCTCGATGAGAGCATTCTCAACCGAGTCGGAAGCATGCACGACGTTCTGCTCACCGCTCATTGAAAAGTCGCCACGTATTGTTCCGGGAAGAGCCTTGCGCGAGTTTGTTGCACCAACAAGCAAACGCACCGTCTCAACAGCCTCGGCTCCCTCCAAGCAACATGCGATTATGGGACCTGCCTGCATAGAGGCTTTCAGATAGGGAAAAAAGGGACGCTCTACCAAGTGTGCATAATGCTCGGCAACAATCTCGTCGGTCATAAACATCATTTTCATACCAACGAAACGCAATCCTTTACGTTCGAAACGTGTGACGATGTCACCTGTCAAGCCACGCTGAATAGCGTTGGGCTTAATTAAAATGAGGGTTTTCTCCATGGTTATAAGTTTTTATAGGTATAAGCAATCGCAAAACAGGCCCTGACGACCTTGCTTTATCTTTGCTTTGCAAAGATAGGGAAAATTTTGTAATAAAGCCAATATTAAGCTATTAAGTTTTATTTAACCTATTTACGATATAGCTCCCCAATTACGATTGTTACGTTTTTTTATGGTGCGTAACTGCTCCCACAGCACACGGTACGCGGGATTCTCGCACTGTGGGTCGGCCTCCACTATCTCGCGAGCCACCTCGCGCACATACTGCAACAACTGCTCGTCACGCGCAAGGTTTGCCACTTTGAGGTCGAATGCTATACCACTCTGCTGGGTGCCCTCTATGTCGCCGGGGCCACGAAGTTTGAGGTCGGCCTCGGCAATTTCGAAGCCGTCGTTACTGCCCACCATAATCTCCATGCGTTTACGAGTATCCTCGGATAGCTTATCGCCGGTTACCAGAATACAATAGGATTGTGACGCACCACGCCCCACACGCCCACGCAACTGATGCAACTGCGAGAGACCAAAGCGTTCGGCATTCTCTATAACCATGACCGACGCGTTGGGCACGTCTACACCCACCTCTATCACCGTGGTCGATACAAGCATCTGTGTCTCGCCCTTCGCAAAACGACGCATCTCCTCGTCCTTCTCTTTGGGCTTCATTTTGCCATGCAGTTTACTCAAACGATAATCGTAAAAGACGTTACACAGATGTTTATAGCCATCTTCGAGGTTTTTAAGGTCGAGCTTCTCGCTCTCGCTTATGAGCGGATAGACCACATACACCTGCCTGCCCACCTGCAACTGCTTACGCATGAAGGCATGCATCTCGTCGGTGCGGGTACGAAAGATGTGCTGTGTGCTTATGGGCTTGCGACCGGGAGGCAACTCGTCGATGACCGAGACATCGAGGTCGCCATAAAGAGTCATGGCAAGAGTGCGAGGTATAGGTGTTGCTGTCATCACAAGCACATGCGGAGGGATATTGTTCTTTGTCCACATCTTTGCACGTTGCACTACGCCAAAACGGTGTTGCTCGTCGATAACCACAAGCCCTATATTGCGAAAACGCACGTTATCCTCCAACACAGCATGCGTACCCACAAGAATATCCACCTCACCGTTTGCAAGGCCGTCGAGAATATCGGGACGCTCTTTCTGCTTGGTACTGCCCGTGAGCAACCTCACACTAACGGGGAGGCCGTCGAGCATGCGCGACAGGGTGGCAAAATGTTGTTCGGCAAGAATCTCCGTGGGTGCCATCATGCAGGCCTGGTAGCCGTTGTCCTTGGCAAGCAACATGGAGAGCAGAGCCACAAGCGTTTTTCCGCTACCTACATCGCCCTGCACAAGGCGGTTCATCTGGCGACCACAATTAACATCGCGTCTAATCTCCTTAACCACACGTTTTTGCGCACCTGTCAGCTCAAAGGGGAGCTTCTCGCTGTAAAAGCGGTTGAACACCTCGCCCACCTTGGCAAATTTGTGCCCCACATATCGCATCTGCCTCTCTTTGGCATATTGCAGGATATTGAGCTGAATGTAAAAAAGTTCTTCGAATTTAAGACGATGGCGTGCCTCTTGTAACTCGGTATTATCTTTCGGGAAATGTATCACGCGCAACGCCTTATCGAGAGGCATAAGCCTGTGCTTTGCAATAATTTCGGGTGTCAGCGTCTCCTCTATCTGCCCCTCTTGGAGAATAGCGAAAAGGTTGCTCACGAGCTTTGCCACGGCCTGTGAGTTCAGCCCGCTGCGCTTCATCTTTTCGGTAGTGTTGTAATAGGGTTGCAGGCCCATAACATCTAGCTGTACCGAGGAGGCGACATCTATATCGGGGTGGGCAATATTCACCCTCCCGTTAAAAAGGGTGGGCTTTCCAAAAACAATATACCTTTCGCCTATCTTGTAACGGTTCTTCACATACTTTATGCCCTTGAACCAGACAACATCGACAAAGCCTGTACCATCGGTAAAATGAGCTACCAAGCGATGGCCCACACCCTCGCCCATCTCCTCGAAACTGCGAAACTCACCACACAATTGCACAAAAGGCATGTTGCCGGTGAGTTCGTTCACCCTATACACCTTGCTCCTATCGACATATTTATAAGGTATATAGTACAAGAGGTCGTGCAGAGAGCAAATATTAAGCTCCCTGCCAAGCAAGGAGGCACGCTGTTCGCCTACCCCCGGCAAGAATTTTATATTTCGGGTTGCGAGGTCCAACATTTCATTATTGTCTCGGCAATCATCATATCATAAGGAGTTGTGAGCTTTATGTTTTCGCGGTTACCCTCGACACCCGAAACGGGGTGTCCCATAGCCTCAACCACCGAAGCATCGTCGGTAAAGCTCTCCAAGAAACGCTGTTCGTAGGCTGCACGCAACACCGACAGTTTGAACACCTGAGGTGTCTGCACCAAACGATAGCGGTCGCGCGGAACCACCTCGCTCGCCCCGTTACCACCTATAATGTGGCGGAGGCTGTCGTGAATATCTATCATAGGTATCACGGCACCGCTTATAAGCGCCTCGCGATAGGCTGCATCGTACACATCTTGCGACACAAAAGGACGCACACCGTCGTGTACACCCACAAGAGCCTCATCTATGTCGTCGACCATGGCAAGGCCGTTCTGCACCGAGTGAAAGCGGGTTGTTCCACCGGCCGTCAGCTTCAAGGGCACGGCAAAAGAGTACTCCTTGCAGAGCGAGCGCCATAGTTCTATGTGCTCCTGTGGCAACACAAGCACTATCTGCAACGAAGGGTCGAGCGCATGCAGATGCTCCAAAGTAACCATCACGATAGGCCTGCCACCAAGCAACTGAAACTGTTTGGGCATATCACCACCCATGCGTGTGCCTTTACCACCGGCAACAACTATAATATATCTTTTCATTATCTGGCAAATTGCATCTGCGAACGCAAGGTCTCTACAACCTCCGCGCCACAGAAACGTTTAACAATAGCAAACCCAAAGTCGAACGATGCGCCCGGGCCACACGCAGTGATGATATTCCCATCTTCCTGCACAGGCACAGCTGTATATGTAGCACCAAAGAGGTCGCCTTCGCAACCGGGGTAGCAGGTAGCTTTGCGCCCTGCAAGCAAACCTGTGCGACCAAGAACCATAGGTGCGGCGCATATAGCGGCAAGCAAGCCGTTCTCCTCATTAACAGCCTTTAAAAGCTCGCGCAGAGGCTCACAAGCCGAAAGATTGTCGGTGCCCACGCCTCCGCCGGGTAGCACAAAAGCCACCCCATGCGAGAAGTCACACTCGCCAAAGAGAGCATCGGCAACAACCGTTACACCCTGTGCCGACACCACATTACGGCTCTCCATTATCGACACCGTTTCCACCTCCAAGCCTGCACGACGCATAACATCGACGGGGGCAAGTGCCTCCACAGTCTCAAAACCGTCGGCAAGAAAAACAAATATTTTATCCATCACTCTTATATCCATCATTATATTTATAAACAATTCAGACAGCTCTATATTATAACCTTTTATCGTTTAAAAGTTTATTCTTCAATACCATTATCGCGCAAGAAATTCATACACTCTTCGCTACCCAGCGCAGCCCCACGCCTTATATATTCCAAAGCTTTATCATTATCGCCAAGGCGGTTATAAGCGCCACCTATATTACAATAAACCGTGACAAAATCGGGGTGAGATGAACCATAACAAGATAAATAAATTTCAAGAGATTTGTTATAATACTCCAAAGATTTATCATACTCACCAAGTCTACTATGCACAAAACCTATATTATGGTATGCAGTTGCGATAAAATGGCGCTCGCTACTCAAATATTGCTCGCACACCTCAAGCCACTCTTTGTTCACTCGTTTTGCATCGTCGTAACGCGCATGTTCTGCGAGAAAAGTACTCTGTTTTTCGAGCAATTCTGCAAGTTTTTCCTTGTCGTAATCACATTCACGAGCAAGTGAGACCGCCTTTTCATATATTGCAATAGTGCGCTCCACACGCTCATGAACGGAGTATTTTTCATCGGCGAGCATAACCGACGCTTTTAATGTAAGCTCCTCTATTGAGTAAATAACCGCTTCGCGCTCTGTTGTAAGAAGTTCCTTTGTCTGTTTGTATTTTGCGAGCGAGATGTCGGCATCGTGCTCGGCATCGTCGAGCAAGGTATTTGCCTCTGTAACCTTACCCTCCTCAAAAAGCGCGATGGCGCGACGCGTGCGTTCCGAGATTTTTTCACCTGCCAATTTTGCGACACGCATCGCTGTGTCAAACAGCGACTGTTCGTGCGACGAAAGCTCTTCTTGCAACTTGTTGCGCTCGCTCCTTTTCTCATTCAGCATGCGGGCAAGCATCTCGTTCTCCTGCGTTGCAATTATAGCTTCAAAAGTTTTTATCTCCTCTTCTAGCTTTGTAAGGCTCTCTTTTAATTTTCTATAATGTCCGTTCTGTGCCGCAAAAGCCACATTATCGAGGTGGACAACGGGTAGATCTTCTACCATCACTTGCGAGTTCTCAACCTTTATGGCACCGCTGTTCACATATCTTTCGAGTTGTAACAGAAAGCGGAGTTTTAATGTATCGACATTTTCGAATTTACCATAAAAATGCCCATACTTGTGAAAAAATTCTTTTTTAAACTCCTCAATTTCGGGAGAAAGTTCCCCAACCTCCTTAAAATAGATATAAAGTTTGTAGGGCTTGCGACCGGCTTTTAATTCGTCGTATGCTGTTTCCAGCTCTTCGTTGGTAAATTCGCCCATACGAGTCCAATAAAGCACAATGCACATGTCGCAAGTCTTTATCTCTCGATTATACTCCTCTTGCTTGGACAAGATGCCCATAGATTCGTCGAGATACTCCCACTTGGATATTTCGAGCACTATCCCTCGATGTTTGAATATCGAGTTAAGGTTGTCGAAAAGGTCGCCTACTTCGAGACGCTCCTGTCCGAGTTCTTCGGAAGATGCAAGAAACACTTTTATGGTTTTAGTCTTCATATCTTGTGTTTTTGGCCCAACTACCTCAATTTAAAGTAGTAGGTTATTGTTCCCTGCTGGTTATTAACCTCTTTCACCGCATTAAAACGAGCCTTGCGTGCAGCGTTGAGCGCGGCGTTGCGCAAAGCAGAGTTTGCGGTATTTGTTCGGGGGTTTATTGTTGCCTGTATTACTTTTCCTTCGGAGTCTACCGTGATTGTTACAACCACACGCCCCTCGGCCTGTACATTATAGGAGGGACGAGGAAGGGCACCTGCAAGCGAACGGCCGTTTAGGTCGAATGTTCCGTAACCGCCTGTACCTTTTACGGCACCTGCCGAGGAGTTTCCGTCGGGCGAGCCTTCGTTACCCTTGCCCTCTGTTGCTTGCCCTTTACCCTGCATGGTGCTACCCTTGCCAAACGCACCTGCTATGCGCGAGTTTGCCACACGCGCCATCTCTTCGGCCTCTTTACGCTTGCGCTCGGCCTCTTGAGCAAGACGTTCCTGTTCAAGTTGTTCGGCACTTTTCTTGGGTTTTTCGCTCTTCTTCTCCTTTTTCTTCTTGTCGCTGCTGTTGAGCGCTATGGTAGGCTCGTCGGGCTGGGTGATAACGGGCTCGTCGGGAGCTGTGGCCGGCGGAGGAGGCGTTGTTGTGACGGGCGAGGGCTTTGGAGCCACATTAACCTCGGTATATTCGTAGGCATCGCCGGCGGCTTGCTCGGTGTTACCCATTATAACAGGCACACCGGCCTCCTCTTGCGCTTGAGGTTTGTCTATTACAAGAAACCACAAAAGCAGGAAAACAAGAAGATGCACCACAGTTGTTGCGGCGATTCCACAAAGTTTTTCGTTGTTTATACGTTTCATCACTTGCGGTCGGGACGGCGCGTTGCAAGCACCATCTTGAATTGATTCTCGTTAGCTATGTTCAAAACCCTTACAATCTCGCGGTAAGGTATACTCTCGTCGGCATACAGAGCGACATACATCTCGGGTTGTTTAGAGGCACAATCGAGCAGAAAGGCTGTAATATCCTCGGGCACGATGGGCATCTCGTCGTCGTTTCCGAAAGCCGAATAGTAGTTCAAGTCCTTGTCTATGATAATTCGAGCCAGAGGCTTTGCCGAGGTCTGCTGCTTGCCTTGTGGCAAAAGCACCTTTATGGCGTTTGGCGTTACCATGGTCGATGTTATCATAAAGAAGATGAGCAATAGAAATATAATGTCGGTCATAGACGACATCGAGAACATATCTATTGTCTTTGTCTTTCTTTTAATCATTGCTTCAAAAAAAACAGATTATTTTTTCTCTTTCAACTCACTCGCTACCTCCATGAAGGCAATAATATCGCCCTCGATGCTGTTCTGCACCTTATCGACAAGTGTCACAAGGTAGTTATAGGCAAAGATAGAGACGATACCCACGATAAGACCGCCCACGGTGGTTATCATAGCCTCGTAAATACCACCCGACAACAAAGACACGTCGATGTTATTACCGGCGTTTGCCATCTCCCAGAAGGCCTGCACCATACCTGTTACGGTACCAAGGAAACCAATCATGGGGCCTACAGCCGCTATGGTCGAGAGTATGGGGAGCCCCTTCTCGAGCATGGCAATTTCGAGACCTGCGCTGTTGTCCATGGCACGACGCATGTAGTCGATTGAGAGGCCGTAAGCCTTCAAACCCTTCTCAAGAACACGCGAGATGGGGGTATTCTGGTTATAACAGTAATTCAAGGCCGACTTCATGTCGTTGTCCTTTATATTATCGTGCAAACGATCTATGAGATAGGGGTTTTTGTTCATCGCTTTGCGTATGGTGGCAAGACGCTCAAAGAACACATATATACCCACTACCGAAAGCAGTGCAAGCACCAACATTATCCAACCGCCCTTGACGGCAAGGTCCCACACGTTTATACTCTCTTGCACAGGCTCGGTTACCGCTGTGAGCGACATAATAGAATCCTGTGCCACCGCTGTTGCTGTTTCGGCTATTGCTGTAAGTGAAATCATAACTTTGTTATTTATTGTTTAAATTTAAAGCAGTTTGTTTTCTTTTAGAAGCCGTATGTTTCTCCGTTTTTTATGTTCGAAAGCATCTGTTTCGGTTTCTTAGAAATTTGAGAATTTTGTTTTTTTTATTTTATCAAACAATTTTGATAGGCTTTTATTGTGTTTTCGAGACCAAGGTAAAGCGCATCGCACACAAGAGCATGACCTATCGACACCTCGTCGACCCATGTGATTACGTCGGTGAAATATTTAAGATTTTCGAGGCTGAGGTCGTGACCGGCATTAAGGCCTATACCCAACTGCTTAACACGCTTTGCCGTTTCGAGGAAGGGGGCTATCGCCTTTTCGGGGTTGCGAGCATAATCGTGAGCATAAGGGCCGGTATAGAGCTCCACACGGTCGGCACCTGCCTTTGCCGCAAACTCGGCCATACGGGGCGAAGCGTCTATGAAGAGCGAGCTTCGTATGCCTGCCGAACGTATATCGTTGAGAATATCGCGCAAGAACTCCTGCTCCTTCTCGGTGTCCCAACCGCTGTTCGAGGTTAATTGGTCGGGTTTGTCGGGCACGAGCGTAACCTGCGAAGGACGCACACGAAGAACAAGGTCGAGAAACTCCTTCGAAGGGTAGCCCTCTATGTTAAATTCCGTACGCAAAATAGCTTGCAAGGCAGGAACATCGGCACGACGTATGTGACGCTCGTCGGGGCGAGGGTGAACAGTGATGCCGTCGGCACCAAAGAGCTCGCAGTCCTTTGCCACTTTAAGAATATCGGGGTTATTGCCACCTCGTGCGTTTCTTATTGTAGCAATCTTGTTTATGTTTACACTAAGTTTTGTTTTCATAATATTTATTGTAAATGAGCACTAAATAACGCAGTTTATCTATTTTAAAGCAAAATTACTACAAATAATAAAATTAAAATAATATTTTATCCTAAATTTGCATTATATAACAACAGTTCTCAATAAGAACAACGTTTTTGATATTAAAGAGAATAAGAGTATGAAATTTGCGATATTCGGCAATATACACCAATCGAAAAAGTCGGAAAGCATAGACCGCCTGTTCGACACAATAAAAAAGCATGGTGACACATATGCCATCGACCGCCCTTTTTACGAATTTCTGTGCGACAGCCGTAACCTGCAATTAAACGGTGCCGAGATAATTGACAACGACCGATTTACGGCCGACTACGCTATAAGTTTCGGAGGCGACGGCACCCTTTTGCGCACCGCAAGTCGCATAGGAAACAAGCAGATACCGATATTAGGCATAAATGCGGGGAGGCTCGGTTTCCTCACATCGACATCGAACGACGACATAGAGCATGTGATACAGCGCATACACGACGGTAAATTCACCATCGAGGAGCGCAGTCTCATAGAAGCCGTAGCATCGGACGGAAGCATAAAAAACTACCCCTTTGCACTTAACGAGATTGCCGTTATGAAACACGACTCCTCGTCGATGATGACAATAGAGGCCACCCTCAACGGCAAA
This sequence comes from Bacteroidaceae bacterium, assembly GCA_045631905.1. Classification (GTDB taxonomy): domain Bacteria; phylum Bacteroidota; class Bacteroidia; order Bacteroidales; family Bacteroidaceae; genus HGM04593. The sequence continues at coordinate 9,963 of JAZQVO010000006.1, forward strand.
GAGAGAATAATATACCAAGCAGACGGGCTTATTGTGGCGGCACCGTCGGGCTCGACAGGCTACTCGCTGAGTGTGGGAGGCCCCATCATAGCCCCCAACGCCGATGTAATTGTACTCACCCCCATCGCCCCACACAGTCTCAGTGCACGCCCCATAGTGTTGAGCGACAGCACCGAGATAGAGATAAAGGTAAACAGCCGGAGCCACAACTACCTCATAGCCATAGACGGACGCAACGAAAGTTGCGACGAGAACACCACGATAACAGTGCGCAAAGCAAACTACAAACAGCTCATCGTGCGTCGCCGAAGCCACTCCTTCATACTAAACCTTCGCGAGAAACTCATGTGGGGTGCCGACCGAAGAGAGTAAACATGTCACAGCAACAAACCGAGGTTCGTTTTCCAAGAAACGAACCTCGGTTTGTGTTTATCACTCCATGTAAAGCGAATTTATGGGATTATCGCTCGCCACGCTGTATGAACGCACCAGGACTATGAGCGAAGTAACGACAAGCACCACAAAAAGCGCAATAACAAATATCCATGGAGTTATCGGAACCGGATAGGCAAACCCTTGCAACCAAGAAGAAACAATTATATAGCTCACCGGCAATGCCACCGCAAAACTCGCAAGCACAATCTTCGCATATTGCCACACAAACATACGCAATATATCGTTTACCAATGCGCCGTGCACCCTGCGCAAAGCAATCTCGCGACGACGATACTGTGTTTCAAAGAACATCAACCCGAACACCCCCATAAGAGATAACATTATAGAGATGAAAGAGAAAACACCAACCACAAAAGAGAAACTCGCCTCATCTTGATAGGCCGATGCTATTTGATGTGACAAAGCCTCAATCTCGAGTCCTTGAAAAGATTCATCATCGACACTCCTCCCTAACCATTTTGCAAAACACTCCCTTATATGCGCATATAAGGTTTCGGCATCGACTCCGGGTACGCTCTTAACATACGGGAAGTAAGATGGAGACGTTGCACCCATCACTATCAACGCAAACGGAACAGTGCTTTTGCTCAAAGGCCTGAAATTAAAATCCTTACAAAAACCCACGATTGGAGCATCACCCTTCCATGCACCCACAACGTCACCCACTTTAAGATTATAAGCATCGCGTGCCTTTTCGTTAAAGATGTAAGCACCCGTACCATACTCGTCCTCTACTACAAAGTCACGTCCCTCCACAATTTCAATACCCAACATCTTCAAAAAAGAGTAAGAAACGGGTAGCACCTGAAACGTAATAGTCTCATCTTGGCCACGCCCATTAACGTGGCGACCCCAGCCCATACGATAATCGAGAATCATATATCCGTCGCGAGCAAAAGCGACGTCCTCCACAAGCGGCGACTGTTTGAGAAAACTTCCAAATTCAAAATGATTGGTCGAGACATTAACCACGTGCACATTCTCCTTGTCGAAACCCATATCATAATTAACCATATAATTGGTTTGATGCCTTATGAACATAGTCACTATAATAAGTACCAAAGTTATGAAAAACTGAACAGAGAGCAGAAAATAGCGCAAGCGACGACCTGCAACCGTGTTACCAAACGACTTTTTAACAGCAAAGGCTACCGACACCGATGTAAGATAACATATAGGGTAAATACTTGTGACAACAGCCATAAAGAGAGCCAATATTATAAATTTAAGCACAGAGGGTATATTCTCGCTCAAGTATATCGGCGAGCGCATAATTTCGTCGTAATTTATTTCGGGAGCAACAAATATAATTATCAACCCGGCAAGCAAAAGAGCTATGGAGACAATACCCAACGACTCGAACAGCAACCGCGCACGCAACAACCACAAGGGCGCACCAAAAACCTTTTCCACATTCATACGCCTCACACGCCCTGGCAACATAGCCATGAAGAAATTAAAATAATTCACAAAAGCAATGAGCAATATCGCCACCACTATTATAAGCTGAGCGTATGTCAAATCCTTATCGATAATGAGAGCCAAAGCTTGTGTCTCTTTGTCGTAGGCAGCCTCGCTTAACGGGCATAACTCTATCGGCATAACCTTTTTCAATGAGTCGAGCGAGATTTCCATGCCCTCCTGCCTCATAAGGCTGTTATAACAATTTTCAATGAAGACATCTTTTAGTTTCTTATCCTTCAACTTGTAAAAATAGTTATAATTACTATTCGTATTATCATTGATAAGCTCCTGCGTAGGAGGCTCGGCAATATAAGACTGCAAGCCGGCAAACCAACAGTTGTCGGGAAAATCCTCGAATATAGCACAAATGGTGAGCGAACGACGCTGATACACATCGTGAATAACATCGCCCACCCAAAAGCCGTGAGCACTGGCAAACGATTCACACAATATTATATTATTATGAATATTGAGGTCGTCTACATTGCCAGCAATAATGTTGAAACCCATAACTTTGGGCATATCAGCATAGCCCCAATTCTCTTGTATTATTATGGTATCCTCACTCTCCCCCATCGGCACTCTTACAGGCAGAGGGCTTGTTCCGACATAGTAATTCATTTTCCCGAAGCCCTCCAAAATCTCCTCATTTGCATCGGCAAACTCATGTGCCCAAAAGGCTGAAACAAATGAACTCTTTTCGTAGAGCTGTTCGGGGCCTTCGATAGAATATTTTGCAAACTGCAAACGATATGTGCTGTCGGCGTCGCGCAGAGTGGAGTTGTATGTAAGTTCGTGGGTACCCCACAAAAAAAGCACGTAGGCTGAAGCAAAGGCAACACTCATGCCCAAGATATTAAGCAACGAAGATACCTTGTAGCGTTTTAAATTGGATATAAAATTCTTTAACATAATCAAGTTCTATAATTACCTTACTGAGAAACTTTACATCGTTCAGCACGAGACTACTTATAATTTTTCGTCCAACGAATTTACCACCTTGCCATCGAAAAGATTTATTATGCGGTCGGCATAGGAGGCATCTCGCAACGAGTGAGTAACCATCACAATGGTTGTACCCGCCTTGTTAAGCTCGCGCAAGAGCTCCATAACCTCGATACCGTTCTTCGAGTCAAGGTTTCCGGTTGGCTCATCGGCTAATATAAGTTCGGGGTTATATACGATGGCCCTGGCGATGGCCACACGCTGTTGTTGGCCACCCGACAACTGTGCCGGGTAGTGTTGCATACGATGAGAAACACCCATACGCTCCACTACCTCACGCACACGCTTGCGTCGTTCACGGCCTTTAACACCCAAATAAGTGAGTGGCAAAGCCACATTGTCCTCCACGTTAAGTTCCTCTATGAGGTTAAAACTTTGAAAAATAAATCCAATCTTTCCTTGACGGTATGCACTACGCTCTTTCTCGCGAAGAGCACCAACCTCTTTTTCCCCAAAATAATAGAAACCGCTCGTGGGGCTGTCAAGCATGCCCAAGATATTCAGCAGGGTCGATTTACCACAACCCGATGGGCCCATGATGGCAACAAATTCCCCCTGTTTAACCTCTATCGATACATCGTCCAAGGCTATCGTTTCCACTAAATCGGTACGAAAAGCCCTTCTCAATTTTTCTGTTTTCAAGTTCATAATCTAATATATTTTATCGGTTTTTATTCTATTATTATCTCCTCGGCATCACCCATAATATCGTAACCTGCAACAAGAACTTTATCGCCTGCCGAAAGACCGCTCTTCACCTCGTAGTATATAGGATTATGCATACCCAGCTCGATGGGTACTCGCACAGCACGCCTCCCGTCGTCACACAACTTATATATCCACTTGCCGGCAGTCTTTACATAAAAGTCGCCTCGTGGCAACAACAGAGCAGTCGTTGCCGACCCCAACTCTATCCTTGTAAGGTAACTCTTTCCGATGCGAGCGTTTTCGGGCACAGAATCGGCAAAAAGCATCTCCACTGAAAAAGTCCCATTGTTCACCTCCGGTATTACACGGCTTATGAGCAGATTATACATATTTCCGCCATAGTTTACAGTTGCCGGTTGTCCCGTTGTTATACGATCTATGTAATATTCACTTATATTCAGCATCAACTTATACCCGTCGAGAATTTTTATTTCACAAATCTCCTCACCAGCCGATACAGACTTCCCCGACATTACCGACAGATTGCTTAACAAGCCGTCGGCTGTGGCAAAAATAACCAAATCGAGCAATCTATCGCCGCTACGTTGGAACTTTTTCTGCTCGGTGGCAAGGTCGGCATCGAGCATCTCACGACGTATTACATTCATAGAGGAGTCCTGCACTAGACTCTTCATTTGTAACTCGGTTGCCTTTTTGCGATAGTTATACTCGTCCTGCGATACTTCGAGCTCCGCCTTACTTTTAATACCCATTTTAAACTCCTCACAATCGAGATTATACTGCTTTTCGAGACGACGAAGTTCGTAGGCTGTTTGTAAAGTCTGTTGTTGCAGGGTTAAAGATTTTTGCTCCATCTCAATAATACGCTCCTTGTAACTATTCACACTCTTACGATAAGTATCGCGCATATCGTCTATGGTACGTTCGAGTTCGGGATTCGAAAGAACAAGAATAGTGTCACCCTTGTTCACCGAAGCACCATTATCAGCCACGACACGGCTAACTACACCCGCCTCTTTAGCATGTATTCTGTGGGTTTGAATAGGGTGTAACACGCCATCGCTATTTACATATTCGACAAAATCGCCCGACACAACCTCTGCCACACGCACCGAGTTTGCCGACACACGCTGTCTGGTTGGAGAGAAAATTATCACCAACATATAAACCAAGAGAGATAGCATTGCTATAATCGCCATAATGTAAAGACGATATTTCACATACCATGCTTTTTCTTTTAATTGTATATCCATATTAATGCACTTATTATCAGTTTGTCACTAATTCTTCGATGAGACAACCACGTTCAAAATCATAATGCGTGAGGCTGCGCAATGTATAATATAGCTCCCAATATGTAGCAAGAGAGGATATATAGGCACGATATGCAGTATCCTTCTCTTTCATAGCATCGTTCAGATGCAACACTGTTGAACGCCCCATTATGTATAACTTACGGGCCACCTCGTAACGATGCGAAGCGGTTAGCTTTGTGCGACGAGCAATATCCACTCTGCGCCATTGCAAATTAAATTGTTTCACAACCTTACTCACACGTTGTTCAAACTCTATCTCGCTCCTGCTTATATTAGTCTCCACAAGTTTTAGATTAGAGCGTGCCCGCTCCACCTGCCCACGCCCCTTCCCCCAATCGAACAGAGGAAGAGAAAGAGAGAGGCTCACATACTGCTCGTCGAGCAGGTCGCGGTAACTTGTGCGAAACTCCTCGCCTGTTTGAGAAAGCCCAACGCGCAAATAGACATCGGCTTTCAACCCTCTGTTTGCACGTGCATAAGCAAGGTTGCTTTCCCCTTCGAGGCGTTGGAGAAGAAGCGATTCGAGTTCGGGATTATTCTCTCGCGCCAGCCTCATAGCATTGTCCACCTCCACATTCACCTGCGGAACATCTTCATCGACATTCACCTTCATATATACATCTTCGGAAATATTAAGATAGCTGCGCAGACGGTCCGAAGCCTCGTCGAGAGAGATACGCGCATTCAACAACTCAGCCTCGGCCGATAGGCGGTTCACGTCTAATTGCAGAATCTCATTCTCGGTGATCGTGCCTATATTATAGCGGGCAAGAGCAAACTTGTAGAGCGTATCGGCCTCCACAAAATTGTTCCTCGCAATATCCATGTTGGTTTGAGCCGCGGCAAGCGAGAAAAAATAGGAAGAGGCCTGAGCCGATACAAGTTCCATAGCCTCGGAATATTCCTTACGTGCCACACGGTAACGCACAGGCTCGGTGCGACGACTCCACTTTAACGAATTATAGCCAAATAGACTCTGCTGGTAGGTGAGCATAAGAGGCTGCACATTGTATGTAGTGCTGTTTCGACCCACAAGGTCGATACGACGCACAAAACTGCTTAGTGTGAACGAACCACCTGTGAGATGAAAGTTCTGTTTTATATTAAGAGTTACATCACCTTTTAAATTGTTATACTTTGCATAACTCTCACTGCCATCGGGCAAGGTTACATAATCGGTCGTTTTATTAAAATAAGGCGACGACGTAAGTGTAATCTGAGGCAAATAATCGGCACGATAGGAACGATAATTCCATAGAGCCGAATAGAATGCGTGGCAGGCCGAGACTGCACTGTGAGACTGTTTGCGAGCAATATCTACGACCTCGCTCAGAGTATACACTCGGGCGGGCAGACTATCCTGCGCTGTTGCTTGCACAACCACGACAACAGCTATTGCAAAAAATAAAAATCTCAAATATGCCATAAAACGAAATACAATAATTTTGCGTTTGTCCTACACCAAAGGTAAATATCGACGCAGACCACTTGCAACGCTTTTTTCACAAAACAGCAAACAGGCACATCATTATGTCCATTTTTTAGACATAATAAAACGAGAGCGACAGCGCTTTCTCCGTAATATTAAGAAAAGGAATTATATTTGCACCATCATGATAAACGCAAAAATAATAATAGTAGATGATAACCCTGCCGTGCTACAAACCTTGCGCACAATATTAAGCAGAGAGATTAAGATTGTTATAGCTGTTGCCACACCACAACTGCTACCCGCACTCATTGCAAAAGACGATGTAGATGCCGTTCTTCTCGATATGAATTTCGGCAACGGCAAACTCGATGGTAGCGACGGGCTTTTCTGGCTCAAACGCATTAAAGAGGAAAGCAAACTGAGCGACCCACCATCGGTGGTTCTTATTACCGCATTCGGGGAGATTGAACTTGCTGTACAAGCTCTGAAAAACGGAGCCGATGATTTTATACAAAAACCATGGAACAACGAACGGCTAGTAGAAACCATGATTGATGCTGTTGTAAAACACAAGCAAGCAACCAACCCGTCGAGCACCTCGAACAGCGAAAAAAACATCATCGACAGGCTCATACACTCGCTTGTGCAACGCTACGCCTCCACATACGCAAAGCCGATACCTGTAATAAGCAACGAGGCAATGATAGAACTTATAGCCATAGCCATGGAAGGCGATATAAGCCTATTGGAAGACACCATAGAACGCACCACATTATGGTGTAACAACAACACATGGGAAGCACTTGACATAACACGAGGAGAACCGCACACAACCACCACCGTAACAATAGAAGAGGCAGAGAAAAGCCTTATTCGCCACACGCTTAAAGCAACAAACCACAACCTTGTAACAACCGCACAGACACTAGGGATAAGCAGGCAAACACTTTATAATAAAATGAAACGCTATGAGCTTTATTAACAAACACTATACAAAACTTTGGATTGTCTCGCTATTGTTTCTACCAGTTACAAGCGTAACGGCGCACACCCTATACACAGGCAACGGCGACTACCGTCTGTTAATTATTGCATCGATAGCAATCTTTGCTGACATTTTGCTAATAATGAAGTTGTTACGCCACACCATTAATATAATATACCGCTTCATGGAATACCTGTCGGGCAAAGAGCACAACACCTACTTTATCGTCGGTAACGACAACTTGTTAGGCCCATTGACCGAAAAGATAAACGAAACACTGCAACAAGCCGGCAAAGAGCGTGAAGCACTCGAAAGAACCCTTGCCTACAACGAACGCACCATGCGGGTGATGTCACACGAGTTGCGCAACTCGCTCGCACCCATAATTTCACTATCGGAAAGCACCAACGACGGAAACATTAAAGAGAGCATGCAGGTAATACACAACCAAGCAACAGCCGTAAACAATTTTGTAAACGCCTTTCATCGCTTGTCGAACATACCTGAGCCGAACATAAAAGAGGTAAACACAGCCACTTTGTTCAAGAAGATAGCCCAACTGCTTTGTAACGAGAAAGGCAAATGCGGTTTACAATTTACATCTCCCCAGGAGTTTTATATAAAAGCCGATGCCAACCAACTAACGCTCATACTCATAAACCTCTTGCGTAATAGTTTTCAAGCATTAGAAGGGCAAAGCAACGGGATAATAGAGGTGTGCGCATCGTCGGCCGAAGGGAAGAAGTATATTACTGTAAAGGATAACGGCCCCGGCATTGCCGACGAGGACAAAGAGCATATATTCGAACCCTTTTATTCAACCCAAGAGGGTGGCACGGGCATAGGGCTGCCCCTGTCGAGACAAATAATGTTCATGCACGGCGGAGATTTGAAGCTACTATCCACACGAGCAGGAAACACTATATTTATGTTACAATTTTAGACACTACACCCAGCCTCTACGCACAACCCAACGGTAAATTATGGGAATTACATAGATGTTGAGTATCGTCGACGACAAAAGACCACCAAGCACAACAACAGCCATGGGGCTCTGAATTTCGTTACCACTCTTGCTACCGGCAAGAATCATGGGTATGAGCGCAAGAGCCGATGTAAAAGCTGTCATGAGAATGGGTGTGAGCCTGTCGCCCGAGCCTGTCGCCACAATCTCGTCGAGCTCCATACCCTCGGCACGCAAATGCTGATAGCGCGACACGAGCAATATACCGTTACGCGTTGCTATGCCGAAGAGAGTGATGAGACCTATTATGGCGGGGATACTCATAACCCCCGACGATATATATGTGGCAATTATACCACCTATGAGCGCAAGAGGCAGGTTTATGAGCACAATGAGCGAGAGCGAGGTGCTTTTAAACTCACCATACAGCAATACAAAAACCACAAGCACGGCAACAGCCGTTGTGAGCCACAATGTGCGCGATGCACTCTCGGCACTTTCAAACTGACCACCATATTCGAGACGGTAACCCTCTTCGAGCGAAAGCTCCTTTTCGAGATACCTCTCTATGCGCTCCACCGTGCCGGCCACATCGCTACTTGCAATATTTGCCGAAACAACCACCTTGCGTTGCACATTCTCGCGACTTATGCTACCGGGCCCCCCCACCGATACAATATCGGCAACCTCGGTGAGCGCAACCTTACCACCCCGAGTATCTATGAGCGCACTCTTCACCCCGTCGATGCTCTCGGTGTAATCCTTGTTAAGGCGTATTATGAGGTCGAAAGAACGCTCCTGCTCATACACCGTACCCACCTTCTTACCGGGGAAGGCGGTGAGCATGAAGTTATTAAACTGCTCCATGGTTATACCATAATGAGCAAGCCTGTCGCGACGTGCACGCACCTGCAACTGCGGTGTCTCCACCTGTTGCTCCACGTTCACATCGACCACCTCGGGGAAGGCGGTGAGCAACCCTTTTATAGCGGTTCCCGTCTTAAACAATTTGCTAAGGTCGGGGCCGAAGATTTTTATTGCAAGGTCGGCCTGTGTACCCGACACCATGTGGTCTATTCGATGCTCCAAGGGTTGTCCCACCGATGTCACCACACCCGGAACACCCGCAAGACGTGCACGAACATCGTGAAGAAACTCGGCCTTGCTACGGTCGCCAAGTTCAAAATTAACATCAATCTCGGCACCGTTTGATGTTTGCGAGTGCTCGTCGAGTTCGCCTCGACCTGTGCGGCGAGCCGTGCTCACAACCTCGGGCACTTGCAAAAGTTCGCTCTCTATGAGAGCACCTATGCGGTTCGACTCTTCGAGCGACACACCCGGGCGCGACACAGCCGATATCGTGAGAGCCTTCTCGTTAAACTCGGGCAAGAAACTGCGCCCCATGGTGGCAAAAAGCACCATGCACACAGCAAAAAGCACCACCAACGACATAACAACAGCCTTTGAATGCTTCAACGCCCGTGCAAGCGAGTGCGAATAGTGCACAAGAAGCCACTTGTCCACCCAATTTTTCTTTTCGACACGTTGCAGGTAGCCATCGCTCGACAGCATGAGCTTGCAAAGCAAGGGAGTAACTGTCATCGCCACCACCAACGACATAACAAGTGCCACAAGATAGGCTATGCCGAGCGGTTTAAGCATGCGCCCTTCGAGCCCGCTCAAGAAGAAGAGAGGCACAAAGGTAACCATGATTATGAGCGTGGCGTGTATGATAGAGGCACGAATCTCCGAAGAGGCCTCGTACACAACCATAAAGGCCGATTTACGCTCCGCGACAGGCAACATGTGATTCTGTCGCAGACGCTTGTAAACATTCTCAACATCTATTATCGCATCATCGACCAGCGAACCTATGGCTATACACATACCTCCCAAGGTCATGGTGTTTATATCCATGCCAAAGAGGTAGAGCACAATCATCGTTCCCAGCAGAGAGAGAGGTATGGCAAGCACCGATATAATTGTAGAACGCAAGCTCGTGAGAAAGAGGAAAAGCACAAAAACCACACATACGGCACCCTCAACGAGCGAACGCCCCACATTATTCACCGACGACTGTATGTAGTCGGCCTGACGAAAAATCTTGGTGTCGAGACGCACATCTGCGGGCAGTGATTTTGCTATCGCGCCAAGGTTACGCTCTATATTTTCGGTTACGTTAAGGGTGTTTATACCGGGCTGTTTAGATATTGAAAGTATTATCGATGGTTCACCGCTTTGCGAGGCATAGCCCTGTTTCACGGCAGGAGCAATAACAACGTCGGCAACGTCGGCAACACGCACAGGAGCCTCGCCCTGCACCTTCACAAGAGTGTTACCAAGCTCCTCGATATTGTTTGTACGCCCCATGCCACGCAGGTTATACTCGTTGCCATAGTCGCGCACTATGCCGGCACCGCTGTTCACGCTCATAGAGGCCACCGCGGTCTCCAGCTCCTCCATGCTCACACCATACATGCGCATCTTCACAACATCAGCAAGCACCTGATACTGCTTGTAATCGCCACCAATTATAGTTACCTGCGACACACCGCCCGTTGCAAGAATAGCAGGCTTGACAACCCACTCGGCAAGAGTACGTAGCTCCATCATAGAGGTTGTGTCGGCCTGCATGCCTATGAACATAATCTCGCCCATAACACTCGACTGAGGCGCGAGCACAGGGACAATACCGCTTGGCAACTGGCCCGACAAGAGGCTCATCTTCTCGCTTATAATCTGACGCGCCTTGTAAATATCCATGCCCCAATCAAACTCAACCCACACAAAAGAGAAGCCCTGCGACGAAGAGGAGCGCACACGGCGCACGTTTGTGGCACCGTTCACAGCCGTCTCTATGGGAAAAGTAACAAGACGCTCAATCTCCTCGGGTGCCATATCGGCCGCGTCGGTTAGAATAACCACGGTGGGCATTGTGAGGTCGGGGAAAACATCGACCTCTATGTTACGTGTCGAATATATACCGCCGATAACCACAAGCACCACAGCCAGAAGCACCGGGAGTCTATTATTCAGAGAGTATTTTATTATTCTGTTAAGCATAGTGGTAGAGGTTTAATGTACATGACCTGCATGAGGGTCGAGAGCCGTGGCACCCTGCGACAATTTTAGCGAAACAGCACCTTTGGTCACAACACGCTCTCCCTTGTGCAACCCTTTGAGCACCTGCACCTGCACACCATCGGTGGCACCTGTCACCACCTCGCGTTTTTCGAAAGAGACAGGGGTGTGTTGTACAAAAACAAAGAAGTTACCCATCTCCTCCACAAGAGCCGAGCGCGGAACAACCACATGCTCAACACCACCTGTGTGCGAAGATATGTGCAACGTAACTATGCTACCGGGCACAACATCGCCTATGTGCTTTGCCGTAACCGTTACAGGCAACATGGAGCAAGCGTTCACCGACGAGCCCACCGCCTCGATTCGTGCATCGGCCTTGGCCATGGTGTAAACCTTGCCACAAGGCAACTCGATATTTACCTCCGCCACGTTGCGGAGCAACGATGCGTAACGCACCGGCAACTCGGCCGAAATATTCATGGCACCATCGCGCTGAATAACTGCAAGAGGGGTACCGGCCTGCACATAATCGCCGTTGTTCACAAGCAACGAAGATACATAACCGCTTATTAAGGATTTTATGGTTGCTTTACCCGAAGAGAAACTGCTTTTCATGCTGTTGTAGCGAGCCTCGGCCTGCGCAAGAAGAGCCTCGGCGGCCTCGTAGTCGCGTTTCGACACAATATTCTCTTTGTAAAGGGTGCTTTTGCGTTCAAAGTCGCTCTTTGCCACTTTATAGTTGCTCTCGGCCTCGGCAAACCTCACTGCAACATCGTTGTCGGTGACACCGCTTCCATCGAGCACAAACAGAGCCTCCCCTGCTTTTATCTCCCTGCCTGCAACTATATTGCCTGCATACTGCACCTTACCGCTTGCTGTAGCAACAAGTGTTGTAAAATTATCGGGGGTTGCTGTAACCTGCGCAGCCACCTTCACCGCACCGTTAAAGGTGCTTGTGGTTGCCGGGGCTGTTGCAAAATCAATCTTCCAACTCTGCTCCTTGGAAAAAGAGATATTATTCTCGTGAGAGTGAGGAGCCTCGTGAGCATGTTCCGCCTCGTGAGAGTGAGAAAGGTGCTCATGTTCCGCTTCGTGAGAGTGTTCCGCTTCGTGAGCATGCTCGTCGCCATGATTATGCTCACCTCCCACATGTACATGAACGCCAAGGAGCTCGTCGCCCACCTTAAAAAGCATATCTCCCACACCATGCACGGCAGGGGTAATGTTAAAGCTATAAATACCCTTGTGCGAAGGCTCCACCGACAAAACGGTCTCTTTGCCACCTACCTTCAAGGCAACCTCCACCGCTCCACCATCATAGGGCTTGAACGAAGGGAGAGAGGTCGCATAGGCAACCACAGAGGCTTTATGCCCTGCCACAAGTTCATCGTACTGCACAAAAAGCTCCACCGACGAGCCATACTTTGTCGCATTCAACACAGGGTGTTCGTGGCTGTGCGCCTCCTCGCTCTTGTGGTCGTGCCCGGAACAGGCGCAGAAGAGAACCACAAGCAGTGTAAACAGAGATATGTTCTTCATGGTAATATTATTTGCATTTTACTGCACGAAGATAATATTTTATTCTTGCAAATAGGTTGCAGAAAAAAGTTCTTGCATATAAAAAAACATGGGTGCATCAACCGATACACCCATGTTGTTATGATATTGTTCTATCGTCTGTTACTTAACGATATACTTTTTACCGTTCTTAATAACGATACCTTTGTAAGTATCATCAACGGGCTGACCGAAGAGGTTATATGTTACACCGTTCTCGTTCAAAGCAGGATATACAATATCCTCGATGCCCGTAGGTACATCGTAGAAACCAGAAACATAAATCTTTGTATCTACGCTGTATACTAACGAGTTGTTGATACCATCGTAAGAGTCGATGCAAGAATAAACGGGAGATTCAGAATCCCAAACTTCGCCTGTTTCAAAGTCGAATACATAATATCCACCCGATGTAGAAGCCAATATTGCAGCAGCAGAAGAAGAATCAATAGTCATGGCTATTGCACTGTTCTCTATACCGCTTACAAACACGTCGTTCACAGTACATGTTGCCTTGTCGAGAGATGCCATGAATACATCGCTTGCAAGCTCGCCTGTGGTGATTGATGTATCGAAGGGAAGCTCGCCATAGAAAGTACCACCGATAACAAGGTTCTCGCCAACTACATTCATGAACACGTTGTAGGGGTTAGAGATACCGTCGTGCATTGCTACGTCGAACTTCTTGGTAGATGTGCTTGTACCTACTGTTGCCAAAACAAAACCATGCTCGTTAGAACCTGCATAGTC
>JAZQVO010000007.1:0-35921 GCA_045631905.1 Bacteroidaceae bacterium
ATAGAGGCATGGTTCAATGAGTCGGAAATAATTGCATCTTCGGCAGTGAAGAGAGGCTCGAAAAGACCACCGTTTGCGTCGAAGCATGCAGCATAGAGAATAGTATCCTCGGTCTTGAAATAGTCGGCAATGGCCTTTTCAAGAGTCTTGTGGTAGTCCTGTGTTCCGCAGATGAAACGCACCGACGACATACCAAAGCCACGTGCCTCCATAGCCTCTTGGGCAGCCTTCATCAGGCGTGGATTATTCGAAAGACCAAGATAGTTGTTGGCACAGAAATTGAGTGCCTTTGAACCATCCTCAAGAGTAATCTCGGCAAACTGTTGCGAAGCAATATTTCGCTCCTTCTTGTACAAGCCGGCAGCCTCTATGGCGGCAAGCTCGTCCTTCAAATGTTGTTGAAATTTACCGTACATTCTTTTATATTTTAATTAAAACATTCTTTTTTTATCGCCTGCAAATGTAATTTTTTTTATTAAGAAACCCGCAAAAGAAAGAGATTAAAACCTGCATTTTTTATCATTTTTACAAAATTCAGACACGAGAGTGTTACAAAGTGTTTTTTTAATTAAAAAAAACATATCAAAAAGATAAGATAACAAAAAAACGCCGTATCTTAGCAGAGAGATATAAATTAACCGAAAAAACAATAAATAAAATATAGCAAAATGAAAAACGTACTTGTTATAGGCTCGACCGGCCAGATAGGTTCCGAGCTCACAATGACATTGCGCAAGCAGATTGCAGGAGGAAACATTGTTGCAGGGTACATACCGGGTGCCGAGCCCAAAGGGGAACTTCTGGAGAGTGGCCCCGCCGCAATAGCCAACGTGTGCGATGCCAAACAACTTGCCGAAATTGTCGATAAGTATGAGATTGACACCATATACAACCTTGCAGCCCTTTTGTCGGCCGTAGCCGAGTCGAAGCCCCTGCTTGCATGGGATATTCAAATGAACGGTCTCATCAATATCCTTGAAATTGCACGCGAGAAAAAATGTGCCGTCTTCACCCCCAGCTCCATAGGCTCGTTCGGTCCCAACACACCCCGCGACAACACCCCGCAGGACACCATACAACGCCCCAAGACCATGTATGGCGTAACAAAAGTTGCCACCGAGTTGTTGAGCGACTACTACTTTACAAAGTATGGTGTGGACACACGTGCCGTGCGTTTCCCCGGCCTCATCTCAAATGTCACACTCCCCGGAGGAGGGACAACCGACTATGCTGTTGAAATTTATTATGCCGCAGTCAAGGGCGAGGATTTTGCATGCCCTATTCAGGCAGGCACCTTCATGGACATGATGTATATGCCCGATGCTTTGAAGGCAGCTATCGACATCATGAATGCCGACCCCTCGCGCCTCATACACCGCAACGCATTCAACGTCGCTTCAATGAGTTTTGACCCCGAAATAATAAAGGCATCTATACAAAAGTATATTCCCGACTTTAAGATGCACTATGAGTTCGACCCTGTACGTCAAGCAATAGCCGACTCATGGCCTAACAAGATGGACGACTCATGTGCTCGCAACGAGTGGGACTGGAAACCGTCGTACGACCTCGACAGCATGACCGTGGACATGATTGAGACTTTGCGCAAGCGTTTCAACAAAGAGTAACGACAGATTACATACACAAAAAAGCCTGCTGATATCAGCAGGCTTTTTTGTTTTTAAGCATATATTACTTATTAAGATTCTTCGAAATTTCGAGCATGCGAACAATAGGACGCAAGGCATCTTCGCGCATAGCCTCATCGAGCTCCACGGCAGGCCACTCATATTTAAGGCAGTTATAAAGTTTGGGGAGGGTGTTAAGACGCATGAAATTACACTCGTTACAAGCACACGGCCCCGTAGAGGGAGGCACAGGGATAAACGACTTGCTAGGGCAACGCTTCTGCATCTCGTGCAGTATACCGCTCTCGGTAGCAACTATAAATTCCTGCAAATCGCTGTTTTGCGCATATTTTAAGATGTCGGCTGTTGAACCGATGAAGTCGGCAAGGGCAAGCACACCGCTTTTACATTCGGGGTGAGCAAGCACTTTGGCCTCGGGGTGGGTGCTTTTGAGCTCCACGATTTTCTCTATCGAAAATTGTTCGTGCACGTGGCAACCACCGTTCCACAGCATCATGTTACGCCCTGTCACGGCATTGAGATATCCTCCGAGATTCTTATCGGGTGCAAAGAGTATCTTCTCATCTTTGTCGAAACTATCGACCACAGCACGAGCGTTTGACGATGTCACCACAATATCGGTAAGAGCCTTCACCGCAGCCGATGTGTTTACATAAGCCACCACCTTATATTCGGGGTGCTCCTTTTTATATTGAGCAAGTTCCTCGGCCGGGCAACTATCGGCAAGCGAACAGCCCGCATTAAGGTCGGGGATAAGCACCAATTTATCGGGACAAAGTATTTTGTTTGTCTCCGCCATAAAATGCACACCGCACATAACAATTATGTCGGCCGATGTCTTTTCGGCCTGCTGTGCAAGCGCAAGGCTGTCGCCCACAAAATCGGCAACATCTTGAATTTCGCCCTCGGTGTAATAATGTGCAAGGATTACTGCGTTTTTCTCTTTACACAACTTGCGTATCTCGCTTTTAAGGTCGATACCGATGGGAAGAGCCTCGTCGATATACCCTTTATCTTTCCATTCTTGTTTAACCATTTTTGTTTACTGCATTATGGCAGTCTCCTTGCACAAAGATAATATTTTTCGATAATATTTTATGCAAAAAAGAGACAACAAGGTATAAATATCTGTAAAAAAGAGCATTTACACGCCCCATTAACGGGCGCGACACTCAAAAAGACATTGAAAAATATATGGCAGGCCTTCCCTCAGGGGTGAGAGACGGGCCTATTAGCACGTTATGCTCCTGCACAAAGGGGCGTGTGTATATATAGGCACTGCCGGCACCTATGACCGCACCCGCAAAAACGTCCCAAAAGTCGTGACGTTTGGCATATACACGCCCCCACGCCACATAAGCACTTATAGCATAGGCCGGCACGCCGTAGCTCCACCCGTAACGCTTTTGCAGATAGGAGGCTCCGGCAAACGCCACCGCTGTATGGTTCGAGGGGAACGACTTTTTGTCGCTACCGTCGGGACGCTCCTTTTTTATAGTATATTTCAGCAGATAGGAAACCGCAACAGCAGTAGCACCACTCTCGGCAAGTTGTACAAACCCTTTATAATCGCCTTTAAACAACGAAACTCCGGCACCTACCGCTCCGGGAACAAACATCAATATATCGGTAGAGGTCTCCACCGCACCACGACTTTGCGCCCGCCCGCCGGCAACCAACGCCAGCAAGAGCAACAAAATATAAAAACGTCTAAACATCTGTACCCTGCCAACAATTAAAACACCTTGTTTGCGTATAGAGGAAGCTCGCACAGCCCCTCAACAGGAGAGCTCAAACAGCGCATACTTTGCGCCAGTTGCCCCACACTGCTTGCCCCCACAAGCACCGATGTCACCCCACAGCGAGCAAGCACCCAAGCGAGCGACATCGCGGCGAGCGACTCGCCACGTTGCTGTGCAACCTCATTCAAGATATTAAGATGAGCCGAAAGTTCAGGGGTTAGCTTTTCGGGTTGCAGGGAACCACCACGCGACATACGCGAACCGGCAGGTATACCATTTAAATACTTTTCGGTGAGCAAGCCCTGCGCCAAGGCCGAGAAAGAGATAAACCCTATCCCGTTGTCGGCACAATAGTCGCAAACGCCCTCCTCCTCTACCGCACGATCGAGCAGGTTCAACCTCCCTTGATAAATAAGAGGCGGGATATCACGGGCTCGCAAATATTTGTCGGCATATTTAAGAGCATCGATAGGCCAACGCGAGATTCCTATGTACAGCGCCTTACCCGAACGCACTATATCCACAAGAGCCTGCAAGGTTTCGTCGAGCGGTGTATGCGGGTCGTAACGATGAGTATAGAAGAGGTCTACATAATCGAGCCCCATGCGTCGCAAACTATTGTCGATACTTGCCATCAGATGCTTGCGAGAGCCCCAACTGCCATACGGGCCCTGCCACATATCGTAGCCGGCCTTTGTCGCAATAAAAAGCTCATCGCGATACGACGCAAAATCCTCTTTAAGCAAACGCCCGAGTAGCTCTTCGGCACTGCCGGGAGGAGGACCGTAATTATCGGCAAGGTCAAAATGTGTTATACCGTTATCAAAAGCATATCGCAACATCTCCCTACAATTATCCACAGAAGCACCTGCACCGAAATTCTGCCATAGACCAAGACTTATCTTGGGCAACAAAATACCGCTGTTTCCGCAACGACGATAAAAATTCTCGCTATCGGCATACCTCTCTTTCGAAGCTATATATCTTTCCATAACCTAAAACATATAAATTATAAACAAAGTACACTGCACACCACAAAGATAGAATAATATTTTCTTTTAAAAAACGGTTCAAAAGCTTGTCCTTGATATTTTTATGGCCTCTTTTTCTTTAATACGAGTTATAAAGCCCATAACACCCCCCTTGCGATTGTTATGTGTAATAATTGTGTT
Source organism: Bacteroidaceae bacterium (assembly GCA_045631905.1). Classification (GTDB taxonomy): domain Bacteria; phylum Bacteroidota; class Bacteroidia; order Bacteroidales; family Bacteroidaceae; genus HGM04593. The sequence continues at coordinate 4,564 of JAZQVO010000007.1, forward strand.
AAAAAAGTTTTAAAACCAAAAAGTTATCGTACAAATTCTTATGTTTGCAATAATTAATAATTATAATAGAAATATAAAACTTATTAAAATAGACTTACGATGAAACATCTCTACACTTTTTTAACATTACTTTCAATAACATTTTTTGCAAGTTGTTCCGACAACAGCAATTACGGTATCCCCACCGACGACGAACCCACACAAACAAAAGCTTTTGCCACAGATGACGGCGCAACCGACATCAGCAAGAGAAGTGGCGGATATATCGCATACAAGCTTTTGAAAGATGCAGGTATAGGCATCACCGACACATTAGGGTATATAAATATTACCGACGAGCAATATGCAGAAATTAAGAAATTTGCCCGTGAGTTGGTAGACGGGTGCACCACCGACGCTCAAAAGCACGATGTTATTTTCAAATGGATAACAAAGAATATAAAATATGAGTGGGGAGATAACGACCCCTATGCCGTATTCGTCAATAAGAAAGGTATCTGCCAGGGATATGCCAACCTCTTGAAGGTAATGTTGCACTCACAAAATGTACCCTGCGTAATTGTAAATGGTATGTTGGAACCGATAGGCGGACATGCATGGAACTATGTTTACTACAACGACAAGTGGTATGTAAGCGACCCAACCAACAATTTTATATTTTCGAGCGGGTCGTACAGTGCCAACAGCCAATATGTACCCAAATCGATTGATGCCGTATTGTTCGAGGACGATTATTGCACATACACCTACTACGAGGGTATGCTCAACGTACGTAGCATAAAAGAGGGGCATGAATCGGTATCCATACCATACAGCGCGGGAGGCTACAAGGTTACCATGCTCAACCCCAGCGTAAAAGTACCGGAGAGCGTAAAGGAGATTTATATTGGTTCAAACATCACCTCTTTTGGAGAAAGCATCGTGGGCCTGTCGAAATATGCCCCATCTGTTGAGAACCTCTACATAGACCCCGAGAATGAACATTTCGAGTCTTTCTCGGCAGGAATTTACGACAAAAACAAAACAGGCGATAACCTTGTGCTCGTTGCAGAAGGAGTAAAACACTTGGAGCTTAAGCCCATCGTAAGTTTCGACAAAGAGAGCAAGTTGCGCAACCTCCCCTCCTTGGAGACTCTCACATTTACACCCGGAACAAGAAAAATCGGTAGTTGGGCTGTTGAAAATTGCCCCAAGCTGCGCATAGTTTATGCACCTGTTGAAACAAACATCGACAGCAATGCATTCAGAGGTGTTGCACCGGGCTATATAATAATAAGAGGTAACTTCACAAATATCCCTCAAATAAAATATTAAAATATATAAATACTATATAAAAGGAGTGTCACATGGCACTCCTTTTTGGTTTTCATGCGTTTACTTTGCATTTTACCGAATAAAAAGATTACCTATTACGCGATTTATCTTTATATTCGCACCGCAAAATATTTAAATTATGGATTTATCACTTTTCACATCTATCATAGACTACTTTGCAGCAATGAAGATGCCCACAATTTTTGAGTTTGTGGGAACTTTCGCCTTTGCCATAAGCGGTATACGCCTCGCTTCGGCAAAGCACTTCGACTGGTTCGGTGCATATGTCGTGGGTGTGGCCACGGCCATCGGTGGCGGTACCTTCCGCGACATGATGCTCGGAGTAACCCCCTTCTGGATGACCGACCCCATATATCTTTGTTGGTCGGGCATTGCCCTGCTGTGGGTTATACTCTTTGGTAAATGGCTCATACGCCTGCATAACACCTTCTTTGTGTTCGATGCAATAGGCCTTGCCCTCTTTACCGTGGTTGGTATACAAAAAAGCCTCGATTGCGGTTTCCCCCTGTGGGTGGGCATTGTTATGGGAGCCATGACCGGTGCTGCCGGTGGTGTTATACGCGATGTCTTCATCAACGAGATACCTCTTATCTTCCGCAAAGAGATTTATGCCATGGCATGTGTCATAGGAGGTATTGTCTTCGGGCTGTGCATGTGGCTGGGAGCCGACACGCTTGTTACACACACCGTGTGCGGTATAAGTGTTTTCCTCACCCGTGTGTTGGCTGTAAAATACCACATATGCCTGCCCACACTCAAAGGGAGCCATGTAGAGAACGAGTAATATAAATATAACAGAATAAAATCAATCGCCGAGTCACAGATGTGGTTCGGCGATTGATTTTATTGAAAAGAACGGCTGTCAAAAAAAGATATCCTTTGCCCTATAAAAGATATAGAAGAGAGCCCACGCGCCATAAACCAATTTAAGCAACGTCGTTACCACAAAACCCAACAAAGAGACCATGGCAACCTTCATGGCTTTTCCGCTACGTCTTTGAGCCATATATTCTCCGATGAAGGCTCCTAAAAAGGGGCCTATAATAATACCAAGAGGCAAGAAGAAAAGCCCTATAATCATACCAACGATAGAGCCGCGCACACTCTCCTTTGACCCACCGCTTATTTGTGTAAACCAGACGGGTAATATATAATCTACTATTGTTATAAACAACATAACCACACCCGATGCCACAAGCAGCCCCGTAGATATTTCAACAGAGGGGCAAAGCAACAACAAGAGCAGGCCTACATAGCTGACAGGCGGACCGGGAAGAGCCGGGATTACAGCTCCCAGCACCCCTGTCATGCCCATCACCAAGGCCAAGATAAATATTACCGCCTCCACCTGTCGCGTTATTTAATGAGACGCTCGGGGTAAATATCGTTCCACCACGAAGCATCGTTCTTCAACCAACGCTCGAACCATGCCATTATGCTGTTGTGCCAAAGTATACGCTTGGGAACATCGGAGATAAAGTGGTCCTCGCCATCGACACGCACAAACTCAACAGTCTTGCCCAAGATGCGCAAAGCGTTATACAGCTGAATACTCTCGCCTATGGGCACATTTGTGTCGGCTGTGCCATGCAACAACAACAGAGGAGTGTTTATTTTGTCGGCATTAAAGAGCGAGCCCTGTTTTGTAAAGAGGTCGGGGTTGTTCCATGGGTAGCTTTGCGCGGCGGCTGTCGCGTTGTAGCCTACGCCCCAGTAACCTTCGCCCCAGTAACTTGCGATGTTGCTTATACCTGCATGCGATGCTGCGGCTGCGAAAATATCGGTTTTTGTTTGCAGATATTGTGTCATGAAACCACCATAAGAAGCACCTAGACAACCAATATGCTCGGCATCGACATACTCGTGCTCTTTGCAGAAGGTCTTTGTACCTTCGATTATCTCATCGGCTGTACGCTCGCCCCAAGCATTGACGTGACGCGCTGAAAACTCCTGACCGTAACCTGTGCAACCGCTGGGGTTAAGTACCAAAGTCACATAACCGCGCGACGAGAAGAGCTGTGGAGCATAAGGGTTGTCCATGGCACGCAACGTAGGTGTTGTACCACCATAATAATAGACGATGAGAGGATATTTCTTTGTCGCATCGAACGAAGGAGGCAGACAATAGAACCCATCGACCACGGTGCCGTCGGCGGCTGTAAATTCCCAATCGTGTATGGTTCCAAGCTCTATATTCTTCAAATCATCGGCATAAGGGTCGGCAAGGAGTGTCGATTTTCCTTTGCGCACATCATAAAGATATGCAGCCTGACCACTGCTTGCTGTTACACTTGTATAGGCCGCCACGTTGCCATTATTTGCTATTGAGAAGGAGCGCACACAATCGCCGTTCAGGGCAACCTTCTCCATGCGTTTCTTGGCAGGGTTATAACGTGCGATAGGTTTTTGGTCGGCATCTTCGGTCGAGAAATATATGCAACCATCGTTGTTGTTCCACTGCAAGAAACTTACCGTGGGGTCGAAATCTTTTGTAATTGGGTCCATCTCACCGCTCGAACGTGTGAGAACAAAAGCCTGACTATCGTAGTTGTTGGCTATGGGGTGGTTGCCACAATTCTTACCTATGCCGTTAAAAGCCTCGGGACCGCCTGTAAGCAACACCTGTGAAGCATCGGGAGAGAAGCGTGCCACACCGCCAAAGAAATAATCGTCGGTAAAAAGAGTGTCCACCTGCAAAGTCTCCACATTCATGCAGTAGAGAGAACTCTTGCTGAAAGGCCACTTGTTGTCGGTGGGTTGAGAGGTTGAATATAGTATGTAACGACCATCGTTGCTCACGTCACACAGCGATGTAGAGAGCAAACCCCATGTAAGACGCTCGCGCACACCTGTTGCAACGTCGTAACGCCATATAAAAGCACGGCCACGGCTGTTAGGCAGACGGTCGCCACGATTATGCAGACGATGCACAGGACCCTTGTCACCCTCGACCTGCTCTACGATAGAAAAATAGAGCGACTTTTCGTCGGGAGCCCAACGGAAAGAGCCACCGGGAACATGGTCGGCAAAAAGTTTTTCTTCCAAGGTTGCAGGGTTCACAAGAATAATCTTCTCGCCCACGTCGGAAAGCACCTTATAATAAAGCTGCGATGAACGAGGTGTCCAGCTAAGAGCTTTGTATCCCGAAGGGAAAGTTGCGATTATTTTACCGCTCTTCACCTCCGACAGCTGTGTGTATGTATTGTGCTGTGTAGCATTATAATAGTCGAGGTAGGTAGTCAATAAATATTTACCGCAGGGAGATATACTGACATTCTGCACGCGCTTGCCATATATTGTATTAGGCAGGAGATAACGCTCTTTAAGGTCGGGGCACACCGATACTACGGTAACCGAGTCACCCTTTATGCCCCACGACGCCGAGAGAGAGGGAGCGCAGGCATCTTCGGCACCAACCAACATTTTAACCGCCAAGGTGTGAAGAGCTTGAGGCTCCATGCGCACCTCGACCTCACACGAACCGGCATTCTTCACCGAGTCGTTCACCTGCTTTTTATCTCGCATCATCTTACCATCGACATAAACCTCGAAGCTCGATGGAGAGGTAAATTTAAATACAGGTTTTGCAAAGCGGTCGGCACGCACCTTTGTTGTAAATACATAAATAGTGTTACCCTCCTCCTTTGAAAGAGTGAAACAACCTGCAGAGTCGGCCTCTAACAACACAGCCCCTTCGCGGTCGTCAGTGAGCGGTGTCTCCGACTTCATCAGGATAGCCCTTTTGTCGGCTTTTGCACCTTTTGTATTCACCGAGTCGGTCTGGACTGCGCAACGCACTTTGACAGGAGGCAAAAGCCTCATTTTGGTGATATCGTCGGCCTTTGCCGTACACACCAAACAGAACATGGCCATCATGGCCGAAAAAAATCTTACCATCATTATATTTAAGTTTAATATTTAGCCCTCACTAACTCGCAAATATAATTTTTTTTACCCACATAATGAAACAGATACCTTATTTTATATAATTTAATTAAAACAATACAATTTTTAGCGTAAGAATGCGTATATTCGCAGTATAATTATCGAAAAACAAATTAATTATGGAAAATAAAGAATGGAGCAAGTGCCACGTGTCGGGCAGTGTTACAACCTGCGACCCCGGGCAAACGCGCGATTACATCTACCAAAAATCTTACAGCCGTGAAGAGATTACTATAAACAAAGACATATGCGGGCACCACGAACACCTGCCGTGCGTAGTGGTAAAGGAGATCGGCCCCGATTTCATAGAGATTGAATTTTCGGGAAAGAGGCACAAGCTCACAACAGGCAAGAGGGTGGAAACACCAAAGAAAGGGCTCAGTTACGCCTATTCACAGGCTATTATCTCTTTGGAATAAGCGCGTACTTAAGGAGTGCACATTACAGGACATCGGCCACACAAGGGCCGATGTTTTTGTTGCGAACGAAAGCACATTTTTTGGAAGAAATTAAACCGCCTATAAATATTATATATATATTCGCATGTAAATATCTAATTTGCATAAAAAGGCGATTAAAGAACAATAAAATAAATATCATGAGAAAAATTACACTTTTATTAATCTCCATCATTGCATGTACATTTATGCAATCTGTGGCATTTGCAGATAGTACAATAAACCTAACCCCTGTACCGAAAAGCATGACAAAAGGGAGTGGCAAACTAACACTGCCCACCTCATTCGGGATATACACAAGCGGGTTAAGCGACGACATCATAGCAGAGGCCGTGAAATTTGCCACCGTGATAAACAAAGTTACGGGATACAGCGTGAACACCGAAGCAACAGCCGAAGAGAGCCTCATCAAGATGGCTATGTACAACGGCAACGAAGAGATTGGCGAGGAGGGATACACACTCGACATCACCAGCGAGGAGATAACCATCACAGCCAACACCGCAACAGGTTTTTACTACGCCTTCCAAAGTATCAAAAAGATGTTACCGGCATGTGTAATGGCCGAGGTTAAGGACGAGAGTGTCACAGAGTTCTCGCTTCCCGTTGTAAAGATTACCGACTCACCCCGTTTCGAATATCGCGGTTTCATGCTCGACGTGAGCCGTCACTATTTTGAGATGGAAGAGTTGAAACGCATGATAGACGTGATGTCCTATTACAAAATGAACCGTTTTCACTGGCACCTCACCGACGACCAAGGCTGGCGTTTAGAGATAAAAAAATACCCACGCCTCACCACCGTGGGAGCTACCCGAAACAACTCATGGAGCGTAGACCCCGAATATGGAGGTTACTACATAAACGAGCCCTACGGCCCCTACTACTACACCCAGGAGGAGGCTCGCGAAATTGTAGCATATGCAAAGGAACGACACATAGAGGTTGTACCCGAGGTTGAGTTTCCCGGCCACTCATGCGCAGTGAACACCGCATACCCTGAATTCAGCTGTAACCCCAACGGAAGCCACAATGTAAAGGTAGATGGTGGTATATTCAGCGATGTACTTAACGTGGCAAACCCCGCCGCCGTACAATTTGTAAAAGATGTGCTCGACGAGGTTGTTGAGATATTCCCCTACCACCAAATACACATCGGTGGCGACGAGACACCCACATCGGCTTGGCAAAGCAACGCCGAATGCCAGGCACTCATGGCAGAAAAAGGGTTCAGCAACATAAGAGAGCTACAATCGTACTTTGTGCGTCAGCTTGCCGACCACCTTGCACAAAAAGAGGGCGACAAAAAACGCAGTGTGATAATGTGGAACGAGAGCCTTACAGCAAACGGAACCAACATTGAACTAATAGACGGCACCGAGGGTATGATGATGTGTTGGGAGAGCGGTCAAGTGCAACCCTGCGCCCTCAAAGCAGCCGAGCTCGGCATGAAGTCGGTGATAACCCCATGGGGCCCCTACTACATAAACCGCAAACAGAGCACCGACCCCGGTGAACCCACAGGCGCAGGCTACGGCGACGACACCGTGGAAAAGACCTACAACTATGTCCCCGTACCTTCGAGCGTACCTGCAAACCTGCGCAAATATTATGTAGGCGTACAAGGCACCTTCTGGACCGAACATGTCCAAAGCAACTACCTGCTCGAGTACCTTGCCCTCCCCCGTCTCATAGCCATCGCCGAAACAGGTTGGACACCCGCCGAAAAGAAAGACTTCAACGACTTCCGCGAGCGCATAACCAAAGACACCCTTCTGCTCAACTACAACAACTACGAGTATGGTCGTCACTACATAAACGACGGCAAGGCGAACATAAAAGTTATGCCCGAAAGCTCAACCGAAGAGAACAAAGTGTGGTACCGCATAATCACCACCGCAACCGACAACCGTGCAGGCAAGTGCATAGAGTTGTTGCGCGAGGGCTCACCCACCATAGGCACAGGTAACGCCAAGGCCAACCGTCTGTGGAACGGAGTTGTTGCCGAAGAGGGAGAACCTGCATACGACTACCAGCTATGGGCCTTCATGGAGGACCCCGCAAACCCGGGACACTATGCCATAGTAAGCAAAGCAAAGCCTAACGGCTCGGTAAAGAGCACCCCCACAGCCGAAAACAATACCGGCCGTTGGGACTACGACAACAGCAAGCGTCACTACGACTTTATCTTGGGCGACAAAGCCTATGGAGCCAACGGAGACAACTACAATTACAGCATACGAAGCAGTAAAGTATCGAACACAAACATGTGCATGAACTTTGCCGGCCCCGGCCAGAACAACTCCATCAACCTGTGGAGCAACCCCGCCGACGGCAACGGAGGTATATGGGAATTCCGCCCGCTTGCAGAAAAAACAGTAGCAATCGACTACCCCGAAGCAGGCATATTTGTGAGAATAACAAATAACGTGGAGAGCCACAACGGCAAAGCAATAGCTGACAACGGCGAGGCAAGTGCAACAGTTACAACAAACAAATATTCAGCCGATGTATGGGAGATTGTAACAGCCACTATCACCGCCGCCGGACAAGAGGTCACACTGCGCAACCTTGCCACCGGCCGTTACTTGTCGGGAACATCGGCACCCATAGCCATGGGAAGCAACGCCACAACCTATACAAACGTATACAACAGCAAGACCGGAGATTTCTCAATCAAGACAGGCGACCAAGCCCTCTTCCCCATGCCCGAGAAAGCTACAACAAACCCAAGCACCCTCAACAAAGGCGGTATCTACCCGCAAGGCTCTGCATGGCGATACGATAAAGTATACCAAGTAACATACGACTGCTACGACATAGCGGGCAACGCAATAGGCAAATACTACCAGGCGGCAACAGCAGGAGAGAACTTCACATGCGAAGCACCCTCAATCGCAAACCACAAGATAACAGCCTACGAGACAACAGGCAGTGCAACAGCCCCCGTCATTGAAAATATTGCCGAGCACACAACCATCAAGGTAACATACGAGCGCAACGCATACAGCATAAAATACATGTGTCGCGAGGCACGAGGAGGTATTATTGCCGAATACGAAACATCATGCCCCATAGGAGAAACAATCGACATAAAATACCCCGAGATTGAATACTTCACATACAGCGAAAGCAGTACAGCCGAAGGAGAATTTACCCCTGCCGAAGACACAGTCATAGAGATCATCTACACCACTGCCGGCAAATGCGGTTTCAAAGCCATAGGTAACGCTGTCACAGCAGTAGAGAACGGCAAGAGCTACATCATACGTAACACCCACAGCGAGACCTCGCGCAGTGGTTATGTATCGGTTACTGCCACAGGTAGCGAAATTACCACTACCAACGGGGTAACAGCCGGTGCACCCAAGTACATATGGACACTTAATGCCAAGAACAACGGCTACACCATAAGCAACGAGAACGGTTGCTACGTACCCGAGCTCAACAAAGGCGGTCGCGTTTACGGTTCCGACAACGGTGGAATATTCACATTCACAGCTACGGGTACCATATTCAGCATAAAGGGAAGCAACGGGTTCTACTGGAACGCTAATGCGAACAACACCATCACAGGCTGGGGCGAAGCACACCCCATGATGCTTTACGAATATTACATTGAGCCCTACTTCACCGTTACATACAACTGCGTAGACAACGAAGGCAACACTTTGCAAAGCCGTTCAACCGATGTACAGGCCGGCGACTCTTACAACCTCATCGTTCCACAAATAGAGGGACTGAATGTTATATCAAACGATGCCGTATACGAGGAGTTGGCAAAAGTAAAAAAGAACATCGACATAACAATAACCTACGGCGTTGAAAGTACAGGCATAGATAACATCGTAACAGAGAGCAACAACGACAACATCTATTACGACATATATGGTCGCCCGCACAACACACCCACAAAGAGCGGTATATACATTTTCAACGGCAAAAAGATATTTATAAACAAATAACACAACCAAGACACAAATGGCAAAAATAATATACAAGACACGAGGAACCTGCTCGCAATACATTGAGGTTGAGGGCGAGAACGGCAAAGTGACAAACGTAACATTCTACGGTGGTTGCGACGGCAACCTGCAAGGCATAGCCAAGCTGGTAAAAGGCATGACCTATGCCGAGGTAACAGAGCGACTCAACGGGATAAGTTGCAACGGCAAACCGACATCGTGCCCCGACCAACTTTGCCGTGCAATAGAACAATTAATGCTCGAAGACAAGTAACATGGCAAAGAAAAGTGGTAACAACGAATATCGTACACGAAACGAAGCCTTCATGCAGGCACTGCGCGACGGCGAAGAGGAGCTGTACGAAATTTCACAAGGTGTACTTTGCAAAATTCTGCAACAAGGAACAGGAGAGAGAAGCCCACGCGGTAACGACGTAATTACCGTGCACTACAAAGGCTCGCTCATAAACGGTAAAGTATTCGACAGCAGTTACGAACGCGGATACCCCGAGGCCTTCCGTCTTAACGAGCTCATAACAGGGTGGCAGATAGCTCTGACCCAGATGCACATAGGAGACAAGTGGATTGTTTATATACCGTGGGAGGTTGGTTATGGCAAAAAAGGCAACGGCCCCATACCGGGTTACTCCACACTTGTTTTTGAGATGGAACTTATAGCAATAATGTAAAACTATTATGAGTACACTACCCGAGGACCCCATGATGCTTTACAGCATGGTAAACATGAAACTACGCGATTTTTACAGCAACCTCGACGAGCTTTGCGACGACCTCGATATTTCGCGCAACGAGCTTGAGGAGAAACTAAAAAACGCGGGGTTCGAATATAGCGAAAAATTAAACAAATTCTGGTAACAAGAAGATGGCGACCTTTCGAAAGGTCTCCATCTCTTTTATAAAAGGTTGTAATTTACCCCTACAAGGCTCTTGCCGGCACGAAAACATTTATTCCAGATAACAACCGCCGAAAGTACCAATAATCACATGCGATTGGTCACGCCCCGGTTATTTCGAGGAACATGCGAAGGCCATCGAGAGTATTTGCAAAGCAGACACAACCACCCGATGCCCTGAATATCTTATCCATGGAAACAGAGAGGTTACGTTCGTGCTCCGGGTACCTTTCGTAGTCGGGAGCTATGCACTGCATGCCCTCTCCACGCATCTCGCAATAACAACAAGCCGTTTCGTAAGTATTCATCTTGTTCTCGGCACCGAAATTGTAGGCACCACCCTCCAAGGCAAATGTCAAAGGAAGGTTTCTCACCACCTCGCGCAACCATGTGATACCACGATATTCACGCACCGGCATCGACAGAACCCTATTCTCTTTAACGGCTGTTGCAATATTCTGCACAAAGTCGGCATGCGACACCGCAGCAGGAGCATCGTACATCCATGTGGCACGCAACGCCACAGCCGTGGGAGCAACAAGCAACACACGCTCCTCGGCCTCCAATTTATGACGACCGTAAACGTTTTCGGGAGAGAGAGGGATATTTTCGGGGAGAAGCCCACGCTCGCTGTTGCCGTTATACACTTGGTCCGAAGAGAAAAAGACAAATTTTGCGCCATACATCTCCGCGGCTCGCGCAAGATTCTCGCAACCAAGCACATTCACCCGATAACTCTCTTCGGGGTGTTGTTCACAATACCAAGTATTAGACAAGGCGGCAAGGTGCAAAACCACATCGGGCACGTTGCGCATCATATAAAGATTCACTGCATCGGCATCGGTTATATCAAGGTCGGCATGCGAGGGTGTGAGCAAAATAAAATCCCTTTGCCAACGCTCTACAAACCTGCTACCAACAAAGCCACTTGCTCCTGTTACAAGAATTTTTTGCATAATATTTATTTTTTTTGCTAATATACATAGAATCGTACTAAATATAAAAGGCTCAACAACATAAAAAACATTATTAATTACAATACACGCACTACATTAAAAATATTTATCTTTATTAGACAAATATTATATCGCTTTAATTCTTTTTTCCCCAATAATCTCGTAAATTCGCAGATATACAAATAACATAATATGAAATCACTACGCGAACTTTTCAGAATAGGCTTAGGCCCTTCGAGCAGCCACACCATGGGCCCCAACAGAGCCGCAAAAATTTTTGCTGAGCGATGTAACGGAGTAGACAGCTACCGAGTAACCCTGTATGGCAGTCTTGCGGCAACCGGCGAAGGCCACATGACCGACAAAGCTATAATTGATGTATTAGAACCCCTTGCCCACCTCGAGCTTGTGTGGGAGCCAACCACGTTCCTCCCCTTCCACCCAAACGGCATGAAGTTCGAAGGTATAAAAGATGGAAAGACCATTGACGAGTGGACAATATACAGTGTGGGTGGCGGTGAGCTTGCCAACGAGCAGACAACAAAAACCGAGGCCGACATCTACCCCCTGACCACTGCACACGAGATAATGGACTGGTGCGACGAGACAGGTTGCACCTTTTGGGAATATGTGGAAAAGTACGAAGGCCCCGAAATATGGGACTATCTGGCCGAGGTGTGGCACACCATGCAGGACACCATACGCCGAGGGCTCGAACACGAAGGTGTTCTCCCCGGAGGTCTTGGCATACAACGCAAGGCCGGGCTCTACATGCTAAAATCGCGCTCTTACAGCGCGTCGGTGTCGAGCAAGGCCAAGGTATATGCCTATGCCCTTGCAACATCGGAGGAGAACGCCAGCGGAACAACCATCGTCACTGCGCCCACATGCGGTTCGTGCGGTGTGTTACCCGCCGTGCTCTACCACCTTTCACAACAGCACGAGAGCAGTGAGCCACGCATATTGCGAGCCCTTGCAACAGCAGGCCTCTTTGGCAACATAGCCAAGGAGCACGCCTCGATATCAGGAGCCGATGTTGGTTGCCAAGGCGAGGTAGGTGTTGCATGCGCCATGGCCGCGGCCGCGGCCTGCCAGCTTTTCGGCGGAACAATAAACCAAATTGAGTACGCCGCTGAGATGGGCTTGGAGCACCACCTGGGACTAACATGTGACCCATTGTGTGGCCTCGTTCAAGTACCCTGCATAGAGCGTAACGCCATAGCCGCATCACGCGCACTCGACGCATGCACATATGCAGCCCTCTCCGATGGTAAACACAAAATAGATTTCGACCGCATTGTTGAGGTTATGAAAGAGACCGGTCACGACCTCCCCAGCCTATATAAAGAGACCTCTACCGGCGGTATCGCAAAGATTGATGTAAAGAAAAGAAGAGGAAGAAAATAAAAACATTTACAATTATGAAAAAAGTAATCTATTTGGCAATAATGATGCTCACAGCGAGCATAGCCGTTTGCGCCCAAACCAACGACGAGAAAAAAAGCAATATCATTCACCTCACCAAGAGTGAATTTATAGCAAAGGTATGCAACTACAAGACCGACGGCAAGGAGTTTGAATACAAAAACGACAAGCCCGCAATAGTAGATTTTTATGCCGATTGGTGTGGTCCTTGTCGCAAGCTCTCACCCATACTCGAAGAGATTGCCGAGGAGTACGATGGCAAGATTATCATATACAAGGTGAACACCGACAAAGAGCCCGAGATTGCCTCAGCCTTCGGCATACGCGCTCTGCCCACCCTGCTCTTTATACCCACAGAAGGGGAGACGAGCCACTTATTAGGGCTCAGGCCAAAAGAGGAACTCTGCAAGGCCATAGAGACCACGTTGTTAAAAAAAGAGACATCTAACGAGTAATAAAGCCCCGCTTTTCGCAGGAAACATCAGACACCATGAACAATTACATAAAAGCAACATTTAAAGTAGCCCCGACCGAAGAGGTAGCAACAGATATTCTGGCCGCACTGCTCGCCGAGCAAGGGTTCGAAAGCTTTGTCCCCGAAGAGGAGGGCATGAGCGCATACGCACCCGAAGCCTCTTTCGACGAAACAGCACTTGCAACAACCGTTGAAAATTTCCCATTAGAGGGGTACGACATAAGCTACACCACAGAGATAATCGAGGGAGAAGATTGGAACTCAGAGTGGGAGAAAAACTACTTTCAGCCAATCATCGTCGATGACATGTGCGTAATACACAGCACCTTTCACAAAGATATCCCAAAGGCAAAATACGATATACTCATAGACCCTAAGATGGCCTTCGGCACAGGCTACCACCAAACAACATGCCACATGATACGCGCTATTCTTGCCAACGACATGCAGGGAAAGAGCGTGCTCGACATGGGTTGCGGAACAGCCCTTCTCGCCATACTTGCAAGCAAGTGCGGAGCAAAGGATATTGTAGCGATAGACATAGATGAGTTTGCCTACGAGAATGCGCTCGAAAACATTCAACTAAACGAAACACCCGACATAGAGGTGCGCCTCGGAGGTGCCGAGGCCATAAAAGAGAGCGACTCTTTCGATTATGTTATTGCAAACATAAACCGCAACATTCTGCTTGCCGACATGCGCAACTATGTTTCGTGCATGCACAAAGGCTCGGTACTATTCATCAGCGGTTTCTACACCGACGATATTGAGGTACTCAAAGAGGAGGCCGAAAAACATGGCCTTGTATACAACACCTTTGCCGAAGACAACCGTTGGGCCATGATGCAATTTACAAAGGAGTAGCCCCCAACAAAAGACTTGGCTTGTGTGTTACACTATTAAAACAAGAGCCATGGAACAAGAACTTTTTTACGACATCTGTGCATACACAGGCAGTATCGCAATGATATTGGGCTACATGCCACAAGCTATTCAAACCATACGCACCCGTAACACCGACGGAATATCCCTGCCGGCTTTTCTTATGATGGCCGTGGGAGCCTTCTGTTTTATGTTACAAGGGTTCATGCACAAGCCCGACATAATATGGTCGATAGCAATAACAAACCTTATAACGGCAACATGTAGTTTTATAGTATTCTGCATCAAGATGCGTAACGACTACTTCAAGAAAAAATAATTAGAAGAAGCACCGCGGTGCTTCTTCTAATGTATTAAACAGCCTCATTTACGCATGTTTCTGCTGTATATCCTCGCCACGATAGCACCGCTTATGTTATGCCACACACTGAATATGGCACCCGGGATAGCCGCAAGGGGGCACATCGCAAAATGCATGGTTGCCAACGACGATGCAAGACCACTATTCTGCATGCCCACCTCTATGGATATTGCCACACGTTTGGCAGGAGAGAGCGAAAGAGCACGCCCCACCCCATAACCGAGCAACAGACCACCCAAATTATGCAACGCAACAACCAACAATATAAGCAAGCCACCGGTGAGCAGTTTTTCGGCAGTGTGAGCAACTATTATCGCCACAACAACCGCTATAACCACCGACGAGAAGGCCGGCAAATAGGGCAACACCGCACGAGTGAAGCGAGGCAGAAACTTCTGCACAAGAAAGCCTCCTGCGATGGGTGCCACAACCACATAAATTATTGACATGAGCATGGCACCGGCATCAATATCGACAAACGTACCTGCCAGCAACAGAGTGAGCAAGGGTGTGAGCAAAGGGGCAAGAAGAGTAGAAACAGCAGTCATGCCCACAGAGAGAGCTATATCACCCTTCGCAAGATAGGTTATAACATTTGAAGCTGTACCACCCGGACAGCAACCAACAAGAATAACCCCGAGAGCAAGGTCGGCCGGCAAGGAGAAAATGCTCACAAGCACCCATGCCAACAGAGGCATACATATAAATTGGGTGGCACACCCCAAAAGCACATCTTTCGGGCGACTGAACACCACCTTAAAATCGTCGGGCGAGAGCGTGAGCCCCATACCAAACATTATCACACCCAGCATGGGGTTTATCACCTGCATCTTTACAGGCAACAGCACCTGCGGTAGAAACAACGAGAAGAGCCCAGCTATGAGCACTACAACGCCCATATATCGGGATATTAAATCACATATTTTTTTCATAACACACCGTTTCGCAATATTTCTGTTGCAAAGGTAGGCATTTGTTCTCAAATAAATAATTTTCTTTTTAAGAGAAGAGCAAGAATAATAAACCAGAAGAAAAAAGCACCCCGCAGTCAGACAAACCGCGGGGGTGCTTAAACACTTACCATTCTACCCTGTCTAGGAACATACCGGCTGTTTATTCGAAACAGATGTATTCGGCCACCTGTTTCACACACTTGTCTATCGATGTGCTCTTGTTATTTATAAAGAACAACATTCTCACACTTGCATAAACGGGGTGATAATGTACAGAACGCTTAAAGAACTCAACGGCATAACATTCTGTGTCTTTTGCAAAGTCGGCAATAACCGTATCTGATTCATTATCCTGAATCCATAATTTGTCGGTATGAGGTATTCGCACAACATACACGCTATCGGAATTTGTTTTTTTCAAAAGCTCTTCGTCTTTTATATGGTGCTCATAATAGGAACGGAGCATGACAACCTCCCTTTTCAGGGCACTACGCTCTTCGGGCGATAGAGTGAGCTTTAAGCCCTTTTCTTCGAGCTCCTTTCTTATCTCCGGAGTCAAAATAACACCACCAACATTATTTATCGTCTTCATCGACCATAGAATATCGCAATTATTAAGCAACCAATTTGTGGGCACAGGCATGTCATAATCTATGTTTCGCAAAGTCTCACCCTCGCGTAGCTTAGGTTCACTGTCAATGTCCATCATAATAACCTTGCAGTCGTCGGCGAGATGCACCAAGGGGCCGAAGGCAAAGCCGGCCTGAAACATATCGTTACACTTCTTGCCAAAGAACAGAAAGGGCCAGAGATACTCCGTAAAAAATTCCATCTTCTCCTCGGGGATAGTAAACTCACACTTTTTCTTCTCCTTCATCTGCCTGCAATAACTGTGATAGTCGTCACCACCTGCCATGGCACACAGCGACACCGAAAACATTAACGCAAGACAAAAAAACACTTTACACAAATTCTTAACCATACGTTGATATTTTATCAATTACCTCAAATTTAAATATTCTATATTAAAGAGACGTATGAACAGCCCAAACGTTACAGCAAAAATATCTTTTTAACAAATAATAACAGATAAACAAAAAAGGAGGAAAGTTTACTTTCCTCCTCTGTGAGTGATTCGCCTGGGGCGGGTGCTTCTGTCTCTTTATTGTTTGTACACTATTTTATTCAATAAACACCCTGTACTGCATAAAATAGTATGTTTTTTATGCAATAGGTGCTGTTTTATGAATAAAAAGTTGTAATATTGCAATCAAATAACAAAGGCATAAGATGAAAACAATCATTCTAAATCAACGTAAAGAACGTGATGAACTGATGTCACGCCCTTATTTAATACGTAGAAGTAATCAAGATACAGATTTATTGTTAAACAGTAGTCTGATAAAGCTAATAACCGGTCCCCGACGAGTTGGTAAATCTACTCAAGCATTATTGATGCTTAGAGATAAGAATTTTGCCTACTTGAATTTCGATAATTACTCGTTGTTGGAAGCATGGGATGCAAACCTTGTTATGCGAATGCTGGATGATGTTTATCCTGGTTATGAATACATTTTGTTAGATGAGGTCCAGAACTTGGATGGGTGGGACCTGTGGGTCAGTGAACTCTATAGATTGGGAAAGAATCTTGTAATAACAGGTAGTAATGCCAGAATGCTAAGCAGTGAAATGGCTACAGTACTGACAGGAAAGTATCTTCAAGTGGAAATGCTGCCATTCAGTCTTGAGGAGTTTTTTGACTGGAACAAACTGGAGCTTCATATGCTAAAGCCGGAAGATATAACGAATTCATTAGTATTGACAGATGATTATCTTAGGAATGGAGGTTACCCTGAAGTGGTAGCTACACGTCAATTGACACACAGTTATCTTGACACCTTATTTGACTCTATCATATGGAAAGATGTGGCCAAACGTCATAATGTCCGTAATGTGACTGATTTGAATAATTTGGCCATGTACCTTGTGTCTAACTTCTGCAATCCTGTTAGTGCAAACGATTTGACTACGGAACTAGGTTTCTCCAGTGTCAATACGACCAAGAAGTATATGGATTACTTGCATGAGCCATATCTTTTCTACTATTTATCACGCTACAACAATAAACTCAAGTTGATGAAGAAAGCACCTAGGAAAGTGTATGTGGTTGACAACGGATTTGTCACATCCAAGGCATTTTCTTTGAGTGACAACTTAGGACGTTTGCTGGAAAATCAAGTCTTCATCGAACTTGTACGTCGAGGCTATGATGTAGAAAGAACTATGTTCTATTATCGTTCACGAAACGATAAGGAAGTTGATTTTGTTCTTCGCAAAGGAGCGCATATAGAATGCTTGGTACAAGTTTGCTATGATATGAGCAATCCAAAAACTGAGAAGCGTGAAGTGGATAGTATAGTTGAATGTGCTGGAGAATTAAAATGCAAAAACCTTGTTATCGTCACCAATAACGACAAACGCATGATAGAAAAAGATGGTTACAGAATAGACGTCGTGCCAATTGCTGAATTTTAGGAAAAGTTGTTATATACCTGCCTGTATGCCATCTTAAAATGATATAGAAAAACAATGCTATAGAATTTAAACAATGAATATAGATGCGATTATTGCAAGGCTTCATGAACTGGAGGAAGAAAACTCAATGTTGAAAAGTCTTCTCTCAAAGCATGGGATAGCATACGAGAAAGCGAAGCCGGAAACAGTTGTTCTTGCACAAGAATCTGAAAAGCAAAATTCAGCAATGCACAGTTTATCATTGCAAGAGAAAATAGATTTGTTTCGCTCTCTTTTTAAAGGGCGAGAGGATGTCTTTGCAAAAAGATGGTATAGCGATACTTCTAAAAAATCAGGCTACCAACCTGTTTGTGAGCGTGAATGGAATAGAGAGTTTTGCGATAAGCGAAAGCATAAATGTGCAGAATGTCCCAATCGCTTGTTTGCCCCATTGACTAATGAACATATTTATAATCATCTTGCTGGAAAAGATGATTACGGAAGAGATGTTTTAGGTGTGTACCCGATAATGGATAATAACACCTGCAACTTCTTGTGTACCGACTTTGATGACAAAAGTTGTAAACATGGTTTTCAGAACGATGTGCTTGCTTTTGTTTGTGTCTGCAAAGAATGGGAAATTCCTTGCTACATAGAACGCTCTCGTTCTGGCAATGGAGCACATGTGTGGATTTTCTTTGAAACACCAATTGCTGCTGCAAAGGCAAGAAAATTGGGAAAGGCCATTCTCTCAGAAGCGATGAACAAAAATGCCCGTATTTCCTTTAATTCATACGACAGGTTCTTTCCCAATCAAGACACTCTGCCAGAAGGTGGTTTCGGCAATCTTGTGGCCTTGCCATTACAAGGCAAAGCAAGACGTAATGGGAATAGCATCTTTGTTGATGAGAAATTTCAGCCATACACCGATCAATGGGAAATTCTTCTCAATGTACAGAAAATAGATGAGTCAAGAATTACATATATAGTCCAAACACACAACTACTCAATAGGAGAACTTACCAAAAGCAGTGAAAGCAAACCATGGGAAACACCCAAACCTACAACCATTGAAAAAGCCGATTTCCCATCAAGCATTACCTTGATAAGGGCAAATATGCTCTATATTCCAATGGAAGGGTTATCAGCAAAAGCAATTAACCATTTCAAGCGTATAGCAGCCTTTTACAATCCTGAATTTTATGCAAAACAAGGAATGCGTTTATCCACGTATGATATTCCTCGTATAATCTCTTGTTCGGAGTTTATGGATGATTATCTTGCTATACCTCGTGGTTGTGAGGATGATGTTATTGATGTCCTTAAGCATTACAATATAGAATATGTGATTGAGGATAAGACAAGCCAAGGGCGACAAATAAATGTGATATTCAGGGGTGTGCTCCGTGAAGAACAGCAAAAGGCTATGGATTGTATGCTTCCACACTGTATCGGAACATTATCAGCAACAACAGCTTTTGGGAAAACGGTATTTGCCATAGCAATGATTGCCAAGCGCCAAGTAAACACCTTGATTTTAGTACATAGAAAATCATTGCTTGATCAATGGAAGAAGCAACTGGAGGATCTCCTGGAAATAAATGAAGTTGTTATAAATGACGGAAAGAAACGAAAGAGTAGGAAACAACAATCTCCAATAGGTACTCTTTATTCGGGAAAAGACACTATACATGGAATTATTGATATTGCATTGATGCAATCTTGTTTTGAAGGAAATGAGGTGAGTTCATTTGTGGAGAACTATGGAATGGTTATCGTTGATGAGTGTCATCATGTATCATCTGTCAGTTTTGAACAGGTGCTTCGCAGGGTAAAGGCAAAATACGTTTATGGACTTACAGCAACTCCAATTCGCAAGGATGGTCATCAGCCTATTATTTTTATGCAATGTGGTAAAATCAGATTCACAGCAGATGCTAAAAGTCAAATAAGCAATCAAGAGTTCTCTCGCGTTCTTATACCCCGTTTTACAACATTCCGAAATATATCCTCGGATGATAAAACATATACTCAGATTGTTGAGACAATCTCAAAAGACGAAGCAAGAAACAGGCTGATTATTGATGATGTACATAAGGCAATAGTCGAAGGTCGCACTCCTATTGTTCTTACAAGTTTAACCTCACATGTAAGGGAGCTTGCTGAAATGATATTGCCTTATGCGAAGCACGTTATAACTCTTATAGGTGCAGATTCTATAAAAGAGAAAAGGATTGCAATGGAACGATTGCGGAATATCCCGCCCACAGATTCATTGGCAATTGTAGCTACGGGTAAATATATCGGAGAAGGGTTTGATTATCCGAGACTTGACACACTATTTCTAACGTTGCCAATATCGTGGAAAGGTAATATCGCTCAATATGCAGGCAGACTGCATAGAAATTTTGAAGGTAAAAAAGAAGTACGTATTTACGATTATGTGGACATAAGAGTTCCACTTTGTGAAATAATGTATCGTAAACGTTTAAAAGGATACGCTTCTGTTGGTTATGGCACGATATCTACAAATGGCAAAACTGACTTTTTAAAGAAAGAACTGATATTTGACAGTAACACCTATAAAACAGCATTCCATCAAGACCTTATTGGTATAAAGCAAAGTCTTGTGATTTCTTGTCAAAGAATAAAGTATAAGTATCCACCTCGTCTTATATCTCAACTTCGGGATTTGTTGCACAATGGAATAGGAATTGCCGTGCATATCAAAGAACAAGGATATAATGAGAAAGATTTGGCAGATGCTGGGATTGATGTCATTTATAGAAATGACCTATCTATACAATGTGCTATAATAGACAAGTCTATAGTTTGGTATGGGAACATTAATTTACTTGGGTATAATGCCGAAGACAGTAATGTAATGAGAATATGCGACACCTCAATTGCAACAGAATTGATTGATATAATATACGAAGACAATTCCAAACAGATTCTTTATAATTCAGGTAAAAATCTTGTTTAGTAAATATTTGAACAATAAAGGAAGACTAAATTCTATTTCAGTTCAAATATTTACTGTACTTGCGGTAATTCGCGAACACGAACTACCTACATCAGAGGGATTACCCAGCTATTTTATGTTTCCCTTGTGTATTCAGTCACTTCGTAGCAATAGACAATTGTGGAATTGTCATTGCCACCGCCGTCACCGCCCTGCATTCCTAAATCTAGGAAATACTTTTCCACCATGCGAGCTGTTCTAATGTTATCAGCTGGGCAATGTATCCACAAGTTGAGTTTCTCGTCCACGTTATGAAATCCAAACAAACGTCTGTTGATGTCACTGGTTATACCAATGTAAAGCTTATTGGAATTAGTTATATTATGTTTTTCCCAATACTCTTCAATAGCTTTTATAATTTGATAGCAATTCATTATTTTATTTTTTTGACAAAATTAAGATTGTATGAAAAGAATAGGTTGTTGAATTGCCATTTTGTGGGAACTCCATCCTATTAAATGGCAAAATATTCTTTTAGCTCTGCTAGCAATAGCCTTCTACCTCCCTTCGTATTTGCAGGAGTGCCAATGTCGGCAAGAATGACAGGAACACACGTCGGCTTGCGACCTTGCTTTCCAAGGGTGCAACCCTCTGTAAGTTCCTCATTCATCACATTTGCTGACAGCACGCCCTACAGCGTGATGCGTTCCCGTATTCTCTTCCCCTCCCACACAGCCCTTGCCAGCACAGCCAGTTCCCCACCCCAAGCCCCAATGGTGCGTAAGGCATAATTCACCCGGCAAAGGGTGCTGCACCACACTAAAGGATTACAGCCCTTGTCAAAGCTGTTCATTATACCAACAAACAAGGCTTTTCATCTTTCTTCTTCTCACCTTTCCAACGGTTATCGTTACCCTCAATACCTATATGGGCATTGAAATTTACTACCGTCATCTCCTCGCCAAAGACTTCCATTGCATCAACTATTTTCTGGTAACGCGCAATCTCGGCAGCGATGTAGGGCTTGCTTTTTTCCTTTGCCCATTCTCGCTCCGTCATTGTTACAAATAGAATGTTCTTCTTGGCTGTTCGGGAGAGGCGAATTACAAATTCCACTTTACCCACTCCCGTTTCATTGACTTGTTTAAGTCTGTCAAACACGACTATTACAGCTTTTCGTTTCATTGTTGTTAAACTGATTTTTGCAACGTCAAATCTTAAAAAAACTCAAAACTTACATTTTCACTACCCGAGCATCAGGTTTAACCGCAATTATGCGTACTTGATTTTTGGGATGCGTACTTGATAATGTTGTCAAGTACGCATAATGTGTTGTTTTCTGTTTTTCTGTGTTGTTCTCTGTTGCGTTGTTAGTAACTCAACAACTTCACATCGAAAAAACCGTAAATGATTGATATTCCCTGTATAACGCTTATTTTAAGCAAAATAGGGAAAAGTCTTTTGAACTTTCCCCTATCGATTTTCGTGATTCGCCTGGGGCTCGAACCCAGGACCCCATCCTTAAAAGGGATGTGCTCTACCTGCTGAGCTAGCGAATCAACCTACGTGCCGTTAAGCGAGTGCAAAGGTATGCATTTTTTTTATACCTACAAACTTTTTGAAGACTTTTTTCAATTTCCAGGCAATTTTTCTTCTTTTTCTGCAAAATCAGCCTCTTTTTGCCCCTCCTGCGCGTCGACCACCGCCACAAAAGAGCTATCGCCCGAGGTGTCATCGCCATGAAGTTCATGGTATCTTTTGAGGTATCCCAGCAACAATGTTGTCAGGGGTAAAGCCATGATAAGCCCTAAAAAGCCAAGCAACTTTCCCCACACCGACAAGGAGAGCAAAATAATAGCCGGGTGCAGATTCATGCGACGCCCCACAAAGTAAGGTACGAGGAAGGCGTCTTGAATTATTTGAACCACGCCAAGCACAAGCAACGCCATAAACAGTATGAACCAGAAATTATCGCCCGTGTTGGCTGCTTTGAGCATGGAGAGCACCACCAACGGAAGGAGAGATATTAATTGCAGATAGGGCACAAGGTTCAGCACACCGATGAAGATGCCAAGACCTATGGCAACCGGAAAATCTATTATCAGGAACCCTATCGAGAAGAGCACACCCACCGAGAGCGCAACAAGTGACTGACCGCGAAAATATTGGTTCATGCCTTTAATGAGGTCGGCCGACAATTTGTTGGCCGCCACACGCCACTTGATAGGCAGATAAAGTGTCCACTCTTGGGCAAGACGCTCATAGTCTATAAGAATAAAGAATATATAAAGCAGGGTGATGAAGGCACCAAACAACTGCGCCAAGGTATCTACCGTGCCCATGAGTATCGATTGAGTCTGATACACAAACTCCTTTACAAGGTCCTGCACACCCGAGCTCTGCAAAAGTTGCATCAAAACACCTTCATCAACCGCATCGCGCAGAAAATTGACAATCACCGGGGGTATCGTTGGGTTCTTTATATTATTGGAAAGGAAAGAGATAAAAATATCCTTAAACTGCGTAAACTCACTCACTATGGAGGGAACAATAAGCATGAAGACAGCAAACACAAGCAACGCAACAAAGCACATAACAGCCACGATAGATGGCACACGATATTTAAAGCGCAAACGATACTGCACAAAACGCACCATGGGATACAACAGATAGGCAAGCAACCAGGCAACAGCAAAGGGCAACAACACCGTGCTCAGGCTGTCGAGCACCCAATAAGATATGCCCACCACCATAAGCACCAAAATTATTCTGAGGAAACGACCAAGGGTTACTTCTCTATATTTCATATTTTAAAGTTTTTATTACATATAACGACAAAATAGCTTGCGCTAATATAAACATAGTTTTCTACAAAAAAGCCATGAGGCAACACCTTTTTCGTTCTTCGAAAATAAATATCAAAAATTTTCATTTTTTTTGTAACGATTGACAAGTTCGTACGTCTATAAGATAAAGAGAGAGAAACGCACAGCAACACACATAGCAAGAAAAACACAAACAGCACCCGAGAGATGGACGGAAACACCTTTAAAAAAGAACTCTTGCCTCTGCATAAAAGGCTCTACGCTCTTGCCCTCAAACTGCTGGGCAACAGCGACGATGCCCAAGATGCAGTACAGGTGCTCTATCTCAAGCTATGGGAACGACGTGGAGAGCTGAAAGGCATAATAGATAAATGGGCATTCAGCTCGACGGTGCTCACAAATATCTGCCACGACAGGTGGAGAAGCATATCGCGTTACAGCGACGAGAGCGAGATGTGCGATGTAACCGATATTTGGAACAAAGAATATGAAATTATAGATTTTGAAAACTTTGCACACCACTACATAAGCAACCTGCCCGACATTCAACAACGTGTGATGCTCATGCGCATGGAGGGAGCCACCACCGAGGATATTATGGCTATAACAGGGCTGAGCGCAAGCAACATACGCACAATACTGTCGAGAGTGAGACAATTACTGAGAAAGCATTACAACAAATAAAATAATAGCACTATGAGTATAAAGGAACTGACAGAAAGATTTTTCAACGGTGACACAACGGTTGAAGAGGAGCTGACACTTCGACACATGCTCGAAAGTGAAGATATACCCGAGGATATAAAGCACAACAAAGCACTAATGCTCTCTTTGTTACCCAAAGAGAGCGATGCACCCTCCGAGCTCGAGGAGACCTTGTCGCGCCTTATAGACAAAGCCTCGTGCAAAGAAAAAGAGCAGACAAAGGAGAACGACAAGCCATGCAAGCAGAAAGGAAAGAGAACAGCACCGATCCCCAGAACGGTGGTGTGGTACACCCTTTCGATAGTGGCATCTATAACACTTGTTTGCATGCTCAACAGCACCGAGCAACGACCAAAAGACACATTCGACAACCCCGACATCGCAGCAGTGCATGTAAGCGAAGCACTCACACAGGTGAGCATGGCATTTAGTTGCGGTATAAGCCAAACAGAGGAGGTTGCCACACTGCTGAACGAAGTCAATACCACTATAAATAACCATATGAGCAACATCATATTCAAGTAGAACAGATAAAAAAGTACAAAATATGAGAACTAAAATTTTTATAACAACCCTGTTGTTGCTTTTCACACTGAGCATAAACGCCTTTGAGAAAAACGACAACAACTACGACGACATAGACAACTTCTTCAGCTCGGCCGAAAAGGTTGAATCGCCAAATGTCGAGCACTTTTACATCTCAAAAGCCATGCTCACTCTCACAAAAGGACAAGTAAACATCGGAAGAATAAAAGAGGGTGTGGATATTGAGAAATTCTACGACAAAATAGATTTTATAAGGAGTGTAGGAGTAACAGCAAACACCACACAGCAAGAACGCGACCTTCTAAAAGGAGCCGAGGAGCTTGCACAAAGGGTCTACAAACAATACGACTACAAATGCCTTGTCACATACGGCGAGAACAACACGCGCGTTCACCTCTTTTACAAATATGGCGAGGGCGGGCTCTGCTCGGTGCTTGTGGTCGTGACACGCAAGGAGGAGGATAGTGTAACAAAAAAAATGGAGCTTAAATTTGCGCGTGCACTCCTCATGGGCGGAACCTTCCGCGCCGAGGATATACCCAGGCTTATACAAACCGATATATAAAAACAAAAAATATTATGAAAAGAATCTTTATTTTGACCGTTGCCACCATTATAGCATGTGGCACAGCCATGTCGCAGACATTCAACGAGAACGACCGTAAAATCTTTAACGAAGGACAGGTACTCACCGACAAAGACCTGGAATTTGCCAGCGAAGACACCCCGTGGGACACACAACACCCCAAACGTGTTTACAGCATACACAACGAGGGAGATGAGACTATTGTTACCTTTTCACACTCAATATATTTCGACTCACAGTGGGTAACATTCAGCAAGGGCATCACACTTGTCGATTGCGAAACAGGCGACCTGTACAAGACACGCGGATATGCAGGCGACAGCCTCACCATGGACCGTCTGCTCATAGTAAAGGGGTGCAACAGAAAAAACATACTCATATCGTTGCGTTTTCCCAAGCTCATGCGCAAAGTAAAATATATAGACGTTTACAATATGGGGCACAACGACGACATAAAACCAAGCAACCGTAGCAAGATAGACAACAGCTGTTTAGGCAAAGAGTTGAGTGTAAAGAAACTAAAAAAGAGATACAAAGGACGTAAAGTGTATAAATAAGGAGTATTTTAGAAGCTGTCTAAGTTCATACCTTTAAAATTTTTATAGAAATTTCAGGAAAAATTTAAGCAGTTTCTGTACCAAGGCAGTTATATCGCTTTTGTATAAAGAGGTATAAAACACCGAAATTAAAGGCTTGCACAGCACACTGTGCAAGCCTTTAATATTAAACGGTATTATGCTGTAAATTATTTGTTTTCGGCAGCTTCGGCAAGCGCGGCGTAGTAGCACTCGCGACACAGAGGCTCATACTCGGTCATCTCGCCAAGCAACACCTGCTTCTCCCCTGCCACCTTGCGATGCGACACATAAGCAAGGTTACCACATTTAACGCATATTGCATGCACCTTTGTAACCTCGTCGGCAATAGCCATGAGCGCAGGCATGGGGCCGAAAGGGGTACACTTAAAATCCATGTCAAGGCCGGCAACTATAACACGTGTCCCGCGACGTGCAAGTTCGTCGCACACCTCAACAATACCCTCGTCGAAAAACTGCGCTTCGTCTATGCCCACCACATCAACATCGGTAGCCAGCAACAAAATACTTGCCGACGACTCTATGGGTGTCGATAGAATGTGGTTGCTGTCGTGCGACACCACCTCCTCCTCGGAATAACGGGTGTCGATAACAGGTTTAAATATCTCTACTTTCTGACGAGCAAAGTTGGCGCGTTTGAGACGACGGATAAGCTCCTCGGTCTTTCCCGAGAACATAGAACCGCAAATAACCTCAATGCGACCACGGCGCGCCATCTCCATCTGATTAAATTCCGAAAATCTATTCATTACGTTTTGTTATATCTCTCTGTAATATTCCTCTTTCAATGCGTTTGCGAAATTAGTCAAAGAGCAAAGAAAAACAAACTTTAAAAGCAATAAGTTATCAACAAAGAACCAACATGTGAATAAAATTTTATTTTACTAAAAATAGGATAAAAGAGTAGTCACTTATGGTTATTTATGCTTATTTTGCACTTAGAAACTACAATACAACAATTTATGGGTTTATTATATATTGTACCAACACCTGTTGGCAATTTAGAGGACATAACTTTACGCGCAATAAGAATACTTAAAGAGGCCGATTTTGTGCTAGCTGAGGACACACGCACATCAGGCAAACTACTTAAACACCTCGATATTCAGGTGCCCATGTACTCGCACCACAAATTCAACGAACACCAAACCGTGAAACCTCTTGTGGAACGCATACAGAACAGCGAACGCCATGTGGCACTTGTATCCGATGCCGGAACCCCCGCAATATCCGACCCAGGGTTCCTGCTTGTGCGCGAATGCGTGAAAAACGGTGTCGAGGTACAGTGTCTGCCCGGAGCAACAGCCTTTGTGCCTGCGCTTGTAAGTTCGGCCCTGCCATCGGAACGCTTTGTTTTCGAAGGGTTCCTGCCACAAAAAAAGGGACGACAGACACGCCTCAACTTCCTTAAAGAGGAGAAACGCACCATAATATTTTACGAATCGCCCTACCGCGTTGTAAAAACCCTCACACAGCTTGCCGAAGTATTTGGCAACGAGAGAGAGGCAGCCGCGGTGCGTGAAATATCCAAGATACACGAAGAGTGTGTTCGTGGCACCCTCGCCGAGCTCATCACACACTTTACCCAGAACGAGCCACGCGGAGAATTTGTCCTGCTGGTAGGAGGTGCCGAAGAGAAGGAAAAAAAGAACAGAGAATAATAACAAACAAAACAAAAGAATCATGAAAAAGATAATAGCAATACTCGCAACAGCACTCGTCGTAGCAAGTTGCGGAAACAACGGCCCTGCCCGTAGCGAACTACAAGAGAAAAACGACTCACTGAAAACCGCACTGTTGCAAAAAGACGCATCTATGCAGGAGCTTATAGCAACTATAAACACCATAGAAGAGGGGTTCAAAAAGATAAACGACATGCAAGGACGCATAAGCACAGGGGGCCCCGGGAGCGAAATAAACTACCACGAGACACTCGAAAGCAACATCGCCTACATAACTGAAACACTTGCAAAGAACAAAGCAGAGATTGCAAAGCTGAAAGAACAACTTGCAAGCAAAACAAGCGCGACAAAAGAGCTCAGAGCCATGGTTAATAACCTGGAAAGAGAACTTACACAAAAAGGCGAAGAGCTCACACTGCTACAAAAAAGCCTTGCCGAGAAAGATATACACATAAACATGCTCGACAGCATCATCACAGAGCTCATGCGAGAGAATACAGGGCAGGAGCTTCGTCTCATTGCACAAGATACGGAGCTGAACAAAGTGTGGTATGCCATAGGCACAAAGAGCGAGCTCAAAGAACAGAACATACTAAAAAGCGGAGAGGTGATGCGCGAGAGCAATATAAACATGAAATACTTCACAAGTGCCGACAAACGCGAGCTAAACACCATCGCCACATATGCCAAGAAAGCCAAATTGCTCACCAACCACCCCGAAGGCAGTTACACCCTCGAACGCAACAGCCAAAAGCTGTATATACTCACAATAACCGATGCCGACGCCTTTTGGAGTAGTTCGCGCTATCTTGTCATTCAGGTACGCTGACACCTTTTAATACCGCAACAACAAACATGAAGAGATACGAAACAATATTCATAGACCTCGACGACACAATATACGACTTTGCAGGAGCATCGCGCGAAGCCTTCAAAGAGGCCTACGACCTGTTGGGCTATGCAAACTACTTTAACTCGTTCAACCACTTTCTCTCGCTCTACGAGCCCTACAACCTCGAACTATGGAAAAGATACGGCGAGGGCAAAATAACAAAAGACGAGCTCAACCGCAAACGCTACAGCTACCCGTTGAAGATGGTGGGTGTAGAAAACCAAGAACTTGCCGACACCTTCTGTCGAGAGGTACTTAGCCGTATACCCACAAAAAACAAGGTTGTGCCGGGAGCTATCGAGTTACTCGAATACCTTGCACCCAAGTACAAGCTATGTATATTGTCGA
Source organism: Bacteroidaceae bacterium (assembly GCA_045631905.1). Taxonomy (GTDB): domain Bacteria; phylum Bacteroidota; class Bacteroidia; order Bacteroidales; family Bacteroidaceae; genus HGM04593. The sequence continues at coordinate 33,892 of JAZQVO010000007.1, forward strand.
ACGGTTTCAAGGAGCTACAAGCCCACAAGATGCAAAGCGCAGGGCTCGCAAAATATTTCACACACATTATCCTGTCGGAGGATATCGGAGTAAACAAACCCAACCCCGAATTGTTTATTCATGCAATGCAAGTAGCAGGCGCAACAACTGAAAACTGCATAATGGTTGGCGACCTCTTCGACACCGACATAGTTGGTGCGTCAGGCGTAGGCATGGAGCAGATATTCTACAACCGCAAAGGGCTCGAGACACTACCCTTCGAGCCCACATACAAAGTAACCAACCTTCTGCAAATAAAAGAGATATTGTAACATGGAACGAAGTTCGATACTGCTTATATACACAGGCGGAACCATAGGCATGGTAAAAAACATAAAAACAGGCGCATTAGAAAGTTTCAACTTCAAGCACCTGCGCAGCCACATGCCCGAGATTGAACAGTTTAACCTCGAAATAAAAGCAGTAAGCTTTGAACCACCCATCGACTCCTCGGACATGAACCCTGAAAAGTGGAAGAGGCTCGCAAAACTCATCGTAGAGAATTACGACAAATACGACGGTTTCGTGGTACTCCATGGCACCGACACCATGGCATTCACAGCATCGGCCATGAGCTTCATGCTCGAAGGGCTTATGAAACCGGTCATCTTCACCGGTAGCCAACTGCCGATAGGCGTTCTGCGCACCGACGGCAAAGAGAATCTTATAACCGCAATAGAGGTTGCAGCCACCAAAAAAGCCGATGGCACCCCCATGGTACCCGAAGTGTGCATATATTTTGCCAACAAACTACTGCGCGGCAACAGATGCACAAAACGCGATGCCGACAGTTTCAACGCATTTGCCTCGAACAACTACCCACCACTTGCCACAGCCGGCACAACAATAGCATACAACCACCGATACATTAAACCCTACGAAAAGAACAAAACACTCACCCCACACTACGAGATGGAAGAGGGCATCATCATCTTCTCTCTCTTCCCCGGAATAAAAAGAGAGGTTGTAACAGCAGTACTCAGAACAAAAGAGATAAAAGGAGTAATATTCCGCACATATGGTGCCGGCAACGCCCCACAGCTCAACTGGCTGACCGAAGAGCTGAGCAAAGCAAGCCAAGAGGGTAAAATAATTGTAAACATAACACAATGTGCAGGTGGTTCGGTGCACATGACGCGCTACGAAACAGGCCGGCAGTTGATAGAAGCAGGAGTAATCAGCGGAAAAGACAGCACTGTCGAGGCCTCGCTCACTAAACTAATGTGCCTTTTGGGTAGCGGTAAACCCATTGAAGATATAAGACAAATAATGGGTACCGATATTGCAGGAGAGATAACAATGTGAACATAACTATTTTATAGCGCGACACCGAGCCTGCGCATAAAAAAGCAGAAAAAATATTTACACCCCGATGCACATTTATTAGCATCGGGGTGTAAAATTATGAGAAAATTTACTATCCCATTAAAAAGGTATACAAAAGTATATATAAATATCACAACCTAAATGGTTCATTTTGGTTCTTCTACGATATTTATGCAAAAATCTAAATGGATAGGTTAAGGAGAAGCTATTAATCGCGAGAAGGACAGGCGAAGCGTGCACCGCGTGGGTTAAAACTTTTTTTCAAAGTTGGTGGTATTCTTTGGCAAGTTTCAACTTTAATCGTTCACTTGTATTTTTCTTCAAGTCGTTCTATACGTTCTTTTCATAACTGAAAAGAACCAAAAGGTTCCGGCACCGTTGAAAAATACCATAGTACGCGACAAAATGCAGAAAAGTCCCCGCAAAAAAAGTTTGCTAGTGAACCATAGCGATGAACTCCTTTGGGGAGCTAAAGCTCACGTCGTCGCAAGCAGTGCTGTGGCTCCGCACTGCCATCGCCCCATAACTTCAAGAGTACACAAACAAAAAAGAGGAACTCTTTAATAAGAATTCCTCTTTATAAAAAACGGCGATGACCTACTCTCCCACAAACATTTGCAGTACCATCGGCGCTGTTGGGCTTAACTTCTCTGTTCGGAATGGGA
>JAZQVO010000008.1:0-12032 GCA_045631905.1 Bacteroidaceae bacterium
AACTCGCTTGGCGGCGCAAAATGGCAAGCCATTTTTCTTACCTGACGCTCAAACAGTCCTCCACTTTTCCCAAAAATACTGACGCTCGTTTTTCTAAAAGCTTTAATGCGCATCAATGAACAACCTTATGATTACAAAGCAAATTATAAGCAATAGTAACCACCGCAAGCAAAGGTAATCTCCATAAAACCACCGGCACCGTAAAAAGCAGAGCGTTTGGTTCTTTGCGCGACAAAGAACATATGAAAATTTTGTTTTATAGAGAGAACAACCGAGGAACAACACCTAGGAGTTAAAAGAAAGAAAATACCCCCTCACATTTGTCATACCGAACCCCGTGTGAGGTATCCCAAACAACTGCAAAAGAGAACAAAAAAAGGTGGCGCACATTGTGCGCCACCTTAATCATATATCAAAGAGGGTTATTACTTAATAACAACTTTCTTTGTCTCTTTAACACCGTTGGTGTAGATAATATCAACAATGTTGATACCCTTAACAGGAGCAGGAACCTCAGCACCACCTACTGTGTAGTACTTAACGCTCTCAACCTCGCTACCCTCAACTACCAAGTTGTCGATAGAAGTGGGAACAGCTGTCTTGATAAGACGCCATGCAGAAGCGCTGGTATCGTTGGGATCACCGTTCCAGAGTACGATTGTACCACCTGTACCGGCACCACTACCGTGACCATTACAGTGCAACTCAGCGTGTCCTTCTGTAATGTTGATATCTTTAATATCATAGATATCAGATGTACCACGACCGAAGAGGTATACAGAAGCCTGGTCTACGTCATCAACCAACTCTGTACCTGCAAGGTACTGACCTGTTGCAACGTTCATGATTGTGAACACTACATCTCTCTGCTCCTCTGTAATAACCTCGTTAAGGATAAGCTCTTCAACGTTAGAAGGAGTAGAGAACTCGAATACGAAACGCATGCCTTCGCCGTCTTCGAACGAAGCGGGTTTGCTACCCCAATGCATTGTATTGCCATCTTCGCCAATTTGTGCATTCATTGCATACTTGCGAGCGAAGCCTGAATGAGCAGCCTCAATCATGTATGTACCACCGTTCTCAATGGGGTTACGAGATACACCTGTACCCAAGAGATCTTCGATAGTTGAAGCAAGTTTCTTAGCAGCAGACTCTGCACCAGCATAGTCGTTAGCATCAACAACAGCCTGAACAGCAGCGATATCGCTTGCCAAAGAACCGGCATCAGTCAACTGACCGGGGTTCTCACCAACCTCCAAACCAAGAGCAGGAACAGAAGCGAGAAGAGTTGTAGCCCAGTAGTAGTAGGGGTTAGTCATGTTGAGCTTGTAGATCTTCCACTCACCCTCACCACTTGTTTTGTTGAAGTGGAGGTAGTCACCCAAATTACCTGTTGCTGCAAGAGCGGGAGTAATCTCAGCTGCGATATCAGCCTGGTCGCCGTAGTTCTCGGGGAATACACCGGGCTGGAAGTTGATACATACGCGAGATTTAGCACCATAACCGGGACCCCAGTCCATAAGAACGTTGTAGGGAGCAGTTACCTCCATCTCATCGATGATGATCTCAAGACCAGACTCCTCATCTACATGCTCGCAAGCAGCTGTGATAGGCTCGGGATTCTCAACATCGCTGTAAATAACGAATGTGCTCTGACCTGCGAAGTCGGGGTTCTGAGAAGCTACAATGTGGAACTTACCAGCCTCAGCTGCTGTGTTCACAAGAGCACCATCTTCTGACCAATATTTAGACTCTTTCAAGTTGAAGATCATGAACTTGCCTTCACCGGCCTCGATGAGGAAGTAAGCACAGCCTTCACGAACAACTGTCTCGTGGAATGTTGTGCGACCTGCATACCAGTTAGGTTTGATGGGAGAAGGAACAGCCTCCTCGTTGGGGTTAGTCTTGATGATACCCTGGATAGCATAAACACCGTTACCTGTGATAGCAGAAGCGTCAGTTACCTGGTTTCCAACAGCTACGTTGTAGGGGTTGGGAGATACTGCAACGGGATCGAACTCTGCACCGTAAGGACCTACGCAAAGCTCCAAGGGATAGAACACGGCGTTACGTGCGTAAATCTTAACAGAGAATGCGGACATAGCCTCGGGAAGCTTAATATCGAAGAAGATCAAGCCCATGGGATCCCATGTGTAGTTAGAGCTCCAAGGAGAGTGATAGAAGTCACCGAAGTTTGTGATGTTACCATTTGAATCGTATGTAGCATCAACCAAACCTGTTTTGGGACCCTCGTTACCTTCCTGAGCATTAACTGTAATCATGTCGGCTGTGATGGGGAGTTTGTTACCCGCAGCGTCGTATACAGCAATCTCACCAAGAGCTACAGGAGGATATTTATCCTTATTTACAGTAGCACCTGAACCTGTTACCTCTGTCTTAACGAATGTGATACGGAAACCGTCCATAGGCTCGCCCTGAGGACGAATAACAGGCGACTGCCATGTCATGCGGTTAGAAACGCTTGTACCGGGAAGGTTACCATTCTCGCTATTGTAAACAACGGGGAATTCTGTGAAATTAACAGGAGAAGAAAGGAACGACTCGAGTGCTTTATCTACATCTGCGAGGTCGGCAACGATAGTTGCATACTGGTCGGCAGATACAATTCCATTCTCGTAGTTATAAATATGTACAGAGTTGAAGTTGTTGATAATGGGCTGAACGATAGCACCCCAGCTCTCAACTGTATATTTACCTGATACCAAGTAATCCTCGGTACAGAACATAGAGTTAGGACCATGGTTAGGTGCACCATTCTCGTCCCAACCGTAAACAGGCTCAAATGTATCGGGATCATACTGAATGTCAGCGAGCTCGTCAAACTTCAAATTGAGCATATCAATTGCATCGTATACCTTTGTATAAGCGTAATTAACGCGATTCAAAGACATAGTCTCTGCATACTGATTAGCCTCAGAAGGTGTGCAACCGTTGTCTATCATAGACTGAGCTGTTCCAACAGCTGCAAACATATCAGCATAGTATGTTGTACCCAAATAAGCGTCCTCACACTCTGCGGGACCGTTAAGGTGCTGAGATGCGAGATATACATCGTAGATAGCGCTGTTCAAAACTGCATTATGGAAATATGCGGGTTTCTCATAATCGCACTCAAAGAACTTGAACTCGAACTTAGCGGGAAGACCGAAGCCCTGTGTGTAGTCACCCTTCTGCAATGCCTCGTAGTTAGCTGTGGGGAAGCCCTTCAAAGCTTGACCTACGCGGGGGTCACCTGCAACCCATACAGTAACGGGAGTTCCATCGCTGAAAGTAGTGTCGTAGTTCATTCTGAAAGTACCATCGCCAACCTCCTCGATTTGCAAAGCGGCAGCGTTCTTGAACTGTACATATGAACCAATCCAGTTGTTGAGTTTGTTATTCTCGGCAAATTCTGTTCTACCAAGATATTTCTCGTTATCAACCCAGTAAAGGATATAACGACCTTCGTGGTCGGGGCTGGGGATAACCTGAATTGCATTCTTGCCTGTGGGCTCCTCGTCGATAGCTGTGTAGGTATTGGGAGCTTCGAGGTAACGGGGACCCCAACCTGTGTAGTCGGTATCCTTGTCTGTAAAGTCTGTGGGAGTTGTACTCTGCATCACAACGTAAGCAGCAGAAGTCAAAGCCTCGAGAGTTGTAATCTGATCTTTGAGTTCGAACTTAGAAGGAGTAGGAGTAGGAATCTGGTCTGCCTCGAGAACGCCTCTAACACCCTTCTCTGTCAATACAGATACGATAGGAGTAAGTGAGGTTTTGTCCTGACGAGAAGCTACCAACATACGGAACGACTCAACGGGCTTGCCGAAGTCGAACTCAATGTAGTGATAGTCACCGGTAGGCTTACCTGAGTTCCAGTTAGTGTGGAAATAAGTGTTGTAAACACCGTCGTTCAAACCGGCAATACCGGCACTTTCGGTGTGAGGTGCGTTTGAAGTAGCTGTGTACTCCAATACATTACCTTCGGCATCGATGAACTGAATTTCAGCGAAAGCCGCACAAGGGTGTCCGTCGGGAGTCTCAACTTTAACTGTTTCAAGAATAGTCAAGCGAAGGCCCTCGATGGGAGCATCGGGTGTGATGAGGGGTGTCTTAGTTACGGGACCACCGATTACCACGTCTTGGGCGCCGGGGAAACCGTCTTCTACGGTAAGAACTCTCATCCACTGAGCATTGGCTGTTGCGAAGCAAGCAAATACCAACGCCAGAGCTAGAAATAGATTTTTTCTCATAACGTAAAATTTAGTTAATAAATAAGGTTAAATAAAATTCAATTTTCCATGTTATAAAAGTTGTGCGACTGCAAAGAAAACTTAATCTATTGATTACCAAAAGTTTTCGACAACAGGTAGTTGTAACATTCACACATTACGCACTTTTAATCACGCAAATATGAGAATTTTTATTGAAACGAGCAAGTAATTTCTAAAAAAACGAAAAAGTTTTAGAAGGTGTTAAATTTATATCGTCAGTTTTTTTTGTTCTTTGTTGCAAGCAGAAAGTACGTAAAAAAGTGTCTTTTCGATGGAGCGATAGCGACAAGAAATCTCGAAAAAGCAGTATTTCTTTCTTTAAACTCCTCGGTGTTATTCCTCGGTTCTTCTCTCTATAAAACAAGATTTTTATATGTTCTTTGTTGCGCAAAAAACCAACACAACATATACTTTATATATATTATAAACAACCACAAGCTGTATGTGAATTGTTGGGCGTTGCGTTGCATAAAGAAAAGTTAAAATTTAGAATTAATAAGAAAAAAGAGGAAATATTTCTAAAATATTTTGCTACATTTGCAACGACATATAGTGTGCATCCTTGTGCCATTATGTAAACACACCGAGAAAACACAAAGAAAAGAGTTTAACAATTTAATTTTAACCAATATGAAAAAGAGAACTTTACTTTCAGCATTAGCAATGCTACTTGTATCTGTTGCTACAATGGCACAGGTAGAATCGGGTAAGGTGTACCGCATCGTAAACAAGATGTATGGTTCATATGCCTATGAAAGTGCCGTGGACAACACCATAAGGTGTAGTGCAAGTGGCACAAGTACCGATTACAACCAATTTTGGATTGTAACAGAGACATCTGTTGAGTCGAACTACACACTACAAAACGTTTATACCGGTAGATATGCAGCTTTCAATAATTCAAGCGCATTTACAACCATTACCCTGCCCACCTACATGTATATAAACGATAACAGCTCTGTTTTTAGCGGCTGTTATACTTTCACATCAACCAAGGGTGGTGGTTGGGGTATGCACTGTAACTCGAGCGCAACCTGTGTACCTTGGAACACAACAGCCGAGGCTACCAACTGGACCTTCCAGGAGGTTACAATCAGCGATGCAGAAATTGAAGAGGCGCGCGCCATATACCACAACTTCATAAGCACAATAAACAACGAAGCCACTATTGCAAAATCGTTCGAGACACTCTTCGAGGACAAAGCTTGCACCATCATGAAACCCGAGTATGCCGCTATGAGCGACGAAGAACTCATGGCAACCATGAGCGAGGTTCCCGCCGACTTGCAAGCAGTTGCCCTTAAAATAAAGAACGACTCTTGGGACACAGTGAAACGTGAAAAGGAGTTCCGTATATACGATTACAAGCCTTACAGCGATGTAAACAAATGGGTTAATATCCTTTACACACGTCTTTACAGCCCCATCGAAAACCCCACAGGTATCTGCACAGTGAACGACAAGAGCTACATCTATGTATTTGTAGACGAGGTTCCCACAGGTACTCACATCGAGCTTCGCGAGATGACCGGAACAGCATACTTTGGAACAAACACCCCCTTGCATGAAGGTCTTAACATTGTTCCCGCGGCAACAACCGATGGTTTCCTTTACGTTTCTTACATCTGCAACACCGATTTGGAGGGTAAAAAACTCGAGGACTACCCCGCAGTTAAAATACACATCGAGAACGGTTATGTAAACGGTTTCTGGAGCAAGGAGCGTGGACACACAAACGCCGATTGGAAATACATGCAGGATAACATGTTCCAGAACACAAGCGCTATTCAGGTAAAGGGTACATACTCTTTGCTCGACTTCCGCAGAAAAGAGTTCTTGGAGAACTGTCCCGAAAAAATAGAAGAGATCATAAACCTCTGGGACTTCTTCAACGAGACACAGCAGAGATACATGAACCTCGACAAATACTGGCCTTGGTTCAACAACTTGCAGTTGGCTATGAGTGATGACAGCGGTTTCATGGACGCAGGTAACCACCGTACTCACTACAACAACAACACCTTGAGCACCATCGTAAACTGGGACGTAATGTCTACCGATGCCGGTAGCGGATGGGGCCCCCTCCACGAGATTGGTCACAACAACCAGTATGCGATTGAGATTGTAGGTACTTCGGAAGTAAGTAACAACGCGCTTGCAAACATTGTGAACTTCGAGAGAGGTACACACGTGAGCCGTGGTCAGAACATGACAAACCAGATAAAGAGTTTCGAGAATAAAATACCTTACGTTGTTCGTGGAGAAAGCGAGTGGGGTTCACAGTTGTTCAGCATGACACGTATGTACTACCAGCTCTTCCTCTATGCTCACGCAGTCGGCAACAACCCCGAGTTCTATCCCCAGCTATATGAGCGTTTGCGTTTCGACCGTCTTGTAGGTTGGTCTACCGGCGCACGCGACGAGCTCGACGAGAACGGTTACTACATCGGTTCGATGGACGCAAAGAACGACCAGTTGAAATTTGCCGAGGTATGCTGTGAGCTCTTAAACATGGACCTCAGCGAGTTCTTCGAGGCTTGGGGCTTCTTTATCCCCATGAAGAACGCCTTCGTAGGCGACTATGGTCACCACTACGTATACTTGCACCAAGAGGATATTGATGCAAGCCGTGCCCGCATGCAGAAATATGAGAAGAAAGGCGGTCACCTCATGTTCCTCGAAGACCGTGTTAAGCCCTCTTTGAGAAAAGACGGCAACGGCTACCGTTTGAACTATGCCGACTGGGAAGGCGAGCGCATCGGCGAGGTTGGTGACTTCGGTCAGTGGGAAGACTACCGCGACACCAGCGTAAAAGCACAAGGCTACTATTACACAAACACCAACGGTAAAATCATCATTAAAGAGGCCGAAGGTGCAAGTGGCGCACTCGGTTTCAAGCTCTACAACGACGAAACAGGCGAGTTGCTCACCTTTACAAACAAAAAGAGCATGAACGTGCCCATGAGCGTGGCAACAAGCCGTTTGAGAGTAGTAGCAGCCCAGGCCGACGGTACCGACTACATCGTGCCCAGCGCATCGGAAGGTCCCGAGGATATGCAGTTGGAGGCCCTCTACACCTCTTTGTCGAAAGTAGCATCGCTCGTTGCCAACACAAGCTCAAAAGGTAACGAAGTTGGTAAATACCATGCCGACGCAGTTACAACTTTGCAAGAGATTTACAACAATGCAAAACTCGCATACGACAACAAAGACACAAGCGAGCATTCATACGCCGATTGGAGTGCATTACTTGACGAGGAGTACAACAATGTTGCAAACGACGAGAGAGCACGCTTGCTCATGCGTGAGGGTTGCAAGTACTACATGTACAACGCCTTCAAAACAGCAAGATACCTCACATACGATGCAGGTCGTGTTATAGGTCAAGCAAGCAACAACACAAACGGCAAGTACGATAGCGATGCCGACAAACAGTGGACACTCGTATACGCAGGCGAGCCCGAAACATACTTCTTGAAGAGCGAGAGCAACTACTACATCTCTGATATCACAAGCGGTGGCGACGTATATGCACACGTATCACCCGCCTATGCAGTTAAGTTCAAAGTAAACTACACAGGCAACGGAAGAACCTACTTCACCGTTAAAGATAACGACGCTCTTGCACTTGGTTTCACCAACGCAAACGACCCTGTTGGTGTTGGTATCAACCCCAACGAGACACGCGGTCAGTGGCAAGTACGTCTGTTGGAGGACAACTCGGCAAACTTTGAAAGCGAGACACTTGCAGAGCTCATGAGCGATGCCAAACGCATGCTTACAGAGGTAACCGACACAACCATCATCGAAAGCCGTGACACCGTTTACATCAACAAGAACATCAAATCGAACGATATACTCTTGCAGGACTACATCAAAGACCTCTACACAGCCTACAAGAATGTTGATTTGAGCAAAACAGGCGAGTACATATACTACATCAGAAACTTGCGCAGTGCATTCTACAACATCGAGGGCAAGTACTCAGTTATAGCACCAGCAGTTTCGGCAAACGGCAAAATCATGTGGTACGCAATCATAAGCGACGTTACCGACAAAGCATGGAGCGTAGGTACACAAATCACACTTGCCGACCAGCCCAAGAACGATGCATACACCGATGAGATGTTGTGGGCAATCTTCCCCACAGCCGTTGAGGGTGAGTACAAGTTGATAAATGCCGCCGAAGAAGAGTGCCTCTATCGCTACATAAGAAACAACAGACCTCAGTCAAGTTACTGCGTAGCATCGAGAACAACCGAAGCACTCCCCGTTTCATTTGTAGAAAACAACGGCACAGTCGCAATTATGACAGGCAGCAACTCATTTGTAAAAGATACAGGCAACAGCACATTGTTGCAGTACGCTACAACAGGCACCAAGACAGGTTGGAAGTTCAAGCTCATAGCTATCGAGCAGAACCCCGAGTTGTTCGAGCAACTAACCGACATCGAAGGCGTTGTTGTTGAGAACGAGACCATCGAAGGCAATAACGAGACATACGACATCTTTGGTAGAAAGGTTATCACACCTGCAAAGAACACTATCTACATTAAGAACGGTCAGAAATTCATTAACAAGTAATTTCTAAAACCATATAAAAAGAGATGGGTTGCGAAAACGCAACCCATCTCTTTTTTATCATCACTACGCCTTGTATTTTATTAACCTTTGGTCGCCATAAAAAAGCACCGCCCCACCCCTATAACAAACCGAGCAATCTCACGAAGCGAAAAAGTAAATATTTAAAACTGAACATAAAATAAGAAAATATTTTTTGAAAATAAGAAAAAGTTTCGTAAATTTGCACCGCTATTTTGATACCTAAGCTTAACGATATAAGCAAAGTGCCACATTTTCAACACTTTATAAACAAATATCAAAATTGCAACATTTTGTTATTTATGGATAAAACAAACATTTAACTATTAACTTAATATTAATTTATGAGAAAATTTACTTCTTTTATGTTGATGCTGTTATGTGCAGTAGCAACATGGGCAGGTCCCACCGATTTACCCAAGATTACAACGGATTTAGAGAATCCCATCTACTACACAATTATGAACACCCGCTCTAGCCAGCCCGGTGGCTTAATGTACTATGCAGGTGACAACGTAGGTCTTAAAGACGGTTTCAACGGCCTTGTACTGGAAGACAAATACAAGTTCTACTTCACAGGTAGCTACGATGCTCTTTATGTACACAATGCAGCAACAAGCAACAAACTTGCAAGTGTATCATCTTGGAGCAAAGAAGGTACAGTTTGGGCAGTAGGCGTTTCACCCCAAGGCGGTGGTCTTGCATTTGGTCCCCAAGGTGGTTTGAATGGCAATTCTTGCTGGAACGAAAAGAACTACGCAACCTCAGCAGATCAGTCTGACTTCACAACATGGAGCGCTAACGATGCAGGTTCAATCTTTGTTGTAGATCTCGCAAGCGACATTGTATTCCCCGAAACAGGCAAGTTCTACACTATCGAGGCTCCCCTTTTCGAGAACGTGCAAGGTGTAGCAAAAGGTCTTTATGTTGATGGTAGCAATGTTAATTGGAACACCGTAGACCTTACAAACAAAAACTTCTACTGGGTTCCCACAATTAAAGAAGATGGTACAATAGCTTTAAAAAACCTTGGTACTGAAAAGTACATGGCAATTGGAGCCGCTTCTGACGAGGAGACAGTTGCAACTGTTAATTACCTTTATAACGGTCAATTTAACATTAAATTTAATGGCTCTACTATGCATGCCAATGCCCACAGTAATGGTAACGGCGCCTCTGGTAGCACCGTTAGCTGGGGTGGTTCTGTAGGTACAGCTTCGGCATGGAAATTTGTTGAGCGTCGCGACCCCGATGCAGCAACAGAGGTAACAGTTCGCTACTCATTTAAGTATAATGGTGAAGAGAAAGTTTCACAAGAAACAGTAACACTTGTAGATGAAGAGTACCCTTCTATCACAGTAACATTCCCCTATGGTATAGTAACACCTACAAAACCCGAAGGTACAATCAGTGCCGATGATGTTGTTGATGGTGTTGTAACAAAAGTAATCGAATTGAGCACTAACCTTCCTTTTGTTCCTGCAACAAGCTATGATGAGATAAACACATGGTATTACTTGAAGTTCCACGCAACACAAGGAAACTTCTTGTACTACGATGGAACAACAAATGTTCTCGATGCAAACACAACTACTGTTAATAACGACGACCGTGCAGCCTTTATGTGGGCTTTCATTGGTAACCCCTTTATTGGTTACACAGTTGTAAACAAGAAAGCCGGTGAAGCTAACGTTCTCAATGCAACAGAGGCCGGTGCCGCTTTCGGTACAGAGGCTCACCGCTTCCAAATGTCAGCAAGCTCATACGGAACCAACGGTTTCTTTATGCAGTCTACAAACTCTGATTATAAAAACCGTTTCAACAAGCAAGGTGGCAAGGTTGTTTATTGGAATAATGCCGATGCAGGTTCTACATTCATGGTTGAGGAGTCAGAAGCAGCTTTGAAAGCCCTTGTAGATGAGTTTAAAACATATGCACTATCAGGTTTGGGTTACGTTGGTGGTTACACAGCCGACAAAGCAACAGAAATTGAGGCAATTTCTACTTATGACGGCATGCGTGAATTCATGAACACAAATAGTGTTATAGACTTTGAAGAAGGTGCATACTACCGCATTCAGAATACATTCCGCAAAACATTTATATCAGTTGTCAATGGTGAGCGCGTTCTCCGTGACGAGGATAAAGCTAATGTAAGCCAGCTTTGGCAGGTTGAGAAAGCTACTGATGGATATCGCATTTTCAGCCCCAACGCAGGTTACATGCAGGCAGTAGGCACTAACGCTCTTGTAGCTGAGAATGGTGCAGAGTTTAGCATTACAAGCTTCAAAGAAGGAGCAGGCCAGTATGGTATTAAGACTGGTAATGATATGCTTGCAGGTATCAACAGCACAACCCTTGGTACATGGTGGAATGGCGGTATCGATGGTGATATGTCATACCGTTTCATCGCTACAAACGACATCGCTGTTAACGTAAACGAGTTTGCATCTCTCTATTTGCCCTTCGCAGTAGAGGTTCCCGAGGGCTTGACAGCATATGCAGTTGTATCTACCGATGAGTATGCCGCCGTAGAGGCAAAAGATGACATTGCAGCTAACGAGGGTGTAATCCTCGAGGGTAACGGTACATTCTCTCTCAAAATTAAGAACGAGGCAACATCAGATTGGTCAAACAACCTCCTCGAGGGTACAAAAGTTGCAACAACCATCACCCTCGCCGCTAACGAGACATACTACATTCTTGGTAAAGGTAGCAACGGCATCGGTCTCTACCAACCCGCTCTCGAAGAGGCAGAGGGTACAGCATTCTTGAACAACGCCAACAAAGCATACTTGAAGATTGTTAGCGAGAACGTTGCTCAGGCTGCTAAGTACTTCTCATTCTCATTCGGTGAGGGTACAACAGGCATCGAGGGTATCGAGGCTGAGGGTGCAAACAACGGCAAGATCTACGACATCACAGGTCGCGAGGTTAAGGCTATCACAGCTCCCGGTCTCTACATCATCAACGGCAAAAAAGTTGTTGTAAAGTAATTTTAAGAGGTTGAACTTAAACAAAATTAAAAGAATTAAACAATATGAAAAAGACTTATGTATCACCTCTTACAAACGAGGTAAATGTAGCTACTGACAATGTTATGTCTACAACATCTTTCACCATGAATGAGGAGAAGATAAGCACAAGCGGTCAGCTCGG
>JAZQVO010000009.1:0-5757 GCA_045631905.1 Bacteroidaceae bacterium
CGAAGGTAATATGCCCGGCGACAGCACAATGAACGCCCCCGAGCTCTCCTCGACCGACAACATCTCCATAGTAACTACAGAGCTAGAAAAACAATTTGCCGCAGAATTCGAGGAGCGCGAGAAATACAACCTCACCTCCCACGCAACAAGCGTAGGAGCACTGCAGGAACTTAACCTCTACCGCCCGTCACGCGGCATAATCATTAAAGGATTCAACCCTCTGGATAAACATTACGGCATAGACATAGCCGAGAACCCCGGCGAAAGCGTGCTTGCCATACACGAAGGCACAGTAATTATGAGCGACTACACCGCCAACGATGGTTACACAATTGCCATACAGCACAAGGAGAACCTTATTTCGGTCTACAGGAACTGTTCACGCCTGCTGAAAGGAGTCGGCGACAAGGTTAATGCCGGAGAGGTCATAGCCTCGCTCGGAAAAGGCGGGGAGAATAGCAACAATATTCTAAAACCTTATCTGCATTTTGAATTATGGCACAGAGGAAAAGCCCTCGACCCCAATATATACATAGCATTTTAGCCCAACAAACAATATGGAAAGCGCAAAGAAAAAACAAATAGCAATATTAGGCTCTACAGGTTCTATAGGCACACAGACACTGCAAGTAGTAGAGGAGCACCCCGAACGTTTCGAGGTATATGCAATAACAGCAAACACCCGCGTAAACGAACTCATCGAACAAGCCCGTAAGTTCATACCACGCGTAGCCGTGATAGCCGACGAGAGCAAATACGCACAACTGAAAGAGGCTCTCAACGACCTCCCCATACGTGTATGCGGTGGTTACGAGGCAATCTGCGAGGTGGTTAAGGAGCCCGAGGTTGATGTCGTAGTAACTGCAATGGTGGGATTTTCGGGATTGCGCCCCACCATAGAAGCCATAAAAGCCGGCAAAGAGATTGCTCTTGCCAACAAAGAGACTATGGTGGTAGCCGGTGAACTTGTAAACGCACTCGCTACAGAACACAACGTGCCCATTCTCCCTGTAGATTCAGAGCACTCGGCAATATTCCAGTGCCTTGCCGGTGAGATGGAAAACAAGGTGGAAAAACTAATACTCACAGCATCGGGAGGCCCCTTCCGCACCTGGGATATAGCACAGCTTGAGAACGTTACAAAAGAGCAAGCTCTGAAACACCCCAATTGGAGTATGGGAGCAAAGATAACCATCGACTCAGCCTCTATGATGAATAAAGGTTTCGAGGTTATGGAAGCAAAGTGGCTCTTTGGCGTAGGTGCCGAGGATATTGAGGTTGTAGTACACCCACAGTCGGTAATACACTCAATGGTACAGTTTGCCGACGGAGCCGTAAAAGCACAGCTCGGCACGCCCGATATGCGCCTGCCCATTATGTACGCACTCTCCTACCCCGAGCGCCTAACTTCGTCATTCTCGCGCCTCGATTTCGGCACGCTGGGAGAACTAACCTTTGAGAAACCCGATATGGAGAAATTCCCCAACCTGCGCCACGCCTACGACGCCCTCTCTATGGGCGGCAACATACCCTGCGTGGTAAACGCAGCAAATGAGGTGTGTGTGGCAGCTTTCCTTGCCGACCGCATACGTTTCAACGATATGCCCCACCTTATAGCTCGCGCAATGCAGGAGGCCGACTACATACTTAAACCCACCCTCGACGACTACCTTGCAACAGACCGCGAGGTACGCAAGATGGTTGAAAGCTGGATTTAATTTTCACGAATAAATTTATATATACACAAGATGGAAGTATTTTTTATACGAGCGTTGCAGTTGATTATGGCACTGAGCCTTTTGGTGCTGATACACGAATTCGGACACTTTATTTTCTCAAGAATATTCAAGGTGAGAGTAGAAAAATTCTACCTTTTCTTCGACTGGGGTTTCTCGCTCTTTAAGTGGAAACCCAAAAACAGCGAAACAGAATACGGAGTAGGCTGGATACCTCTCGGTGGTTACTGCAAGATATCGGGCATGATTGACGAGTCTATGGATACCGAGCAGATGAAACAACCGCCTCAGCCATGGGAGTTCCGCACAAAACCCGCATGGCAACGCCTGTTTATAATGATAGGCGGAGTACTCTTCAACTTCATTCTTGCCATGTTCATATACTCAATGATAATGTTCACATGGGGCGAGAGCTACACCGATATTCGCAAAGCAACATATGGCATGGAGTTCAACGAGAACGCCAAATCACTTGGTTTCGTCGATGGCGATATCATTCAGAGCGTAGACGGCAACGAGGTAGAACGATATAACGTAGACCTGCTGCGCGCGATAGCCGACGGCAAAGAGGTAGCAGTACTACGTAACGGCCAAGAGGCCACCGTGGATATACCCGAAGAGTTCGGTCTGCTCGACATGGGCAAGGAGACACCTTTCATGCAGTATCGCATACCCGCTGTGATAGACAGCATAATACCCTCTTCGGCCGCACAGCTTGCCGGCATACAAAAAGGCGATAGCGTCATAAGCATAGGTGGCAACGCAATAACATCGTGGAACACACTCATGGCAACTATGCAAAAGATACAGGAGAGCGCAACCCGCACATTCGATGTTGTGGTAGTACGCGACACACTTGTAACACTCACGGCAACGGTCGATGAGACATATAAATTAGGAATAACACCCCGCCCGCTCAACTACACCGTGAAACACGACGAGTATGGCTTCTTTGCATCGTTCCCCGCCGGAATATCATATGGCTGGCGAGTGCTCAAAGGGTATGTCAGCGACTTCAAATACCTCTTCTCGAGCGAGGGGGCACAGTCGGTTGGCATGTTTGGAACCATAGGTAGCATGTTCCCTCCGATGTGGGACTGGCACCAATTTTGGTTAATGACAGCCATGCTGTCGCTCATTCTCGCAGTGATGAACATTCTGCCCATACCTGCACTCGACGGCGGTCATGTAGTGTTCCTGCTCATTGAGGTTATCACAGGCAAGAAACCAAGCGACAAGGTACTCGAATATGCCCAGATGGTGGGTATGCTTATCCTCCTCGGCCTCTTTATTCTTGCAACATACAACGATGCGATGCGTTTTATCTTCTAAACAAACAATGAAAACACTGCTTTACCCACTGTTGGCAATTACAATATCGGCTTGCGCCTCACAAAAGGGCGCAAGCAACACCGATGCCACAGCTAAGGCCGACAGCACATGCACATTTGCCACCCACCTGTTCCAAGCGGTAAGCCAAACAGCTCAAGAGGAGAACTACTGCATCTCCCCGTCAAGCGCAATGTGGGCACTCTCCATGACAGCCAACGGAGCCACAGGAACAACGGCACAAGAGATGTACAACGCCATGGGCTACCCCGTGGCAACCGACGAGCGCGAGGCATACAACAACCTGCAACGCACAAATATCGAAGCATTGAGAGGGAGCGAACAGGCACAAGTAAAGATTGCAAACTCCATCTGGGCGGCCAACGACATAGAGATAAGAAAAGCCTTTGCCGACAACAACGGTAAATACTACGATGCAACGGTAAAGAACGTAATATTCAACGAGGCCACCGAAAAGGAGATAAACAGCTGGTGTAGCGATAACACCGAGGGCAAAATAAACTCCATAGTAAACAACCTGTCGCCCGACACAAAGATGTTGCTCGTGAACGCACTCTACTTCAAGGCACATTGGGCACACCCCTTCACAAAAGAGGCCACATACAAAGCCCCTTTCACAAAAGCCGACGGCGAGGTCGTGGAGGTAGATATGATGCAACAGAGCCGTTTCGCCACATACTACGAAGACGACACCATGCAAGCAACCATAAAGCCCTTTGAGCGTGGCGAGTACTCTATGTTGCTCATTCTCCCCAAAGAGGGCTTCACCGTAACCGATGTTGCCGACAAGCTGGCAAGCTGTTACCACACAACTTTCTTTAAAGGCAAAGAGTACATGCTCAACCTCCACATGCCCAAGTTCAAGAGCGAGTATGGTACAAGCCTCAAACCCATGCTCAAAAGCATAGGCATAAAGAGAGCATTCACAAACCGTGCCGAATTTGACAAAATATCAAAGAGGTCGCTGCTCATAGACGATGTCATACAAAAAAGTTATATATCGGTAGACGAAACAGGCGCCGAGGCAGCCGCCGTAACAGCCGTGCAGATGGCACTTACAGGCATGCGACCGCAAGAGCGCAAAAACCTGATGCTAAACCGCCCGTTCATATACGCAATAACACACAACAAAACAGGCGAGATACTATTTATAGGTAAGGTAGGTAACCCCGCAAAAAATTAAGGATATATGAAAAAGATTTTTATTACATTATCGATGCTACTCATAACAGTGTGCATCATGGGCCGAGGCCCCAAATACATCTTTTATTTTATAGGCGACGGCATGGGCCCCTCGCACGTACTCGGAACAGAGCTCTATTTGGGCGAGCAAGCGGGCAAGATAGGTCGTCCCCAACCCCTATGCTTCACCAGCTTCCCCTACTCGGCATTTGTAACAACCTTTTCGGCAAGTAACGGAGTAACCGACTCGGCGGCATCGGGCACAGCACTCGCAACAGGACACAAAACAAACAACGGACACATAGGCACAGCACCCGACGGCAGCCCCGTGTACAGCGTGGCATACGCCGCCAAAGAGAGCGGTTTCGCTGTGGGTGTAGCCACCACCGTGTGCATAAACCATGCAACACCGGGCGCATTCTATGCACACAACAACAGCCGTAACAACTACCACGACATAGCGCAAGAGATGCTCACAGCCGGCTACGACTTTTATGCAGGTGGCGATGCCAAATGCAACGAAGAGCAACGTACAGCCCTATACGCAAAAGCCAAAGAGCAAGGCTACACCATCGCACGCGGTTACGACGACTACATCGCCAAGGCCGACGATGCAAAGAAGATGATGCTTTATCAAAAGAACATAAGCGAGGGACTACCCTACACCATAGACCGCACCGAGGAGGACCTCACCCTCGCACAGATAACCGAGGCAGCCATAGACTTCCTCAAAGAGAAAAGCAAAAAAGGGTTCTTCCTCATGGTCGAAGGAGGCAAGATTGATTACGCATCGCACAGCGACGATGCCGCCACCATGTTCAACGAGGTTCTCGACTTTAACGCCGCCATAGCCGAAGCCCTGGAATTTTACAAGAAACATAAAAACGAGACACTAATCATCGTTACAGCCGACCACGAGACAGGCGGTCTTGTACTCGGATACAGCGGAGCCTATGCACTCAACCTCAAAGCCCTCGCCAACCAAAAGGTGAGCGAAGACAAGCTAAAAGAGATTATGCGCACCAAGGCCATGCAACGCATGCCTCTGCGCTGGGAAGAGATGCAGAACACCATAGCCGAAAACACCGGCCTGTGGAGAGAGCTCAAACCAAGCAAGAGCGAGGAGCAAAAGATGAAACAGCTCTTCGAAGAGGGCGAGAGCAACCCCCAGAAACGTGTTGAGAAGTTCGAGGCTATTGCCACCGTTGCCAAAAACGCCGTAAACCGCATAGCACTCGTGAGCTGGGCAGGCCCCAACCACTCGGGCACCTTCGTACCCCTGTTTGCCATAGGCAAGGAGGCCGATAAGTTCCATGGCATCATCGACAACACCGATATTCCCAAAATAATAAAGAAGGTAGCCAAGTATAAATAACCAAGAGAGCCTACCCTGCTCTCACCCACTTGACACCCGGACAAACCAAAAAGGCAACCGCTCATGAGCGGTTGCCTTTTTGGTTTGTCCGGGTGTCAAGTGGGTGAGAGCAGG
>JAZQVO010000010.1:0-37004 GCA_045631905.1 Bacteroidaceae bacterium
AAACCGTACGCTTCGAAAAAACCACCTACAACGAACTGCCCTACAAATTTGAGGCCGGCACCCCCGACTATGTAGGCGCCATAGCTCTCGGCACAGCCCTTGAGTGGGTTATGCAGATGGGAATAGAAAATATTGCAGCTCACGAACACGCTCTCACTCAATATGCACTCAAGCGATTACAAGAAATAGAGGGTATACGAATTTTTGGCAAGCCCGATGGAGCAGCAATCTCCTTCCTCGTGGGCGATATACACCCTGCCGACCTCGGCACCATACTCGACCACCTGGGAATTGCAATACGCACAGGACACCACTGCGCGCAACCCCTTATCGACCACCTCGGTATTCCCGGCACCGTGCGCGCCTCCTTCGCCGTATACAACACACGCGAAGAAGTTGATACACTCATAGAGGGCATTAAACGCGCCGTTAAAATGTTTGCATAATGCTTAAACTATTTCAAACAGAAGGAGTTATAGAAGCCGGCTGCGACGAAGCAGGGCGCGGATGCCTTGCCGGCGATGTATATGCAGCAGCCGTCATTCTGCCACCCGATTTTGAAAACACACTGCTTAACGACTCGAAACAACTCACCGAGTCGCAACGCTACCGCTTGCGCGAGGTTATTGAAAAAGAGGCTGTAGCGTGGGCTGTAGGCGTGGTTACCGCTGCCGAGATTGACAAAATAAACATACTGCGAGCATCTATACTCGCTATGCACCGTGCCGTGGACGGTCTAAAAGTACGCCCCCAACACCTCCTTATCGACGGCAACAAGTTCAGCCCCTACCCCGGCATCACACACAACACTGTGGTGAAAGGCGACGCAACATATATGAGCATTGCTGCAGCCTCCATACTCGCAAAAACCTACCGCGACGATTATATGCTTGCTCTCGCCAGCGAATACCCTATGTACGACTGGAAAAGCAACAAGGGCTACCCCACCGCCAAGCACCGCGCAGCCATACGCGAGTTCGGCGTTTCACCCCACCACCGTATGTCGTTCAACCTCCTGGGCGAGGAGCCCAAACAACTGGAACTTGCATTTGAGTAAAGTATCTTTTTCTGACATAAGGACAAAAGCATAAGCTGTAAACAAGCATCCTAATAGAGAATACAAAATAAAATCGAGGCAAGACTTCGGCTCAGTAGCAAAAAGGTGTGGGCACTCACCATATACGATACCCAACATTCTTGCTTTTTGGGTTCTCGGTGTTATTTGTCGGTTATTCTCTCATTGAAAATATATCTTCGACGTTCTTTGTCGCGCAAAGAACCAAACGCCCGGCACGCGGAAAGAATAGTCGCCGTTGCATTTGCTCAGGAATTGCAAGCAATATCCTTCAGTCTGCAACAGCTTGTCGCTTGTCATTAACGCTCTGTTTTTGGCGCTACAAACAGGATTCTTTAACAGTGCCGGTTTCTTTTTGAAGATTATTGCTAAAGTGATTCGTCGCCGGAGACATCTGAGCAAAGCAAGTGCCGACCGGTAAATACAAAAAAAATGTCGAGGAAAACTCCTCGACATTTTTTTGTATGCTAAATCTGTGGATTAGCAGATTTTGCGTGAGCCGTCGCCGATAACTACGTCGTAAACCTTGGGGTCCTTGCCGTATTTCTCGTTGTAACGCTCTTTGGCTTTCTCGATGAAGATGTCGTACAACTCCTCTTTTACGAGGTTGATGGTGCAACCGCCGAAACCGCCACCCATCATGCGTGAACCTGTAACGCCGCAGTCGATAGCTACATCTACCAAGAAGTCGAGCTCCTCGCAGCTTACCTCGTAGTCCTTCCTCAAACCGAAGTGTGTCTCGTACATCTTCTTACCTACTGTCTCGTAGTCACCGGCCTCCAAAGCGGCGCAAACGTCGAGCACGCGCTCTACCTCGCCGATAACATATTTAGCACGGCTGTAATCCTCGGGTTTCAACTCGGCTTTAACCTCCTCCAACATCTCGAAGTTAGCATCGCGCAAAGAGTCGATCTCGGGGTGTTTGGTCTTGATAACCTCGGCTACATGCTCGCAGCTCAAACGACGCTCGTTGTAGGGTGAACCTGCAGGTTCGTGTTTAACGCATGTGTTCACAAGTACGAGTTTGTAACCAACGGGCTTGAAGGGGAAGTACTGATACTCCAAGTTACGGCAGTCGAGACGAATGAGGCTGCCTGCCTTGCCAAATACGCTGGCAAACTGGTCCATGATACCGCACTTAACACCGATGTAGTTGTGCTCTGTTGCCTGACCAACCTTTGCAAGCTCGAATTTGTCGATTTTGTTGTCGCCAAAGAGGTCGTTCATCGCATATGCGAATGTGCTCTCCAAAGCAGCCGATGAAGACATACCTGCTCCGAGGGGTACATCGCCGGCAAATGCTGTGTTGAAACCTTTAACATCAACGCCACGTTTAATCATCTCACGGCAAACACCGAAGATGTAGCGTGCCCATGATGCGCGAGGTGCGTCCTCCTCTTTCAAACCAAACTCTACATAGTCTTTTTCGTCGATAGAGTATGCGCATACTTTGTCTGTGCCGTTAGGTTTGATTTCGGCCATGATACCTTTGTTCACAGCACCGGGGAAAACAAAACCGTTATTGTAGTCGGTGTGCTCACCAATGAGGTTGATACGACCGGGAGAAGCGTAGATGCTACCTGTTGTGCCATCGAAATGTTTGATGAAACGACTTCTTACAAATTCTATATCCATAGTTTTAAATATTTATATGGTTAGTTATTAATAGTTGATATAAACTTACTTTTTAGCGGGTTTTGAACCTACAAGAGCGTAGAATAAGAGGTATGCTGCACAGAATACTACAACCCAGAAGCTTGTGATGTAGTTTGTAGCATCGGCAACGGCTGCCTGAATAGCCATCATCACTGCGCAACCAAATACCATTGTCATGAAAATACCCGATGCGATAGCGGTGAATTTACCCAAGCCCTCAACAGCCATGTTGAAGATAGCACCCCACATAACCGATGTGCAGAGACCTACGAGCAAGAATGCGAAGATACCAACGGGGATAGGCTGCCAAATGAGAATCAACTGGCCCCAATCAACACCGGGGAACGATACGATTACGTCGGTGGGAGCGTACATACCGAACAATACGAGAACGAGTGTTGCGATAGATACGGTTGTAATCATAGCACGGCTCGAAACTTTGTTACCGATACTTGCACCAACGAAACGGCCGATAAGCATCATGAACCAGTATACTGCTACAAGCATACCTACTGTACCTGCGGGGATACCGTCGGCGATGAGGTACTGCTGTACAAAGTTAGGAACACCTACCTCGATACCCATGTACAAGAAGATTGCCAAAGCACCGAGTGCAAAGTGACGGTAGCTCATGGCACCTTTGATGAGGCTGAGCTCAACGGGTGCCTGCTCGGGCTCGTCGATCTTTGTAAAGAGGATTACAACGAATGCAATAACGAAGATTGCGAGTGCGATGAAGAGAGCGGGAGTAGCGTCGGCAATCTTAGCTTTTGAAGCGTCGGCGATGAGGGCACCCATGAGAATGTAGCAAGCTACGGCTGCTGATGAGTTGAACACACCACCAATCTGAATGAGCTGGTTACCGCTGTTACCGCCACCACCCAAGAGGTTAAGCATGGGGTTTACAACGCAGTTAAGGATACACATGCAAAGACCTGCGATGAATGCACCAACGAGGTATACTGCAAACACAAGGCCGAGGTTCTGCTCAACATCGAGCAAACCGCTTACCCACTGAATGAGGATACCTGCCGCACCTACTGCCAAGCCGATAAGAGCTGTCTTTTTGTAACCGTACTTAGAGATGAGCATACCTGCGGGGATACCCATAACCAAATATGCAACAAAGTTTCCATAGTTACCAATCTGTGCAAGCACGTTTGAGATAGGTCCCTGGTTCTTGATGATGGTTGCCATAGGTGTACACAAGTTTGTAACGAAGGCAATCATGGCGAAGAGCGCAATCATTACGATAATGGCTCCCCATTGTTTTTGTTTTTGACTCATGATTTTAATTTTTAGTTATTGATTTAATATTAATAATGTTCGTGCGTGTTTTATTTTTCTACACCGAATTTATATATTGTAACCTGTGAATACTCCTCGCCGGGTTTCAAAACCACGCTGGGGAAGTGTGCACGGTTGGGTGAGTCGGGGAAGCACTGTGCCTCGAAACAGATAGCACTGCGCTTGGGGAATGTTGCGCCTTTCCAGCCGGCAAAGCCACTGTGCCAGTTTGATGTGTATACCTGAACACCGGGCTCTGTTGTGTATACCTCCATGGTGCGACCGCTAACGGGCTCTGTTACTTTTGCCGCGAAGCTTAGCTCGCCCACCTCTTTCTTGTTTAGAACATAGCAGTGGTCGTAGCCTGCACCGTGCTTGATTTGCTCCTCGTCGGCATCGATGCGGGCACCTACCTCTGTGGGGGTGGTGAAGTCGAACGCTGTGCCTTTGACGGGTACGATGGTGCCGTAGGGTACCGATGTGTCGTCGATGGGAACAAAAAAGTCTGCGTTAATTTCGCAAATAAGGTTGTCGATTGTTGCTGTGGGGGTTGCAAGGCCCGACAACGAGAAGAAACCATGGCTGGTGAGGTTTACGATGGTTGTTTTGTCGGTTGTTGCCTTGTATGTGATTTTAAGTTCGTTCTCGTCGCTCCAAGAGTATACTACTGTTATGTCGAGCTCGCCGGGGAAACCCTCTTCCATGTCGGCCGATACATAGTGTAGTTTAAGTGTCTGTGCGTCGAGTTGTTCTGCGTCCCAAACGCGTGCGTGGAAACCTGTGGGGCCTCCGTGAAGGTGGTTGGGGCCGTTGTTTATAGTCAGCTGATACTCTTTACCCTCGATGGTGAATTTTCCTTTGCAGATGCGGTTGCCATAACGGCCCACAAGTGTACTGAGGAAGGGCTCGGGGCTTGCAAGGAGGTTGTCTATACTGTCGTGTCCCTGAATGACGTTGGCATAGTTGCCGTTTTTGTCGGGAACCATTATGGTGCATATCGCACCACCGTAGTTTGTGATTGCTACTTCGCTGCCTTGCTTGTTTTTAAGAATGAACAGCGCTGTCTCTTTACCGTCTACAACTTTTTTAAAGTCGGCGGTATTTAATTGCGATAAGTTTTCTGTACAGCTCATATTTTATTCGCGTTTAAAAGATTAGCTCTTTTGTGTTGTTGCGTTTGTGGTGCTTGCCGAGGGGTGTGCCCGCCTGTTTTTGCACTATACGGCAACAAAGTATTGCAAATAAAATAAAAATATGTTTTATGGCAAAAAAAATGAGGAATAAATTTGTGTTATGGTTTGCACATTTGTTTTTATTAACCTGCACTTTTTTTGTTAATGGCTGTAAGTAGGTCGGCAACAATGAAACAACTGCCTCCAACGAAGATAAAATCGCTTGCATCGGCATCGGTTTTTGCTGCGTCGAGTGCGGTTTCTACGCTGGGGTAGCTGTTGCCTTGCAGGCCGTGCTCCTTGGCTTTCAGGCGAAGCTCTTCGGCCGGCATTGCTCGCTTTATGCTTGCTTGTGTAAAATAGTATACGGCGTTGCGTGGCATCATGGAGAGAACAGCGGTTATGTCTTTGTCGCTCACCATACCAAAAACTATGCGAAGGGTGGTGTAATCCTCTTTTTGTAACTGTTCTGTGATGTATTTTATACCGCCGATGTTGTGTCCGGCATCACACACTGTGCGAGGCGTTTTTTCAATTGTTTGCCATCGTCCCATGAAGCCTGTCAGGGTGCATACTTGGGCAAAACCTTCTCTTATGTCGTCGGCTGTGAATTTGTAGCCCGCCTTTTTTAGTTCTCGCATGGCGGTGAGTATTGTGCGGGTGTTGTTTATCTGGTAGTCTCCATTCAGCTCGCCTGTGAATGTGCCGTAGTCGGCGGTGGTGTAGAGCATGCCCTCGGGCGTGTGCGTGGCGTGTGAGAGTGTGTCGCTTTCTTGTGCAAATATTATCGGCGCGTTCTCTTTTAATGCTTTGTTTGTAAACACATTGCGTGTATGTTCTTCAACCTCTCCTATAACGACGGGTGTAGAATGTTTTATGATGCCTGCTTTTTCCGTAGCTATTTTGGCGGGGGTGTCGCCGAGGAATTGTGTATGATCGAGGCTTATGTTTGTTATTATGCAGAGGTCTGGCGAGATGATGTTTGTACAGTCGAGCCTGCCACCCAGCCCTACTTCTATTATGGCTACATCTACATTTTGCATGGCAAAGTATGTGAAGGCCATCGCTGTGGTAAGCTCAAAGAACGATGGTTGCAAGGGCTCGAAAAAATCTTTTTCTCTCTCTACAAATTCTACGACGAACTCTTTGCTTGCAGGTACACCGTTTACTCTTATGCGCTCCCTGAAATCTATGAGGTGTGGCGATGTGTAGAGCCCTACTTTGTAGCCGGCCTTTTGCAGTATGGCCGAAAGGGTGTGCGATGTGGAGCCCTTGCCGTTTGTTCCTGCTACGTGTATGGTGCGGAATTTGCGGTGTGGGTTACCCAGATGGTTGTCTATTGCGATGGTGTTTGCAAGCCCCTCTTTGTAACCGGCACCGCCTACTTGCTGGAAGGGCGGTGCGCAGTTAAAGAGGTACTCGACGGTCTCGTCGTATGTCATAATTTGTTATTCGAAGAAGTTTTTAAAACGGCGGAAAATTTGCTCTTTTATGCTCTCTGTGGGGCGGAAGTTGTCGGAATTTTTGAAGCTCTCCATCGCTTTTTTCTCATCTTTCGATAGCGACTCGGGGATATAGATGCTTACGTTTACGATGATGTCGCCCCTTCCATAGCCGTTGAGGGAGGGTAGTCCCTTTCCGCGCAGACGCATAACTTTGCCGGGTTGGGTGCCGGCATCGATGGTTACTTTTGCTCGGCCGTCGATGGTGGGAATTTCAACTACGCCTCCGAGGGTTGCTGTCGGGATATCGAGTAACAGGCTGTAAACGAGGTCGTTGTCGTCGCGCACAAGTTGTGGGTGTTTCTCCTCCTCTACCTGTATTAAGAGGTCGCCGGGGATACCGTTGTGCTTGCCTGCGTTTCCTTTGCCTCGCATGGATAACTGCATGCCTCCTGCTACACCTGCCGGAATTTGTATGTCTACAACCTCCTCGCCGGGGATAACTCCCTCGCCGTTACAGTGCTTACATTTGTTTTTTATGATTTTTCCTGTACCGTTACAGTGTGTACATGCAACCTCGGTGCGCATCATGCCGAAGATGCTCTGTTGTGTGCGTGTCACGCGACCTGTTCCTTTGCATTCGGGGCAGGTTTCTACCGCGTTGCCTTCGGCACCGCTACCGTTACAGTGGGGGCATGTGACATTCTTTTTGAGCTTAAATTTCTTTGTCACACCGTTGGCAATCTCTTGCAAGGTGAGTTTTACTTTTACGCGAAGGTCGCTACCGCGGTAACGCGCCGGGCCCGAGCTGCGTCCGCCACCAAAACCGCCGAAACCGCTGAATCCTCCTCCGCCACCAAAGATGTCGCCGAACATGGAGAAGATGTCGTTCATGTCCATGCCTCCGAAGCCACCGCCGGCTCCTGCCGCGCCGTTAAGGCCTTCGTGTCCAAATTGGTCGTAACGTGCTTTCTTGTCGGGGTCGCTGAGTACGCTGTACGCCTCGGCCGCCTCTTTGAATTTTTCTTCGGCCTCTTTGTCACCGGGGTTCTTGTCGGGGTGGTACTCTATCGCTTTTTTGCGATATGCTTTTTTTATCTCGCCTGCCGACGCATCTCTGCTGACGCCAAGCACTTCATAGTAGTCTCGTTTTGCCATAACTTGTGTGTTATTCGCCAACTGCAACTTTTGCGTGACGTATTACTTTATCGTTTAGTGTGTAACCTGTTTGTACGCAATCCAATACCTTGCCTTTCATGCTTTCGTCGGGTGTGGGTATCATGGCTATTGCTTCGTGAAAATCTGTATCGAAATTCTTGCCTTCGGTCTCGATCTTCTCCAGGCCGTTTTGTTTTAGTATTCCTATGAATTTGTTGTATATCAACTCTATACCTGTGAGCATCTCTGTGGCGTTCTCGTCTTTCGACATGTTTTGTATGGCTCGTTCAAAGTCATCGAGTATGGGGAGAATCGATTCTATTGCACGCTCACCGCCGTTTTTAATCAACTCGGCTTTTTCTTTAATGGTGCGCTTGCGGTAGTTGTCAAATTCTGCTACCTGACGTAGATACTTGTCTTCGAGAGTGAGTATCTTTTCGTTTGCCTCGTCAAGCTCTTTTTGTAATTTCTCTTCGGTAGTGAGTTCTGTCTCTTCCTGTGTGCCGGTTGTCTCTTCGGCAGTCTCTTCTGTGGCGTTTGTCATTGTTTCGTCCACAATCTCTTCTTTTAATTCTTTATCGCTCATATTTTTAATTGTTTTCTTGCGTTCATTTTATTAAATCAATAACAAATAGCTTGCCAATAGGTTTTTTGGCACATTTTTAATTATTTGTTTTATATATTTATTGCTCGCGTGTGTCATTTTGGCAGAATTTGTCTCTTTCTTTCTGATTCGGTGACAGAGGTGTGCCGTTTTGTGTATTTTGTTTTATCGCGATTTATAGGTAAATTTGTGCTTTGTGGATATATTTATAGAATATTTGCAAGTATGGATAATACGAGTATGGATAATATAGGATCCGGCTCGGAATAATAAATTCAAATAAATTTGATTTCTTCTTCGCTCGCCTTTCACTATATTTGCACAATAGAATGGTTGTAGATGAAAAATTTGAGATTATGATTTTAAATAAAATTTCGCATTGTTCGCTGGCTCTTATGTGTGCTTTGCCTGCTTGTGCCGACGGTGGAGAGACGCAAAAGCCTAATGTCCTGCTGATATATGCCGACGACCTTGGCTATGGAGATGTTGAATGCTATGGTGCAGTGGGTGTAAATACACCAAATATCAATGCTTTACGTAGCCATGGTTCTATGTGTGCGAATGTGTATAGTGTAGCTTCAACGAGTACGCCTTCGCGCTACTCTTTGCTTACAGGTGAATATGCTTGGCGTCGTCCCGGTACCGATGTTGCGGCCGGTAACGCGGCTATGATAATACCGCCCGAAAAAATTACGGTGGCCGACGTTTTTAAAAGCGCAGGTTACTGCACGGGGGCTTTCGGTAAGTGGCATTTGGGGCTTGGCAGTGTGACAGGTGAGCAAGATTGGAACGCTCTTGTATCTCCCTCGCCAGCAGATATCGGTTTCGACGAGCATTATATAATGGCGGCTACAGCCGACAGGGTGCCTTGTGTGTTTATAGAGAACGGTCGTGTGGCTGATTATGACCCGTCGGCACCGATAGAGGTTAGTTATACCGCAAATTTCGAAGGCGAGCCTACCGGTGCAAATAATCCTGAGTTACTATATAATTTAAAGCATAGTCACGGGCATAACATGTCTATTGTCAATGGTATAGGTCGCATCGGTTATATGAAAGGTGGAGGATGTGCTTTGTGGAAAGATGAGAATATTGCCGACTCTATCACAACGCATGCCGTTGAGTTTATACGTGCTCACAAAAACGAAAATTTCTTCCTCTATTTTGCGGCTAACGATATTCATGTTCCTCGTTTCCCTCATGAGCGTTTTCGTGGCAAGAGTAGTATGGGGCTCCGTGGCGATGCGATAGCTCAGTTTGATTGGTCGGTGGGGCAGTTGATGTCGGCCTTGCGTGAGTGTGGAATATTGGAAAATACCCTGGTGATACTCACAAGCGACAACGGTCCTGTGGTCGATGACGGTTATGCCGACGATGCCGAGTTACTGCTCGGGGAGCACTCGCCGACAGCGGGCCTGCGCGGTGGTAAATACAGCGCCTTCGAGGGTGGCGCAAGGGTGCCCTTTATTGTTTCCTACCCCGGAAAGGTGGAGGAGGGTTCGTTTAATGATGCGCTGATTTCGCAGGTCGATTTTTTGCCCACTATGGCGGCTTTCCTAGGGGTGGAACTTCCCGAGGAACTGAATATCGACGGGCACAACTACCTTGCTTCGTGGCTTGGGAAAGAGGGTGCAGAGAGGGGTTATGTAATTACACAGGCCTCGAACCACACGCTTTCTCTTAGAACGCGCAACTGGAAATATATTGAGCCTAAGGGTGGTCCTGCCATGGTCTCATGGGGGCCGAAGATTGAAACAGGATATTCAAAGAGACCGCAATTATATTATATGGGCGAAGAAGGCGAAAAATTGAATATGGCCGGGCTCTATCCCGAGGTTGCCGACGCGCTGGCAAGGCTCTTGCAGGCCGAAAAAAACAGGTTGAAATAACTTTATGGATAAGATGTTTACATATGAGCAGGAAAGGGCTCTTGAAAATTTAAAGATTAAGGCAGTGAACGAGATGCAGTGGAAAGTGGTACTGCATTGTCGTGAAAAGAAAAGCATGATTCTTCTCTCGCCCACGGGCTCGGGAAAAACCATCGCATATATGTTGTCGCTCTTGCAGCGCGTGGACCCTTACATAAAAAACGTGCAGGCGGTTGTTGTGGTGCCCACCCGCGAGCTTGCAAAACAGGCATACGAGGTGTGGCGTTCCATGAAAAACGCCTGTGGTATGGTGGCCCTGCATGGCGGTCGCCCCGTGGAGCAGGAGGCGACGATGTTTTCAGGTGCAAGTCCGGCTGTGGTCGTGGGTACGCCCGGTCGTCTCATAGACCACCTGAAAAGAGGAACTTTTGCCACGAATGAGTGTTCGCTTGTGGTTATCGACGAGTTTGATAAGTGCTTGGAGATGGGTTTCAGAGAGGAGATGGAGCAGTTGCTTTCTATGCTCCCGGCTGTGCAGGGGCGTTTCCTGCTTTCTGCTACCGATGCCGAGGAGATACCCGAGTTTGCGGGCGATGATTATGGTACTCCGCTTGACTTTCGCATGGAATCGGTGACACGCACCAATTTCTACACCTTGACCACCACGCCCGACACTCGTCTGCAACAGTTGTTTCGCCTGCTTTGTGCTTTTGACGGCGAGTCGGCCATCGTTTTCTGTAATTTCAGAGAGAGTGTCGACGAGGTGCGTGCTTTTTTGGTTAAGAATGGTCTTCGCTGTTCAGCCTATCATGGTGCCATGGAGCAGAAAGATAGAGAGCTTGCTCTCTATCGCTTCGCGAGCTCATGTGTGAATATCCTCGTGAGCACCGATATTGCTGCGCGAGGCTTGGATATTAAAGATGTAAAGCATGTGGTGCACTATCAGCGTGCCATGAGTGCCGATATTTTTACTCATCGCAACGGTCGCACGGCGCGTTGGGAGGCCGAGGGGTCTGTATATATGATAACATACGAGGGTAAGGAGTTGCCCGATTTTGCTCCATCGTTTGTTGCCGAGTATGAATTACCCAAGAAAGCGGTACTTCCGCAACCATCGCAGTGGGTTGCTCTTTATGTGGGCAAGGGTAAGCGCGACAAGATAAGCCGTGGCGACCTTGCCGGGTTCTTCATTAAAAAAGGTGGCTTGCAACCCGCAGATGTGGGCACTATAATGGTGCATGAAAACTACTCTTATGTTACGGTTAAGATGAATAAGATGCGCGAGGTGTTGAAAAAGGTTGCAGGAGAAAAAATAAAGGGTATAAAAACAATTATAGAACCTGTGAGAGGGTGAGTAATTAAAGTTTATTGAACTATGAAAAGGGGGCTGTTTGCAAGTATCTGTTTAATGCGTGTTTTTTTTATGTTGCTTTTGTGCTTTTGCGTATCGCAGGGCTATTCGCAGAAGTATGTAAAACATAAAGTTAAATATCCTCACTCGATAAAATGGTGGGAGGTTAAATACAAAGATGGTACCGTTGGTATAAGCATCGACAAAAAGAAAAATATTATAGTCGATGGTTCGCGTGGTTACACAGCGGTAGAATACGATAATTATAGCGATCTCTTTAAAGTGAAAAAAGGCGACTACGAAGGGTATCTCGATAGAAGTTGTAACGAAATTTTGCCTCCCGACAAATATTGTAAAATAGATTTTAATAGTGTCTACATTAACGACAAGGAATTTGAATATTATATAGTTTCTCGGAAAGAGGGGGATATAATAAAAAAAGGTGTACTCGATTACTCTTGCAATGAGATTATCCCTTGTGGTGAGTATTGTTATATAGACAAGAGACAGGAAAAGGTCTATGTTGGCGGTAAATCGATAGACTTTGTATACTTCTGCATAACCAAAAAAACAGATGATAAGTATTACAGACAATTATGCGACACTGCGGGTAATTGCTTTTTCTCTTGGCGTGAATGTACCTCTGTTTTTGTCTGTTTTTCGGACAAGCCTACCGGGACCGACCTAAAACCAAATATCATTGGTTTTAAGCTTGCAAACAATGACATGTGGGGTGCATGTGACAAGAATGGTAAAATTATTTTGCCTGTTTCGTACGAATATACCGATATGTGCGATACGCATGGTAAATTGCTGGTTCGTTTTCAAAAAGATAAAAAATATGGTGTTGCCGGTGCTAACGGAAAAGCTATTATATCTCCCAAGTATGACAAGTTGTATGTAAGCGAGAGTGATGGCGTGAAATATTTTTCGGTTGAGAATAACGGGAAAAAGGGTATTTGTAACGCAACGGGAACGGAAATAATACCTCCTTTGTACACCGAAACTATTTTTTACTCGATAGATGGCTATAAAACCAAAATAGGTAACGATTATGTTAAGATAGATATTTCACAATTTGCTAACCCTGCAAAGAAAATTATTACAAAAAACGGTCGCAAGGTTTTGTCGCACAAGGGCAAGGTATTCAGTGTAAGGGGGTACGACGCACTTAAATGGGACGCAAAGGCCGGTGTTTATGTAGGTACATATAAAGGATATAAAACAAACATAGACCGTTTGGGAAAAGAGGAAAATTCGATAGCCGGGCAAATGTTTAAAAAGGCCGAAGCCGCAACAGATAAGAGCCTGAAAGAGAAGGTTGCTTTGTATAATAAGGTGATAGAGGCCGATAGCGATAATAAGGAGGGTTATAAGGCTCTTGCCCTAAATAATATAGGTGTTTATTACAGAAGGTCGGGTGATACAAATATGGCTCTCAAATATTACGAAAAAGCAGCCGCTTTGGGCAATAGAACGGCTTCTCAAAATATATCGGCGATAAAAAATGAGCAGGCCCGAGTCGAGCGTGTCGAAAACAAACAGCAAATAGGTAATGCTATCATGCAGTTTGCTAATGCTCTTGCCGGAATATCTTCGGGCGGTTATGGCTCTCCTGCAATAAGCAACGATGTTAAGCAGTTGTTTAGTTATGAGGGCAAGGTGAGACAAGGGCAACGAGATGGAAACGGTCGCATAATCGATGTTGAGATGAACGTGCATAATGCGTTGTCTTCGACACATTATATATTTTATAAGGACGGGTATTGCCATTCAACCTCTTTGACTTCTTGTGTTACATGTAACGGCCGTCGTGTCTGCTATATCTGCAACGGACAAGGGCGATATTACCATGCTTACTTTAAAAATTATCAACCATGCCCCACATGTTATGGAAAAGGTGTTTGCCCTGCATGTGGCGGTAAGGGAATGAATGTTTCTACAAAGCTTTCGAGTCCGGGTGAAGCTGCTGCCTACTTGAATGCAAAGCGTGAAATAAGCAGTGGTTCATCGGGTAGTTCGTCGAGCAGTTCTTCTTCGTCATCTTCTTCGAGCAATAAAGATTATATCGAAGTAATAGAGTACTCGCCCAATTACACAGGTCAGGATAATAGTGAGTGGTGTGAAACCTGCAAAAAGGTTATGCCGGCCCACAAACATATAAAAAAGAGGTTTTAAAGAATTTTATTTACAAGTTTTGTGATATTGCAACCGACCGAGAATATCTGATTTTTGGTCGGTTGTATTTTTATTCATTATTTATGAATGTTTTTTTGCCTGTTGATAACTTTTTCTGTAAAAAACAAAAAAAAGACGATTAAAATTATCTCCTCTTAAAAAAAGAGCTATCTTTGCAAATCTCTTAACAGAAAGTGCCGTATATGGCCGATTTAGTGAAAAACAGGGGGCAAAACTCTGTTTTTCTATATTTTTAAATGAGTATAAAAAGAAATTAAAAAAGAATATTTATGAAAAAAATCAACTTTAATGCAGGCCCGTCTGTAATGCCCCAAGAGGTTTTTGACGCTGCTGCAAAATCGGTATTGGATTTTAACGGAATAGGTCTCTCTATATTGGAAATAAGCCATCGTTCAAAAGATTTCGTGGCTGTGCTCGACGAGGCACGTGCTCTCTTCAAAGAGATACTCGATATTCCCGATGGCTACACAACTCTTTTCCTCGGTGGTGGTGCAAGCATGCAGTTTTGCATGGTGCCTTATAACTTCCTCAAAAAGAAGGCTGCCTATTTGAACACAGGTACATGGTCGCTCAAGGCTCTTAAAGAGGCTCAAATTATTGGTAAGGCTGTCGAGGTGGCATCGTCAAAGGATAAACTTTACAGCTATATCCCCAAAGACTATGTTATCCCTGCCGATGCCGATTATTTCCACATTACAACAAATAACACCATCTATGGTACCGAGATTCGTCACGACCTCGACTCTCCTGTACCCTTGGTAGCCGATATGTCATCGGATATTTTCTCTCGTCCCATCGATGTAAGCAAATATATATGTATTTATGGTGGTGCACAAAAGAACCTTGCTCCTGCCGGTGTTGCTTTTGCAATAGTAAAAGAGGACGCACTTGGCCAGGTAGACCGTAAGATTCCTTCGATGCTTAACTACAAGACACACATCGACGGTGGCTCAATGTACAACACTCCTCCCGTGTTCCCCATCTATGTTGCGTTGGAGAATTTGCGTTGGATAAAGGCTCAGGGTGGTGTGTGCGAGATGCAACGTCGCGCCGAGCTACGCTCGCAGATGCTATATGACGAGGTAGACAGCAACCGTATGTTCAAGGGTACAGCCGCTGTGGAGGACCGTTCTATAATGAATATCGACTTTGTTATGGCCGACGAGTATAAAGAGTTGGAGGCCGACTTCTTGCAGTTTGCAACATCAAAAGGTATCTGCAACATCAAAGGTCACCGTTCAATAGGTGGTTTCCGTGCTTCGTGCTACAACGCTATGCCTGTTGAGGGTGTCAAAGCACTTATCGACTGCATGAAGGAATATGAAAGAATGAAATAATAAAGAATACAACAATGAAAAAGATATTGGTTGCAACAGAAAAACCCTTTGCGGCGGTAGCTGTGAACGGTATACGCGAGGTTGCAGAGGCGGCAGGCTATGAGCTTGTTCTTTTGGAAAAATATGCATCTAAGGCCGAATTACTTGCAGCAGTTGCCGATGTTGATGCTATAATTATTCGTAGCGACATTATAGATGCCGAGGTTATGGACGCTGCCAAGAACTGCAAGATAGTTGTTCGCGCAGGTGCAGGTTTCGACAATGTGGAGCTTGACGCTGCCACACAACGCGGAATATGTGTTATGAACACCCCCGGTCAGAACTCAAACGCTGTTGCCGAGCTTGCTTTCGGTATGATGGTATATGCCTACCGTAACATGTTCAACGGTACAGCCGGTATGGAGTTGAAGGGTAAGAAACTTGGTATTCATGCCTATGGTAATGTTGGTCGCAACGTAGGTCGCATCGCAAAGGGCTTTGGCATGGATATTTATATCTACGATATATTCACACCCCAAGAGATTGTGGAGGCCGACGGTGTTAAGCGTGTCGATTCACCCGAGGAGCTTTACAGCACATGCGATGTGGTGTCGTTGCACATACCCGCTACTCCCGAGACAAAGAACTCTATCGGTAAGGTACTTGTGGGCTCTATGCCCAAGAAGGGTTTGTTGGTGAACACAGCTCGCAAGGAGGTTATAAATGAGCCCGAGTTGCTCGAACTTATGGCCGAGCGCACCGATATCAAATATGTTACCGATATTGCTCCTGCCACGTTGGAGGAGTTCTCAAAATTTGAGGGTCGTTTCTTTGCAACACCCAAAAAGATGGGTGCACAGACCGCAGAGGCCAACATAAATGCAGGTATTGCCGCAGCAAAGCAGATTGTAGCTTTCTTTGAAGAGGGTTGCGAGCGTTTCCGCGTAAACAAGAAGTAAATATTATGGCAGTAGTAAAACCCTTTAAAGGTGTTCGCCCACCACGCGAGTTGGTGGAGGAGGTTCAGAGTCGTCCATATGATGTGCTCAACAGCGAAGAGGCACGCGAGGAGGCTCGTGGCAACGAAAAGTCGCTCTATCATATAATACGTCCCGAGATTGATTTTCCCGTAGGGACCGACGAGCATGCTCCCGAGGTGTATGAGAAGGCGGCCGAGAACTTTGCCAAATTTCAGCAACAGGGTTGGTTGGTGCAAGACAGCAAAGAGCAATATTACATTTATGCTCAAACCATGAACGGCCACACTCAATATGGTCTTATGCTGTGTGCCTATGTCGAGGATTACATGAACGGTGTAATAAAAAAACATGAGCTCACACGCAAGGATAAAGAGGAGGACCGCATGCGTCATGTGCGCGTGAACAACGCCAACATAGAGCCTGTCTTTTTTGCATACCCCGATAACGATGTGCTCGATACCATCGTGGCGCGTTACACAGCCGGGGAGCCCGAATACGACTTTACTGCGCAACTCGACGGCTTCCGTCACCGTTTGTGGGTTATAGACAACGATGCCGATATAGCCACAATAACCAAGGAGTTTGCCTCTATCCCGGCACTCTACATAGCCGACGGGCACCATCGCTCGGCCGCAGCCGCCCTCGTAGGCAAGGAGAAGGCCGACAACAACCCCTTGCATCGTGGCGACGAGGAGTACAACTACTTCATGGCAGTATGTTTCCCTGCAAGCCAGCTCACTATAATCGACTATAACAGAGTGGTGAAAGACCTTAACGGCCTCTCTTCGGAGGATTTTTTGCAGGCCCTCGAAAAGAATTTCTCTGTTACCTGCATGGGCAAAGAGACATACAAACCAACCGGTTTGCATAACTTCTCGCTCTACCTCGACGGGCTGTGGTACAGCCTCACAGCAAAAGAGGGTACATACAACGATAGCGACCCCATAGGTGTGCTCGATGTTACAATCTCGTCGAACCTTATACTCAATGAAATTCTTGGCATCGAGGACCTGCGCACCTCAAAACGCATAGATTTTGTTGGTGGAATACGTGGGCTCGGCGAGCTCAAACGTCGTGTAGACAGTGGTGAGATGAAGATGGCACTTGCACTTTATCCCGTTTCCATGAAACAACTTGTAGATATTGCCGACACGGGTAATATCATGCCACCCAAAACCACATGGTTCGAACCAAAGTTGCGTTCGGGGCTTGTAATACATAAACTTTCTTGATGTTACAGCAAGATACATATAATACAATAGAAGAGCAGGGCGAAGGAATTTACACCGAAAAGAGGAGTAAATTCCTCGCCTTTGCTATACCCGTGACCACCGTGGAGCAAGTAAAAGAGCATGTCGAGGCCTATCAGAAAAAGTATTACGATGCCCGTCATGTGTGCTATGCCTACCGTTTGGGAGAGCGTGGCGAGAACGAGCGTTCCAACGACAACGGTGAGCCGTCGGGCACGGCAGGAAAGCCCATATTAGGGCAGATACACAGCAAGGAGCTTACCAACGTGCTTGTGATAGTGGTGCGATATTTCGGTGGTGTGAAGCTGGGTACAAGCGGTCTTATAGTAGCCTACCGTTTGGCGGCCGCCGAAGCCTTGGAGGCTGTCCCGCACATAGAAAAAACTATAAACGAAGAGATAACCTTACGCTTCTCCTACCCTTTGCTCAACGATGTGTTGCGCATAGTAAAAGAGGAGGCCCCGAAGGTGGTGGAGCAGATTTTCGATAATGAGTGCGTAGTGCGTTTGTCGATGCGTCTGTCGCGTATGCCACGTCTTGTGGAGCGTTACGAAAAACTTGTGATAAGCAGTAAGGGTGACCTTAAAATAGAAAAGGAGGATAAACAATGAGATGCGATAATAGTGCCGAGATTTTTCCCGTAGTCGATGAACAAGGCAATGTGGTGGGGAGTGCTTCGCGTGGCGAGTGCCACGGTGGCAGTAAATTGTTGCACCCTGTGGTGCACCTGCACCTCTTCGACGAAGAGGGTAGGCTCTATCTGCAACAACGTCCTTTGTGGAAGGATATACAGCCCGGCAAGTGGGACACTGCTGTTGGCGGGCATGTCGATTTTGGAGAGGAGGTGGCACAGGCCTTGCAACGTGAGGTGCGCGAAGAGCTTGGTATAGAGGAATTTGAGCCACGTTTCCTGTTGAGCTACATCTTTGAGAGTGAGCGCGAGCGTGAACTTGTAAATGTATACAGCACGGTGTATTCGGGCGAGGTGCACCCGAGCGAAGAGCTTGACGGTGGGCGTTTCTGGTCGCTCGCCGAGGTAGAGGCTTCCATGGGTAAAGGTATTCTCACCCCCAACTTCGAACAAGAATTTTTGAAACTAAAAAACTATATTTAAAATCATTTATTATGTCGTTTTTTCTAGCAATAGTAAAATTTTTAGCCGGTCTTGTACTTGTAATCTTGGGTGCCGACTGGCTCACAAAGGGAGCCTCGGCTCTTGCACGCCGTTTTAACATAAGTGAACTTGTTATAGGCCTCACCATAGTTGCTTTGGGAACATCATTGCCCGAGCTTGTGATAAGTGTGGGCTCTGCTATTAAAGGTACACCCGGTATTGCTTTGGGTAATGTGATAGGAAGTAATATTTTTAATGGCCTGTTCATTCTTGGCATAGCGGCACTTATAGCACCTATAAAATTCAGTCACAAAATGTTATCGCGTGAGATTCCGTTTAACATGCTTGCATCTGTTGTGTTGTTGCTTGTATCGGGCAGTATGCTTGTAGGTGGTGGCGAGGGCGAGTATATCACTCGTTACAGCGGTCTCATCTTGCTCTGTTTCCTTGCTGTGTTCATTCGTTACACATTCTCAATAACAAACGATGGCGAGGAAGAGGAGGTCGTCGAGCAGTTGTCGGTAGTCAGGACCTCCTTGTTTATTGTGGCAGGCCTTGTCGGGCTCATCGTTGGCGGAAACATTTTTGTCGATGGTGCTACGTTTGTTGCTCGCGCATTAAATATTTCGGAGGCGGTTATTGGTATCACCATAGTTTCGGCAGGTAGCTCGTTGCCCGAGCTTGCGGTGTCGGTTAATGCGGCGCGTAAAGGTAATGTAGGTATTGCTCTTGGTAACGTATTGGGTAGTAATATCCTAAATATATTCTTTATACTCGGGTGCAGTGCTACAATAACCCCCATAGCTCTTTCTGGGTTCAGTTACATAGATTTTTATGTGCTTTTGTCATCTTCGTTGCTTATATATTTGGTTGGTCGCTTCGGAGGAAAAAGTATTATCACCCGTTGGGAGGGTGCTTTGCTTGTGTGTGGCTATTTGGCCTACACCGGCTATCTTATTTACACAGCTGTGTAAGTTTTCCACGTTATATAAAAAAACGAGGTGCATCGCATGCACCTCGTTTTTTTATATAGATATCTTGTAGCTCCTGTTGTTTATTTTAAGTATGTAAACACCTTTTGATATGTTATCGATGCAGTGTGTTTTTCCATTGAATATCATTTTACCCGATATATTGAAAAGCGTGGCGTTGCACTCTCTGTCGAAAATTATGTTATTCTCGCTTATTTGAAATATTATTTCATTATCGTCTGTAACATCTTCTATTGCAGTGGTTTCGGCCTCTTTAACCGTTATTTGGGCGGTAGCTGAGTATTTGCCTGTGCTAACTGTTATATAAGCCGTGCCGGGAGAATTTGCCGATATGTCGCATTTTAATCCATTGCCCGCGATGCTTACCACATTGCTGTTCGACGATGTCCAAGTGTATGTTCCCGGGCTGCCTGTGATTGTGGCTTGCAGGGTCGATATTTGCCCCTCCTCCATCACAAGCTCTTTTTTTGTGAGCGAGATGCTTGTGGGGCCGTCGGGTATAACCTTTATGTTATATGCTGCATAGTATTTGTCGCCATAATGCCCGTTCATGTTAAATGTAACGGTTAGTTGTACCGACGCAAGGCTTGTTGCTTTTTTACCCTTTACATAGCAATAATCCCAAGAGGAGCTCACAACTTCGAGATATTGGGTATTTACCGACCAGTTTCCGCGTCGGTTTGTGGCACGGCTCAGTATGGTGCGCCCGGCGGAAGGTATCTCAAGTTTCACCACCTCTCCAACTTTTATCGTGTATGTTTGAATATCAGCCGCCATACTTGGTAATATGGTTGCAATTGCAATAATTAATGTTGTTAAAATCCTATTCATAATGTTTCTGTTTTTTATTCATAGAGTATGCATTATGTGCTATTCTATCTTTCTCCTTTTGTGAATTTGTTATTTTTTTATAAAATGCTGTGTTGTGGAGTTATTTCCGCGGGCATTGAATTTAAATTGTTTACCTTTGCAAGGTAAGAATTTTATGTGTAACATTACTATGAATGTAAAAAAATATTTTTTTCCCTCTTTTTTGGTTTTTCTCTTTGTTTGCCTTTTGTCGGCCGGTTGCGCATCGGGCGAGAAGAGAGATGCTGTTGAGCAAGCAACCGATACTCTTGTTGTAAAAGATACCGTGTTTAAATATGGCTTGCCCATAGAGCAATATGCGGTGCGCTACGATACGTTGAGTCCTCGACAAACACTTGCCGAACTTCTTTATAACTTTGGTTTCACGGCTCAGCAGGTGCACAGCCTTACACAGTGCCCCGACTCTGTTTTCGATGTGCGCAGGTTGCGTCCCGGACAGGCTTGTGCTCTTTTGTGTGAAAAAGACAGCGTGGCAACACCACGTTATCTTGTGTACGAGGAGAACTTAAAATCTTATGTGTTGTTCGATATTGCCGACAACTACCGTGCCGAGCGCAGGGTAAACCCCTCGGCATGGCACGATTGCGAGGTGGCCGGTGTTGTAAACTCTTCGCTCTGGGTGGCTATGCAGGAGAGCGGGGCATCGCCTCAGTTGGCAGTCATGCTATCTCACATCTTCGGTTGGTCGATAGACTTTTTCGGTATTCAAAAGGGTGACGAGTTTCGTCTGCTCTATTCTCGTGAGTTTGTTGGTGATACACCTCTTAATAATTACAGAATCAGGGCAGCCTCGTTCCGCGCATCGGACAGCACCATCTATGCCGTCCCTTTTGTGCAGGAGGGCGAGGAACTATACTATAATATCGACGGTAACAGCCTCGAAGGGGCCTTTCTCAAAGCTCCCCTCGATTTTTATCGCATCTCGTCACATTTTTCGAACAGTCGCTTTCACCCTGTGCTGAAAAGATATCGTTCGCATCATGGTGTCGATTACGCAGCCCCCAAAGGTACCCCTGTGTATGCAGTGGGTAGCGGTAAGGTGATAGCCAAGGCCTATCAGGCCGGGGGTGGTGGCAATTATGTGAAGATAAAGCATAACGGCACCTATGTAACCACATATATGCATTTGTCGCGTTTTGCCAAAGGGCTGAAAGTGGGCGACATGGTTAAACAGAAGCAGGTGATAGGTTATGTGGGTTCTACGGGTATATCTACGGGTCCGCATCTCGATTTTCGTGTCCATGAGAATGGTAAGCCTATTAACCCGCTGACAATAAAGTCGCAACCCAAAAAACCGGTGAGCGAGGCGAACAAGCCTGCCTTTAAAGTGCTGTGCGACTCATTGGTTCATCGTTTAAAGAATATACCTGTTGCTATCGCCGATAAAGATACTATCTAAATTTTTATAAATATTGTTATTGTTTTTTGTTAAATGTTATTTTTATCTTTTATTTATTTTATTATAAATAAAACATATTACATTTACAAACATTTACTTTCTATTAAAGAAATATATGATAATAAAAACAATAACAGTATGAAATTAAATGGTTTATTTAGATTGTTACTTTGTGTAACGGTGCTTTTGCCCTTGGGGCTATGTGCACAGGTCGATGTAAATAGGGATTTATATCCTGATTATTCCGACGAACTTAACCCAGACTTCTCTTTGTTGCAGAAGGGCGATGCAAAAAAGCGTGCAAAGGCCTCGGAGGCTTCCGTGCGCCCGGCTTATGTCAATAATGCCGAGCAAAAGTATTTCCCACCTGTATTTAACCAAGATGGTGGCTCGTGTGGTTCGGCTTCCCGAATATCCTACATGTTCACCTATGAGTTGAATGCTTATCGCGACCTTAATGGTAAGGTGCCCGAGAACTACTACCCATCGCACTTTGTGTGGTTGCTCACAAACGGAAATTCCGGAAAAAATGAGTTTGTTACAAGTATAGGTGTTCCTTCGGCCGCAACTTATGGTGGCCAGACCTACTCTCAGCTTTTTGGTAGTCAGGATTGTGCTAACAACGATTTTGGTTGGATGCAGGGCTACGACAAGTGGTTCGAAGCTATGCACAACCGCATGTTGCCTCCTGCAAATTTCCCGCTTAATGTGGGTACAGAGGAGGGGCGTGAGCTCGTGAAAAATTGGTTGTGGAACCACAATGGTGACGACAGCTTTGGTGCCGGAGGTATATGCGGTATCGGTCTTGCAAGCATGGGTGGTGAGTACGATGGCAGTATACCCAGTACTGCCGCCAATATAAGCGCAGGTGTTGTGGGTAAAAAATATGTTCAAGCATGGGGAACACAAGTAGACCATGCCATGACTATCGTCGGTTACGACGACCGCATTGAGTTTGACCTCGATGGTGATGGTATCTGTGGCGAGCCCGATGCCGACGAGGTTGGTGCATGGATTATTGTGAATTCATGGGGTGATTGGTGGTCGAACAACGGCTTCATCTATTGTCCTTACGCCTATGGCGGTGCTTCGTCGAATATTGTGAATGGTGTAAAGAAATTTGCAAAAAACTGGTGGGCACCCGAGATTTATAAAGTGAGAAAAGATTATCGTCCTTTGCGCACCATTAAATTGGAGATGGACTACTCACGCCGTAGCGAGATGTGCTTGTCGGCCGGAATCTCAGCCGATATTAATGCCGATATGCCCGAAAAGAGCATCGCTTTTGAGCATTTTAAATATGCCGGCGATGGCAACTATGGAAATTCAAACCCTGCTCCCGAAGTTCCTATGCTTGGTCGTTGGGCCGACGGTAAGCTACACACCGAGCCTATGGAGTTTGGTTACGATCTCACCGACCTCACCGAGGGCTACGACAAGAGCATGCCTTTGAAATATTTCTTTATCATAGATACAAAAAGTTGGGCACAGGGTAATGGTAGAATTTATAACGCTTCTATTATCGATTACGAGCACAACCTGAATGGTGTGGAGACATCTTTCGCAATACCCGCAGGTGGTGTGGAGATAAAGAATGCAGGCAAGCAGACCATAATATCGGTTGTGGTTAATGGCGAGCCCTATTATGCCCCCAAGAACCTCATGCTTCTCTCTTCGCAACTATCGTGGAACAGCCCCACACCCTCTAAATATAATATAAGCAATTATAATATTTATAACAACGACGAGTTGTTGGGTAGCGTTGCGGGCAACGTAACAAGCTATGATGTTCAAGGTACAATTAAAGGCTCATATGCAGTCTCGGCAGTTTATGAGGGTGGCGTGGAGTCGAAAAAAATATCTGTTTCAGCTCCTATCGCTACCGAGCTCGAGAATGTTGCTTTGAGTTTGAATCGTTCGGGTATAAGGGTTCCCGAAGCCTTCGCAATAAAATATGACAAGGCCACAATAGAATTTAGCATGAAGCCCAACACGCTTGTCGGCTGGAACCAAAGTGCCGGTCCCGGTTGGGGAACCTTCATGTTCCACTCCGACTATGATGGTAGCATCACAGCCGGTTGGGATACAAGCAACCGCACTGCAACATCGGCAGGAGCATTGCAGGTAGGTGTGTGGTCGCACGTTGCAATAGTTGTCGATGGCAACAAACTTACTATTTATGTTAATGGTGAGCCGAAAGCGTCGTGTACCTCATCAACTTATAGGGGTGTTGGTGGCTTTGGCGACTTTGAATTTACAGCCTCTGTCGGTTCGTATAATAATGCTTACACCGATGCAACTATTGACGAACTCAGAATATGGAACAAGGCTCGTACAGCATCTGAAATAAAAGATAACTATAAATCTCAATTTGCGGGCTCTATGTTGCCCGAAGGGCTTGTGGCATACTTTAAAGGCGAAACCGTTAAGGTGGGTAACGAAGTAATGTGGCGCAACTTTATCGATGGAAAGCATGCGACCATTCTAAATAGCAATTACAGCGTTGCTTACCGAAGCGAGACATTGCCTTACAGCAAAGCTGAGCTGTCGGCAAAATTAAAAACACCGACAGAAACGCTTTCGGTAGGTAAATACTTTACTTTGTCGGCCGATTGTAGCGACGCGGTAGCCTCTCTCGCATGGACTGTTGAGGGTACCGACATAGAGAACCTCTCGGTACTCGAACCAAGTGTGCTTTTCACAGCTCCCGGCGAATATCTTGTCAAGGTTGTTGCAACAAGCATGAACGGAAACACCGTAACCGATGAGCTAACCGTGACGGTAGAGGAGGAGCAACCGGTCGATGCAACCTTCCATGCAGGCAAATTCCCTGTCATAAAGGGTGAGAGAGTCTTCTTTATAGTCGATAACCCACAGCCCGGTCAGAATTATGAGTGGAGCATGCCCGGTGCAGACGTAGAAAGCTACGACGGCTTGCATGCAAGTGCACTGTATGACGA
This sequence comes from Bacteroidaceae bacterium, assembly GCA_045631905.1. GTDB lineage: Bacteria > Bacteroidota > Bacteroidia > Bacteroidales > Bacteroidaceae > HGM04593. The sequence continues at coordinate 24,694 of JAZQVO010000010.1, forward strand.
GGCAGGTGTGTACGATGTGACTTTGAAAGTAACCTCTATGAGCGGTGCAAAAACAGCAACATCGGTGTTGCAGTTAGAGGTGCTTGAATCGGCACCGAAGGCTTCGTTCGAAATATCTCCGGCGGTTATCGTGAAGGGCGAGAAAACCGTGCTTACAGATGTGTCAAAGTACAACCCCGTAGAATGGACATGGACAGTTGAGAATAAATACAAAAAATATATCATCAACGGCCAGCACAGCACATTGACACCTACCGTGTGCGGTGTATACGATGTTACCTTAAAGGTGCTTAACGATGTAGGCACAAGCACTACCACAAGAGAGCGTGCGCTCATTGTTTGCAACGCCGATAGTAAGAATGGCCTTAATTTCACAGGTCGCGACAACGCGCAGGTTACAGCACCGTTGTCGGGTCTTGCGTCTACCGCCTATTTTACTGTCGATTGGTGGATGTGCCCCGGCGAGCTCACCGGCAAATGCTTGGGCATAGGCGATAGCGGGTCGACCTTCTTGCTGACAACAAATAATTCGGGTGTGATGGCTATGAATGTAAGCGGTTACACGGGCAAGAGTGCTCAGGGCTATGTTATAAGTGGCGAGTGGCATCACTATGCAGTGGTGTTTGACGACGGTTTTGCCGATTTTTATCGCGATGGTAAGCACTTCTCGACATCTTATATAGGTTTTAACTTTAAGGTTCAGGGTTTGAGCAAGTTTGCCATAGGTAACGACGATGCTCCCATGAACGGCCAGATAGATGAGTTCCGTGTGTGGAACAAGCGTTTGTCGGTCGAGGATATAGTTGATATATGCAATGCTCCCATAGAGAACCCCGAACAAAAGTCGGAACTTTTGTTGTACTACGACTTTAACCAGAGTGGTGGAAACGTTATCGACAGAACCATGAACGGCTATGACGGTGTGCGCACAGGTTTCGGTCCCGACGGCGATGCTTGGGGCTTGTCCAAGGGGGTATTCTCGCTGAACTATGGCTCGGGCGACTTGTCGGGCGATATAACAGCCGAATATCTTAAAAACTATCAGGCTACGTTCAATACAAATGGTAGTAATTTGGTGAATACAAGTATATCGAACCGCTTCTTCGAACTTACCGACTGGACAATAGAGAATACTGTGAAAAACGGTACAACAATTACCGGTGCACATGTCGATGCGCAAAAGAGCTATTGTATGACATTTACAACCTCGTGGGACGGTTTTAACTCAAAGCTATCCGACCACAAGGTATATCAGACAATAGATTTGCCGGCAGGTAACTACATATTCACAGCATGCTACGACACCAAGTGGGAGGGGCAGTGCGACAGAAGTTATGTTGTTGTGGCCGAAGGTAAAGGTCTCCCCAATACCGTAAACCTTGGCGAGAGCATAGGTTACACAACAATGAGTGCCAAAGGTTCTTTGATGGAGCATTCAGTGAAATTCACGCTCAACGAGGAGACAACCGTGTCGCTTGGTCTGCTTGTGAACATGAACGGCATGCTCTGCATGAATATAAACCACTTCTCGCTTATGCGCGATAATGTAGAGTACATAGAGGCCGACGGAGGCTTGACATCAATTGATGAACTCCCCTATGCGCCCGAACAGCAGGGCGATGGTGCCGTGTACGACCTGCAAGGCCGAAAAGTTTCTTTCCCCTTAAAGAGCGGTATATATATAATAAATGGTAAGAAGGTTCTTGTAAAGTAATTTAATATCTCTTCGATAGTGACAAGGTGGCCAAAGCCACCTTGTCTTTTTTATAATAGCGCACGTACATTTAATATTTTAATTACGCGAGGGCGGAAAGTCTATATTTTTTGAATTTGAAACATTGTTAAATAAATCTTTGTCATCTGCTCGTTTTAATTTATATTTGTCCGTAATAATTGATATATTGCTATGAACAAGATAATTCTTGCAACGGCTTTGTTGCCTGTCGCCGTTTTGTTGTATTATATTTACAAAAAAGACAAATATGCTCCGGAGCCGGCAAGCGAGCTGGTAAAAGCTTTTTTTTATGGAGTTGCTTCTCTGTTTTGTTCTTTAATAATAACCACACCTCTTATAGCTTTGGATATTTTCCCCTCCCTCTCTTCGGGGATTACAACATTCTCCGATGCTTTTTGCTTATCTTTTTTCAGTGCGGCTATCCCCGAAGAGGTGGCAAAATTTGCGATGCTGTGGTTGTTGTTGCGCAATAACAAATATTTCGACGAAAAGGTCGATGGAATAGTATATGCAGTGTGTGTATCCATGGGTTTCGCCGCTTTGGAGAATATAATGTATCTGTTTAGCGATGTCGAGAATTTTATATCGATAGGTATATCGCGTGCTGTCTTTTCGGTGCCTGCACATTTTTGCTTTGGAGTGCTCATGGGGTATTACTACTCACTTGTGAGATTCTATCCTGATACCCACGTCAAAAACAGATACCTTGTTTTGCTTGCTCCTATAATAGCACACGGAATATACGACACTCTGCTTTTTTGCATCTCTCTTGAAACCACTATGACAATAATCATTTTTATTGTTTTTCTTGTATTTTGTCGTTTCATGTGGAAGTACTGCAAGAATCGCATAAAAGAGCTCCTGGCGAGAGATGCCGAGGATAATATTGTGAATGAGAATAATATTGTGAATAATGAATAAATAATATAAGATATATGGCAAGAATAAAAATTTCAACAACCATGGGCGACATCACGGTGCGCCTTTACGACGAGACACCTATTCACCGCGATAACTTTTTGAAACTTGCCTCCGAGGGGTTTTTCGATGGTACACTCTTTCATCGTGTAATAAAACAGTTTATGATTCAGGGCGGCGACCCCGACAGCAAGGGTGCTCCCATAGAAAAGAATTTAGGCACAGGCGACCCTGGCTATACACTGCCTGCCGAGATTCAGCCCGAGAGACTTTTTCACAAACGTGGCGCTTTGAGTGCGGCACGTCTCGGCGACGAGGTGAACCCCAAGAAAGAGAGTAGTGGCAGTCAGTTTTATATTGTTTGGGGTAAGGTGTATAAGCCGGCCGAGCTCAAACAGATGGAGCATCAGCTGAAGATGCAACAGGAACAGAATATATTTAATGCGTTGGCTACGGAGCGACGCGAGGAGATTATGAACCTGCGACGTAACCGCGACCGCGACGGGCTCATGGAGCTTCAAGAGAAGCTGGGCAAGCTGGCGGTTGAAAAGAGCAAGGAGATGGGAACCCCATCTTTCACTCCCGAACAGGTAGATGTTTACACCACGGCAGGCGGTACACCTTTCCTCGACGGTGGTTACACTGTTTTTGGTGAGGTTGAGGAGGGGCTCGATGTGGTGGAGCGTATCCAAAATGTAGAGACACAGCTTAACGATCGTCCCAAGGTCGATGTCTCAATGACTGTTACGGTGTTGGAGCAGTAAACATCTTTTTTTTGAAAGCAATTTCAAGAAGATATTGCGATAATAAATGGCGTATGAATGAACCGCATGGGTTCACTGCATACGCCATCTTTACGTAGTCATGTAGAATGTTCTACAATATTTTTGCATATTTGCGTGAGGTGATGTATATTTATATATTAAAACATTGATTTTGCATGAAAGCACAAGTGACAAACAAGGAAATTTGGAGTATTGCGTTGCCCATTATGCTGGGAAACATGGCTCAAACCATAATAAACTTTACCGATACTGCATTCTTGGGGCATCTTGGTGTAATAGCTCTGGGTGCTTCCATGCTTGCCGGTCTTTTTTATTACGTTTTTACTACGGTGGCGGCAGGCTTTGCGGTGGGGATACAAATAATAGTGGCACGTCGTTTCGGCGAGAAAAACTACGATAGAATAGGCGTTATCTTTGAACATGGAGCTATGTTCGTCTTTCTGTTGGGGGCGGTCTTGTTTTCTGTGTTATACTTCTTCTCCGACCATCTGTTGCTCAGGCTCATAGACTCGCAAAATATCTACGATGCCTCATTGGAATATATTAAGTACCGTCAGTATGGAATAATATTTGTATGTCTTAATTTCCTATACAGGGCGTTGTATGTCGGCATATCAAATACAAAAGTTATTACATATTCTACTATTGTGATGGCGGTTGTTAATATATTTTTGGATTATTGTTTGATATTTGGCAAATTTGCTTTTCCCGAGATGGGTGTCGGCGGTGCTGCGCTGGCCTCGTTGTGTGCCGAGGTTTCTGCTTTTGTATTCTTTACATTTTATAGTTATATTACATTGCGAAATAAGGGCTTCGGCATGTTTAAAATTCACAGGCCGGAACCTGAGCTGATGGGCCGTATTTTTAAAATATCTGCGCCTACGATGGTGCAAAGGCTATTCTCTTTCAGTGTCTGGTTCATCTTTTTTGTGTTTATAGAGAAGATGGGCGAAACAGCTGCCGGAATTTCATCTGTTACAAGGAGTGTTTATATGATTCTCATAACACCTTGTTTTGCCTTTGCAACAACAACAAATACTTTGGTGAGCAGAATAATAGGCGAAGGGCATCGCGACCGGGTATTTCCCACAATCAACAAGATATTAAAAAACAGTATGCTTTGTACGGTTCCCATAGTTTTATTTGTGGCGATTTTTCCGTTGCATATAGTTGCTGTTTACACCGACGATTTGAATTTTGCACAGTTGGTTGTTCCCTCTATTCTGGTGATATGTAGCGGTACAGTTTTTCAAGGTATCGGCAATGCCTACTTTGAGGCTGTTTCCGGCACGGGGAACACCTCGGTGGCCTTGTATTTAGAGACACTTATTTTGGTGGTTTATGTCCTTTATGTTATGGCTATGACACACCTTACTACAAGGGTGGAGTTTGTTTGGACTGCCGAAATTGTTTATGGTGTGTTGCTCGGAGTTATATGTTACCTATACATGAAATTTGCCAAGTGGGACAAGAAAAGAATCTGATGACTCGGCATCAGGTTATTTGAAAGAGTAACAACAAATACCAACTTCTCTGTTGGTATTTGTTGTTTTGGTAATATCTTATGTTAAAAAAAACTCTATACAAACAGCTTTTTAATCCTTGCACAACTCTTCGGCCTTTTTCACAAGTTCGTTGTAGGGCAGGGCACCCACGTTGCGTGTAATATCGCCCTCTTTTGTTATAAAAAAGAGTGTGGGGATAGAGCGTATGCCGGCAGCACCAGCAAGTGCCTCGTTCTTGTCGACATCGAATTTAAGAACCTTCACTCTCCCCTCAAATTCCCTGGCCAGCCTTTCGAGCTGTGGCGCAAGAGCCTGACAAGGTCCACACCATGTTGCGTAAAAGTCGATAATCACGGGTGTTTTTCCCGTGTAGTTGTATCCTCCAAGGTATTTTGCATAATTCTTAATATTTTCCATGATATAAAAGGTTTAGGTTTACACTCTTTACAATTACTTTTATAGTTATTTACTTGAATGTTTAAACAAATATCTAAATATTTTGGTTATAAAGCATAATGATATAATATTCTTTAATGCGACTTAACAATTTTTGTAATATAACATTTTTTACTATTTTCGTGAACATAATATTCTTTTGTTTAAAAGTAATAATATTTTATACGTATGTTGTATAGCCTTAAATTTGAAAACCTGCCGTTTAAACCCGAGAAAAACCAGGTTATATATGTTGAAAATATTTTCGATAGGTTTGCTAACCATTATATAATGGTTAATTACGATAAACTGCTGAATGGCTTTGAGGAGGTTGGCTTGGAGTTTATTTATCTACCGCTTTACTTTAATGATGCGGAGCTGAAAAAACAGATTCTTTACTATGCACCATACCTCTATACAAAATTCAAGGAATACAATCGTTTTCGCAACGACTTTCTGTTGGATTTTATGTTGAACGAAGAAAAGAGAACCGAGGTGGTTCCCTCGCTTCTCTTCACTCCTCAGCAGAATGGCGATGAGTGGAGTTTTAAAGCTCTTCCTTTTGCAAGCGTGGCAGACGAAAAAACCGATGTCTCGGCAGTAGTGACGGCTGTTAAAAGAGAATATGATTCTATCGATTCAGACGATAATTACGATGTGATATTTTACAACGAGGGCTCTTCGCTGACGGTTGAGGTGTGTGAGCCCTCTCTTCAATATGGTTCTTATTGCGGAGAACCGGGCAAGGGGTATCGCAAAGCCTATCGCGATGGCTTGTTGGGGCACGACGATGATATTTGCGACATCTTCGACGACCTGCAAGCAATAGTCGAGAATTTGCGTTTGCGAGGTGTCGCACTTGGTGTAATACACGAATTTATCGACAAGCAGGAACCTTTGTCGCCCCTTGTGATAACCGAAGATTTAAGAATATTTCTCCCGCTTTATAACAATATCGAGATAGTTATGAGTGCCCAGAAGAAGGCTCTATATTTCCTTTTCTTAAACCACCCCGAGGGTATAGTTCTGCAACATCTCGAAAAATATCACACCGAGCTCATGAACTACTACAAACAGACAAATAAAGGTGTTCTCAACCCCAGAATGGAAGAGAGTATAAGAAAGTTGGAGGAGTATGGCAATAACCAGCTCAACGTGGTGCTAACACGCATAAGAGAGGCCTTCTACACAAAGTTCGACAGGCGTTTGGCATGTCATTATATAATAAGTGGAGAGAAAGGGCAACCATACAAAATACCCCTCAATCCCGCTTTGGTAAGGTGGGAGGAGTGTAGTTGAAAAAACGAAGAACGGCAATTTAAACCTCTGCGGAGATTTTAGGCAAGCCTTGCCTTTTAAATTCATGCTATAAATATTTTTTGTTTTTATAAATTTGCAACACGTTAAATGCTGAAAGGCAAATAATATGGATAAATCAATTATAAAGGATATAGAAGAGAGGTGGCGCGTAGGGTTTAAATTCAGGGTGAAAGCCGTTAGTGACACGATGTATGCTGTTGTGGTGACTGTTTCCGATGCCGAATATATAGTTGATTTTTTTACTTTGCTGAACAATTTAAATAGGGATAAATTCGAAACACCTCTTTTCGCCACGAGGGAGGATTGCTTTCAAAACAATCCCGTGGCTCATTTACATGTAGAGAACGATTGTGAGAAAGTATATTTGAGCTGTTCCTCTAACGATGGGTACTACCTGAGCTGTCGCACATTCAAAGCAAAAGAATATGTGTCCCATCTAATGAGTGTAATAGAAGAGCTGGTAAGTATCAGAATTTCGAAAAAAGATACAATATACGATAGCATGATATATGATAATGTGATGTATAATAATCTGTTGGACAAAGAACTGATGCGTGCCTTGCTTAAAAGTTATAATTCAAAACTTGGCGATCTGTTTAAATGATATAATATACGAAAAATCGTATAGCCGAAATATACGGGCAGTATAGAATTTCTATCATACCACATTCTGGCGGTATTTCCATGTCTGCTTTGTATATATGTTGTAATTTCCTTTTGTGCCGGCTAAAAAATTGGCCGGCTTTTTTTATGCATGCTCTTTTGCCGGACACATGTGAACCGTTCCCACACGACAAATTATCTGCTTTACCTGTTCTTCCCCGCAGAATACAATCAAATTTTTAACCTGCGTGTTGGTAATTCCTCGGCTAATAGAAAGAATTTTTACACAATATCGCTATATTTGCCACGTTTTATAGTAAATATAAATTATATGGAACGTGTAACCTTACTGCCTCCTACGGCGTTGAGCGATGGGTGGATAGATCCCAAATATCTGCCCGAAGGGGAGGATAAATATTATATACGCAACCGTCAGGTGTGTGAGCCGGCCGGTGGGTGGCGACACCTGCATAGCGATGAGATTGAACGCTTGGTGAAGAATAATAACACAGCGGCATCGTGGGACACGGTGTGGGTGACCGATGAGTTTAACCCAAGCATGGTTAAGGATAATAAGTTCTATGGCACTGTGCGCATAGGTCGTGTGAGTAACGGTGCTTTGCGCTTTCACGACTTGCGTCTGCCTGTCGGTATAACAAATTCGAGTATACACTCTTGCGATATAGGCGACGATTGTGCAATACACGATGTGCATTACCTCTCGCACTACATAATAGGTGCCCACTGTATGCTGTTCAACATACAAGAGATGTCTACCACCGACCATGCTAAATTTGGAAACGGCATAGTTAAGGACGGGGAGCCCGAGGCGGTGCGTGTGCGCATTGAGATTATGAACGAGACGGGTGTGCGCTCGGTTGTTCCTTACGATGGTATGATTCCTGCCGACGCTTATCTGTGGGGCAAGCATGTCGATGATGCCCTGTTGCAGGAACGTCTGCTCAATATCACCCAGCGTACGGTGGACTCTCATCGCGGGTATTATGGCGAGATAGGGGAGAGGTGTGTTATAAAAAACTCATCTATCATCAAAGATGTGAAGATTGGTACCGACTGTTATATTAAGGGCGCATCGAAATTAAAGAATATTACCATAAATTCTTCGAATAAGGAGCCTTCGCAGATAGGCGAGAATGTTATTCTTGTTAATGGTATAGTGGGTTACGGCTGTCGTATTTTCTACTCGTGCACGGCGGTTAAGTTTATCCTTGGCAATAATTCAAATTTTAAGTATGGCGCAAGGCTCATAAACTCTATTATGGGCGATAATAGCACTATATCGTGTTGCGAGGTGCTGAATAACCTTATATTCCCCGGGCACGAACAGCATCATAATAACTCGTTCCTCATAGCTTCGGTAATTATGGGGCAGAGTAACATGGCGGCGGGTGCAACCATAGGCAGTAACCACAACAGCCGTACCAACGATGGTGAGTTGGTGGCCGGCCGAGGCTTTTGGCCGGGTTTGTGCTCGTCGGTGAAGCATTCGAGCCGTTTCGCCTCGTTTACCTTGCTGGCAAAGGGTGATTTCCCGGCCGAGCTTGATATCTCGTTGCCTTTTGCGTTGGTAAACAACAACGTGTCGGCCGACCGTTTGGAGGTGATGCCGGCTTATTGGTGGCTCTATAACATGTATGCTCTTGCCCGTAGCACGTGGAAGTATAGCACACGCGACAAGCGCATAACAAAGGTACAGAATATTGAGTTCGACACCTTTGCGCCCGACACCATGCAGGAGGTAATAAAGGCACGTCGCCTTCTTGAAATATGGACCGCCAAGGCCTATTTGCGCACAACAAACAAACAGCAAAATCTACCCGATGATGAGGCTCGGCTTGCAGGTGTAGGTCGCGAGTTGTTGCAGGGACAGCGCCACGTGGTGGATTCTCTCACAGTCGTGGGCGAAGGCATGGAGAACAGTCGTCGTGCTGTGCACATTCTAAAAGTGTACGATGCCTATCATGCTTATGGCGACATGCTCATACATTATGCCATGAGCAATGTGCTGGGCAGTGTTGCCGGCGAGAATCTTAAAAGCATAGAGTTGCAAGGCTTGAACGCCGAAGAAGAGTGGGTGAACCTTGGTGGTCAGTTGGTGATGGTAAGAGACCTCGAAGCTTTGCGCCGAGATATATGTAACGGCACGCTCGACTCGTGGAGCGCAATACACAACCGTTACGATGAGTTATGGAGCCGTTATCCCGACGATAAATTGCGTCATGCTCTCCATGCCATGTGTACCGTCTTGGGCACCGAGGTAAAGGGTTGTAACATCTGGCAACAGGCTCTTGAACATGCCGAGCGCATACAGAACTACATTTGCGAGCAGGTGTATATTACACGTAAAAAAGACCACGATAACCTTTTCCGCTCATCGACTTGCAATAGTAAAGAGGAGGCTCTCGCTATATACGGCAAGGTCGATGATAATGTTTTTGTGAACAAAGTGCGCGAGGATACACGGGTAAACATCGAAAAAATTAAGCATCTGCGTGAGTTGTTGTAGGCGCATAGTGTAATGGTGTGTTAGAATTTATTCTATATCGTATTTAATTTGTTATCAAAAGAAAAGATATTTATTTAAATTTCACTTGTTAAATTTTTATATATTTGCGAGCATGCTTTTAGTTTTTTTTGTGAAACCATAATATAAAATAACACTATTTGCTATGAACGAGATAACAAAGGAGTGTGATGCTCGCAAAGAAAAAGGTTCGTTTGTCAATATGACAAACGACGGCGAAGCCTGCCCTAGACATAGGGTCGCTACGCTCGTCAAATGAATTGCGAGCAAACCTATCGTAGCAATCATAATTAATGGATTAGGGTATGCTTGTGTCAGTGTGAAGAAAATAAATCTTTAGATAATTTAATGTTGAATATGAGAAAGTTTTTGTATTCGCTTGTCGATTACGTTACAATGGCAATAGGAATAATAACATTGCTCCTGTTATTGGCTATCCCTGAATCTGTTTGGTTGTCCAGATTAATAGTTACAGGATCTATAATTTGTTTTGTCTATATTTCCCGAGCTTTGTATCTGTTGTTTGTAAGACCATATTTTGATTGGCATTTGCAACACGGTAATTTCTTGCGAAAAGTAATATGTATCTCTGTTTTGACGCCCAGCCTTTTAGCGAGCATAATTGTATACGATGGAGGGTTATTGAACAGGATTTCTGTAAAAGATCCGAAAGAATTAGTCAATGAATCAAGTCTATATAAGTCCCCCATTGATACAATAGCCCTAAAAAAGAGGCAAATAGATCCACCTTTATTGTGGGGTGTATATTTTCACTTTATTGATCCTGGAAACCAACATATGACATCAACAAAGAATGGTCGAGCGTGGGCCGGGCTCATAGCAATTATAGGTGTCTTTCTGTTAAATGGATTATTAGTATCTTCTATTGTAGGCTGGATAGATTCAAGAAAGGAAAAGTGGCTGAAAGGAGAAGTGCGATATAGATGGTTCTTAAAATTAAAGAAACATTATGTGGTTATAGGAGGAAATGATGTAACAATTGGCATAGTAAGTCAGATAATCAAAAACATAATAGAAACGAATAGTGTTTTTCGCCCTAAAATCCTTATTCAAACTTCACGAGATGTAGAAAGTTTCAGACGTGAGTTGTTTTCTAATCTCACGGAAGATCTGCAAAAGCTGATAATTATTTATTACGGTAACAGAACATCAAAAAAGGATATCAAGGATTTGGTGATTGAAAATGCCAAAGAAGTATATATTATAGGAGAGGACATTCGTACCGATGATATAGAGTCTTACCATGACACTATTAATATGAAGTGTCTGAAATTGATAAGCGATAATATTCAAAATGTAAAAAAATACAATAAAGAGAAACCATTGGTTTGCAGGGTGATGTTTGAATATCAAACCTCATTCAATATTCTTCAAGTTACCGATGTAGATGGTCAAAAAATAGATTTTAGGCCATTTAATTATTACGAAACTTGGGCGCAAAATGTTCTTGTGTGCCAAGAACTTGAAAATGAGAAAAATTGTAACTATTTACCTCTGGAGGGATTTGATGGCATACAAGCCGACCAAGATAAGTTTGTACATTTTGTTGTTATCGGCATGTCGCGTATGGGGTTGGCTATGGCAATTGAAGCCGCGCATTTAGCGCACTATCCTAATTTCTGCACAAGAAAGAAACGTACCCGCATTACCTTCATTGATGCCTCAATGGAACAAGAAAAACATTTCTTTATGAGTCGATTCAAGGAGATGTTTTCATTGGCAAATTATCGAGATATAACTAATGCTACAGGGAATATATACAGCGATTTGAAAGCATACCCTTGGCTGAATCCTTTAGAAGATATCTCGTGTAAATCCCCGTATTGTAACAGTGACCATTTAGGTAAGGACTTTATCGATATAGAATGGGAGTTTATAAATGGTTCTATAGAAAATCCTAATATTCAACAATATTTTGCAGACGCAGCATCAAATACGACCGCAAAATTGACAATTGCAATATGCTTGCCAGAAAATAGTAGAGCTATAGCTGCTGCTACATATTTGCCTGATAGTGTATATAAGAGCGATTCTACGCTTCAAATCTTAGTTTATCAAAGATTAAACGATGATTTGTTGAAGCAAATAAATTTGAATGATAGATACAATAAAAAATTGAGAGCTTTTGGTATGGCTCGACATAGTTATAACATGTCGTTAATATCAATATCGAATTTTATTGAAGAATATGTCAATAATGCATACTCCGAATTCAATGAAAAACGCATCAAAAATATTATTGAAAACTACAATCACAAATTAACAGAGTCAGACATATGTGAGTTATCACCTTCATATACGCTAATATTAGATATTGCAGAAATGCAAGCATTGCGCGATGCAATTAGACAGTCCTGGATAGATTGGTTTGACCAGAACACAACATTTGATGATAAATGGGAGAAAAGAAAAGATAAAATATATTCAGATATAGAGGAACGAAT
>JAZQVO010000011.1:0-47833 GCA_045631905.1 Bacteroidaceae bacterium
GTTGAAACTTGCCAAAGAATACCACCAACTTTGAAAAAAAGTTTTAACCCACGCGGTGCACGCTTCGCCTGTCCTTCTCGCGATTAATAGCTTCTCCTTAACCTATCCATTTAGATTTTGCATAAATATCGTAGAAGAACCAAAATGAACTATTTAGGTTGTGATATTTATAACGAAGTACTATATATAAAAAAGAACGAGGCACTTTTGTGCCCCCTTCTAAATGTTTTCACAACGGAATAATCCTTATTGTGATTTGCTTTGAAATTAGTATTGCAAATATATGATTAATAAATTAAATACAATAATTTTATTTATTAAATTTAGAGCAAATAAAAAACAAAGCTATGAAAAAGATTCTTGGTCTCGATTTAGGAAGTTCCAGTATTGGTTGGGCAATTATTAATGAGGGTGATGCGGAGCAAAATATAATAGTTGATATGGGTTGTCGCATAATTCCTTTGTCGACTGATGATGCTACACAGTTTTCGAAAGGTCAGACAATTACAAAAAATGCTGATCGTACTCAAAAGCGTACTCAACGTAAAGGGTATGATCGTTATCAATTAAGGAGGTATCACCTTATGCAAATTTTGAGAAAGTGTGGTATGATGTATGATGAGTCCCTCGTTGCTTTGAAACCTCTTGAACTTTGGGGTATGAGAGCGCGTGCCGCTCAGGAGCAGGTGTCGTTGCAGGAGCTTGGCAGGGTGTTGTTTCACCTAAACCAGAAACGTGGTTATAAGTCGGCAAAGGGTGATTCTAATGTAGACAAGAAACAGTCGGAATATTTACAAAATATAGCAGATAGGTACTCTGTTATTAATGAGCGTGGTATAACTATCGGAATGTTTCTTTATGAAAAATTACAGGCCGATTCTTCGTTTCGTTGTAAAGATAATATATTTCCGCGCATTGCTTATATTGAAGAGTTTGATAGAATTATCGCTGTACAAAAGGTTTTTTACCCTCAAATTTTAACAAATGAGGTTGTTGATGAAATTCGTAATAGAATAATTTATTACCAGCGTCCTTTGAAGTCGTGCAAGCATTTGGTATCGAAGTGTGAATATGAGCAAAAACAGTATGTTGTTGCCGGTAAGCCTATTACTATCGGTCCGAAAGTTGCACCTCGGTCGGCTCCGTTATTTCAGGTGTGCAAAATTTGGGAGAGTATTAATAATATTGTTGTTGAAAACCGCTACAAAGAAAAGTTTATAATTTCTCCTGAACAGAAACAGAGAATATTTGATTTTATGAATACCTATGAGAAGTTGAAGGAGAATGATTTGTTTAAGATTTTGGGTATTTCAAAAAAAGATGGTTACTATGGCGGTAGGGCACTTGTTAACGGATTGCAAGGGAATACTACAAGAATTGCTATTGCAAAAGCTCTGCAAGGTCTTGAAAATGTTGAGGATTTATTGCGTTTCGATGTAAAATGTGTTGATGGTGAAAGGGTTGATACATCGACAGGTGAAATTGTCCCCGTTGTAGATTCTATGATAGAGAATGAGCCTTTGAATCGTTTGTGGCATGTTCTTTATTCAGTATCCGACCAAGATGAGTTACGTAGAGTATTGCAGTCTAAGTTTTTTATAACCAATGATGAAATACTTGAAAAACTTTGTAAACTCGATTTTGTGAAACAGGGATATTGCAATAAATCGACAAAGGCGATGCGTCGTATTCTTCCTTTTTTGCAACAAGGGTATATGCATTATGATGCTACTGTACTTGCTGGTTATAAAAGTAAGAGTGTGACAAAGGAGGAGAATGAGCAACGTGAATTGCTATCGAGTATAAAACCACTTGAAAAAGGTGAGTTGCGCCAGCCTATTGTGGAGAAAGTGCTTAACCAGATGATAAATGTGGTGAATGCGTTAATTGCGAGGTATGGTGCTTTTGATGAGATACGTGTGGAACTTACAAGGGAGTTGAAACAGAGTAAAGAGGAGCGTAAGCAGGCGAACAAATCGATGGGTGATAATCAACGTGAGAATGATAGATGTTCGAAACTTATCGTAGAGTATGGGCTTGCTCCTACTCGTAGCCGTATACAAAAATATAAAATGTGGGAAGAGACAGGAATGCGGTGTATTTATTGTGGGCAAACGGTAGATGTAGGGCAATTCCGGCATGGGTATGAAGTTGAGGTTGAGCATATTATTCCAAAGTCACTACTTTTCGATGATAGTTTTTCTAACAAAGTATGTGCTTGCCGTAAATGTAATCAGGAAAAGAATAACCGTACGGCTTTCGATTACATGAAAAGCAAAAGTGATGATGTCTTTCAGGATTATGTGGAGCGTGTAAATGAGTATTTTAAGAAGCATAAGATTAGCAAAGCGAAATATAATAAATTGCTAATGTCTGCAAAGGATATTCCTACCGACTTTATAGATAGGCAATTACGTGAAAGTCAATATATTGCAAGAAAAGCAAAGGAGATTCTGTTGGCGGTATGCAGGAATGTGTATGCAACAAGTGGCAGCGTGACCGATTTTTTGCGCCACACTTGGGGGTGGGATAAAGTGCTTCACACACTTAACCTTGCTCGTTATAGAAAGGGTGATTTAACAGAATTTGTTCAGGTTGAGCATGCCGGAAATACTTACACAGAGGAGCGCATAAAAGGGTGGAACAAACGTCTCGATCACCGTCATCATGCACTAGATGCTCTCGTTATTGCTTGTACTAAACAGGGTTATATTCAACGACTTAATAATTTGAGTTCTTTAAAGGAGATACCATTTGAATCGTTTGAAAAACAGGGAGTTGTACACCGAGATAAACTAACGAAATTGGAGAGATACATTATTGCACAACCTCATTTTACAACAGCAGAGGTGCAGAAGGCTGTTGAAAATATTTTAATATCGTTCAAGGCCGGAAAACGTGCTGCCACGTTGGGCAAGCGTTATGTTTATAGAGGTGGTAAGCGGGTTCTGGCTCAGTCGGGTATAATTGTTCCGCGTGGTGCAATAAGCGAAGAGAGTGTTTATGGAGCTATAAACCAACGCGTTGTCTATAAAAAAGGTAAGCCGGAACAAACTGCGGAGTATGTAATAAAGTATCCGCTTTCGTCAATCGATTCGAAGAAGCTTAAAGATGTGGTAGACAAGGGTATACGAGATATTATAGAGAGACGCTTGAAAGAGTTTGCAGGTAACGAGAAAAATGCTTTTGCTACTCCTTTGCGCGACCATCAAGGGCGGGTTATAAGAAGTGTTCGCTGTTACACAGGCCTCTCGGCTGTGGTGCCGGTGCGTAATAACGAGAATGGCGAGCCTATCGCTTTTGTGAAACCGGGTAACAACCACCATGTGGCAATATATATAGATGATAAAGGTGAGTGGAAAGAGCATATTGCAACTTTATGGCATGCAGTTGAGAGAAAGAAACATGGTCTACCTGTGATTATAGGTAATACTTCGGAGGTGTGGAGTTGCGTAACTGATGATATGAGTGAGAGTTTTGTGACGCAACTACCCGAGCAGAACATGCAGTTGAAATTCTCTATGCAACAAAACGATATGTTTGTGCTTGGTATGAGTGACGATGATTTTAATGATGCTTTGAGAAATTGCGATTATGCAACACTGAGCAAGAACCTTTATAGGGTGCAGAAATTGGCTACAAAAAATTATGTTTTTCGTTATCATTTGGAAACAAGTGTTGATGATAGATATGAAGGTGTAAAAGATGAAATGAAATCTAAAAAGATTGGTAAGTTGTTTATAATAAGTAGCTTGGGAGCTTTACAAAAACTTAATCCTAAGAAAGTGAGAATTAACCTTCTTGGAAAAATCGTAAACAATGATTAAGCGCACATTATATTTTGGTAACCCCGCCTATTTGAGTACTCGTTTGGGGCAACTCGAAATCCGTTTGCCCGAAGTTGAAAAGAATGCTACATTGCCCGACTTTTTTAAAACTTCGGCAGTTACCCAAATACCCATAGAGGATGTCGGTGTGGTTGTGCTCGATAATAGACAAATTACTATAACACAAGCAACGTTGGATTCTTTGCTCGAAAATAATGTTGCTGTAATAACATGCGATAAAAACCGCATGCCTGTTGGGCTGTTGTTGCCGTTAGAATGTAATAAAACACAGAGTGAGCGTTTTCGCCACCAACTAGAAGCGTCGTTACCACTAAAAAAACAACTATGGCAACAGACAATACAGGCGAAAATAGCCAATCAGGCAATGGTGTTGCAACAAGAGCGTTTTTGTGAGGTGGCGAATATGCGTAAGTGGGCCACAGATGTGCGTAGTGGAGATGTTGAAAATTATGAGGGTCGTGCAGCTGTGTATTATTGGCAAAATATGTTTGGGCACATACCTGATTTCAGACGCGACCGCGAAGGTGTGCCACCAAACAATCTGCTCAACTATGGTTATGCAATATTGCGAGCAGTAGTTGCCCGTGGGCTTGTGGCAAGTGGTCTTTTACCAACCTTGGGTATTCATCATCACAACAGATACAACGCATATTGTTTGGCCGATGATATAATGGAACCTTATCGCCCGTATGTTGATAGGCTTGTTTGCGAAATTATCTCATCGGGTGTTGATTACACCGAACTTACCAAAGATATAAAAGCAAAATTATTGTCGATACCGGTGCTCGATGTAACTATTAATGGTGAGCGCAGTCCTTTGATGATAGCAGTGGGGCAGACAACAGCATCGCTATACAAGTGTTTTAGCGGGGAATTACGTAAGATTGTTTATCCGTTGATTGAATGATTGAGCGTTTTAGTGAATATCGTATTATGTGGGTATTGGTATTTTTTGATTTACCTACCGAAACTGCTCGCGACAGAAAGATATATGCTCAGTTTCGGAAAAACCTCATGCGCGATGGTTTTACTATGTTTCAATTTTCTATATACGTGAGACATTGTGCAAGTAAAGAAAATGCCGATGTTCATATTAAGCGTGTTAAAAATTTGTTGCCACCTGTGGGAAAAGTTGGGATATTGTGTATTACCGATAAACAATTCGGGCAAATTCAACTTTTTTCGGGCAAGCGTACAACCGAGGTTAAGGCTCCCGGTCAGCAGTTGGAACTTTTCTGAAAATAAAAAAATGGGAACAATCAACGATTGCTCCCATTTTTCGAATACATTTTTTTATTTCTAAATTTTGCTCTATTTTGTTGATTTACATTGCGATACTAATATCGTAATGTATTCGGTATTTCAAAGATACTAATTTCGAAGCAAATTACAACCAATTTTTTAATTATCATATTCGCTCTCTTAATGTATTCGGTATTTCAAAGATACTAATTTCGAAGCAAATTACAACCTGCTGTTTTATTTTGAATCTTTTGATATAATGTATTCGGTATTTCAAAGATACTAATTTCGAAGCAAATTACAACACTATTGAATCATCTTCAATAATAAAGTTAAATGTATTCGGTATTTCAAAGATACTAATTTCGAAGCAAATTACAACCTACGTTCAAACACTGAATTATATTTAGATAATGTATTCGGTATTTCAAAGATACTAATTTCGAAGCAAATTACAACAACTTGTAAATGAGTAAGATTTTTGTGGATAATGTATTCGGTATTTCAAAGATACTAATTTCGAAGCAAATTACAACAACCGTTCCTTTAAGGTCGCATCTTATGTAATGTATTCGGTATTTCAAAGATACTAATTTCGAAGCAAATTACAACCTATGAATGGTTGCATACTATTTGTTGTTCAATGTATTCGGTATTTCAAAGATACTAATTTCGAAGCAAATTACAACTCTGGAGCGCGTGTCATAGACCGCTATCTAATGTATTCGGTATTTCAAAGATACTAATTTCGAAGCAAATTACAACTGAGCGTAAGATTCCAAAATTTGAAGTGTAATGTATTCGGTATTTCAAAGATACTAATTTCGAAGCAAATTACAACTCTTCGCCTCATCTTCAGGACAACCATTGAATGTATTCGGTATTTCAAAGATACTAATTTCGAAGCAAATTACAACTGTCTTGCTCTTTCATATATTTTATTTGAAATGTATTCGGTATTTCAAAGATACTAATTTCGAAGCAAATTACAACCTCACATAATTCGTTTTATTATGAGTTTCTAATGTATTCGGTATTTCAAAGATACTAATTTCGAAGCAAATTACAACCTCCAACCTATCTCACTCAAAACATAAAGAATGTATTCGGTATTTCAAAGATACTAATTTCGAAGCAAATTACAACAAATAGGTGTTACGTTAATCATTTTGTTTAATGTATTCGGTATTTCAAAGATACTAATTTCGAAGCAAATTACAACACAAAGGAGGCTTTGTGCTTTTTGATACTAATGTATTCGGTATTTCAAAGATACTAATTTCGAAGCAAATTACAACAACAGAATTTTGCGCAAACCAAAAAGACTTAATGTATTCGGTATTTCAAAGATACTAATTTCGAAGCAAATTACAACGAATTTGCTATCATGACACAATCAAAAACAATGTATTCGGTATTTCAAAGATACTAATTTCGAAGCAAATTACAACTCTCAAAGTAACATTACGACCAATCAATTAATGTATTCGGTATTTCAAAGATACTAATTTCGAAGCAAATTACAACAGCGTAGTGGTAAGCGTAGAAGATATGATGAATGTATTCGGTATTTCAAAGATACTAATTTCGAAGCAAATTACAACTACAACAAGAACGGTCAGATAGACACAGGCAATGTATTCGGTATTTCAAAGATACTAATTTCGAAGCAAATTACAACTCACATTGCTTTGACCAGCATAAAACCAATAATGTATTCGGTATTTCAAAGATACTAATTTCGAAGCAAATTACAACGGGCCGTGAGACCGACGAAGGAGGTACGCCAATGTATTCGGTATTTCAAAGATACTAATTTCGAAGCAAATTACAACGCAGTGGCAGCACCATATTCACCCGCAGTGAATGTATTCGGTATTTCAAAGATACTAATTTCGAAGCAAATTACAACATGTCGGTCTATTGTTAGGCCTCCACACGGAATGTATTCGGTATTTCAAAGATACTAATTTCGAAGCAAATTCATTCATGTAAAAATATTACAATACCCCTTCGTTGGTTAGTTCTGTTTTTAATTTATGGTAAGTTTCTAAAAGTAACCTGTTATTCTCTTCTTCGTTGTTGGGGTTGCGAATCTCTATTGAGGGAGTTTCCATGGATTCTTCAATGTCATCGTATTTTACAATGAACGAATCGCCAACATTAATTTCTTTGCTTAACCAAATGTAGGAGGTACCCTTTTCGTCCATAGCATTGAGGGTTATTCTGTATTCTCCCTCTTTGTTCGAGATTATTATACCAACTCCTTTGTTTTTATTGGTTGCGTATATGATTTGGTTGCAACTTTTTAGTACGAGTCCTTTCATAGCAATCCTTTCTCTTTGAGTATGGTTTCGAGCATTTGAAATTCCTCTAATTTGGATATGCTCTTCGGTTGTGTTATGTTGTTGTCGTGAATGGTTTCTGTGGGAGTATCGAATGCTTCCACAGAAACCATTTTAATTTCAATTGTATCTCCGGCTTTAATTGGGAGATATTTGTGCCACGTTTTTCTTGTCTTTGTATCGAACTCAGTGCATCGTGAGTCAATGAACCCTTTGTTTTGCAGGGCTTCGATAACAACTGTTAGGAGCCCGCTTTTTGTTCCGATAACTGTTTTTTTGCCGTTGTGAATAATTTCGAATGCTTTCATTTGTGTTTGTTGCCTTTCGTGATAATTCGTGGGCAAAGAAAACAAAAATTTGCTATTTATCCTTGAAAATAGGGCTGGAATATTATATATGGGCTGTAATAACTATATGCTTGCTTCGCTGACAATGCGTGTACGCGATTTTCCGCGGTTGTCGTTCTTTATCATATGGGGTAGTGGGGTGTTGTAGCAGGCCCACACGAGTATGGCGGTTGCCATCACGCGGTCGTCGTGGTTGCCTTCGACGGCTCCCATCTCTTTGCCGTTCTCTTTTAGTTCGTAGAGGTCGAGCTCGTAGGTTGTTTGTAAACATCTTTCGATGTATAGGCTGTCGCGCATGGCTTTAATTAGGAAATTTATTACCATGGGTTTGGTGGAGCTGTTGGTGTG
Organism: Bacteroidaceae bacterium; assembly: GCA_045631905.1. Lineage (GTDB taxonomy): Bacteria > Bacteroidota > Bacteroidia > Bacteroidales > Bacteroidaceae > HGM04593. The sequence goes on from JAZQVO010000011.1 coordinate 8,131, forward strand.
GAAACCCCAGCGTCGCGGTCGCCCTTGTTTAATCTCTTGTTGCGATGTTCGGCTGTAAAGGTTGCTGTATTTTCCTGCTATCTCATTCAGTATGTATTCGAAGTTGTCGCCTTCGGTACCTTCGGTTTCAAGGGTGTTTGCCTCTATGATGAGCAGGGCGTTGTTGTAGGCGCGTGCAATTTCCACGGCTTTCCATGCGAGCTTGTCGTGTTCTATGTGTCCGTGCCAGCAGGCTACTATCTCGGGCACCCCGCCGTTGAGCATGGCTATGCGGTCGGCTACCACTATGCATGAGTAGTCGGCTTTGTCGCTTGTTCCACCTACGTCTACCGTAACTATGTAGCGGTTACGTAGTTGTGGCTCTTCGTCGGGCATCAGCCACACCCATAGGCTGTCCTCGTCGCACTTCTCACCAGGTGTTGCCGGGGTGAAGCTCCCTCTCCCGGTTTTGCTGTTTTCTGTGATGTCTCCTTTGAATGCGGGCGGTACGCAGTCTTTGCGAATGTTGTTTACATAGGATATGCGGAACACTCTTCGCCCTGTGCTTTGGAAGGCTTCGGAGGCTGTTGAGGGAAATTCTGAGAAGAGGCGCCATTCGTCGGGTAGTTCGCGTCTTTTGTCGCGGTACCATGATATTGCTTCGAGTGTTGCTCCTTGTGCAAATAGTTGTTCTTCGTATTCGTTCATGCTGTCGATGAAAGTGTTGTATTCGCTCTCGGTAAGTGGTTTGCTGTAAAGGTCTATATCGAACCAAGGTATAAATACGGGTGTAAAATTATTTCTTTGTTCAACTGCCTCTATCCATGTGCGGTGGAAAAAGTTACCTACACCTTTTGCTGTCGATTCGATAATCTTTACAGTGTATGGTCCGCTTGCTATGGAGCCGAAGATGGATTGCACAAGGTCTTCGGGTTTGCGTCCTTGCGTTGCTTTCCACAGGCCCACCTCGGTGAGGTGAGCCATGCTTATATCTTCGCTTCGCAGGGAGTCGGGCTTTTGTGACGAGCCGAGTGAGTATCGGCTGTTGCTCCAGCTTATTACTCGTGTTTTTTGTGCTCCTTGGTAGGGCGATGTGGTTAGTTGTTGTCCGCCTGTTGCCCAGCGTGGGTAGCGCGATATTACTTTTGCGAGCATGCCGGCTACGATAGATGATTGCTTTTCTATGTCTCCGCATATCACGCTGTTCCAGTTGTGTTTGTGAACGAGTTGTATCCATAGCATGTAGAGCTGTGTGAGGGTACTGCCTCCCCATTGTCGTGCTTTACACAGTATTATGTCTATTGGTTTGCCTGCGAGGCGTAACTTTTCCATGGCGGCGAGGTATTTTCTTTGTGGTCGGTTAAGCGTGAAGGGTATGTCGCGTCCTTTGCCCTTGTCTGATATTGTGGTCATGCTTCTTGCCCAATATTCGAAGTCGTGTTTTATGCGTGTGAGGCAGAACTCGATCCATAGTGCTATGAGTTGTCGGTTGCTTGCTGTAATGTTTTTTTCGTTTTCGAGGTAGTGTGGTGCTCCTTGTTCTATGAGCTTTACTACTTTTTCGTCTTTGAGCATACTGCATGGCAGGTACATCTCTTGTAGCGGGAACCCTTCTATCGATATTTTTTCTCTCTCCACCGATGTGGAACCTTCGCCGGTTATGGGATTATAAACGGCTGAGATTTTTCTCAGCCGTTCGATGTTTTCTTTTATTGTTTCTTCTTTTTTCACGTTATATTCCTGCTAAGTCTGTTGCACGTCGGCGTGTTGCTTTGTTGTTGTAGAATTTTGCCAACATCTGTTGCACGTTGTCATATAGGTTGGGGCGTAATACATAGTAGGGTTGTGCCATGGCGGGGTAGTGCAGTTGTAACCATTGCAACATGAGCTCGTTTACAAGGTAGTCGGTTATAGCTTGTTTGAGCATGGGCAATAGGTGGCAACGGCTGTTGTCGTTTGTGTTGAAGGATATCTCTATATATTCGTTGTCTATGCAGTAGTTTATTGAGGAGAAACGTAGTGCAACAGCAGTTATGAGTTCGTTCAATGCTTTTTTTGTAAACATAACAAACAATTCTTGGTCGTCGGTGCTACTTTGAAGGGTGTCGGCATCGGCATCTTTGCGTTTTGCCGACTCGCCCAGATAATAATTTCTCAGGTTTACCTGCTGTTGCAACTCGTTTCTCTTTATCAATATCTTTTGGTTCATAGTTATAGGTCTATAATTTTATTGGGGTCTTGTAACTCGACAACAGGTTTCATGCGTAGTGCGAATAGTTCTCGCAGTTGTGTGGCTATGGCTTGCGCCTCGCTTGCCGGTATTGTTGCCTCCTCGGGCCTGTGTTGTAGCAACCACTGTTGCAGTACACGCTTCACGGCATAGCTTTCCATGCTTTTTTCTATTCGTCGGAGTGCTGTTTCGGGGTACATCGCAGGCATGGGCAGGGTGAATAGGTACATTTTGTTTTCGCCGTTTTCGTCTTCTCTCTCTTCTATACTGCATATCGCAAAGTATCGCGATATAATGTTTCCAAGCTCGGCGATCGCATTCTCTATGTGGTCGCTTAATTGAATTTTATCGTCGCTCGATACCTGCATTTGTGCTGCTAATCTTTCGGGGAGCCCCATCTCTTTTCGTGCTTCACCTGTGTAGTAGGTGTAGATTTGAATTCTCTGTTCAATGTTCTTGTGAATAACTTTTAATGTAATTTCTTTCATGTTTTTTTGTTGCTAAGGTAAGGTGGTTCTGTTTTTTAAAGGTTGCGGTATTGCCACAACGTGCTGTTATTGTATCTTTTCTGCATCTATCATGCAACCGAAGGCTTGCCTTCTCGCAGAGTTTTGTAGACAATACCACGAAACGTCTCTTCGTCGAGGTAGAATGAAGGTGCAGGCTCTTCAATAATATTTTCCAATACAATAAAGCGGTAAGGGCAACTGCTTTCCTGAATCCTTTTTATGTACCTTCGATAAATCTCTTTGTACATCTCCATTTTGTTTTTGTTTACTATGGGTACACGTTTTTTGCGTACCATGAGCGAGATGTAGCGTCGTGCGTTTTCGAAGGTGACATAGAACCGTGGTGCTTTGCATTTGGCCGCTTGTTCAATTATGTCGTTCTGTGTTGCTTGCGGGTTACTTTTTCTTACCTCTCTCATAGTTTCGAAGAATGCCTTTGTGACATCTTCCTTGCGCATCTTGCGCACTGTTTCTTTTGATGTGCTTTCCATATTATGTTGTATTTCCTGTTGCAAAGTTATAGCCAAATAAGGCTAAAAGGTTGCGTTTTTGCTACTTTATTTATTAACATGCTATTTACGGGTTTATGTGGACTTTGTTTCTGCTTAAAATTTTTTATTAGTCGCATGTGGCTACAAATTTGCGCGTACATTATTATAAATGCCTTTTTGATGTTTTTGGCATTTTAGCAACTATCGATTGGCATTTTAGCAACCTTCTCCCGATGTTTTGATATTTCCTTTGCCACAGAAAATGTTAAACCAAAAAATGAAGAACAATTTATGAACGAGAATGTAGAAAAAGATTTTTCCACCATGCATGCTACCGAGCAGGTTCCCGGTAATGTAGTTGAGGGGGAGCCTCTTGCACAGCAGGCCTACTCGCCTATGGCAAAGTTTGAAACAGGGTTAAAGCGTCTGTTTGGCGATAGCTTTGATATCTCCGACCCTGCCTGTCAAGAGGTATTACTCTCTTATTTGGAAAGAAACCGTGAACAGAACGAGCAGTTGGCTCAGGCTATGGAGCACGACCCCCGTCTGGCGCAGATGTTGGCCGATATGATTAAGGGCAAACGCAATGCTCACTCGGCTATTGCGCGTTATTTCGGTAGCTCGATGTTGAACGTGGTTGAGGATAGCCCCGAGTTCGAAGAGATGATGCTGGCCGACGAGGAGAGGCGCGAGGAGGTTATGAGAACCGCCAACGACCGTAAGGAGTATGAGAGGAATTTGAGTGAGAGCCGTGGTGTCATTGAGAAGTTTTGTAACGACCGCGGTTACGAGCCTGCCGATTTTATGAATGATATTTGGGAGAAACTTGTTATGCCCATTCTGTCGGGTATCTACTCCTACGATGTGTGTGTGGCTTTGGAGCATGCTCTCAACTATGAAAAAGATGTTGAAGATGCTTTTGCAGCCGGTGATGTAAGGGGGCGTAATACCAATATACGTCGCATGCGCGAGGATTTGGGTGATGGTCTGCCAAAGGGCATGAATAGCGTCGCCCCCGAAACAGCTCCCAAACGTCGAAGAAATTCTCTCATCGAAGATGCCCTTAATGCATAAACATTTTTTATTAATCAATAATTTTTTAAACATGAAAAAGATTTTTAGTTTTCTGAAAGAGAATCCTATGTTTGTTCTCTTGTCTCTTGTGGCTGTTACATGTGCCTTGTTCTTTGACGAGCAGGCCGGTCTTACGTTAGCGATGGCAACGGCTGTTGCACCCGGTGGCACAAAACCTTCGAGGGGTATTGCAGGGTTGGCTACACAGGGTGTAGGCGATGCAACTACCGTTTCAAACTCATCGGAGTTAAGCCCCTCTTTGATTGAGGCCGAGGTAGACGACCAGATTGTAGGTATTGCAAGCGACGAGAGCATCATCGACACCATTAAACGTAGGGTTAAACGTCAGGTGCGCGTTACCTCTTTCGAGGTAGACCACTACCTAATCGATGACAAGCGTTCAAAAGCCTATACAAATGAGACCTATACAGGTATGGGCGCAACACGTGCCGAGATTCCTTTCTCGACAACAGGTGAGAGAAAAATTTTCCAAGAGTATTTTACCGCAATCTGTAAAGGTGTGAACGGTTACGACCCCACAGGACAGATAGAGATGCCCGGAGTAGACCTTATGCTCTTCTTCGTGGGTAAAAACAGTACCACAGAGGCTCCCATCGCAATGGCCGTGAATGGTCCCAAGACCAACGCAACCGATGATTATTGTACCGTGCCCACCATACCTGCTGGCACCGAAATTATTTTGCTGTCGTCGGCGGCCTATGAGACACAGAAGTTTATTGCTCCAAGCACTATTGTGCCCGTGCCCGAGCGCATGTACCTGCAAAAACAGCTATGCAACAGCATCGTGAGCGACTATTTTGCGGCACAGAAGAAACGTATTCAGTTTAATAAATCACAAATAGCCGAGGCTATCTTGCGTCAGTTCCGTTTGGAGAGTTGCCGTACAGCTTGGGTTGGACAACCCGGTAAGTTCAAGGTGCAGGCGATGGACGCAGCCATGGGCTATCAGTGGGACTACTTTTCAAAGGGTATTCGTTGGCAGTTTAAGCGTCAGTACGACCTTGCCTCTAAAATAACATTTGCCGACCTCATAAACCTCTCAATGGTTAAGTTCACCGGTTTCAACTGCACCAAAAAAGCTATATGGTTGCTCGGTAAGCAGTTGCTCAACGATATTCAGAAGATAGACCTTACCCTGCACAAAAACATAAGTGTGATGAACAGCACCACCTTTGGTATAGAGTGTACACGCATTCACACCGTGTTTGGCGACATCGATCTTGTGCACGATCCCACTCTCGATGCTCTGGGCTACTCAAATTGCGGTGGCTTGATAGATGTTAATGGTCTTGTACGTTATTTCATGAAGAACGAGGATTCAAAAACCGAGAATGTTGATGGCGAAGAGGCAAAGCGTGAGGTTGTAATGACCATCGACTGCTTGTGCTTGAAGGGGTACAGCCACATATGGGTAAACGGCTCGGCGGCCGAGAGTGATATTCCCGGAACATCGCGTGTGGTGAGTGCCGACAAGTTGCCCTCCGCTCCCAAAACAAACGATGTGGTGGTGCTCACAGCCGATGTCATGCACAATGTTGGTGATGAGCAGAAGTTGTGGTTTGCGTCGGGTTCTGTGGTAACATATAATGGCTCGACATGGGTTGAATATACAGGTGAAATTATAGCAGCATAATTTATCGTTGAGGTGCACCTTGCACTATCGGGGTGCACCTCTTTTTAAAAATATATTATTATGAGAAAAAGAGTTACTTACGAGATACACGGACAGGTAGAGAGAAGTTGTTTTTTTAGAGTGGGCAAGGCTCTTATAAGGGTTGAATTTACAGGTGGCATGGTTAATTCGACAGGTGTTTACCCTGCACAATATACAACCGATAATCCTTTGTACCAGAGTGCGATAGAAAATAGTAATGCCTTCCGCGTCGGGGAAATTAAAAAGGGGCATGAGCAGGTACTCGACGATGGTGCACATGCCGTCGGCGAGGGCGAGCCTGCCGGAGAATCTTTTGCCGATGTGGTTAATCTGCAGCAGGCGCGTGCTGTGCTCATGGCCGAGCCTTATAACTGTGATTTATCGGACCTGCAAAACAAGGTGGCTGTGAAAACTGTCGCAAAGCAAAAAGGGGTGAATTTCCCTAATTGGCTATGATACCGCTTTCATATCTTGTAGACAAGGTGCTTGTTCTCGTGAACGAGATAAACCCTCAATTACCACTGTTCGAGGTAGGTGAGTACCCCCGTTCTATCAAAGATACCATCAGCGAATTAATGTCCGATGCGGTGTTTTTTGTGCAACAAAACAAATCGTATGGTATGTTGAACGCAGGGGTTTACAACCCGGAACCTTCGCACGTGACCGATAATGGCGATGGCACCGGCTCCATAGTGTTGCCCGACGATTTTGTGTCGCTCGTTAAATTGCAGATGGAGGGGTGGGAGAGGCCCTGTGTGGTTACATATCCCTCTCTTTCGCCTGTTGCGGTGGCTCAGCACAATATAAATACTCGTGCAGGGGTGTCGAAGCCTGTGTGCGTTGAGAACGTAGACTCAAAAGGGCGACCTGTTCTTGTCTACTACTCTTTGCCCGACGGCTCTTTGCCTGTTGTCAAGGTTTTTGTTTACGAAAAGGAGTTTAACCCGCAAGAGGGCTTGTCTACATCTTTTAATAATCCTCTGCTTTGGGCTGTTGTGTATCAATGTGCAGGGTTGTTGTATAATGTGTTTGAAAGGCGTGAGTCGGCTTCGGCTTTTATGGCTCTTGCTCAATCGTGGTGTAAAAAAGCAGAAAAAGAATAGTGTATGGCTGTAAAGAGATTGGATTTTGTTTTTAATGGGCACTGCTGGGAGACCGAACCTCTCTGTTGTAGTGGAGGTGATGTGAGGTTGAGGGTGCATAAAAAGGGCCCCTATCCGGTAAACATCATGGTAAGCATAGATGGTGAGGAGGAGTATATAAAGCACGACGATTTTGGTTTCGATTCTCTCAAAACAGAGATAACCATCGAAGGTGCAATGTCCGGGCAGTTTATCAAGCTCATGTCGAGGAGCGAGTTTACTCTCGTTAAATACATGGAACAGTAGATTTTTATGGATAGTTTGAGGTTTGTTCTTGCTTCTTTGTTTGCCAACATGGCAGGCTTGCTCTTCCCCATCAAAGAGGATATATTCGGGTTGGTGTTGCTTTTTTTCTTGAATTTCACTGTGGGCATATTGGCCGATTTGAGTAATCATCGTGAGTGGAGTTTTAGAAAAGCCTTCAGGTTCTTTCGCGACGCAGCTATATACTTTTTTATGGTAGCTTCAATTTATATGCTTGGGCATTTGAAAGGCGAGGAGCAGGCTGCGGTTCACTGTGTCTCGTTTATGATTTATGTTGCCATATATTTTTATGGTACAAACATATTGAGGAATGCACGAATGCTTACACACGAACAGAGTACGCTTTTCAGGGTGCTCGATTTCCTCTATTATGTTTTCAGTTTAAAAATAGTGGAGCGTAACAATTATTTAAAGTCTTATATAGATTCTTATGAAAAGACAAGGAATAATCGTGATAATTAGCGCGTTACTCATGCTTGTCTCTTGCGTCTCTTCGGATAGGGCTTTGGTAAATAAAGATTTTCACGATGAATATGTGAATAGGATACTGCGTGATAGTTTTTATATACACGATAGCGTATTTGTTGCTCTATGTTCCGATACCGTTTACCGCGACAGGGTGCGCACCGTTTACCGCGACCGCTTGCGTGTCGATACGGCCATAGTGCGCGACACGGTCTATTGCGAAAAGAACGTAGTTAAAGAGAGGGTGGTGCAACGCACGCCATGGAGGCTGTGGCTTGGCGCATTAATGTTTTTGTGCGCTTGTGTTTATGCAATTTGTTTGAAAAGGAGATAAAATATTGTATGCAGAAAAGTTTTTCTTTTAAAGGAATGACATGCAACAGCGACAATATGCTGGTTGCCGACGGGGAGTGTATGGAACTTCTTAATTTGAGGTATAAAGATGGTTGCCTCTTGCCCATACCATCGACGTTTAAAGATTTAGAGCTCGAAAGTGCCTACGACAAGATATACTGGCATTCGGTTGCCAAACGATATTTGTGCATAGAGATGGGTATGACAGGTAGTGTACACTTTTACGACGAGAATTTTAATATACTAACAAACCCAAAAGATAATTCTATTGAGCTGTTTCCCACTTTGCAATATGTGGAACGCATAGAATTTTCGGGGAATATAGTTTGCTGTATTGCCAAGGACACCTCTTACTATCTCATATACGACTCCGACAATTATCGTTTCTTGGGTGAAAGGCCTTATTTGCCCGACCTCACGTTTACAATAAAAACCATGTCACACTCTGTTGTTTCGGAAGATGCCTACGAAACCGGTGTCACTTACCGTCGCGACAGCGAATATCTTCGTTGGGATAATGTGTCGAAAGGGTATTTCGACGAGTGTTTTTCGGTGCTTCATGGCAAGGGGTATTATGTCGATTCGGCTCTTTTCAGGTATGCCTTGCGCATGTTCGATGGCTCCTACCTCTATTACTCCCCGGTGTATTATGTGCAGGACCCTCAAAGTGTGTTAGAAGAGAATATGCGTGAGTGTAACCTCACCTCTGAACCCATCAAAGGGCCTAACACATGTAGTCAATACAGGGCAACCGTGCGTGGCTTTATGCCGACGTTTCATTTTTCTAATCTCAACTTGTCGGCCTGGAAGGATATTGTTGTGGGCATCGATATCTTCACAACAGGTTCCATCTACATGTCGAAGGTGGTCGATAACACAAATAATACCCGTACATCATCTTTGCTGATAGAAAAGTACAGCCCAAAGAATCCGCGTGAAATGTGGAACGATGTTATTGATGCTTCTCTCTTCTACAAGGTTGCCGAGTATAGCCCTCTTGGCGATTTGGTCGATAGTGTAAAAGATGTATCGCCAAGTAGCTTGGCAACGTCGGTGTCGTTGCCCGACGACATGTGCTCGCAGGTGTGTCGCAGTGCCATGTATTCCTACCTCTATAACGGCAGGTTGCACTTGGCAGGCATGCGCGAGAAATTCTTTAAAGGGTATGGAACGCATTCCTACCTGCCTGCAACGATGGGTGCTGAACGTGCCGATTATGTCACTATTGTTACCAAGATAAAAACGGCAAAAGGAATATCGGTGGTAAAAAAAGATTTTGAAGGTGAGTTTGCGATAGGTGTGAGCAATGGGGTGTATTACCTTACGCCCTATATAATGTACCCCGACTCCCGTGCCTACGAGATGACATTTATTATCACGGTGAAGGGTGTTACATATAAAAAAGTTTTTACGTTGAAGAAGCATAAAACCTTGAACATTGCTCTCTATCTGCATGCTTACACCGATGGTTCCACGGTGTCAATAGATGGCGAGTTGCAAAGTGGCAGTGTTGTTAAGGTACTATACCCCGAGGGCGTGAAGGCTTTCTTTTCATATATCCCCGGAATGTATTCTGTGAGATTTAATGCCGCTGATGGGTTCTGGTATTTCGAAGGTCGTAAACTTGTGTTGGGAGGTGATGAAAATGCCGAGTGTCCGCGCATGTTGCTATCGGCAAGAGGTGCTACCGATGGTGAAAAGGTTGTAGTTGTGATAGAGGAAGGTGAAGATCTTTCCGATATTGTAAATATCAACAATATAAAAATAGACCTTACATGGGATATCCTCGATGATTTTGAAACCATAGAAGAGGAGAATGCCGTGGAGGTGAGGGGTAATGTGATGAAGGTGTCGGCAACCGATAATCCTTTTTATTTTCCTGCCGAGAACACCTATTCTCCATCGTCCGACGATATTGTGGCTGTATGCAGTAACACGATAGCTCTTTCGCAAGGACAATTTGGGCAACACCCCCTTTATGTTTTTTGCAAAGATGGTATATGGGCCATGTCGTGCGATGGTTCGGGTAAGGTGGCCTACACAACCGCCCACCCTGTGTCGCGCGAAGTGTGTCTCTCTCCCTCCTCTTTGTGTGCAACCGATTCGGGTGTGGTCTTCTTGGCAAAAAACGGGCTTATGTTGTTACATGGTAGCAGTATATCTTCTCTGTCCGAAGCAATAGATAGCGATACTGTTTTTCCCGGTAAAATGACGATGGGCGATATCTTTTATAAAATATCTTTTTTACCCTATCTGCACTCATCGGTTAGTAGCGTGCCTTTCAAGGAGTATGTCGGTGGGGCGGTGGTGGGCTATCTTGCCGAAGAGAACGAGCTGTGGGTGTCGAACTATACGCACGATTACACCTATGTCTATTCTTTAAAGAGCGGTGCGTGGAGTAAAATAAACAGGTCCTTCACAGGCTTTGTGAATAAATACCCATACATGGTAGGAATAACAACCATCGACGACAAAAGCTACATCTCCAAGTATGGTCGTGAGCATGTGAAACCCTATGTGCCAATATTGCTCTTTACCCGTCCGCAGTTGTGTGGTGTGTCGTTGCCTAAACGCATATTTGAGTTGAGGCTCTATGCTACTTTGAAGATGGCGACAGAGTGTGAACCTTACGAGTTTAACGGTGTTGGTTGTTATTTGCTATGTAGTAACGATGGTAAGAACTATACCCTTGTGTCGGGGTGTGAGAAAAAGAAAGATTGTAACGACATACTCTTTCCGTTTTCAACACCTCTCTCCTACAAATATTTTATTATAGCCGTTTCGGGCACCATATCGCTTGATAGCCGGTTGGTTGGGGTCGATTTGCATTACGAAACAGCATGGAATAATCGTTTACGTTAATTAATTATGGATATAAAAATAGAAAAAGAGAAAATAATAGACGAGTTGCATCGCTTGTCGGCCCATTTGGGAAACAAACTATCGCTTCCCGAGCTTGTTGCATCGACAAACGATGATGTAGTAAAGATTGATGTTATGTTGTCGGCCTCCTATTTGGAGTTGTTGAAGTTATTGTCGCCCTACGCCTCTTTGCGTAACGATGGCGATACAACAGTTTACGAACTTAAAATGCCTGTAAACTGGAAAGCCGAGAAGGCAACCAACCTCACAGCCTATTGCAGTAGCTTTCTTCTCTATTCGTTGTTTGCTCGTTGGCTCGACTTTATAAAGAGCGATAGTGCCACGTTGTATCGTGCGCTTAATGCCGAAAATGCTTCGGCTATTACACATCTGCTCTCTTTGCGCGAAAAGCCTTCACGTGGCTGATGGATAGTGAGTAATAAATAAAAACAACAATCGGCGACAGTTTGTCGCCGATTGTTGTTTTTATTAAGTGAAGCATTTATTGTTTTTTCCACAAATCGCCCCACGTGTGTTGCTGTTGTTTTCCCAAAATAGGGCTGTTGCCATCGGCACTGCCGTTGCCTACACCGACATTGCCTGTTTCGGCCGAAACGATGTTCATGACAACATTTGTTTTAAGTTCAACACCGCTTGTCTGCGGTTTCAAATATCTTTTTTTCATTGCATGTACAAGTTTATTTTACAAATATTTTTTTACCGTTGAGTATGTAGATGCCCTTTGAGGGGTTGGCTACGGGGCGACCGCTGAGGTCGTAGTAAATACCATCTTCCTTGTTGCTTTCGATAGCGTCGATGTCGGTTGTTGTGCCGTTATCGAATCGTATAGCCAAAGCACGTGAAGGCGTTGCGGGCAACCAAGCAAGAGGTATCTGCATATATGCCTTGCCACTTGGGAGAGAGAGGTTGTCGCTTGCGCGGTAGAACAGGGGCTCTTCGTCTCCCGCCTTTATTGTATACACATAGTTTGCATAAACATCGTCGTCGCTTGTAGCGTTTATGGTTGTCTGCTCTGGTGTACCAACAAGCATGTTGAGCGAGTTTTCTCTCGATTTTTCGATTATGGGCACGATGTACTCGCCGGGCTCACCTTTCAAGAAGAGGCCGACAGTGGGTTTGGTGGTATTCACGCGGGTAAGAGTAACTACCTGTGTATACTCATTGTAGCCTGTTGCCGCATAGGCCTTCAAGCCTTCGACCTCGCTAAAATCGAGTGCGTAGCGCGAGCTGTACGTTGCACTGCCATATTGGTTGATAGTGATGGTAACCTCGTCTATCTCGTCTATCTCCTCTATGTTGGTAAACGCGTCCCAACCTTCAGTTGCCTCGTAGGTTGCCTTTGAGCCATAGGGAACATAGAGGGTGCATGCGGTTTTATTGACACCATAGAACGCATCGTAAAACATCGCAAAAAGGTTTTCTGCGGGGATAAGCGATGTTATGCTTGTGAGGCCGGTGCAACTCTGGAACGCGTAGTATCCTATGCTTGTTACGCCGTTGCCGATTGTTACGCTTGTGAGGCCGTTGCAAGCATAGAACGCGTAGTTTCCTATACTTGTTACGCTATCGGGGATTGTGATACTTGTGAGGCCGGAGCAACTTTGGAACGCGTAGTCTCCTATACTTGTTACGCTACCCGGGATTTCTATGCTTGTGAGGCCGGTGCACCAAGAGAACGCGCCTTCTCCTATGCTTGTTACGCTACCCGGGATTTCTATGCTTGTGAGGCCGGTGCAGCAAAAGAACGCATAGTATTCTATGCTTGTTACGCTGTTGGGAATTTCAATGCTTGTGAGGCCGGAGCAATTATCGAACGCAGAGCCTCCTATGCTTGTTACGCTGTTGGGAATTTCTATGCTTGTGAGGCCGGTGCACCAAAAGAACGCGCCAGCTCCTATGCTTGTTACGCTCTCGGGAATTTCAATGCTTGTGAGGCCGGAGCAATTATCGAACGCGCCAACTCCTATGCTTGTTACGCTATAAGAGGTTCCGTTGTAGGTTACCGTTGCAGGTATGGTTACCTCACCGCTATACTCATTCAAGTACTCGTTAGAATCGCTACCCTTGCAGGTAACTTCTACGGTTTTTGCCGTGGCATTGGTAATGTTGTAATAGATGCCACCGACTTCAAAATCGTGGGCATTAGTGATGGTAACCTCGTCTATCTCCTCTATGTTGGTAAACTCGTTCCAACCATCAGTTGCCTCGTAGGTTGCCTTTGCGCCATAGGGAACATAGAGGGTGCATGCGGTTTTATTGACACCATAGAACGCATCGTAAAACATCGCAAAAAGGTTTTCTGCGGGGATAAGCGATGTTACGCTTGTGAGGCCGGTGCAATCCTGGAACGCTTCGAATCCTATGCTTGTTACGCTCTCGGGGATTTCTATGCTTGTGAGGCCGGTGCAATTCCGGAACGCGCCTTCTCCGATGCTTGTTACGCTGGCGGGGATTTCTATGCTTGTGAGGCTGGTGCAATCACTGAACGCGTGGGACCCTAAGCTTGTTACGCTGGCGGGGATTACTATGCTTGTGAGGCCGTAGCAATTATTGAACGCGTAGTTTCCTATGCTTGTTACGCTGTTGGGAATTTCAATGCTTGTGAGGCCGGTGCAACCATAGAACGCGCCATCTCCTATGCTTGTTACGCTGTTGGGGATTTCAATGCTTGTGATGCCGGTGCAATACATGAATGCGCATTCTCCTATGCTTGTTACGCTCTCGGGAATTTCAATGCTTTTGAGGCCGGCGCAATTATCGAACGCATTGTTTCCTATGCTTGTTACGCTCTCGGGAATTTCAATGCTTTTGAGGCCGTAGCAATAAAAGAACGCGCATTCTCCTATGCTTGTTACGCTATAAGAGGTTCCGTTGTAGGTTACAGACGAGAGTATGGTTACCGCACCGCTGTATTCGTAGCTATACTCATCAAACGAGCTACCTTGGTAGGTCACTTCTACGGTTTTTGTCGCGGCATTGGTGATGTTGTAATAGATGCCACCGACTTCAAAGTCGTGGGCGCTTGCCACGCTACTGCACAGCAACAAAATAGTCGCCAACAGTTGTTTTAAGTAAATTATTCTCATAATAAATATTGTTTGTTTATAATCACTTATCCATATATGTTAATTTATGTTGCAAATTTACAATACACCCCCTAATTACCCTCCCCACCAGTTTGTTAAAATGTGTTAAAAGAATCGTAAAGGTTGGCAAATACAATTTACCCGGGCTATTTTTTTGCAAAATCATCTATTGTTTTATAATTTCTTTTGGTCTATTTTGGCCCTTATTCTGACATATGCTAATATTTGTATTATTCTTTGCTTTTTTATCGTTTTAAATGCTTGTTTTATAGAAAAAGCAACCGATGAATAGCATCGAGAATTTAAAGGCAAGAACTGCTTTTTCTATTCGGCTCTTGCGGGCAATTGTAACTCCACAAAATAGCCGGCAGCATATAAAACCGAGCACGACAACAGGGGGGAGCTGAAAGATGTTGCGCACCGTCGGCGCAAAAAGAGTGCATACGAAACTTTGATTTATTCGATGGTTTCTCGGCCGATGTAACCTGTTTTTATTAGCAAATGTTTTTATTTATTTGTATTCAATGCATCGGGTAGTGAAGTTGTTGCTTTCTTGCGTGTTGTAGGTAAATGTGTAACAAAATATGCGGGACCTTTTGAGTCCCGCATATTTCGCAAAAGGGTGGTGGCTGCGATGTTCTTTGCTTCTATTTTGCCTCGCCTGCCAATCTTCTTTTTCTTTCGAAGTAGTTGTTTGTGTCGCGTATTATGCTTTTGTTGTGCTTGCTTATGTATATGCTACACGATGCAAATGCTACAAACGAAAGTGTGAACAGTATGGTGGGCAGGGTCTCTGTTATTAAATTATCGGCACTGCCTATCATTATTATAAGGCTTATAATTTGTGTTGCGATGAGTGTGCTTGCTTTCATAATAATATCTATTTGAAATTTATGTGTTTGTTATTCGAAAACCCAATATATTAAATCTTCTCCCTTTTTTGTTTTCAGTGTTGCTTGCCCGATGAGGTTCTTTTTGCGATAGAGCGATGCTTTGCCTATCGTCTCTTCGTCGCAGTGACCGTTGTAATCTTCTACCACCATTTTGTAGTTGTTGGGCTTCAACGCTTTCTCCCTTGCTTTGATAAATTCCTGTACATGTGGTTTTTCTCTCGCCTCTTTCTTAATACTGTAAACCTCTACTAAATTGCTCTCCCAGTTTTTTCTCTTTTTCACGGAATAGATTAGAAATTCTATCCACTCCATACAAATTTCTGTGAAACAGCTTAAAATGCGCTTGGTTTTTCTTGCTATCATGCTTTTCATAAGTTTTTTATGTTGTAAATTCTTTTGTGTCTTGTTTTTTTTTGTTAAGTTTGCTGTGGTATTTGCAAATAGCCTTTTTTGGTATATTGATGTTGCATATTTTGTGTTGTTTAGCTAAATACGGCTACAAATATACGGTATTATCTCTAAAAAAGTTGTGAATTTAATTTATTTAGCAAAAAAAGACTAATTTGTTGTGGTTTCGTGTGTGAGAATATATTTGTTTGTCGGATAATTGACTTATAGTAATTTAAATTATGTATAATACTATTAAGGAACGTATACTTAAAATCTTTAAGGAGAAAAAAATTAATGTAAACAGGGCCAGTCGTATACTGGGTATTCCTCAGCGTACGCTTAATCGTCAGGTGAACGAGGAGGGTAAAGTGGGCATGGAGCTTGTGTACTCTTTGCTTAACGAGTTTACCGATGTTTCTCCTTCGTGGTTGCTTCTTGGACATGGGGAGATGTGGCAGGAGAATAACCCTTTTGCGTCTATTAAAGGGGCTGCTCCTTTTTATAGTAACCTGCCTGTGTCGGCTGGTCGCAAAGAGGTGTTCGACCCTTCCAACGAAAAGCCTACGGGGTATATATCGGTTCCCAACTGGGCGGCTCAGTTTTATTTTCCTGTGTCGGGCACATCTATGGAGCCCGAAATTCATTCGGGCGATATAATTGGCGTGAACAAGGTTGATTCTTTGCGAGAGATTGACCCCGACAAAATATATATGATTGTTACTAATGAGTCGCGCATGATTAAGCGTTGCCACACCGACGAGAACGACGATAGTGTTATGTGGTGTGTGTCGCCCAACTATCCTTCGTTCAAAATAAACAAAAGGGATATTTGTGCAATGTTTCATGTTGTGAACCGTATCGAACGCTTGTGATTGTTTAACGCTACCCGCAGCGGGGTGCAGTAATTATATAAAAAGGAGCTTGGCTCCTTTTTTTGTTTTATATGGCGGTGCTGTGTGCCTGCAAAATAGTCCTATTGTGTTATAATTCGTTACATTAGTGCACCAAAATATTAGGAAAATTCAATTTAAATTATATCTTTGCAGTAGAAACAGGTGCGGTTGTGTGTTTGGTGTAACAACTGTGGTGCTTGTTTGTTATATACTTATTTATAAGAATGTATTCTTCTTAAACAGTTTATGCAAGAAAAACAAGGATATATATCGCAGGTTATTGGTGCGGTGGTCGATGTATGTTTCGATGTTAAGGGTAGGGGCGGAAGAGCGCAACTGCCCGCTATACACGATGCGTTGGAGGTGACGTGCAACGATGGAAGGAAACTTATACTCGAGGTGCAACAGCACATCGGTGACGACACGGTGCGTACCGTTGCCATGGACCGTACATCGGGGCTCTCTCGTAACATGCCTGTTGTTGTAACAGGCTCTCCCATAACTATGCCTGCCGGTGAGCAGATTAAAGGTCGCATGATGAATGTGGTGGGCGAGCCGATAGATGGCATGCACGAGTTGAGCCGTGAAAAGGCTTTTCCTATTCATCGGGAGCCTCCGAAGTTCGAGGACCTCTCTACCGTGCAGGAGATTTTGTACACAGGTATAAAGGTTATCGACCTGCTGGAGCCCTATTGCAAGGGTGGAAAAATTGGCTTGTTCGGTGGTGCGGGAGTAGGAAAAACCGTACTTATTATGGAGCTCATAAACAATATTGCCAAGGGGCACGACGGCTACTCGGTGTTTGCCGGTGTGGGTGAGCGTACACGTGAGGGTAACGACCTGTTGCGCGAGATGATTGAGTCGAACGTGGTGCGTTATGGCGAGAATTTCAAGAAGAGCATGAAGGAGGGGCATTGGGACCTCTCGAAGATTGATTATAATGAGGTGGCAAAGTCGCAAGCTACTCTTGTGTATGGCCAGATGAACGAGCCTCCCGGTGCTCGTGCCTCTGTGGCTCTGTCGGGCCTTACTGTTGCCGAGTCGTTTCGTGATGCTGGTGCCGTCGAAGGAAAAACCAACGATATACTTTTCTTTATTGATAATATTTTCCGTTTTACACAGGCGGGCTCCGAGGTGTCGGCTCTGCTTGGGCGCATGCCGGGCTCTGTGGGCTATCAGCCTACTTTGGCAAGTGAGATGGGTGCCATGCAGGAGCGTATTGCATCTACGGTACATGGCTCCATAACTTCGGTTCAGGCTGTCTATGTGCCGGCCGACGACCTTACCGACCCTGCGCCTGCCACAACATTTACCCACCTCGACGCAACAACCGTGTTGAGCCGTAAAATTGCCGAGCTTGGTATTTATCCGGCGGTGGACCCTCTCGACTCGACATCGCGCATTCTCGATGCCAATATTGTGGGCGCGGAACATTACGAAACGGCGCAACGTGTGAAGCAGATTTTGCAACGTAACAAGGAGTTGCAGGATATTATATCGATTCTTGGCATGGAGGAGTTGTCCGAGGAGGACCGCCTCACGGTTAATCGTGCACGTCGTGTGCAACGCTTCCTCTCGCAACCCTTTACTGTGGCCGAACAATTTACCGGTGTACCCGGCGTGATGGTGCCTATCGAGGAGACCATCAGAGGTTTTAAGATGATTTTGAACGGCGAGGTCGACTATTTGCCCGAACAGGCTTTCTTGAATGTGGGCACCATAGACGAGGCTATCGAGAAGGGTAAAAAGTTGCTCGAACAAATTAATTGATGAGATAGAATGACAGGTCGCTCTTTTTTGCTTAAAATAATATCTCCCGAGAGGGTTCTTTTCGAGGGTGAGGTTACAAAAGCCTCTTTCCCCGGTGCTTTGGAGCCGTTTATGGTGCTTTACAAGCATGCACCACTAATATCGACGCTGAAAGCGGGTAAAATATCGTGGAGCGGGGCGGAAGATGGTGTGCTTGCCATAGAAACGGGTTTTGTGCAGGTGAATAATAATGTTGTTGTGGCTTGTGTAGAGGTATAAAAACATGAGTAAACTGAAAACGATAATAATACTTACTGCTGTGGTTTGTGTTCTCTTCTTTTTGGTCGAGGGCATATTGTTGAATTTTTTTCCATCGTATGTATTCAAAGGCCACATTATGATACCGGTATTTTTCTGGTTGTTATATGTGTTGGCTATTGTTCCCCTGTCGCCCGGCATGCGTGTAATGAAACTTACACGTTATATTTTAGGCTTTAAGGCTGTTAAAATGTTTTTATCGATGCTGGTTGTTTTAGTGGGCGCATTTGTGATGCGTTCACAGTTAGTGTCGGTTGTGTTTGTCTTTATGTTCTATTATATGATTATGCTTGTGCCCGAAAGTTTGTTTTTCATGTACATAAAGCATAGCAAAAAATAAAATGAGATAAGATGCTAAAAAGGCTGCGATACATATTATTATCTCTTTTCATGTTGTTGCCCCTGCTCTCATCGGCTGCGGTTGGCTCGTCGTTCGATGCAACAAAGACTATTTTCTCTCATTTGAAGGACTCTTATGAGTGGCACATAACAACTGTGGGCGAAAAACATATATCTATACCTCTGCCCGTGATTCTATACAGCGAGCGAGCGGGGTGGCAACTCTTCTCTTCTGCGGTGTTTCACGAAGCGGTAGAGTATAATGGTTTTTATATTGCCCAAGAGGGCGATAATGAGGGTAAGATAGTGGAGGTTGATGTTTATGGTGGCGAGCGAAGACCCTTGCTCGATATTTCAATAACAAAGAATGTGCTGGCGGTTTTCTTGAACGCTCTGTTGCTTGTTACAATAGTGTTGTTTACATCGCGCTGGTACAAAAAACGCAAAAACGACGATTGTGCACCGGGTGGTTTTGTGGGTGCCATGGAGATGCTCGTCAGCATGGTGGTTGAGAGTGTCATAGTGCCGAATCTTGGAAAGAATGCTCCGCGTTTCACACCCTATCTGCTCACTGTGTTCTTTTTTATATTGTTGAGCAACCTCATGGGCTTGGTGCCAATATTCCCAGGTGGGGCAAATGTCACGGGTAACATCGCTGTTACGCTGGCCTTGGCACTATGTACATTTGTGGCGGTGAACCTGTTTGGTAACAGAGAGTATTGGAAAGAGGTCTTGTGGCCCGACGTTCCCACATGGCTTAAAGTGCCCTTCCCCCTTATGCCTCTTATTGAGATATTGGGCTTGGTGGTTAAGCCTTTTGCGCTCACTGTGCGTCTTTTTGCAAATATTTTTGCAGGTCACACAGCTTTGCTCGTTTTTGTGTGCTTGATATTCATAACTGCCACCGTAAATGTTTATTTAGGTGGGGCAATGACTATAATATCGGTGGTTTTCACTGTCTTTATGAATGTGCTCGAGCTTTTGGTGGCGTTCATACAGGCTTTTGTTTTTACTATGTTGTCGGCGGTGTTCATAGGGCTTGCACAGCCCGAGCATCATGGCGATAAGCATTAAATGATTTTATTAACCTTAAAAATAAGTTTTTATGTTTTTATCAATTTTATTGCAAACAGCACTCGATGCAAGTTTGGCAAAATCGGCGGCGGTTTTTGCCGCAAGTATTGTGGTTCTTGGTGCCGCTTTCGGTATAAGCCGTATTGCAACAACTGCTCTCGACGCTATGGCACGTCAGCCCGAAACTGCAGGCGACATACGCTCGGGTATGATTTTGGCGGCGGCACTCATTGAGGGTGTGGCTATGTTCGCTATTCTTACATCGGTTCTTGTAATACTCATCTAAAAAGAATATGTCGATATTATTACCCGACTTCGGCTTGCTTTTTTGGTTGCTTGTTGCGTTCGGTATAGTATTTTTTATATTGGCAAAATATGGCTTCCCCGCTATCACTACGGTGATAAACGAGCGCAAACGTTTCATCGATGAATCGTTGGAGAACGCAAAGAGAGCCAACGAGCGTTTGGTGGCTATTAATGCCGAGAGCGAAGCGATATTAAAAGCAGCGAAAGAGGAGGAGATGAAAATCTTGCACTCGGCGGCCGAGATACGTGAGCAACTCATAAAAGAGGCACGCGTAAAGGCCGAGGAGGAGAGTGCAAAGATGCTTGGCGAGGCACGGGAACTCATCGAGCGTGAAAAAGAGCTCGCGTTGCGCGAAATTCGCAATCAGGTGGCCGAACTCTCTCTTGCCATAGCCGAGAAGGTGTTGCGCAAGGAGCTTGCCGACAGCGAGGCACAGCAGGAGTATACAAATAGACTTGTGGACAAAGAACTTGTAGAAAAGAGTATGTTTAAATGAATGTAGGCGTAATATCCATGCGTTATGCCAAGGCTCTTTACATGTATGCCAAGGAGCAGAAGGCCGAAGATGCGATATGTAAAAACATGTCGCAACTGAAACAGTTGTTGTTCGATGTGAAGAGCCTGCCCGTTATGCTTAAAGACCCTTTGCTTACAGCCGACGAAAAAGTGAAAAAGTTGTGCAAGGCGGTAGATGGTGGCGATGTTTTTGAGCGTTTCATGACACTTGTGCTTAAAGCTTCTCGCGAAAATCTTTTGTTATTCATTGCTCATGCCTACATCAGGCTCTATCGTCGCGATAAAGGTATTTTGGCGGTTCGAGTAATTACGGCATCGTCGCTTACACCCGAATTAAAGTCAAAGATAATGGGTGTGATTAAACAGCATAGCAATCTCGATGTCAGAATAAAAGAGATTGTCGATAACTCTATTTTGGGTGGTTTCGTAATTGAAACCGATGATAAACGCTTTGATGCAAGTGTGAAAAAACAGCTCGAAGAGATAAAAAAACAGTTAGTAAAAACAGTTAGAAAATTAGTATAATGAGTATAAAACCAAGCGAGGTGTCAAGTGTATTGTTGGATAGACTGAAAGGTATAAATAACAGTGCAAAATATGACGAAGTGGGCACGGTGTTGCAGGTGAGCGACGGTGTTGTACGCATTTATGGTCTCAACAATGCCGAGGCCGATGAACTTTTGGAGTTCGATAACGGGGTGATGGCTATTGTCATGAATCTCGAAGAAGATAACGTGGGTGCGGTTCTCTTGGGTGCCACAGACAAGATAAAAGAGGGTATGATGGTGAAACGCACGGGGCGCATCGCCTCGATAGATGTTTGCGAAGGCATGCTCGGGCGTGTTATAACCCCGCTTGGAGAACCCATCGATGGCAAAGGTGATATCGTCGGCGAAAAATTTGAGATGCCTCTCGACCGTAAGGCTCCCGGAGTGATATTTCGTCAGCCGGTAACCGAGCCGTTGCAGACCGGTCTTAAATCGATAGACTCGATGATACCTATCGGTAAAGGTCAGCGCGAGCTCATAATAGGCGACCGACAGACTGGCAAAACAGCTATCGCGATAGATACCATAATAAACCAAAGGGCAAATTACGATGCGGGGAACCCTGTTTATTGCATATATGTGGCAATTGGTCAGAAGGGTTCTACCATAGCATCTATTGTGAACACCTTGCGTAAGCATGGGGCTATGGATTATACGATTGTTGTTGTGGCAACTGCCGCCGACACTGCCGCCTTGCAGTACTATGCTCCTATGGCGGGTGCTGCGATAGGTGAGTATTTTCGCGACACAGGTCGTCACGCTCTTGTGGTTTACGACGACCTGTCGAAGCAGGCTGTCGCCTATCGTGAGGTGTCGCTGATATTGCGTCGCCCGTCGGGGCGCGAGGCCTACCCGGGCGATGTGTTCTACCTTCATTCGCGCCTTCTGGAGCGTGCCGCAAAGATTATAAATCAGCAGGAGGTTGCCACGCAGATGAACGACCTGCCACCATCGCTGAAAGCTCATGTGAAGGGTGGAGGTTCTCTCACCGCGCTGCCCATCATAGAGACTCAGGCAGGTGACGTGTCGGCATATATACCTACGAATGTTATATCGATAACCGACGGACAGATATATTTGGAGAGCGACCTATTCAACCAGGGCTTCCGTCCTGCTGTAAATGTGGGTATATCGGTTTCTCGTGTGGGTGGTAACGCGCAAATTAAATCGATGAAAAAGGTGGCCGGAACATTAAAGATAGACCAGGCGCAGTTTAGGGAGCTCGAAGCTTTCGCAAAATTTGGTAGCGACATGGATAGCGTGACAAAGATGGTTATCGACCGAGGTCGTCGCACAAATCGTCTTCTTGTGCAACCACAATATTCGCCCATGCCTGTTGCCGAGCAGATAGCTGTTCTTTATTGCGGTGTTCATAACCTGCTTGCAAAAGTGCCCTTGGAAAGAGTGGGTGAGTTCGAAGAGCTGTTTATCGATATTATGCACTCGCGTCACAAAACCGATGTACTCGACAAACTGTCGGCAGGCGTGATAGATGACGATGTTACAAAAATTATTCAAGAGGTAGCAAACGAAATAATCGTTACATTAAACTGATTATTATATGAACCTTAGAGAGGTAAAGCAGAGAATACAGTCGGTAAAGAACACGCAAAAGATAACATCGGCCATGAAACTTGTGTCGGCGGCAAAGTTGCGTAGGGCGCAGAGTGTCATCGACAGTATGTCGCCATACAAAGAGGCTTTGCACAAGATGCTGTCGGTGGCTCTAAATAATTGTGCGCTTCAAGAATCGTCGTATACGGCTGTGCGCGATGTTAAACGGGTTGCAATAATTGCGGTAGCCTCCGATTCTACATTATGCGGTGCCTTTAACTCCAATATAATTCGCGAGGCAAAGTCGGTAGTCGATAGTTTTGTTGAAAGCGGAGCCGAGGTAGTTGTTTTTCCTGTGGGAAAGAAGATAGCCGATGCTGTAAAAAAGTTTAATGCTTGCAAGTGCGACCTCTCTTTCGTGGAGCTGTCGGCAACAGCGGGTTATTCCCATGTTGCAGGCGTGGCGCAAAAGTTTATGGGTGCTTTTAAGGCTGAAAATTACGACAAGGTGGAGCTCGTTTATACCGCTTACCGCTCGGCATCGAAGTTGTTGCCTCTGCAAGAGACGCTTTTGCCACTTGCCGAAGGTTGCGCCGAGGAGGGCTGTGGTGCAGAGGTTGAATATATTGTTGAGCCCGACAAAAAAGAGTTGCTCAATACCATTTTGCCAAAGGTTATTGAGCTTAACCTATATTCGATGCTCCTCGCTTCGGCCGCAGCCGAGCACTCGGCTCGCATGATAGCTATGCAGGTTGCAACCGATAATGCCGACGATTTGCTGTCGCAACTTGTTCTTGAATATAACAAAGGTCGTCAGCAGGCAATAACAAGTGAGATTCTCGATATTGCATCGGGTAGCATCGGCAACGATTGATTTTTCAAAAGTATCCTGTTTTTCTTACAAAATGGTGTGGCACGTGCCACACCATTTTTTTTACCCTTCTCACCCACCATTAAAATTTCTCTCCTTCTATGCCTTTAAGGGTTTGTTGCAAGAGTGCACCTATACCGTCGTCACCATGTTCCCGCTCTTTATTTAGTTTTACAAGAAAATCGGCGGTGGTTTTAAGTGCCTGATTAATGGTGCCGGGGTCCTCGCAATTTACTGTCAGCTTTTCGAGCCTTTGTATGAGGCGGTGAAAAAGCGACAGCGTTTCGTTGTGCACATCGTCTATGGTGACACAACTGTTTTTTCTGCCTTTTACCATTATTTTTTATTTTTTGCGAAGATAAACTATTATCGGAAAAACAGGTTGCGATAATACTAATTTGTTGAACGATAACGCTTTTTGGTATTATCGCAACCTCGAACGCCTGTTTGTGTGTTTCTTTTGCACCAAAAAAAGTATGAGCGTATTTGCAGTTTTATCGGGTTTGAGTGGGGCGTTAGGGCTCTATTCGGGTATTAAAGGAATGTTCGAGTCATCGAAAGCCAAACGCAACCAGGACAATCTAAGGCGTGAGGCATCGTCACTCGAAAATTCTTGGTACAAGAGAAATTATTTTGGAGATTACTTAAACAGTTTGGCATCGAAGGCGGCTATAAAGAGGGTTGAAAATACTCTGCGTCGCCAGAACGAGCAGAACAGGGCTTATGCGGCTATAAACGGGGCAACTCCCGAGTATGCGGTAGCACGCAATAATCAGGGGCTGAACATGCTTGAGAATGTTGTAACAAGCATTGCTTCACAGGCCGAGGCTCATAAGAGAAACGTCGATTCGACACACTTGCAGAATAGGCAGGCTATTATGAACGGACAGCTTCAGGATATCTCCCTCGACGAGAAGATGGCGGCACAGAGTGCAAGCAATGGTTTGAATCTTTTTAAAGATGCTCTCATGGGGCTTAATTGGGGTAACGAGGATTTATAAATTTTTTTATTATGAACGAGAATTATTCTTCACAAGAGCTTGCTAAGCATTGGAGGCAATCGCTTGCAAACGCACGCAGGAATTATGTTGTTGCAAAAAGAAGGAGAAGGCTTGCGACACTTGCCGATTTGGCATCGAATTTGTTCTCGATTGCGGCGCGTAATAACGGCATGCGGTACGAAATTTCGTCGAAACCTCTTTCGGGTAAAGCAAACGAGATGTATGAAAAAGCAGAGGAAAATTATCGTGCGGCGATGCTCGACTACAAAGGCAAGATTGCCGAGATGAATCTTAAAAACAGTATTCGTAACAGCGGTGCCAAAAAAAGCGTGAACCTTTTGCAAACCATGGTTTCGCCTGTTGCTCCTTTAAAACGCGAGGAGCGTAGCTTGCCCTGGAAAAGGGATATTTTGAGTGAGATAAAAAGTTGGAAAACTCCACAATGGTTAAACAAAAAATAAAATATTATGAACAGCAGAGAACAAAATTGGTATTACGGTGATAACACACCCGAAAAAAGAAAAAAACGAGACGAAGAATTTGTCGATAACAGTGTGACTGATGATGGCTACTATTTGGCCGAACAAGAGAGTTTTGATGCGGGTTACGACATGCAGGCCGGTGCCGAGCGCATGAAAAAAGAGTATGAGCGCTGGAGTGCGCCGGTAGACAAAGCGGAGCATGAACGTAGACAGGTGGCATCGGCAAGGAACTATCTTGCTCCCGAAGATAGCGAGTTACGTCGCAGACGCTTGTTTGTTATGTCCGACAACAATATAAAAGAGGCTACCGATGGTTACTACACAGGTAGAGTGAGCGATGTATATAAGAGGGAGAGAAAAGCATCGGAAGATGAGGCGAGGGCCGAATATCTTGCTTATGCAACGGTTCCCGGTGCCGACCCTCTTACATCGCTTGCCGCCATGCGCCGAAAGGCCGACCCTGCAAAAACCGTCAGGCGCACCATGAGTGCCATAGATGGCGATGAGGCTCTCGACAGCATTGCTCGCAGTTATGCAAATTATGCAGGTTTGTCGCCCGATGAGTATCGCGACAAGGTACTGAAACCACACATAGAGAGCCGTGTCGTGGGTGAGCTTGTCGATGAGGCTACTCCAAAAAGCTCGCTCGAATATATGACACGCAGTGCGGTGGACAACTCGCTGACAGGGAAACTCACAAATTGGGCTCTCGACTCGCGTGCGCAAACATCGACACAGACACAGATTAATCGCGAGGGGTTAAACTCCTACAACGCAGGTCGAGGGGAAAATCTTGCATCGGGCATAGGTTCTTTGCTCTACGATGCGCCCATGTTCTCGGCGATAGGCGGTGTCTCTTCCAAGGCAGTATCTTTTGCAGGTAACAGAATGGTAAACGGCCTTGCCGGTAATCTGGTTAAGAAGTATGCGTCGCGAGGCATGCAACTGCCCGAAGCGCAACGTATCATTGAACGTGCTGTTGTGGGCAAGATAGGGAGTAAAATTCTTGGGAGCTCTGCTACACAGGGACTTACTCTTGGTGGTTACGATGCTTCGAACAGCCTTGCCGACGACCTCTTGTACAACGATGGCATAGATGTGAACAAGGCAGTAAATGCTTTTGCTCATGGTCTCGGAACGGGTACCTTGCTGGGTGTCGTGGGTACACCGCTCAAAGAGATGTCGCGTGGCTTGACAGGAGGACGAAAAATTGCCACCTCAACAGGTATTTTGGGTGCCGAGTCGGCTGTGTTTACACTTGGCTCGACACTTGAAAAAACTGCATCGGGTGTAGAGGTGGAGCCGATAGACCTGCTTTACGATTTTGGCGAGAGTGCGACAACTTTGGGTGTTATGCGACTTGCTCATTGGAGACCGAAGGGTGCTTACATTAAGCTCGATGCAACGGGCAGGCTCAAAGGTCGTTTCCGTCTCAACAATGCCGAAAAACGTGAGATTATACGTGCGGGAATAAACCCAAACGAGTTTGTGAAAGAGCTGGAACACTCCTTTACTGCTCCCATGAAGGAGGGGGGCGAACCGTTTGCTCAAATGAAGAGCGACTATTTAAAACTAATGAGTAGCGACGAGCTTTCTGCATCGACACGCTCTAAATTGCTCTATCTTGTAGAGAATAAGGTTACATCGACACCTCCTGTTGCGGTCGATTATAAGGTGGAGGAGTTGCCCGGTGGCGGGTACAACATCTCTCTTATAGATGCAAACGGTTTCCGTGTGGAGAGCAAAGAGGTTGCCGACAGCAGGGAGCTGAAAAGGGTGGTGCTTTCGAGCCGTCCCGAACTTCGAAAAAACAAAATTGCCAACTACGAGAAGATACTGCTTGGTAAGTACGATTCCGAAAATTTCTTCCGTCAGGCAGGGATTTATTCAAAAGAGAGCGGTGTGCCGGTCGATGTAATCTCCGAGGCTATGTATAAGAAGGCGAGCGGTACATCGATGAGTGCCGAAGAGAGTAAAATAATTGAGGATATATCTTCTCGTACAACATACGGCGACAAGGGTGTGGGGCAGATGCTCTATGACATACGTCGAGGGGTGGAAAACGAGTTCGGCCTGCGTTCGGGTGCGCTTTTGACTGCGATAAACAAGAAACCGGCCTATTGCACACCTGCCGAGAACAGAGCTCTCGACCGCTATGCCGATATTATGCGCCAAGAGGCAGATGCGATGGCGAACGGTGCCTCTCCCGAACGTGCCAACGAGCTTGCGTCGCGTTACAAGGAGGCGCCTTACGATTGGTTCGAAGGTGCAACCCCCGAATATAGTGTATGGGAGAACATAAGTGTGCCTCGACAGTGGAACAAACCCTATGCTTGGAGCTATGCGGGTGTGAGAAACAGCACCGAAGATATGAGAAGAATGCAGACACGAGCCAACGAGCTTGCGTCGCGCTTGGGTAGCGAGCTTAATTTTATATTTGACGAGCGCGCGATACCTGTCGAGGAGAATGTGGGCGAGTATAACAATAAAATACGCTCGATGGGTTGGGTGGATAACAACACCGGTAAGGTGTATATAAACCTTCCCAATATAGCTAACATGAAGGAACTCGAAAAAACCGTTCTGCACGAGGTGGTGGGTCACGGTGGTCTCTCAAAGTTGTTTGGCGAGTATGTTTTCGACTTTTATGACGATGTTTACCGAATGGCCGACAGAGATGTGAAAGCAAAGATTCATGAGATAGCTAAGAGGAACGGTCGAGGAGGATACTCGGCAATAGAGGAGTATCTTGCTGAGATTGCCGAGAATGGTTACTCCACCCCGGAGGAGCGCAGTATTCTGGCCCGTTTCGGAGATTTTGCCAAAAGAGCGTTGTCGCAGAAGAATATTTTCTTCTCGGGTGGTAAGGAGTTGTCGCACGACGATGTGAAAAATCTCCTTGTGTCGCATCGCGAAGCTATGCAGAGAGGAAGCAACCCCGATGATTATCGTTCAAGGGTGTTTTCGCGTTTCCCATCGGCCAAACGTGCGGGTAACTACTATAATGCCGACGGCTACAAAAGGGCTCTCGGTAGAGGTGGTACCATGCTCGATGGTACTCCCGATTTTCTCTGGGGCGAAAAAGCAGGGCGTTACGGTGCCATCATGGAGAACGGTTATGCTCCTGCCGGTAATTCCTATAAGTTTATAGGTGTGAAGGGTGCAGAAAACCTTCGTAAACGAAATATTAAAATACCCGGAGTGAGGGATTTGGATTATGCCGAGGATTTGGAGATTCTGGGCCTCGACCCGAAAAAGGTATGGGAAAGAACCGGCTGGTTCCAGGGTGCCGACGGTGAGTGGCGTGCAGAGATTAACGGAGATTATTCGGAGATGTCCGATGTCTTTGAGAAGGCTCTCGACTTTTACAGCCCCCGCGATGCTTATGAGTACAGAATACTCAAAAGGGATTTTAACGAAGAACCTAATGTGGAGAATATGGATAAGCTTGCAGAGTTTTTCGACAAAACCAAACATTATGCTTCGGAGATGCGACTGGGCGACTTGATTAAAGATGAACTTTTCTATGCCGCCTATCCCGAACTCAAAGCTCTGCCTTTGCAACTGAGCCATAAAATGATTGATAATTGTGCTTATGTGCCCGAGGAGAAGACCTTGTATGTAAATATTCGTGCACTTGCCGATTTGGACAGGTTGAAGCCCGAACTTACGAAAGCCATGCAACAGATGATTCAGCACTACGAAGGCTTCCCGCGCGGTATCGACCTTTATAGGGCTATGGATACGGATAACAGCGTTTATACAGGTTTTTATAATCAGCACCTTTCGGCTGTTATACGCTATAAGGATATTGTGGAGGCTCGCAAGAATAAAGATGTCGCTCTCGTCAATAAATTGACTGATGATTTTGTCAAGAGGTATGGCATGGAGCCCAAAGAGTATTTCAAGCTTTACCCCTCGTTCAATGAATATATGCTCAATAAGATGTACGGTAGGAACGTCGCTTTTTCGGGCGATGTGGAGGTGCGTAATGCCATGAGGCGCGAGAATAATGATAAAAGATATTTTGTTTATCCTTTGGCATCGGAAGATTTTAATCGCAAAGTACAAATAAATGTAAATAGATACAAAGAGCTTGGAAACACTCTCCTTGGTCCCATCGATATAATACTCAAAAATATCAAGGAGAAAAGAATTATGGTTCCTATGGATCATAGCGAATATAAGGACGATATAAGCCCGAGAGGAGAGACTCCTTTTGAAGATCATGTAAGGGAGATAAGAAAAGCGGTTGTAAGAGAGTTGGAGATGATGCCTCCTATAATTAATAAGAACTTCACTACAACTCCCGAGTACAAAGTAATTCCTAATTTATTCTATAATAGTGATAAGTTTGGTTGGGAGAGATACAAGAAACGCAGATGGGGCGAAACGGAAGATAATGAGCCCGAAGAGCAGGAGGATCCTTATAAGAAAAATTAAAAACCAAGTGTTGTATGAATAAATTCTTAAACAGAAAAGTCAAGGCCGAGCCTGTAAAAAACAGTGGGCGCGACAGCGTGGAGTCGGGTCCGGCTATTGACTTTCTGAACGAGTGTGCCGCCTGCTGGAACGCTCTCGATGAGGCTCGTCGCAATTTGCGACGAAGCCTTATGTATAGCTTTGGTGACCAGTGGGGCGATTTTGTGCGCGACCCCGACAGTGGTAATATAATAACAGAGGGGGAACTTATAAAGAAAAACGGCAAAGTGCCTTTAAAGAATAATATGATAGCTCCTATACTCAGCAACATCGACGGACAGATGCGACAAAATATCATGCGCCCTGTGTGCGTGGCTCGCGACCGAGACGAAACAAAAGTTGGCGAGATGATGTCTATCGCAATAGAGTATGTGCACGACATAAACGAGCTGAATGAGGTAGATGCCGACACCATGCGCATGTTGCTTAATGGTGGCATGGTTGCGCAAAGGGTGGAGTATGGCTTTAACCCTGCAAAAGCGCAGAAAGATGTATGGGTGTACCCCGTAAATCCTTCGCGTCTGTTCTTTAACACTCACCTCGAAGATGTGCGTTTGTGGGACCTTAATTGCATAGGGGAGCTCTTCGACCTGCCTCTCGAACAGGTGTTGGCTCTTTTTGGCAATACACCGCAAAAGAAGAGCAGGATAAGAGATTTCTATGGTGCAACCTCGGCCGATAATATATCGTTGAACCGTGGCATGCAGGGCGATGAGATACACTCTTTGTCCTTCTACACACCATCGCGTGGCGACCTTTGCCGTGTAATCCTCGGGTGGAAACTCGAATCGCGCGATGCTTATTGCTGGAACGACACCTCGAAAGGTACATGGGGCTATCTGCCCTATACAAACGAGGTGAAAAAGATGCTCGATGCCGAAAATAAAAAACGTCTCAACGAGGCGCTCTCATCGGGTATAGCCGAGGAAGATGTTCTGCCCATAGAGTACTATTTTGCAACAGAGCGTTATTGGTACTACCGCTATATGACACCCGCCGGCGATATTCTGCAAGAGGGGCGTAGCCCATATTGGCATGGAGAACACAATTATGTCCTGCACCTCTATCCTCTTGTTCAAGGCAAGCTTGGGAATTTTGTCGAGCAGTTTATCGACCAACAACGTGCTATAAACCGCACAGCAACCCTCATCGATTTTATTCGAGGAACATCGTCGAAGGGTGTGCTTGTGGTCGATGATGAGGCTTTCGAGAGCATGAGTCGCGAAGAGGTTATCGACGAATATGTGCGTTACAACGGTGTGCTATTCGTGAAACTTAAACCCGGACAAAGCATAGATGGGGTGGTGCGACAGTATAACAGCGGAGCATCGGTTGCAGGTGATTTTGAGTTGCTGAGTCTTCAACTAAAACTGATTAATGAAATTTCGGGAGTAAACTCGGCCATGCAGGGGCAACCACCGAAAGCCGGGACACCGGCATCGCTCTATGCGCAACAGGTGCAAAACTCATCGCTCAACCTTAAAGGGTTGTTCGACTCCTTCCGCACCTTTCGTCGCAGGCGCGATGTGAAACTCATGAAAACAATACAGCAGTTTTATACCGACATGCGCTACATCGACCTTGCCGGCAACGACTACAACGAAGAATCAAAGTGGTACAACCCCGAAAAGGTGCAGAACGCCGAGATTGACCTCACAATATCCGAAGGTTATAACACACCCGTTTACCAGATGCTTGCAAACGATTTTCTCATGGAACTTTTCCGTGCCAACGCTGTCGATGTAAAAACCATGCTCGAAAACAGTTCCTTCCCCTTTGCCACAAAAATTTTGGAGGCAATAAAACGTAACGAGGAGGAGGCAACGCAGGGAGCACCCATGAGCGGAATACCACCCGAGCTCATGGCACAAATGCAACAAGCGCAACAAACAGGTGCTATGTCCGAAACACCAACCGCTCTGCCACCAACCGAGGGGGGTGTGTGATATTGTCGTGGCAAGCTATGTTTTTTGTATTAGCCCGTTTTTAACCTATATTTTTTAAATTTAGTGTTATTCTTTGTTTAGACAGCAAAATTTGGCTATCTTCGCAAGCAGAAATTAAAACCTAAAAAATAAATAGAAATTATGAAAAGATTTTTTGTTCTTTCGCTCATGGCGGTAATGTTTGTGGCAACACTCACAACATCGTGCAGCATGCAGAGCATGACATTTAAGAATTTGGAGAAGAAGGGTTATATTGTAGGCCAGCTTACACCTGCACAGCAGTTGCAGATAGCTCCTCTTATGCAGGCTTTCCCCCAGTTGAACCTCACAGCCGAGGCTTATATGGCTTCCGACTATTCAATCTCTTACCTCTACGAGGCAAGCGAGATAGATTGGAGCAACTATAAGAGCCTTTTGCAAGGTGCCGGTTTCTCATCGATCGGAGGTGGTTTTGTTAAGGCCGACTATAAAGCAGGTATCACATATAATGTATCTTGCAAGACTTTGACTCTCTCAAAGAAAAATTATTTGGTGGTAACATTTACAAGTGTCGCTCTTTAATGCGGTAGTTGAACCTTTTATAAAAAGAGACTCTTTACTTTTTGTGAGAGCCTCTTTTTTTGTCATTATTTTTGTTGTATCTTCGCGCTCGATTTTCAGCGAGTTACACCTGTAAAAGCTTTGTTGCAATGAATTATAAAGAACAAATATTGGACCTGCGTCGTCGGTTGCACGAACATAACTACAATTATTATGTGCTGTCATCGCCCACAATAAGCGATTTTGAGTTTGATGCTCTGTTGCGCGAGTTGCAGGCCTTGGAAGATGCGCACCCCGATATGTTCGACGAGACATCGCCTACACAGCGTGTGGGTAGCGACCTTGCAAAGGGCTTTGTTCAGGTTGCGCACAAATATCCCATGCTCTCTCTTGGCAACACCTACTCGAAGGCCGAGGTTGCCGAGTTCTACGAGCGTGTGAAACGTGCGTTGAACGATGATTTCGAGATTTGTTGCGAGCTTAAATTCGATGGCTCGTCGTTGTCGCTCACCTATCGCGACGGCAAGCTGGTGCAGGCCGTTACACGTGGCGACGGCGAGAAGGGCGACGATGTTACCGCAAACGTAAAAACAATACGCTCGGTGCCTTTGGTGCTAAAAGGCGAGGGCTATCCGCGTGAGTTTGAGATTCGTGGCGAGGTGCTTATGCCATGGGCTGTGTTCGACGAGTTGAACGAGGCACGCGAACGTAATGGAGAGCCCCTGTTTGCCAACCCTCGTAACGCCGCGTCGGGCACGCTTAAACTGCAATCTCCGGCCGAAGTTGCCACCCGCAAGCTCGATGCCTACCTCTATTATATGTTGGGTGAGGAGTTACCTTGCGAGGGGCATTATGAAAACCTTATGACCGCAAAGGGGTGGGGCTTCAAAATATCGGACACTACACGCAAATGCTCAACCTTGGAGGAGGTTTTTGCTTTTATAGACCACTTTGACAAGGCGCGTAAGGAGCTACCCGTGGCTACCGATGGCATAGTACTTAAAGTAAATTCCCTGCGACAACAGAAGAACCTTGGTTACACGGCAAAGTCGCCCCGTTGGGCCATCGCATACAAATTTCAGGCAGAGCGTGCCGTTACTCGTCTTAACGAGGTTACCTATCAGGTGGGGCGCACAGGTGTTGTAACCCCCGTTGCCAACCTCGATGCTGTTCAGCTGTCGGGCACGGTTGTAAAGCGTGCCTCGCTTCATAATGCCGACATTATAGAAAAATACGACCTGCATATAGGTGATATGGTTTATGTGGAGAAGGGTGGTGAGATTATTCCTAAAATAACAGGTGTAGACCTCGATGCCCGCATACTAGTTGGCGAAAAGGTGAAGTTTATTACCAAATGCCCTGTGTGCGGAACACCCCTTGTGCGAGCCGAAGGCGAAGCGGCGCATTATTGCCCCAACGAATCGGGTTGTGCTCCTCAGATGCGTGCTCGTGTCGAGCATTTTGTGTCGCGTGAGGCAATGAACATAGAGACCATAGGCCCCGAAACGGTGGAGATACTGTTTAGTTATGGCTTAATAAAGAATGTTGCCGACCTTTACAGCATGAACGAGGACGATTTTCTCTTTCTCCCTCGCATGGGTGGCAAAACCGTTGCAAACATGTTCGAAGCGTTGCGTCGTTCGTGCGATGTACCTTTTGAGCGAGTATTGTTTGCACTTGGAATACGTTTCGTGGGTGCCACGGTGGCCAAGCGTCTGGCACGAGCTTTTGGAAACATAGATGCGCTGATGTCGGCAACCATGGAACAGCTGATAGCTGTCGATGATATAGGCGAGCGCATAGCATCGGCGGTGAGAGCATTCTTCGACAACCCGGTAAATGTGGAGATTGTGGAGAGGTTGCGTCGAGCAGGGCTTAAATTTGAGCTAGACGAGGCCGAGCAACAAGAACGGTCGGATATTCTTGCCGGGAAGAGCATCGTTATAAGCGGTGTCTTTACCCACCATTCTCGCGACGAGTATAAAGAGATGATAGAGAAAAACGGAGGCAAGAACGTGGGCAGTGTGAGCAAATCGACCTCCTTTATCCTTGCCGGAGAGAACATGGGACCCTCGAAACTAGAAAAGGCTCAAAAGTTGAATGTAAGGCTTGTAAACGAAGAAGAATTTCTCGAAATGATAAGTAACCTTACAAAATGATACAAATAACAAATATTTATTTATAAAAAATAAGGCAGTTGGCAATATTTAATGTAAATTTGCCTCGATAAAACAAATTAATATTTATGATGCGAAAAAGATTAACCGGAATGGGTGTTGCCATTATTACACCTTTTACACAAACCGGTGAAGTAGACTACAAGGCTTTGGAGGATTTGGTGCAGATGCACATAGAGTGTGGTACCGATTTCCTTTGTGTTCACGGAACAACAGGTGAAACACCTACCCTCTCTTTGGAGGAGAAACGCGAGACACGAAAGCGCATCATAAAACAGGTGGCCGGTCGCATACCTATCATGCTGGGTGTGGGTGGCAACAACACTATGGCAGTGGTGAACGAACTGCGTACCGAAGATCTTACAGGCATCGATGCGATATTGTCGATAGTTCCTTATTATAATAAACCTACCCAAGAGGGCATGTATCAGCACTTCAAAGCAATAGCTGGTGCAACCGAGTTACCCATATATTTGTACAACGTGCCCGGCCGTACAGGTGTAAATATGTTGCCCGAAACAACATTGCGCCTTGCACGAGAGTGTGAAAATATTGTAGGTTTGAAGGCCGCATCGGGTAATTTGGAACAAATAACCGAGCTTCAGGCAAAGAAACCTGCCGATTTTGTAGTTCTTTCGGGCGATGACTCACTTACAGTACCCATAATGAAGGCCGGCGGCGAGGGTGTCGTGTCGGTTTTTGCAAACGCTTTTCCTGCCGAGTTGTCGAAACTTGTGCGTGAAGCCGAGAAAGGAAATTGGGAAGAGGCCGAGTCGATCGACAAATCATTTGCCGAAATATATCGTCTGCTATTCATCGACGGTAACCCTGCCGGAGCAAAAGCAATGTTGAACATACTCGGTAAGTGCGAGAATGTATTGCGTCTGCCTCTGGTTCCTGCAACGAGCGATACCATGGATAAGATGGTTGCATGCATCGCCAAACTATCAAAGTAATATGCTTTGAATGGACAAAATAAAAAGATTATTGGACGAAAAAGCAGCTTTTTATAACTGCAAAGAGTTCATAAAAAACGACCCTGTACAGTTTCCTCATGCGTTTTGCGATAAACGCGATATTGAGATATCGGCATTATTGGCATCGGTAGTTGCGTGGGGAAACAGAACAATGATAATAAATTCGTGCAAAAAAATGCTTTTCGGCATAATGGAAGGTACCCCTTACGATTATGTCATGAACGAAAAGTGGAGAACTATCGAAGAGACGCAGAATATCCACCGCACGTTTTTTGCCCGCGACTTTATCTATCTATGTAAAGGACTAAGGGAAATATATGAAAAACAAGGTTCTCTGGAACCATACTTTTCGGGTTGTGATGTGTGGAGCGGTATACACGAGTTGCGTTCCGTTTTATCGGTGGCCAACGATGGTAGCTCAACCAAGCATATATCGAATCCGATAGCGCAGAAAGGTAAGCCAGCATCGGCATGCAAGAGGTTGCACATGATGTTGCGATGGCTCTCTCGTGACGATGGTATTGTGGATTTGGGAATCTGGAAAGATGTCTCTCCTGCAAAATTAATGATACCTCTCGATGTACATGTGGCACGTGTTGCCCGTGGATTAGGGCTTGTAACCCGTGCGCAAAACGACAGAAAAACAGTAGAAGAACTCACGGCGGTATTGAGAGAATTTTCACCCGACGACCCGGTGCGTTACGATTTCGCACTCTTTGGGGTGGGTGAGGCCGGCGAGGAGTTCTACAATAATTATAATAGATAATAACAAAGGTGCCCTTGTGGCACCGCAACAACTAAGTGATATGGCAAAATTTAGTAAAGAAGATGCATTGAACTACCACGAGGGCAAACGT
Organism: Bacteroidaceae bacterium; assembly: GCA_045631905.1. Classification (GTDB taxonomy): domain Bacteria; phylum Bacteroidota; class Bacteroidia; order Bacteroidales; family Bacteroidaceae; genus HGM04593. The sequence continues at coordinate 44,197 of JAZQVO010000011.1, forward strand.
CCCGGAAAGATAGAGGTGGTTCCCACAAAACCCTATTTTACTCAGGCCGACCTTTCATTGGCCTATTCTCCCGGAGTAGCGGAGCCCTGTTTGGAAATTCAGAAAGACCCCCAAAACGCATATAAATATACCGATAAAGGAAACCTTGTAGCTGTAATATCTAACGGAACGGCAGTGCTTGGTCTTGGCAACATCGGTGCGTTGAGCGGTAAGCCCGTTATGGAGGGTAAAGGTTTGTTGTTTAAAATATACGCAGGTATCGACGTGTTCGATATTGAGGTAGACGAAACCGACCCCGACAAATTTATTGAGGCGGTAAAAGCAATATCACCCACATTCGGTGGTATAAACTTGGAGGATATAAAAGCCCCCGAGTGCTTTGAGATAGAGCGTCGCTTAAAAGAGGAATTGCAGATACCTGTGATGCACGACGATCAGCATGGTACCGCCATCATCTCGGCAGCAGGTTTGTTGAATGCTCTCGAAGTAAACGGTAAAAACATATCAGAGGTAAAGGTAGTGGTAAACGGTGCAGGTGCCGCCGCAATATCATGCACCAAACTATATATAGCTTTGGGTGTAAAGAAAGAGAATGTTGTGATGCTCGACAGCCGTGGAGTAATAAACACAGAACGCACCAACCTTACCCCCGAAAAGGTTGAGTTCATGACCTCGCGCACCGATATACACACCCTCGAGGAGGCTATCAAAGGTGCCGATGTGTTCCTTGGTCTCTCCAAAGGTAATATCCTCTCGAAAGATATGGTGCGCTCAATGGCAAAAGACCCTATCGTGTTTGCTCTTGCCAACCCCACACCCGAGATTACATATGAGGAGGCTATGGAGAGCCGTCCCGACGTGCTCATGAGCACAGGTCGTTCCGACTATCCCAACCAGATAAATAACGTCATCGGTTTCCCCTACATCTTCCGTGGAGCACTCGACACAGCAGCCGTAGCCATAAACGAGGAGATGAAACTAGCAGCCGTACGCGCTATTGCCGACCTCGCAAAGCAACCCGTTCCCGAAATTGTGAACAAAGTGTACCATGTGAACCATCTTACTTTTGGTCGCGACTACTTTATTCCGAAACCGGTAGACCCCCGTTTGCTTGTAGAGGTATCGACCGCTGTTGCAAAAGCTGCTATCGAGAGTGGTGTAGCACGTAAGATAATTACCGACTGGGACGCCTACAAAGAACACCTGCTCGAGTTTATGGGCCGTGAGTCGAAACTCACCCAGCAGATATACGAGATGGCACGTACCGAGCCACAACGCGTGGTATTTGCCGAGGGCGCACACCCCTCAATGATGAAGGCGGCCGTTAAAGCGAAAGAAGAGGGTATATGTCACCCCATTTTGCTTGGTAACGACGAGATAATAGCCAAGCTTGCCAAAGAACTTAGCCTAAGCCTCGAAGGTATTGAAGTTGTGAACCTCCGTCACCCCAACGAGGCACATCGTCGCGAGCGTTATGCACGCATATTGGCCGACAAACGTCAGCGTCAGGGATACACCATAGAGGAGGCCAACGATAAAATGTTCGAGCGCAACTATTTTGGTATGATGATGGTTGAGACCGGCGAGGCCGATGCTTTTGTGACAGGTCTTTACACAAAATACTCAAATACCATCAAGGTGGCAAAAGAGGTTATAGGTATGCAACCCGGTTACGACCATTTTGCAACCATGCACATACTAAACTCAAAGAAGGGAACATATTTTGTTGCCGACACCCTCATAAATCGTGCCCCATCTACAAGCACACTTGTTGACATAGCACGTCTGGCCGAAAAAACCGTCCGCTTCTTTAACCACGAACCCAGAATGGCTATGGTGTCATATTCTAACTTCGGAACCGACAAGGGTGGTAGTGCCGAGAACGTGCAGAATGCGGTGGCATATATACACAAAGAGTATCCCGAGTGGAAACTTGATGGCGAGATGCAGGTAAATGTAGCCATGAACCGTGAGCTTCGCGATGGCAAGTATCCTTTCAACAAACTCTTCGGGCTCGATGTTAATACTCTCATCTTCCCCAACCTTAACTCGGCTAACTCTTCGTACAAGATGTTACAGGCTTTGAGCCCCGATACCGAGATTATCGGTCCGTTGCAGATGGGACTTAACAAACCTATTCACTTTATCGATTTTGAAAGTACTGTACAGGAGATTCTAAGTGTAACAGCTGTTGCCGCAATCGATGCTATGGTGAACAAAAAGAAATAATAAAAGCAGTAATATAAGTTGAACGTGGTGCCCTCAAAAGGGCACCTCGTTTTTTATGATTTAATGTTTAAATTATTAGGGCTTACACTAACAGGCAGTCTGTTAATATCGCAATTTCGATGCTGTATATGTAGGCGCATAAATAAAAAAATGATTGAAAAACGATAATAATGATAGATTTTACATATTTATAAATTCAATATATAAAAAACAAATGCCAAGGTCGAGGATACACTCAACGAGTGGTTTGGTGTCGAGTATGAAATGATTGAAGAATAATAAGGTACACAACATTTACAAAAGATGCGGTGGAACTTAATTTTATCGCATCTTTTAATTTATTACAATAACAATATAAATAATCTACCGGAAACAGATAATAAGAATCTTGAAACTGCAAATATCATTTGGGGTATGGGTGATGATAACGATAATGCCGATAATATCTCGATTCTTATTATTCTTGGGTATGGCAAATAAAGATGACAATATAGGAAGAAGAACCCTTGCAACCACAGAACTTGTCGAAACAAACTACGATAGTTGCACCGGCTCACAATCTTCCTGCATTTAAGCTGACAAAGAGTTTTGTTGAAAGAGTAAATATTCTTTGTATATTGATAGAAACTTCCTTGCTACATACTCTATAATGTCATAATAATAACTTAACAGATAAAATATATGAAAACATTTGTAGATGAATATGGTGTAACATATTCAGAGGATAAGAAAATACTTATCAAAGGAAATGAGAAATTGGAAGAGTATACCGTTCCGGAGGGTACTGAAGTGATAGGCTATGATTCATGGGGCAAGATGAGCAACCTTAAAAACATTGTACTGCCTGAGGGTCTCGTAGAAATCGGAGAATTAGCCTTTTCAGGTTGTACGGGTTTGACAGATCTGCACATCCCGTCCACCGTTAAGGAAATTGGTCCATACGCATTTGAGTTTACAATGCTTCGTATGGTTATTATTCCCGAGGGTGTCAAGGTTCTTAATAACGATGTCTTCGGTGGTTGTTTTTTGTTGGGTATCGTGATGTTACCTACTACGCTTGAGCGTATCGAGGACTACGCATTCTGTAGTTGTCAATCCCCACATATCCTACTTATGGCTAAGGAGCGCAAGTTGAATTACGTAGCAGATACTGCCGTGGAAAATAATACTATCTTCCTTGTGCCATATGAGCTTCAGAAGGAGTATATGGAGGCTCTTGACAATCATTCGAACCGTTTCTTCGGACTTAAAATTATAGCCGAGGAGAATAAGGCCGATGTGTATTCGCCATCAGGAGATGTTGTCGGAGAGATGCCGATACGGGTTTCAACGGAGTAGTATCCACGTAAAAAATGTAAAGTGGTGTCCTTTTAAAGTGGCCCCCAAAAGTTTTTTCTAACTTTTGGGG
>JAZQVO010000012.1:0-72226 GCA_045631905.1 Bacteroidaceae bacterium
GAGGTCTATCGAGGTGCCGTTACGCTCGGCGCGGTAGGCTGTCACACCCTCGGGAATTTCAAGGGCCACAGGTGCATACAAGGTTGAGTAACCCACATTACCTATGGTTACGGGCAACGATGCCACCTCCTCGACTGCCCACTCATGGGCAGCTCCGCAAGTATTGTTTGAACAGCGGTTCACATATGTATCGCTACTATGCAACCAACGCTCACCACATTTTATATTACATTTTCCAACGCTACCTGCTATTCCAAACTCAACCACAGATATATCGCTGTCGGCTGTACCGGGGGTCTCAAAGGCCCAGTCGGTAGTATTAAGACCTATATACTGACCGTTGCCGTAAGAGAGCAGGTGGCGACCATCGAAGTAGAAGATTGCGCTTGCATCGTTGGTGGCGTTCATCGCTATTTTACCATTTGCGACTGCGCCCTTTATGTAGTTGCCGTTATTGTTTATGGTGTAGAACTTACCCTCTCTGGGCAATACAGGCACAACAGAATATGTTGCCATGTAAGCAGTGAGGGCATCTTGTATTGTCTGCAAGTCCGAAGATGTTGCAGCTTGCTCCAAAGCACTCTCAATCTCGTCTGTGGTGTTGTACTTTGTGGCATAGTAACCAACAGCAACGCTATCGAAAGCACCGTTTACACCATCGGCAATCTTGGGCAGATTGGTGGCAAGTGTCTGTGCCTCGGCCACTCGTGCCTCTGTGAATTTTTCGGTATCCACATCGTCGGCACCACTTGTGAGCCAGTCGATAGAGAAGCGTGCAAAACGCATCTGATAACCGCCTTCAAGCGCGTCCTCCTCATAATAGATACCTACCGTACCATCTTCGAGCATTGTCATTGAAGAGTAGGCCGAACCACCGGGACAGATAGTCTTTTTAACGGGCCATGTGGCAGCCTCGTCCGAGCTCATGTAAACAGTTACGTTCTTGCGAGAACCTGCGTCGGGCACCGACAGCAACAGACGGTTGGCACCTTCGTTTTTGCTCAACGAGGTTGCGCGTATAATATCACCGTTACAACCGGGGTCGTACACACCGGTAAACTGTGCACGAGGCGACCATGACAAGCCGTCATCGGTCGATTTGGCATAATAAACATCTCCGCCACCCTGTTTGCGCGACTTAACAAGCAATGTGCCATCGTTAAGCTCCACAATCTTCGACTCGTCGGCATCTAAGAGAGCGGGAACAGCGTTACAGGTCCAGGTTTTACCATGGTCATCTGAACGTATAATCTGCGCTTCGAACACCGAGTGAGTTGTTGAACTTGTTGTTCGTACGGGCGCAACAACCATAAGGGTTCCTTTGCTTGTCTGCAAAGCGGCACCCGAGCTGAAAAACATTGAGTACCACTGTTTGCGTGTCTCATCTTCGCATGTAGCACCATATATCTGGCTTGTGACATCAACGGGAGCGTCCCATGTGAGACCGTTATCGTGACTTACTATGATTTTAACCAAAGGCGGGTTCTCGGGGGTACCGCTAAAGAAGCCCACCTTCGAGGTCACAAACACGAAGATATCACCTGTAATGCGGTCGGTCACAATAGCGGGGTCGCCGTGACCATAATCGCCACCAAGCTCGGCTGTACCGGCAATAGTAACAGGCTCGGTCCATGTTTTTCCGTTATCCTTACTTACACGCGCCACAACGTCGATATTATTGGGAAGGTCGGTGATTGAACCCCAACGCTTGTCGGTTACGGCTACGAGCCAACCGTTCATGGCTGTTGCAATAGCCGGGATACGATAGTGGCGCGAACCATATGTGTTTAAGTACTCCACGGTACTTGCTGTGAGGAATACTGTTGCGTAACCTTCGGGGTTACCGTTGCTTTCGAGCACGGCACCCTCGTTTATTGTGTAGCTCGTGATGCCTGCATCAATCACAGCACCCTCGTTTGCCTGCTCGCTGATGTCGGCAACAACCCAATAGTAGATAGAATTTCCGGCAGGCAGGGTTGGTGCATCTTCGAAAGTAAATTGGAAAGAGCCATCGGCCGCGGGAGTTGCTTCACCCAAAAGCACATCGCCCTCCTTACCCTCACGATACTCATAAATATCGCTCGAAGAGTATATATACAGCTTTTCAACAGCACCGCTGTTGCCCACGCTACCGCTCAGACCATTAAACACAGCACTGCCGTTGAGACCGGTAACAGCAAACTGCGCACGCAAGAGGGGCTGATGTGTGTTGCCGATACCTGTCGCTGTGAGACCTATGCGCACCGATGTTGATGAGAGTTGTGCAGAAGATGCAACCTCGTCGGCTGTCAGGGGCTCGAACGACCACAAAGAGGCACCGTTTGCCGAGGCGGCCCATGTAACAATCACGGTATTAGCCTCCTGCGCATGCAAGGGGTTGCTACTTGCGTCAGATTTTATTGTAAATCCTTTGTTACCTAACGAAGCACCATCGTAACGGGTGATGGTGTAGTTGTAGTGAGGCTCGCTCACCATGCCGGCTTCGGCGTTGCCGTTCTCCTGTTTTTTCGACATGTAACCGCCTGCGTAGTTGCGTATGGCAACCTTGCCGTTTTCATCTTTCTCGAAGCACCAAACCATAGTAGGGTCGAGCACTTTGGGGCCGTATGTAAGCGCACCACTCTCGCGTTTCTGTATGGCTTTTCCTGTACAATAACCGTTTGTTGCGGCCGAAACGATATAATACCACACTCTATTATCGGCAGTAGAGTACTGCACTTCGTTGCACGATTCATTATAACTGTTTATGGCCGATGTAAGAGTAGCAACAGCGGCCTCAACCTCCTCTTCGCCAAGTTCGGGAGTCTCATTCAGCACGGTCGCAGTTGCTATGGCAGCCTGCAAAGCCTCACGGCTTGCGGTTGTGAAGCAACCCGGAGCATCACCCTCGGTTGTATTCGCCAGAAGCACATTCGCCTCATTTATGACAAGTGTAAGCGCAGAATAACCACCCGACACACTCGAAAGAGCTGTAAGTATATAGTCGGAGCACCATAAACCGTTGTTCACCGCACTGCTGGTTTGGTTAAACGAATTACCGTTTGCAGCCATAACCATATATCTACCACCCGAAGAGGTGGGGTTATAAAGTGTCATGGCACCCACGCCTGTGTGCACCGCCTCGTTTTTGAGTTCAAAGCTGTAAGGCTCGTCGGCAACCCTGAGGCTCGAAGAGGCATACGAGAGATACTTGCCGTTACCGTTTTGCAGGTAATAAGCGTTATCACCGTTGAAGATGAGCGACCATACATAATTTGCGTTATCAAGCTCATAGGTGGTCGATGTAGCAAGAGCGTTATTGTTTACATAGATGTAACGATCTACATAACTACCATCGCTCTGCTTGGTATTTGCCGCAAAGAAGTATCTGCTTGCGGGATACTCTATGGTAGCAATCTCAGCCTCGGTCAAAGCCTTGTCGAAGAACTGCACGGTGTGTATCTTGCCATCAAAGACCTCCATGTTGCCGTTGCTTGTGACACCGCCACCTATATATATATTCATATTATCGCCAAGACCGGCAAGGGTTTGTAATTCGTAACCACCGGCAGGGAAAGTGAACTCCTGATGAAGCGTACCATCGACATACACCTTGTATTTATTATTCGTTTTATCCACAACAATCACAACCTTTGAGCGTGAATTTGCTGTGAGCGTTGTGCTACTTGTAAAGCGGTCCGTACCGCACGACGATGCAAGGTATGCAACTTTTGAGCCATAGTGTCCGTAACCAAAATAGGGCGAGTTGGTTTTCACAGCCGAACTTGAAGGGCCTACCGTGGGGTCGGAAGCACCGATAAAGATTTTGCGACCGCTGAACGATGCAGGCATTGTAACCTCCATGGCTATTGTGATATCGGTTGTTGCTTTCACCTTTTTCGCAACATTTGACGACACCTTGTATGGGTATGTGGTAAATGTGAGACCATCGACCATGGCGATGGGTTCCAACACGGTGGGAACAGTCACTACAAGTGTTTTTGCCGAAGCGTTCACTATCATTTTGAAACCTTCGGGAACAGTAAAGTCGCTCGCCACAGGTACGGTACCTGCGGGGAAGAAGAAGTATCCGTTGTTAAACACCTTGGAGATACCACCTGTCGCAGCCGAGCCGTTATATGTCACCGAGGGGTCGTTGCCTATCTCAGAGGCATTTTCGGCACCTATTATAGATACCGTGTAAATATCATATGCCGAAAGCTCGCTTGCTGTTACAGGTGCAAAAGCATACTGATGCGATGAGTTAGATGCTTTGCCCACATAGGGTTGCTCTGTGTTTGCCCCAGGGTTGTAGTAGCTCCACTTATCGACGGTTGCAAAGCCACCATAGCTCATTGATATTGTGGTGTAGCTCTGTGTTATATCGCGTGTTGCGGTACATGGCTCCAATATTCCGAAACCGCTTATCGACTGCACAAGATATTTACTACCTATCTTTTTGATCTTCACCCATGCTGTTGCCGGTTTTGTGGCGTTGTAGGCACCAATCTTCAAAGGATAGTAGTTGCTTGCATTCTGGCGGTATGCGCTGTTTGCATTAAGGATATTATGCGCGCTGTTGGTTATGTAGCCCTGCATTGTGGCATCGCTACCTGTTACAACACGCATCTTGTACCAACCCTCGGTGAGGTTGTTTATGTCGGTAACCACATTGTTAAAGTTATCGTCGGTGGGCACAACAGGCTCCACCTCGGGATCGCCGTTGTAGAGTGCTATTTTGTATTGACAGCCGGTATCGCCACGGTCGGCACCTGTTTGGTTTGCGCTCCAGTTATAAACCTTGTACGACTGACCGGTGCCTGTCTGGTTCAACTGCACGGTGCCACTTGATATGATGAACAGACCTGTGCTGTTCGAGTAGCTTAGTGTCCAACCGTTTTCGGGCTGTGTGGCACTTGTGAAAATTTGGGCGTTATACCCTGCTGTGGGAGCAAGATAGGAACCGTCGTTGCGGTTTATTATATCGAGCTTGCCATCGTTGCGGGCAACAAATTTCCACATCGAACGGGCATAGCTGTTGGCTGTCATACCAATTACACCGCTACCGGCCCCCGTGCTTGCGGCATAACGGCTTTCGCGGTTAGGGGTGTATAGCTGGTACCACACCTCATTGCCCTCGGTGCTTGTTGCAGGCATGTTTATCAAAGGTTTCAACTCGGCTGTGGCTGTTGTGAGAGCATTTATCTCATCGGTAAAAGTTTTATCGGCTGTTGAAGAACCAGCAAGAGCACTGTAAGCCGCTGTCAGCGCACTCTTCACGCTTGACATATTCTCGGCGGTGTACTCTCCCACGCCTGTGCCCTCGGGGAGCATAGCTGCTGAAACGATAGCCCCTCCTAACGCTGTACGGTTGGTAAAGCGTGTATATAGGGTGTTTGCCTCGTCGTCGGTAATTGCTGTAACCCCCTCACCTATCGCCGCGGCAATCTTCTGTGCCACCTTTACATATCCCTTACCATAGAGGTAGTTGCCCGAGAAATATTGGGTGTTGGCAACATTACCGTTAAGGAAGTCGGTATAAATGTCGAGATACTCGATATTGTCGGTTTCGCTCTCGGCCGCATACTCCTGCAACAAGGCATTAAAGGGTGCCACACGATTAGTGTTTGTGTTGGCATTATTTGTAGGTTGCAAGCTCATGAGGGTTATCTTTGTAGCAGGAGACAGCTCCTGAATTTTTGCAACAACAGCCTTGTACTCGGCAAGAACGTTCGCAAGAGCAGCGGTGCCGTTTACACCGCCAACACCTGTGTAAAGGAACACCTGTGCAGGGGTTGCGCCATCGTGAAAAATAGCAGTAACCATCTTCAACATCTCGGCAAGCGAGGGACCGGGATAGCCCCATGCTGTACCACGGTTCTTCACCTTGTTGCTCTTTAAAAGTTCGTGCCACTCACCACTGCTCACCATCTCGTCACCAACTATGAGAATATCATCGTTAGCAACGGGCAACTGACCAAACACTGTTGCACGCATGCCGTGCGCACCGCTAAGGCCTCCGTTTATCTCAACCGAGTCGTAGCACGATTTTGCACTTGCGTCGTCCATTACAAGGGGAGCGATTTTGTCGCACCACACCTTATAGCCGTTGGCTGTGAGATGCAGGTAGTCGTATGAAAGAGAGTTGTTTGTGATACCCATCATATCGTCGAACAAATCGACATAATTAACACCTTTTGCGTCGCACAAAGCCTTGATTGAGACGTTTGCATCGCGAATAATCTCGGGCGAACGACGGTTGGTGCTGGGCAAAATGCTCTGAATGTAGATTTGTGTCGCGGGAGAGGTTTTTTGCAACCTGTCGATAATTAATGTCAAGTTGCCAACAACATGCTCCTTGGTGTTAATTCCGGCTGTGGCAAGGTCGTTTGTACCAAGCAGAACAAACACCTTTTTGGGCTTGCCGGCGGCAATAGCCTCGATATTGGCAAGAGCCTCATCGCTCACCGCGCCCGAAATACCACGGTTCACCACATTGTGGTTGTCAAAGGCCTCCCACCACTCGTTCATATTGGTTATACTGTTACCAATAAATACAATTTGGTCCGAACTTACAGGAAGGACCTTAAACGCATCGTACCTGTGATTGCGGAAGGGTTCGTCGGCAAAAATCGCCGACACAAACGCCACAAGACAGGTGAGCAAAGTAAAAATCTTTCTCATAATCTTTTTGTGTTAGTTATAAAATCTATTATTTTTCATCACGGAATTTAAAATGCCATATTACCGCATGTTAATTAATATTTGCAATATTATGAATAAAATTACAAATATCTTCTTATTTTTATAAAAATAACACTTATTCTATAATATATTTAAGATATTTAATATAAATAAAGCGAGGGTACCCCGGGGTACCCTCCTACTTAAAACCATTAAAAAGAGATGGTTTGTGCAATATAGTTACCTTAAATTAAACTGCCGGGCCCACTCTTTATCGACATAATTCTCTATGAGTGTGCAAGCATGAGCACTGAACGAAAGACCACACTCGACAACTGCGTTCCACCTATCTTGCCCAAGACCCGAAACCTCCTCGCACAGCAACCCCTCTCGCCACAAACCATAGACCACACCTGCATTGAAATTATCTCCCGCACCCACCGTGCTACACACCTCAACCTTTTTAACATCGTAACGCGCTGTAAACGATGGGGTGTAGAGTGTTACAGGGCCACCTCCGCTTGTAAAAATAAAATTCTTGCAATAGGGAGCTATGCGCGACACATAAATATCGGCACCATCGACAGAGTCGAAGAGGTGAAAAAAGTCGTCGGCCGAGCCACGAACAACCGTTGCAAGCTCCATATTCTCGATTATAGCAGGCAACAGTTGCTTGCGTTCATGTTTGTGGTTGGGACGGAAATTTATGTCGTAATAGATTATAGCACCCTTGTCGCGAGCCTCTTCGAGAAAAGGTTTCACCTTACTGCGCAAAACAGGGTTAAGCACAAAATAGGAGCCACACAGCACTATATCGCCACGCTCCACCTGCGGAAACTGCACAGCAAGACGATTGTTGGGATAGTCTTTATAGAAGATATAATCGGCATCGCCACGTTCGTTCAAAAAGGCAAGCGAGAGGGGCGACTTACCGTCGGCAAAGGTACACACTGCCGACGTATCGACATTGCTGTCGCAAAGGTGAGAGAGTATAATATCGCCCACCTTGTCGTTGCCCACCTCGCTTATGAACGAGACGGGGGCTCCCACGCGTCCGAGCGAAATTATGCTGTTATAAACCGAACCACCGGGCACCGCGCCCACCGGAGCATTATCCCTAAACAGTATATCGAAAACCGTTTCGCCTATTCCAATTATCTTTGCCATAATATCCAAATATTCAAGCCTCGCTTAAAAGCTCTTCAAGTTCCTGTAAATTATTTGCCACCAACATATAGTCGGAGAGGTTGCCACGCACAAATGCGGTTGCCGACATCTCTTGCAAAAGAGCTACAAGCCCGTCCCAGAAGCCGTAAGCATTGTAGAGCACAACCTTTTTTGTGTGAAAGCCTATTGTGGCAGCCGCCATGGTGTGAAAAATTTCGTCGAGCGTGCCCACACCGCCGGGTAGAGCCACCAACAGGTCGCTACGCTCAATCATAATATCCTTGCGCTCGCTCAGGTTGCGCACGTGAACCTTCTCGTCCAACAGAGAGCTCACCCTGTTGCGCTCCTCGAGCACCAAGGGAACAACACCCACTATGCGTGCTCCGGCCTCTTTACCCGCCGATGCCACAGCCTCCATGAGCCCGGCACGTGCCCCACCATAGACAAGGGTACAGCCCAACGAACCAAGCAAGGTGCCAACCTCGCGCGTCGCCTGCACATATTTAGAATCGACCGCCTCGGAGGCGGCGCAAAAAACAGCAACACTCTTCATAGAAACAAAATTTTATTACGTGGCTAATATAACTATTTTTTGCTCTACCGTCTGCCGTTTTTTTATTTTTTAATAGTAGCGCATCGCATATTTCCACTATTTTTGCAAACATGAAAAGAACCTTCACACTCCTGCTTACCCTCCTTCTGCTGTTGCCAGCAAGCATGGCACAACAGAAGCTATCGACCGCCGAGGGCGATAAATTCATCGTGGGCATCGAAGAGTATAAAGGAGAAAAAATACCACACGTCACCCTGCCCAACTATTACGCTTTCGCACCACTATACTTCAAAACAAAAAAAGAGCGAAACATATATGGAAGGCTTGTGCGCGATGTAAAAAAGACCATACCCCTCGCAATAGAGATACGCGACATAATTTACGAAACAGAGGCTCACCTAAAAACCCTACCCAACGAAAAAGCCCGCAAAAAATATCTCAACGAGAAGGAGAAGGAGCTTAAAGAGATTTACACACCCAAGATGAAGAAGCTCACCTTCAGGCAGGGCAAACTACTCATAAAGCTCATAGACCGTGAGTGCGACCAGAGCGCATACCAACTCATTAAACTCTTCATGGGCTCGTTTAAAGCGGTTTTCTACCAATCGTTTGCCTCGCTCTTTGGGGCAAGCCTCAAAAAAACATACAACCCGCGTGGCGAGGATTTCCTTGTCGAAAGGGTGGTTATTCTTGTCGTGAACGGGCAGTTATAGCACACCGGTAGCGAGAAACATCGAAGTAAAATTCGAATATAAGATTCGGTTAGGTATAAAAATCAAGTTTGTTTTTTCCGCTCACCTTTACTATATTTATAGCAATTACTACCTACTCTGTAAATAGTAACATCATTTAAACATAACATACCCCCCCGAAGGTTTCTTACCTTCGGGGGGGTATGTTAAAAGTTACCCTCCTTATTATATAAGGTTATAATTTATAAGAGTCACACCCAGCCGAGTTTCTTGACAAACTCCCAGATAACCATACCGGTAGTAACCGACACGTTCAACGAGTGTTTGGTACCAAACTGCGGAATCTCTATCGCTCCATCGCTTGCATCTACAACCTGCTGTTGCACACCCTTCACCTCGTTACCCATTATCACGGCGTAATGTTTGTCGGGCGCACATGTAAAATCCTGCAAGGCGATGCTATCTTTGCACTGCTCTATCGAAAAGACCTCGTAGCCCTCTTTTTTAAGGCTTGCCACAGCTTCCATGGTGTCGGCAAAATATTGCCAAGGCACCACATCTTCGGCACCAAGGGCTGTTTTGTGAATCTCGGCCGAAGGTGGTGTCGCCGTTATCCCGCAAAGCATTATGCGCTCGACCCTGAAAGCATCGCTTGTGCGAAAAACAGCCCCCACATTATGCAGGCTGCGCACATTGTCGAGCACCACGGTGAGCGGTAATTTGTGCGAGGCGAGAAACTCTTCGCGCCCCATGCGCCCCATCTCTGTAACAAGTTTCTTTTTCACGCGGGCAGAGTGTTTATGCAAATTTACTCCAATCGGTGAGACGCATGTCGCCTTCGCGTTCGAATGTGGCGTGCATGCCAAGAGCGGCTGCAACATTATGGCTCACGTGACCCTTCTTAGCTATCTTCAAATAGTCCCAAAGCATCTGTCGGTATGCAGGGTGGGCACACTTTTCTATGAGTAGTTGCGCACGCTCGTCGGGCCCTTTGCCACGAAGATCGGCAACACCCCACTCTGTAACCACAACACGCACGTCGTGCTCTGTGTGGTCGGCATGTGTAACCAAAGGTACAATAGAGCTTATCTGGCCACCCTTTTGTGTCGAGGGGCATGTAAATATCGAGATGTATGCGTTACGCGCAAAATCGCCCGAGCCACCGATACCGTTCATGAGACGTGTTCCGCATATGTGCGAAGAGTTCACGCAACCATAAAGGTCGACCTCTATGGCTGTGTTCATGGCGATGATACCAAGACGGCGTATTATTTCGGGGTGGTTCGAAATTTCCGAGGGGCGCAAAATGAGCTTGTCGCGGAAAAAGTCGAGGTTGTCGTACACATGAGAGAGGCACTCTTGTGAGAGGGAGAGCGAACAGGTACTTCCTGCTTTCACCTTGCCAAGCTCCATGAGCTTAATCACAGAGTCCTGCAACACCTCGGAGTAGAGGTATAGAGGGGGTATCTCTGTCGCATTCTCCAAGCCCTTGAGCACAGCGTTTGCTACGTTGCCGATACCGCTCTGAATAGGGAGACCTGTGGCAGGTATCGTGCCACGCTTCATGTCGGAGATTATAAAATCGACCACATTCTCGCCTATCTTGCGTGTAACATCGTCGAGCTCCTTAAAGAGCACCACCTCGTTGGGCATGTTCACCTCCACAATACCCACAACCTTTTTGGGGTCTACCTGTACATAGGGCTTGCCCACACGGTCGTCGGCCTTGTAGATAGGTATCTCGCGACGATAGGGAGGGTCGAGAGGCTCATACACATCGTGGAAGCCTATTGTGTGATGATAGGTGTTGCGCTCGATGATAATTTTGTCGGCAAGGTTGGCAACGGTTTGACCTATACCGCCGGCAGTAGTCAGGTAGACCTTACCATCGGGGGTAATATCTATCGCCTCCAAAATTGCCACATTTACCTTTCCCATGTAGCCGTAACGAAGGTCCTGCGCCATCATAGAGAGGTGAAGGTCGGTGTAAACAAGTTCCTTGTTGTTTACCGCGTTGCGCACTGTGGGGTTCGAAAGAAAGGGGGCACGGAAGCGTATGGCGTTTGCGCGTGTAAGTGCACCGTCGATGGCATCGCCGGTAGATGCTCCCGAGTAGAGGTCTATTTTAAAGGGCTTACCTGCCGCATGAGCCTCCTCGGCACGTTTGGCAACTTCGGGCAACACGGTTTTCGGGGTACCCGAGAGGGTGAAACCGCTTATACCTACTCCATCTCCATCATTTATATAGCATGCAGCCTCCTGGGCTGTGATTATACGATAACTCATAGTTTTGTATTTAGTTGTACTTTCTGTTAAAAATTTCGGCATATATAATTGCTCTCTTTGCATCGGATTTGTCCTTAATTCCGAAGCTTCGTTTTTTGTCGGTTGGTGGTTCGGGTTGTGCCTCGTCGGCAACCGTCTTGTGCACCGGTGGTTGCGCCTCGTGCACCTGCTTTTTTTTACGTTCCAGACTATGGAGCACAGCCGTAACCGGAACCTCCACGGAGGGTTCAAGCGGTTCTACCGGCGGGAACACCTCGGGCGAAGAGACGCTCTCTCCAGGCTTGTCGGTTAATGCGCCTTTTATTTTCAAAAAAACAACTACCGCCGCTACCAAGAAAAACACTACCTCCTTCATACTATTTATTGTTTTTAGAAAAATAGTCCTTAAACACCTCGTCGAACATCTCGCCTCGGGTGAGACGGCCGTTTTCGAGGCATATAACCTCGACACGCGCCTTTACAACAAGCGAGTTGTCTGCAAGGTTGTGAATATCCTGCAAGAAAACAAGCTTTGCACCCTCGCGCACCATGTTTACGCCTACCACAAAATCGTCACCGCCACGAAGAGGCCTTTTATACTCTATCGTTATTTTTGAGACCATAGGATCGACACCTGCATCGTGCAGTGCCGACATACTGCCACCAAGGGTTTTCAAAAATTCATGACGGGCATGTTCCAAATAGTGTTGGTAATTTGAATTATTCACCACACCTTGAAAGTCGAGCTCATAATCGCGCACGCTCATCTCATATTTAAAGACATAATCGCCCATCGTTTTCTCTGTTTTCATCTTGCGAAGATACAACAAAGAAAATTATTGTTCATGTTTTTTTGCACTATTTATAGAATTATTTTACAAAAAGCGCATGGTTATACAGCTTTAATACAATAATTTGAGTAATTTTGCACAGCAAACAACGCAGGAACAGAAGAAAAAGCGGAGGTGGCACAAAGTGCTGTTTCCGCCATATTGTCGTGCAAAGCATTATAAAATGGAACCCAAAGATATACAGAAGATATTTGCATCGCACCCGGGGGTGGAGGCTTTGTTGAAACAAAGAGAAGAGGGAAGTAAAAAGACCGTTTACCTCGAGGGGCTCACCGGCAGTGCCGCCACAATGATTTTATGCGGGCTCAAACAGAGAGCACCCGAGCAGACACTCTTCGTGGTGATGAACGATGCCGAAGAGGCCGGATATTTTTACCACGACATGACACAGGTGTGTGGCGAGGATAAAATACTCTTTTTTCCATCATCGTTTCGCCGGGCACTGAAATATGGGCACGAAGATGAGGCCAACCGCATACTGCGCACCGAGGTTATGAGCCGTCTCACCGGCCGACGCCGAGGAGAGGGGCTCACCATAATAACCCACCCCGAAGCCCTTGCCGAAAAGGTTGCCTCGCAAAGCGACCTCGAAGAGAACACCATAAACATTGCGGTGGGCGACAAGATAGGGCGCGACGAGATGGAGAAGAGGCTTAAAAAGCTAAAATTCAAAGAGGTAACATATGTTTACGAACCGGGAGAATTTGCCGTGCGAGGCAGTATACTCGATATATTCTCGTACTCATCGGAGTACCCCTTCCGCATAGACTTTTTCGGTAACGATGTAGAGAGTATAAGAACCTTTGAGATTGAGAGCCAGCTATCGAAGGAGCGTTGCGAAGAGGCTGTTATTGTGCCCAAGACAACCGGTGCCGAGAATGTAGCGATAACAAGTTTCCTGCCAAAAAACTCGATACTTGTAACAAAAGATATCGAATATATAAAGGGCAAAATAGAGAAATTACGCACCGAAGGGTTCAGCCTGCAAGCCAAGCTGTCGGAGAGCGAGTTGCCACAAATGCCCGACCTCATGAGCGCCGTCGAGCTCGAAGGCTTCGCCCGCGGCGTAAAGCACTGGGAGATGCGCAACAGCACGAGCGACAAGGGGACAAAGATTAAATTCTCCACATCGCCCCAACCACTCTTTCACAAAGATTTCGACCTTGTGAGCAAGAACTTTGCCGACTACCTGACACAAGGATATAAAATACTCTTCCTCACCGACGACTTGCACCAAGCCGACAGGCTGAAAGCAATCTTCGAGGAGAGAGGCGACAACATAACCTTCACCCCTGTGGGCAAGACCATACACGAAGGATTTTGCGACAACACACTACACACCGCCTTCTTTACCGACCACCAGCTCTTCGGCCGTTTCCACAATTTCCGGTTGCGTAGCGAGAGGGCACGTGGCGGCAAGGTTGCGCTCACGCTCAAAGAGCTGAAAGAGTTTGTCACTGGCGATTACATTGTGCACATAGACCACGGCATAGGCAAGTTCGGAGGCCTTGTGCGCATACCCACGGCAAACGGCATGCAGGAGGCTATTAAATTGATATACAAGAACGACGATGTTGTTTTTGTGTCGATACACAACCTGCACAAAATATCGAAATACCGCGGAAAAGAGGGCGATGCACCCACCATCAACAAGCTGGGAACGGGAGCTTGGGAGCGCATGAAAGAGCGCACCAAAAAGAAGATTAAGGACATAGCCCGCGACCTCATAAAACTATACTCGCAACGCTACAAAGAGAAGGGTTTCGCCTTCTCGCCCGACAGCTACCTGCAAACCGAGTTAGAGGCAAGTTTCATATACGAAGACACCCCCGACCAGCTTAAAGCTACCAACGATGTAAAAAAAGACATGGAGCGCAGCCGCCCCATGGACAGGCTTATATGTGGTGACGTAGGGTTCGGAAAAACCGAAGTTGCGATAAGAGCAGCCTTCAAGGCAGCCACAGACGGCAAACAGGTGGCCGTGCTTGTGCCCACCACGGTACTCGCCTACCAGCACTACCTCACATTCAAAGAACGACTGAAAGAGTTCCCCTGCAACGTGCAGTACCTGAGCCGTGCCCGTAGCAGTGCCACCACCAAAAAGGTGATAGAAGAGATTAAAGAGGGCAAGGTGGATATTGTGATAGGTACCCACAAGCTCACAAGCAAAGAGGTGCAGTTTAAGGACCTGGGACTACTCATAATTGACGAGGAGCAAAAATTCGGAGTTGCGGTAAAAGAGAAGTTGCGACAATTTAAAGTGAATGTAGACACACTCACCATGACAGCCACACCTATACCGCGAACACTGCAATTTTCGATAATGGGCGCACGCGACCTGTCTATGATTCAGACACCACCCCCCAACCGCTACCCCATACACACCGAGATACAAACCTTTGATGCCGAGGTTATTAAAGAGGCCATAAGCTTTGAGCTGAGCCGTAACGGGCAGGTCTTTTTCATAAACAACCGCATATCGAACATGCAGGAGCTTGAACACATGGTAAAACGAGCCGTACCCGATGCCCGCGTGTGCATAGGACACGGACAGATGGAACCCGCCGAGCTCGAAAAGAGGCTGTACGCCTTTATGAACCACGACTACGATGTACTCATCGCCACATCAATAGTAGAGAACGGCATAGACATACCAAATGTAAACACCATAATCATAAACCAGGCACAACACTTCGGCCTGAGCGACCTGCACCAGATGCGAGGCCGTGTGGGCCGTGGCAAGCGCAAAGGCTTCTGCTACCTGCTCACCCCGCCACGCGAAAGCCTCACCACCGACGCACGCCGTCGTTTAGAGGCGATAGAGAGCTTCAGCGAGCTTGGAAGCGGTATGCACATAGCCATGCAAGACCTCGATATTCGCGGAGCCGGCAACCTTCTCGGAGCCGAGCAGAGCGGTTTCATAGCCGACCTCGGTTACGAAACATACCAAAAGGTGCTTGCCGAGGCGGTTATAGAGCTCAAAGAGGAGGAGTTTGCCGATATTCTGCCCGAGGAGGAGAACACAAACGACCTCTTTGTGAAAGAGTGCTTTGTCGAGAGCGACCTCGAGCTGTTATTGCCGGCAGTGTATGTCCCCGACAGCAACGAGCGCATACTGCTCTATCGCGAGCTCGACTCGCTAACCACCGAAAAGGATATAGCAGCCTTCGGCGCAAGGCTCAAAGACCGTTTCGGCGAGGTTCCCGAGCCTGCAAAAGAGCTCATGAAGATGGTTGCCCTTCGCCGACGCGCACAAGAGATGGGCGTGGAGAAAATCTACCTCAAAGGGGGCAGAATGAACATATTCTTTGTCGATGGCAAGAACAAACGCTTCTACGAGAGCGACACCTTCGGGCACATTCTCACATACATACACAGTAGCAGTTTCAACTGCCAGATGAAAGAGGGAGACGGACGATGTATAATAACCGTGAACAACGTAAAGAACGTGGAGACAGCCTTTGCCTTCATCGAAGAGATGCAGAGAGCCATAAAGTTGGGCAGATAAGTTTTTTTTCTTATATTCGCCCAAAGATTACAAGAAAACAAAAAACATATAAATAATTAACGCACATGAAAAAGACAAAATTACTATCGCTGGTTACCGCCATGCTTTTAGCAGGAGGCATCAGCGCACAAAACAGCAAGGGAGGCATAGATGCAACCATGCTGAAAGAGATTAAAGAGAGCTACAAGCCCACCGTTACCGAAAAGGCTTTGCAGAACATTATCCTTGCAAACCCCATAAAAACCTTGTCGCTGAATTACGAAAACCAAAAGGAGGTAAAATCACATTTTAGCCACAGCGTGGAGTCGAAGGGTATAACCGACCAAAAGTCATCGGGCCGTTGCTGGCTCTTCACAGGCATGAACGTGATGCGAGCCAAAATGATAGCCGAGCAGGATTTGAGCCGATTTGAATTTTCTCAGGTATACAGCTTCTTCTGGGACCAATTTGAAAAATCGAACCTCTTTTTGCAAGGCATCATCGACACACGCAAAAAAGAGCACAACGACCGCATGGTAGAGTGGCTCTTCAAGCACCCTTTGAGCGACGGTGGAACATTCACAGGTGTTGCCGATATTATTTCGAAGTACGGCATTGTACCCAAAGAGGTTATGCCCGAAACATACACCAGCAACAACACCGACGCCTTTAACTCACTGCTCACAAGAAAGCTACGCGAGTTTGGCATGAACCTGCGCGATGCCTCGGAAAAAGGAGCAAGCGAAAAGGAGTTGAAGAAGATGAAAACAGAGCAACTGAAAGTAGTTTACAAGATGCTTGCACAGGTTTACGGTGTTCCTCCCACAGAATTTGAGTGGGCACCCAAAGAGGCAAACGGAGAGTATCGCGAAGCACCCCAAAAATATACCCCCAAGAGCTTTTACGACAAATACATAGGCAAAGACCTGCAAAACGACTTTGTAATGCTCATGAACGACCCCTCTCGCCCCTACTGGAAGAGCTACGAGATAGAGTACGACCGCCACGCTTACGACGGACACAACTGGCTCTATGTGAACCTGCCCCTCGACGAGATTAAAAAGATGGCGATAGCCTCTATAAAAGACAGCACCATGATGTACTTCTCGTGCGATGTAGGCAAGTTCCTCGACAGCAAACGCGGTACGCTCGACATGAACAACTATAACTTCGAAGATTTGTTCGGTGTAGAGTTCTCTATGGACAAACGCCAAAGAATCATGACCTTCGACAGCGGTTCGTCGCACGCCATGACCTTGAAGGCTGTTGATATCGACAGCGAGGGCAACATCACAAGATGGCAGGTAGAAAACAGCTGGGGAGCAACCAACGGCCACTACGGCACCCTCATAATGACCGACGAGTGGTTCGACGAATATATGTTCCGCCTTGTGGTGGACAAGAAGTATGTTCCCGCCGAGGTTCTCAAAGTACTCGAAGAGAAACCCACTATGCTACCCGCATGGGACCCCATGTTCACACCCGAAAACGACACAAACGACAGCCTCCTCTTTACCAACATGCTCACAAGCAACGAGGAGACAGGCAACAAGAACGACAACAAATAAACATAACAAACAGGCACATAATCATAGCCACCCGGCCGGGTGGCTATGATTGTTTTTACCCCTGCCCGATGATAGAAAAACGCCTTTTAAGCACTCTATAAAACAAGCACACGCCCCACCGCACAACACAGCAACAATAACTTTATTTTCAGTTACATAAGACAATTAACAAACTGTTGAAAACTTTGCAAAAAATTATTTTGCATTTATGGTGGGGAATTGTGGGGAATTGTGTAATTTTGAAACGATTTATATATATTAGCATAAGAGCACGCAAGAAAAAGGGCACACAGAGCGTCAGGGAGCGGTTTTTATGCCACATCGACAAAAAACAAAATGCGTTTCATAGGTAACATAGAGGCAAAGACCGACAGCAAGGGACGAGTTTTTCTCCCCGCCTGTTTTCGTCGCACGTTGCAAGCCGGAGCTTGCGACACCATAATGTTGCGCAAAGATGTGTACCAAGATTGCCTTGTACTCTACCCCCTGGATAGCTGGAACGAACAACTAAACCTCCTGCGCAAACGCCTTGACAAGTGGAACGCCCGTCACCAGATGATCTTCCGCCAATTTGTTGCCGACGTCGAAGAACTCCACATCGACAGCAACGGGCGCATACTCCTACCCAAGCGATACCTTAAAATGGCATCTATCGAGCAGGAGGTGCGTTTCATAGGCATGGACGACACAATAGAAATTTGGGCAAAAGAGAAGCTCGAGGAACCCTTCATGAGCCCCGAGGAGTTTGGCAGAGAGCTCGAAAAGATAATGACCGAAGAGAAAGGAGGCAACAATGAGTGAAGAACAAGTATACCACACACCGGTGATGCTCAAAGAGAGCGTCGATGGCATGGAGATAGGCAAAAACGATATTTGCGTTGATGTTACCTTTGGCGGAGGAGGACACTCACGCGAAATTCTCTCGCGCTTGGGGAGCAACGGACACCTTTACAGCTTCGACCAAGATGAAGATGCCGAAAAGAATGCCCCTGCCGACAAACGCTTCACATTTGTAAGAGGAAATTTTCGTTTCCTATACAACTTTCTGCGCTACCACGATGCAACAAAGATTGACGCCCTGCTTGCCGACCTCGGCGTTTCGGGGCACCACTTCGACGACGAGACACGCGGTTTCTCCTTCCGCTTCGATGCCGACCTCGACATGCGCATGAACAAACGAGGAGGAGCCACCGCCGCCGACCTGCTGAACAACGCAAGCGAAGAGGAGCTTGCAAAAATCTTCAAACTATACGGGGAGCTCAACTGCGCACGCAAGCTGGCAGCCACGATAGTAAAACGCAGAGCAACGCAACCCTTTAAGCGAGTGAGCGACCTGATAGAGGCCTCAAAACCCTTCTGCCCGCCACAGCGCGAAAAGAAAGAGCTTGCAAAAATTTTCCAGGCTCTGCGCATCGAGATAAACCACGAGATGGAGGCTTTGAAGGAGATGCTGGTACAAGCCGGCGAAGCACTTAAACCCGGCGGACGATTAGTGGTCATCACCTATCACTCGCTCGAAGACAGGCTCGTGAAAAATTTCATGAAGAGCGGAAACATAGAGGGCATTGTGGAGAAAGACTTTTTTGGACGCGTGACAGCACCCTTCGATGCAAAGAAAGTTATTCTGCCCACAAACGAGGAGCAAGAACGCAACCCACGTTCACGCAGCGCAAAATTAAGGATAGCCATAAAAAAAGAGGAACAAGCATGAGTATAACACAGAAGAAAAAGAAGAAAAAAGGCGGGCTGACGACCTACATAACCTACATATTTGGAGGAAAAATTCTCAACAGCGAGCTTTTTCTCAAAAACGTGTGGTTGCTCGGCATGATTGTAATATACTCATTCATCTACGTAAGCAACAGGTACGCCTTCCAGCAAGAGCTTCGAGAGATAAAACAGCTGGAAAAAGAGAGAACCGACCTAAAATACGACCTCTTGAACCTACAAAGCAGTTTTTCGAGCAAAAGCCGACAGTCGAGCATGGAGGAGTACATAAAAAAGAACAACAGCGAACTTAAAACCGCTACACAACCACCTTATATAAT
This sequence comes from Bacteroidaceae bacterium, assembly GCA_045631905.1. Taxonomy (GTDB): domain Bacteria; phylum Bacteroidota; class Bacteroidia; order Bacteroidales; family Bacteroidaceae; genus HGM04593. Next base: position 19,295 of record JAZQVO010000012.1, read on the forward strand.
TAAGTAAAATGTTCAATTTCAAGAAAGACATAATATTTCGTTTCAAGTTGCTCGTTTTGTTCATATATGGCATGTGGGCACTTGTTATCGTTACAAAAGCCGGCTTTATTATGTTCAAAGAGCGCGACTTTTGGAACAAAGTGCGCGAAAGAGGCATAAGATACAACGAAACGATACCTGCAAAACGCGGAAACATACTAAGCGACAACGGCGAGGTGCTTGTGAGTAGCCTTGTAAAATACCGCATATACATAGACTTCGACTACACCGACCGCAACAACCAGGCAACCGAGAAGAAGGTGCGCATAAAAAAAGACTCCATATGGAATGCCGATGTTAGGGCTTTGTCAGAAGGGTTGTCGAAGATAATACCTCAATGGAGCGCAAATGATTTTGAAACACACCTGCGCAAAGGCATGGAGCTTAACAGAAGGCGAAGCAAGGGAAGACGAGAGTACCCCTTGTGTCCGAGCCCCATATATATAACATACGCACAAAAGAAGGAGATTGAAAAGCTCCCCATAATGTCGCTCCAGACAGCATACTCGGGGCTTATAGCAAGAGACTACATCGACCGAAGAAAAATCTTCGGTTCACTTGCAAAAAGCACACTTGGCGATATTGTGGCAAGCGAGAGCAAGAGCGGTAAAAAAATAACCGTAAAATATGGTCTCGAAAACAAACACGACTCCCTGCTACGTGGAAAAGATGGTATCGGAAGGCTGGAAAAGTCGCGTTTAAGGGTTGATGAACCGGCCGAGAACGGAGTAGACATACAAACTACGTTGAATGTGGAGCTTATGGATATTTGCGAAAAAGCTCTGCGCCAGGAACTTATATACCGCGATGCCATGAGCGGTTGGGTTATACTCATGGAGACAAAGACCGGCGACATAAAAGCCATAGTGAACCTTGCTAAGGTAAAAGACAGCGTATATGTAGAGACAAACGAACAGACAAAGTACACAAACACGTCGAACCTTGCACTATGCAACCTCATGGAACCCGGCTCGATATTCAAGACCGTGGCTCTGGCGGCGGCACTCGAAGATGGGAAAATAAAACCTAACGACTCGGTTCCGCACCATAATGGCAAGCACAAGTTCTATGGCAACCTCATACAAGACAGCCATGCCCCCTCGGACGGAAGAACACACTACACGATAACCGAGGTTATTATGAACTCCTCGAACATAGGTATGGGCGAGATTATAAACAACGGTTACAAGAACAACCCAAAAGCCTTTACCGACAAACTGCGAGAGCTTGGTATATGCACCAACTTCGGGCTTGTGAGCGACGAGGCAACACCATGGTTCGCCTCACCCGCAAGAAAAACATGGTCGAAAGCAGACATGATATCACTCTCCTATGGTTACGCATCGATGATGACATCTATCAACATGGTAGCCTTCTATAACACGATAGCCAACGGGGGCGACTTTTACAAGCCACGCCTCATTAAGGCCCACCTGCAAGATGGAGAGGTCATAAGAACCTTTGAGCCACAGATAATTAAAAAAGGAGCACTATCAAAGGAAACCACCGAGGCTCTAACCAAGATGCTCATAGAGGTGGTGAACAACGAGGCTGGCACAGGCAAGAGAGCAAAGACCGAGAGGTTCGTGTCGGCCGGAAAAACAGGCACGGCACGAATATCGAAGAACGGAACATACAAATATTCACCGCTTGAATATCTGCTCAGCTTCTGCGGATTCTTCCCTGCCGACGACCCACAATACACCTGCATAGTGCAGATGATAAACAACAAAGCTCCACGCTCGGGCGGCATGACCTCGGGAGTCGTGTTCAAAGAGATTGCCGAGAAGATTATGGCAAAACAGGAGCGCATGCCCTTGGAGGCAAGCACCGACACCCTTCATTCGTGCCTGCCCAACATAAAAAAAGGGAACATGAGCGCAGTCAGCTACCTGGTCGACGAGATGGAGATGGAGATAAGCAACCTCTATGAAAGCGACTATGGCAACAACCCTCAATGGGGCGTAGCAAAAGAGGAGAACAACACAATAATATTCGACAACATCGAATACACCGACGATATTGTACCAAACGTCGTAGGCATGGGGGCAAAAGATGCACTTTACCTCATGAAAAAAGCAGGGCTCGAAGCAACCATAAACGGATATGGCAAGGTGGTGGCACAGAGCCTTAAACCCGGCGAAAAGGCCATAAAAGGAGCAAACGTCACACTTACATTAAAACATTAACATAAGCATACATGAGACTCAGCGAACTTATAAGAAACATACAATACACACAGATAGTTCTTCCCAAGGACGAGGTTGAAGTTACAGGTGTAAACATCGACTCACGCTTAGTGAAAAAGGGCGATATGTTCATCGCCATGCGCGGAACACAGGTCGATGGCCACCAATATATTTCGGCGGCCGAAGAGAACGGTGCCGTAGCCATAGTGTGCGAAACCATGCCCGAACAACAAAACCCGCATGTCGCATACATAAAAATTGCCAACGCACAAAGCATCACAGGACAACTGGCAACCACCTTCTACGGCAACCCCACCGAGAAGCTTAAACTTGTGGGAGTTACCGGAACAAACGGCAAGACCACCATCGCCACACTGCTCTATGAGCTATTCAGGGAGATGGGACACAAGTGTGGCCTGCTATCGACCGTGTGCAACTACATCGATGGCAAAGCCTACCCCTCGACACACACAACACCCGACGCCGTGAGCCTCAACCGCCTGCTTGGACAGATGGCCGACGAGGGTTGCGAGTATGCCTTCATGGAGGTAAGTTCACATGCGCTTGCACAAGAGCGCGTAGGCGGTTTGTACTTTGCAGGAGGAATCTTCACAAACCTCACCCGCGACCACATAGACTTCCACGAGACTATGGACAACTACCTTAAATGCAAGAAAAGTTTCTTCGACATGTTGCCTCGCGACGCGTTTGCAATAACCAACCTCGACGACAAGAACGGCCCCGTCATGGTGCAAAACTGCCGTGCCGACATAAAAAAATACTCCACACGCACCCTCTGCGACTACAAAGGACGCATCGTGGAGACACACCTCGACGGCATGATTCTCGAATTTAACAACCGCGAATTTGCCACCCCCCTCACAGGCCGTTTCAACGTGAGCAACCTGCTTGCAATCTACGGTTCGGCAGTTGAGCTTGGCAAGGAACCCGAAGAGGTTCTACGCGTGCTAAGCACCCTGAAACCCGTGTCGGGCCGTTTCGAAACAATACACTCGCGCGACGGAATATCGGCCATCGTAGATTATGCCCACACACCCGATGCCATAAAGAATGTTTTGGGCACAGTGAACGAGGTGTTGCGAGGAAGAGGCAAAATAATTACCGTGGTGGGAGCCGGAGGCAACCGCGACAAGGGCAAACGACCCATAATGGCCCAAGAGGCAGTAAAGGGAAGCAACAAAGTTATCATAACATCGGACAACCCCCGCTTCGAAGAACCACAAGACATTATAAACGACATGCTTGCCGGCCTTAGCGACGAGCAAAGAAGAGAGGTAATCGCTATTACCGACAGAAAAGAGGCCATAAAAACCGCATGCGCACTTGCCACAAAGGGCGATGTAGTGGTGGTTGCCGGCAAGGGACACGAGAACTACCAAGACATAAAGGGTGTGAAACACCACTTCGATGACAAAGAGGTTATAAAGGAGATTTTTAATTTGTAAGGCATAAGAAACATGTTGTACGAACTATTCAAACTTTTGCAGAATGCAGGCTTCCCCGGAGCAAGACTTTTCGGGTACACCTCTTTCAGAGCACTCACGGCGATAGTGCTCGCGCTGCTCATATCAACAATATTTGGAGAGTACTTTATACGATTCTTTAGAAAAAGACAGATTGCCGAAAACCTGCGCGACCTCGACAAGAACAACCTTAAAGTAGGAGTCCCCACCATGGGCGGGCTCATAATAATTGTCTCGGTTATTATTCCATGCCTGTTACTCGGTCGCCTCACAAACGTCTACATGGTCTTGTTGCTCATAACAACCGTGTGGCTCGGCATTGTGGGATTTGCCGACGACTATATAAAAACCTTTAAGAAGAACAAAGACGGTATTCCCGGCAAAGTAAAGATTGTCTCCCAGGTGGGGCTCGGCCTGCTCATAGGGCTCACACTCTTCCTTAGCCCACAGGCCGTTATGCGCGAAAACATAACCGTTGAGGTGAACAACAACATCGAGGTACAACACCGCAGTCAGCCCGAAAAGCTGAACAAGACAACCATACCCTTTGTAAAAAACCACAACCTTGGATACAACGATATCATGTCGTTCTGTGGTAAATACTCAAACGCGGCAGGCTGGGTACTCTTTGTGGTGGTTACAATATTCATAGTAACAGCCGTGTCAAACGGTGCCAACCTGAACGATGGCATGGACGGCATGCTTGCCGGCAACGCCGCAATCATAGGTATCGCGTTGGCCGTGCTTGCCTACGTGTCGAGCCATGTAAATTGGGCCGAGTATCTGAATATAATGTACCTGCCCGGTAGCGAAGAGGTAGTAGTCTTTGCCTTTGCCTTCATAGGAGCTTTGATTGGTTTCCTGTGGTACAACTCGTTCCCAGCACAGGTGTTCATGGGCGACACGGGAAGCCTCACCATAGGTGGCATAATAGCCGTGCTTGCCATACTCATTCACAAAGAGATTCTGCTGGTGTTGCTTTGCGGAATATTTGTTGTGGAAAACCTCTCGGTGATGGCACAGGTAGCCTACTTTAAGAGCGGAAAAAGAAAAGGGGTGCGACAAAGAATCTTCCGTTGCACACCGCTACACCACCACTATACAATAACCGACGACAAGCTCGACAGCGCATGTCGTTACATATTCAAAGGGCCCAAAAAACCCATGCACGAAGCCAAGGTAACAATACGTTTCTGGATTGTTACAATTATTATGGCAGCAATAACACTCATGACATTAAAGATAAGATAATAAGATGGAGAAAAAAATAGCTGTACTTGGAGCAGGCGAGAGCGGTTGCGGAGCAGCCATTCTTGCAAAGAAACTAGGGTTCGACGTTTTTGTATCGGACTTTGGCCACATTGCCGACAAATACAAAAAGATGCTCGACGAGCGAGGCATTGAATGGGAAGAGAAAAAACACAGCGAAGATATCATTCTCTCCTCGGCCGAGGTTATTAAAAGCCCCGGCATACCCCACGAGGCACCTATGATAGTAAAAATAAAGGAGGCCGGCATACCTATAATATCGGAGATTGAGTTTGCAGGACGTTACACCAACGCCAAAATGATATGTATAACAGGCAGTAACGGAAAAACCACAACCACCTCGCTCATATATCACATATTCAAAGAGGCAGGGCTCAATGTGGGGCTTGCAGGCAACATAGGCAACAGCCTCGCATTACAGGTTGCCGAGGACGATAAAGATTACTACATTGTGGAGCTGAGCAGTTTTCAGCTCGACAACATGTATGAGTTCCGTGCCAACGTAGCGGTGCTCATGAATATCACCCCCGACCACCTCGACCGCTACGGGTACGAGATGCAGAATTATGTAGATGCCAAGCTACGCATTCTGCAAAACCAACAACAAGACGATGCCTTTGTATTCTGGAACGACGACAAGATAATAAAAGAGGAGATAGGCAAATACACACACGGCAAGCTCTACCCCTTTGCCGAAAAGAAGGACGACAACCTCGCCGCCTACACCGACGACGAAAAGCTGGTGTTCGTAGAGCCCACCCCCTTTAACATGGAGTTCGAAGAGCTGTCGCTCACAGGCAAGCACAACCTCTACAACTCCATGGCAGCCGGAATTTCGGCCAACGTCGCCGGTATACGCAAAGAGACCATCAGAGAGGCATTGAGCAGTTTCGCAGGTGTAGAGCACAGGCTCGAGAAGGTTGCCAAGGTTAATGGCGTGGAGTATATCAACGACTCAAAAGCCACAAACGTGAATAGTTGCTGGTATGCCTTGCAGAGCATGAAGACAAAAACCGTTCTCATATTGGGTGGAAAGGACAAAGGGAACGATTACAGCGAAATTGCCGACCTTGTAAAAGAAAAGTGCAGTGCCCTTGTGTTCCTTGGTGCCGACAACAGCAAGTTGCAAAACTTTTTTGCAGGCTATGGCATACCTATGGTCTCCACCTCGTCGATGCAAGAGTGTGTCGAGGCCGCACAAAGCCTTGCAAAGAGCGGAGAAACAGTGTTGTTGAGCCCCTGTTGCGCAAGTTTCGACCTTTTCAAGAGCTACGAAGACCGTGGCCGACAATTTAAGGATATTGTATGTAAATTGTAAAAAAACAGTCAATGGGTAAAGGTATTGCAAGAAGAATTTTTAAAGGAGACCGCATTATTTGGATAATATTCTTTCTCCTGTGTGCGCTGTCACTCGTAGAGGTGTTCAGCGCCATAAGCCGTCAGACATATAAGTCGCACAACCACTGGCAACTGATAACCCAGCATGCAGTGTTCTTGCTGGGAGGCACAGGCGTAGCATGGTTTATTCACCACATGAAAATATCGTGGATTAAACAATTCTCCTACACCGTCTATTTTGCCGGCATAGTGTTGCTTATATGGGCTTTCTTTGCGGGTGAACAGGTAAACGAAAGTGCCCGTTGGGTTAATATCATGGGCATCACCTTCCAGCCCCTGGAGATTGCAAAGATGGGACTGATAATGACCACAGCCCATGTGCTTGCACGTTCACAAACCGAAGAGGGAACCGACCTCGGTGCCATGAAGAAGATTCTCTACCTTTGTGCCGTGCCCTGCCTGTTTATTCTCATGGAGAACCTCTCGACCGTTGTAATCATACTTGCAACAATATTCTTCATGATGGTGATAGGCAAAGTATATTGGAAACATATGTTGAAGTTGATTGGAGTAGCTGTTGCCATAGTGGCTGTTTTTGCAACAGCAATCATTCTCACACCCGACAAGATGAGAGAGGGAGCCGACGGCTTTGAGAAGAAGCTCCACAACAAGATGCTTACATGGAAAAACCGTTTCCGCGATGTTGGAGACACAAACAAAGAGGTTACTCCCGAAAATTACCAGATAAGAGGAAACGAGCAACGCACATATGCAAGCATAGCCATTGCATCGAGCGGTATCATAGGCGTAGGCCCCGGCAACTCGGTGCAACGCGACTATATCCCCCACGCCTACTCCGACTTTATCTTTGCAATTATAATCGAGGAGCTGGGGCTCATAGGCGGTATCTTAGTAATTATGCTCTACCTCACGCTCCTGTACCGTTGCGGTAAAATCGCATCGGGTTGCGAAGACCCCTACCCGGCGTTCCTTGCCATGGGCATCGGCATGATTATAACCACACAGGCCCTGCTACACATGACAATTTCGGTGGGTGGCCTTGTAACAGGACAGCCCTTGCCTTTGGTGAGCCAAGGTGGTACATCTATAATAATAAATTCAACGTACATAGGTATCCTGTTGAGCGTAAGCCGTTATGTACGTCGATTAAACAAGAACAACAAGAAGGTTGCAGGCGATGCTATCGCGACAGATAACGACAACAGCGACAACAGCGAAACAGCCGAATAAAAAGCATAACATCATGAAAAAGGAGTACAGAATAATTATCAGCGGTGGTGGCACCGGCGGACACATATTCCCCGCCCTGTCGATAGCCGATGCCATAAGAAGCAAACACCCCAACGCAAAGATTCTCTTTGTGGGAGCCGACAACCGCATGGAGATGCAACGTGTGCCCGACGCAGGATACGATATCGTGGGACTGCCCGTAGCGGGTTTCGACCGCAAACATCTGTGGAAGAACATCGCCGTGCTATGGAAACTATTCAAGAGCCAGCGCATGGCCAAAAAGGTGATAAAAGAGTTCGCTCCCCAAGTCGCTGTGGGCGTGGGAGGATATGCCAGCGGTCCCACACTCAAAATGGCCGCAAGCATGAACATACCCACACTCATTCAGGAGCAAAACTCCTATGCAGGCGTAACCAACAAACTGCTTGCACAAAAGGCCAAAATGATATGTGTGGCCTATGAGGGCATGGAACGTTTCTTCCCACACGAAAAGATAAAGCTCACAGGCAACCCCGTGCGCAAGAGCCTGCTCGACATGCGTACCAACCGCAACACAGCCATAAAAGAGATGGGGCTCGACAGCAACAAACGCTGTGTACTCATAGTGGGAGGCAGTTTGGGAGCACGCAGCATAAACGAGAGCATAATTACAAACCTCGACATAATAAAAGCCAACCCCGATATTGAATTTGTGTGGCAAACCGGCAAGCTATACTTCGAAGAGATGAAGGAGAGAGCCCAAAAAGCAGGCAAACCCGAAAACCTCATAATAACCGACTTTGTCAGCAACATGGCAAACGCTTTGAGCGCAGCCAACCTTGTTGTGTCGCGTGCAGGAGCCGGCTCTATATCGGAGTTTGCACTACTTGGTAAAGCAGTCATCTTGGTACCCTCGCCCAACGTATCCGAGGACCACCAGACCAAAAATGCCATGGCCCTTGTAAACAAGAACGCAGCCATCTATGTTGCCGACGCAAAAGCAAACGAGGAGTTGCTGACCACAGCTGTCGCTACCGTAAAAGACGATGCCAAGCTCGCATCGCTCGAAGAGAACATTCTCACCATGGCAAAGCCTAATGCGGCACAAGAGATTGCCGAAGAGGTTATAATGCTTGCCGACGCATATATAGAAAAAGAGACACGACGCATTAAAGAAAACATAAAATAATGGAACTCAAAGATATAAAACAGGTATACTTTCTGGGAGCAGGAGGCATAGGCATGAGCGCACTTGTGCGATATTTCCTGAACGAAGGCAAGCGTGTGGCCGGCTACGACCGCACCCCGAGCCCTCTGACCGACAAACTGATAGAGGAGGGCGCACAACTACACTTCGAAGAGAACCCCGAACTTATTCCACAATGGTGTAAAAACCCCGATGATACGTTGGTAATATACACACCCGCCATACCCAACGACCACAAAGAGTGGGACACCTTCCGTGACAACGGCTTTGTCATAAAAAAGAGAGCCGAGGTGCTAGGCATAATAACAGGCGACAAGAAAGGTGTGTGCGTGGCAGGAACACATGGCAAAACCACCACATCGACGATGACAGCACACCTGTTGCACCAGTCACATGTCGATTGCGCGGCCTTCTTGGGAGGAATTTCCAAGAACTACAAGAGCAACCTCATATTGAGCGACAAGAGCGACCTTGTAACTATTGAGGCCGACGAATACGACCGTTCCTTCCTGCACCTCAAGCCCTATGTAGCCACCATAACATCGGCCGACCCCGACCACCTCGACATCTATGGTAACAAAGAAAATTACCTCGAAGCCTTTGCACAATTTACCGAGAGGATAAGAGAAGACGGGTACCTTATTATACACGAAGGACTCGAGGTTACCCCCCGAACAAAACCGGGAGTAAAAACCTATATTTATGGTCGCGAAAAAGGAGACTTCCACGCCGAGAACATACGCATAGGCAACGGGACAATAATTATGGACTATGTATCGCCGTGGCAAACCATAAAAGATGTGGAACTTGGAGTACCTGTGAGCATAAACATAGAAAACGGCATAGCAGCGATGGCCATGGCCGAGCTTTGCGGAGCAACAGCCGACGAGATGAAGAGCGCGATGAAGAGTTTCGAGGGTGCCGACCGCCGATTCGACTTTCACATAAAAGAGAAGGAACTTGTTCTTTTAAGCGACTACGCACACCACCCCGACGAGGTGAGAGCCTGCGCAAAATCGATAAAAGAACTTTACAGCGACAAGAAGGTAACCGCACTCTTCCAGCCCCACCTTTTCAGCCGTACAAGAGACTTTTACATGGAATTTGCCGAAAGCCTCTCGCTCTTCGACGAGGTTATTCTGGTAGACATCTACCCTGCTCGCGAACAACCCATCGAAGGCGTTACCAGCCAACTTATATTCGACAAGCTGGCAACAAACATAAAAAAGAGCATGTGTAGCCGTAAAGACGTTATAAAAACCGTAGAAGAGAAGAAACAGGAGTTCGAAGTTCTTGTATCGCTCGGAGCAGGTGACATAGAAAACGAAATTCCCGCAATAAAGGAGATACTAAACAACAGATAATGTTAAAAAAAATACTATTATACACAGTTGCAACAGTAGCCACATGCTACATAATATTTACCATGTTCTTTCTCCCAAAGAGCAAGGAGGTAGAGCTATGTAACGGCATAAACATCACCATCGTCGGAGAGAATAAAGATGTTCTGCCGGCCGAATATGTAAGAAAGGCCATAATAAAGGCCAATATGAACCCAACCGGCAAACCGCTCGACAAGGTCGATTGTGGCAAAATAGAGAAATTCTTCAACAAGATGTCTATTGTAGACGAGTGCCAGAGCTACAAGACACACAAGGGCGTTGTTGGAATAAAAATACACTGCAAGGAGCCTATAATGCAGGTTTTCGACAAAAACGGTAAAATATTCTACATAGACAGGGACGGTGCCATAATAGAAAACATACACAACGCCATGTACCTGCCCGTTGCAAGCGGAAACATCGACCGCAAGATGGCCACAAAAGAGTTGCTGACGATAGCACTCTTCCTGCAAGAGAACCGCTTTTGGAACGAACAGACCGAGCAGGTATATTTCGACGAAAAAAGAGAGGTTGTACTTGTGCCACGCATCGGCAACCACACGGTGGAACTTGGGAAGCCCGACAAACTGAAAGAGAAGCTCGACAAACTGGAAAAATTCTACAAAAAAGGATTGAGCATAGCGGGCTGGAACAAATACAGCAAGATAAATATAGAGATAGACAAACAGGTTATTTGCACCAAAAGAAAATAAGAGAATATGGGAACATGTAATTATATCACAGCTATTGAGATAGGTTCTTCGAGGATTACGGGAACCGTGGGACTTGCCACCTACGAGGGCATGAAGATTGTGGCCTACGCAAGCGAACCCGTTGAGGATTTTATATCCAAGGGCGTTGTCCGCAATGTCGATGCGGTAAGTTCGAGCCTCACAAATATTGTAAACAGGCTCGAGGCACAACTCAACGAAAAGGTAACCATAGAGAGAGCCTATATAACCATAGGAGGCATGTCGGTTCACTCCATAAAATCGACCGTAAAACGCACCTTCGACGAATACAAGAAAATTACACTCGACATAACCGACTCCATGGCGTTGCAGAACGACAACGAATTTATTGTTCCCGAAGGTTTCCAGAAGGTGCAGGTAATTGCTCAGGAGTATATTCTCGATGGCAACATAAATGTTGCTCCCATAGGTTTCCACGCCCGTAACATAGAGTGCAGTTACCTGAACATCGTTATAAACGAGCAATTCATGAAACAGCTCTGCGAGAGCTTCGAGATGGCAAAGATAGAGATTGTCGATAGCTTCAGCGGTGCAAAGATAGACGCAGACATTCTCCTTGGCAAAGAGGACAAACGCAGTTGTGCACTTGTGAACATGGGAGCCGACACAACCACAATCTCTATATATTCGAACGAGCTGTTGCGCAAGCTGGTTGTTCTGCCTCTTGGTGGCGAAACAATCACGAAAGATATTTGCGCCGAAAGAATTTCACGCGAAGAGGCCGAGCAGATAAAAATTTCGAGAGGCTACCTTGCAAAATATGTCGAGGGACTACCCTTCCCTGTCGAGACGCTAAACAAAATTATAAGCGCACGTGTGCAAGAGATACTTTTGAACATAAAGCACCAGATAGAAAACTCGGGCGAGACGGTAAACAAAATACTCTTTACCGGTGGCACAGCCAAGCTCAAAAACCTAAAGATGTTGCTCGACGAATACCTGCCCGGGTATGCAACACAAATAATAACCGAGCCTTCGCTCAACTGCTTCAGCGACAGCAGTCTCTACCTTGCCGACGGTGCCATAACCCCGGCACTCTTCGGGCTTCTCACAACAGGCAAAGAGAATTGTTGTCGCAGCGTAGCGATGACAAACACACCGCCACCTACCGAGTTGCAGTTCGAAGATGAGCCCGAACAACCGGTAGAGAAGAAAGAGGAACCCGAAGAAAAAGAAGAACCAAAGAAAGAGGAGAAAAAAGAGGAGCCCAAGAAAGCGGCAAAAGAGGCCGGCTGGAAGAAAAAGATGAGAGACCTCTTTGCCGCCTTTAAGGACAACCTCGAAGAAGAGGAAGAAGATGACAACGACGAGTAATAATAACGACTGATACAAAAAAGTATGACTATGAACGGAGAAGAAAAAAAAGGATTACCTTTTGACATACCCACAGATATACCGCGCATAATAAAAGTTATAGGCGTGGGTGGCGGCGGAAGCAATGCCGTAGAGAACATGTATGAGAAGGGCATACACAATGTGTCGTTCGTTATATGTAACACCGATATTCAAGCACTCAACAGCTCCAACATACCCGTCAAGGTGCAGTTGGGAGCAACCATCACCGAGGGCCTCGGAGCCGGCAACAACCCCAAGGTTGCCCGCAAAGCAGCCGAAGAGAGCCGTGAGCAGATTGAACAGCTTTTCAACGACGGCACCAAGATGGCGTTTATTACCGCAGGCATGGGAGGTGGAACCGGTACAGGAGCCGCCCCCGTTGTTGCCGAGATAGCCAAGAGCATGGGTATACTTACTATTGGTATCGTAACCATACCCTTCCGCTTTGAGATGGGCAACAAAATAAAACAGGCTCTGAAAGGTGTTGCCGAGATAGCAAAACATGTCGATGCCCTGCTTGTGATAAACAACGAGCGACTGCTCGATATATACCCCCGTCTCGACATCGAAGAGGGCTTTAAGAAGGTCGATGAGGTGCTCACGACAGCCACAAAAAGTATTGCCGAAATTATCACTGCACGCGGAACCATCAACCTCGACTTCTGCGACGTAAACAGAGTGCTCAAAAACGGCGGTGTTGCTATCATGAGCTACGGAATAGACAGCGGAGAGAACCGTCTCGAAAAAGCCTTCGAAAAGGCCATGCACTCACCCCTGCTCAACAACAACGATATATACAAATCGAAGAAGTTGCTCTTCAACATATACTACAACCCTAACGAGCCCATGCTTGTTGAGGAGATAAATGCCATAAACAAGTTCATGCAACGATTCGATGACGAGAATATAGAGGTTATCTGGGGACTGAGCCGAGATTTCTCTCTCCAAGAGGGCGATGTAAAGGTTACAGTGCTTGCAACAGGTTTCGGCATGAGAAATATCCCCGGCATGGAGCCTCTTATACAGGAGGAAGAGGCCGAGAAAGAGGAAATATCACGCGAGGAGCAGGATAAAAAGGAGGCCGAGGAGAAAACCCTCAAAGAGATGGAAAAACAGTTCTACAAGGAGGAGTTCAAAATATTCATATTCGAAGGCAACGATATGTTTAACGACGAACTTATATATGCCGTGGAGAACAGCCCCACCTACAAGAGAAGCGTTCAGGACCGCGATGCGTTAAAGGCAATCTCGGAAAAGGCATCGGCCACAAGCAGAAGAGAAGAGATAGTTACAGAACAATCGTATAACGAAAACAATTAAATATATATGGAACTTTTCGATATAATAAGCAACGACATTAAAGAGGCAATGAAGGCTAAGGACAAAGTTGCGCTCGACACTTTGAGAAATATTAAAAAGGCTCTCTTGGAGGCAAAAACCGCACCCGGAGCAGGCGACACGGTGAGCGACGAGACAGCCATTAAGATTATTCAGAAACTTGCCAAGCAAGGTAAGGAGTCGGCCGAACTCTACAAGAGCCAGAAACGCGACGACCTTGCCAACGAGGAGCTTGCACAGGTTGCCGTGATGGAAAAATACCTCCCTAAACAGATGAGCGAGGAGGAGATAACCGCCGTGCTTAAAGATATTATTGCACAGGTAGGCGCAAGCAAACCACAAGATATGGGCAAGGTTATGGGCGTGGCAACAAAACAACTCGCCGGAAAAGCCGATGGTAAGGTTATTTCGGCGATAGTAAAACAGTTGCTATCGTAAACCCATGTAACTAAAAGCAGAACAACTCCCTGAGCACCTCGCCCGAACGTATAGACGGAAATTCGGGTATGTGCAGGCGATAATACTCTTCGAGAACGGCTAGGAACTCCCCTCGCCGTTCTTTGTTTAATGCAAGAGAACGCACCGAGAGAAAGTTGGCACCAAGCAGTTGCACAAAGCCGGCTGTGGAGTGAGGCATGAGAAAATGCGGGTGCAAGGGGTGCTCACGCACAAGACAACCGGCCTGCATGTCGAAGTAGGAGTTAGGGGCAAGGTTTTCGATGTTGGGATATATTCCAAGAAAGCGCAAAAGCTGCGACATAAAGACAAGATGAAAGTCGGCATACCCCTCGGGTACCGAGTCGAACCATGTGAGAGCCCTGTCGATATAATTAAAAAGAGCCTCGTCACGCTCCTCCTCGCGCAAAGCATGCGTGAGCACCTCGGCAAGGTACATCGCTATGGAGGACTTTACCACATCGAGGGGGATAGAAGAGTATATCTGCATGGGGCGAGCATCGGTTATACGCGACAAACGCCTGCGCACATGGACCGATGCCGTTAATTCAATGAGCGAAAGAGGTTGAAACAACACATTACGTACCCGCGAACGCTTACCATGCGACACGGGCAACAAGAAAGAGAGACGCCCTTTTTCCAAAGTATAAACATCGGTAATCATCAAATTATCGCTGTATTTTATGCACCTCAACACTATTCCTTTGTAATTTTCAACCATAAAAAAGAGTTTTTTCAACAATATTGAGCACAAAACTATAAAAAATTCCTCAAATTGTTTGCCAATTAAAAAAAAGGTTTTACCTTTGCAGTCGCTTTGAGCATCATACCATGCTTAAACGTTCCAAAAGAACGATGGCAAAAAGGCCGGCCCATTCGTCTATCGGCTAGGACGCAAGATTTTCATTCTTGAAAGAGGGGTTCGATTCCCCTATGGGCTACAAGTAAAACTAGAAAATAATATAAAGAGATGGCAAATCACAAATCATCACTTAAAAGAATCAGACAAACAGAGAAGAGAAATCTTCAGAACCGTTATTTCGGTAAAAATATGCGTTCTGCAGTTCGCAGCCTACGCGCTATAACAGACAAAAACGAAGCATTGGCAAAGTTCCCCGAGGTTCAGAAGATGCTCGACAGAATGGCTAAACGTGGTCTTATCCACAAGAACAAGGCTGCAAACCTCAAATCGGGTTTGTGCGCCAGAATCGCCAAATTAGCCTAATTTTTAGAAACATATATTTACCTACAAAAGGCTGGATAAATTTATCCAGCCTTTTCGTGTTGGCACAAACCAAGCCGGCAAAGCAGAGAAACAAAGAAGAACGCTTGCCCCCTTGCCCGCAAAGAGCAAGAAAACATTTTTTGGCAGGGACAACAGCAAAAGAACAACACCCAAAAAGCAACCAAACAGAGCAAGCACCGCTCCCTGCCAACCGTTTCAGGAAACCCGTAATGAGCAACATTTACAGCAAATAAAAACTATGTTTTTAAACCGAAACAAAAAAGCAAAATAACTTGCGCAATAGCCCCGTTTTTTGTAATTTTGTTGAGTTATTTAAGCAACTAAAACACATTATGAGCGAAGAAATTAAACAGAATTATTCGGCCGACAGTATCCAGGTCCTCGAAGGCTTGGAGGCAGTGCGTAAACGCCCCGCGATGTACATTGGCGACATAAGCGAGAAAGGTCTGCACCACCTTGTTTACGAGGTAGTGGACAACTCGATAGACGAGGCCATGGCCGGATATTGTACACATATAAACGTAACCATCAACCCCGGTAACTCGATAACCGTACAGGATAACGGCCGCGGTATCCCCGTAGACTGGCACGAGAAAGAGAACCGTTCGGCTCTCGAAGTAGTTATGACAGTGCTCCATGCCGGAGGTAAATTCAACAAAGACTCATACAAAGTATCGGGAGGTTTGCACGGAGTAGGTGTATCGTGCGTAAACGCCCTCTCGACACACATGAAGACCGAGGTATTCCGCGACGGAAAGCACTACGAGCAAAACTACTCATGCGGTAAACCGCTCGACCAGGTACAATGCGTAGGCGAAGCCGACATTCGCGGTACACGCCAAACATTCCAGCCCGACGGCAGTATCTTTGTTGTTACAGAGTACAAGTACGAGATTCTCGCCACACGTTTGCGCGAGCTCGCATTCTTGAACGCCGGAATCACCATCACCCTCACCGACAAGCGTGAGGCCGACGAGAACGGAAATTTCAAGAGCGAAACATTCTACTCGACAGAGGGCTTGAAAGAATTTGTTCGTTACATAGACGCATCGCGCACACCCCTTATCGGAGATGTAATATACCTCAACACCGAAAAGAACGGTATACCCATCGAGGCAGCCATCATCTACAACAACGGTTACAGCGAGAACGTACACTCATACGTAAACAACATCAACACCATAGAGGGAGGTACACACCTTGCAGGTTTCCGTCGCGCACTCACCCGCACCCTCAAAAAATATGCCGACGACACAAAAGCACTCGAAAAAGCCAAAGTAGAGATATCGGGCGAGGACTTCCGCGAAGGCCTCACAGCCATCGTATCGGTAAAAGTAGCCGAGCCTCAATTTGAGGGACAGACCAAGACAAAGCTCGGTAACAACGAGGTAACAGGTGCTGTGGACCAAGCTGTGGGCGAAGCACTCGCATACTACCTCGAGGAGCACCCCAAAGAGGCCAAGATGGTGGTTGATAAAGTGATACTCGCTGCGACAGCCCGCATAGCCGCACGCAAAGCACGCGAGAGCGTACAGCGCAAGAGCCCCATGGGCGGTTGCGGTATGCCCGGCAAGCTTGCCGACTGCTCCGACAAAGACCCCGCAAAATGCGAGTTGTTCCTTGTGGAGGGTGACTCGGCGGGTGGTTCGGCAAAACAGGGCCGTAAAAACAGCTTCCAAGCTATCCTCCCCTTGCGCGGTAAGATTCTCAACGTAGAGAAGGTTATGTGGCACAAAGCCTTTGAGAGCGACGAGATTAACAATATTATACAAGCAATAGGTGTACGCTTCGGTCTGGACCCCGAAGACAGCAAGAAAGCAAACATCGACAAACTGCGCTACCACAAGATTATCATGATGACCGATGCCGACGTCGATGGTTCACACATCGACACACTCATCATGACACTCTTCTACCGCTACATGCCCGAAATTATCGAAGGAGGATACCTCTACATAGCAACACCCCCTCTCTACCAATGCTCAAAGGGCAACGTAAAGGAGTATTGCTACGACGACGATGCACTGAAAGCCTTCACAGAGAAGTATGCCAACGGCAACGAGAAAGAGGTTAAAATTCAGCGATATAAAGGTCTTGGAGAGATGAACCCCGAGCAGTTGTGGGAAACCACCATGAACCCTGAGACACGCATCTTGAAACAGGTTACCATACGCGATGCACAAGATGCCGACCATATATTCTCAATGCTCATGGGTGACGATGTAGGCCCCCGTCGCGAGTTTATCGAGAAGAACGCCAAGTATGCCGAGATTGACGCATAAAAAACAGAACACCATATAACCACAAAAGGACAGCGTTTGCTGTCCTTTTGTGGTTATATGAGATAGATACAAATACTATACTTTAAGAAAAATCTTTTTCCTATAAAGAAAATAGAGGAAAAGCCAGCACACAAGCACATAGCAAGCCCAATAAGCGACAGCATAGAAACCGGCAGGAAAAAGATGAATAACCCCACCGAAAAGCGAAGAATTAAGCTTGTGAAAATCGACAAAATGCTGTAACAGATATATTGTGATGGAGTTAAGACCAATAACCCTGAAAAAGAGAGTGAAACCACGAAGCTGCAACACATCTACAACAAGATAGAAGAGCGCGAACAACAACACCGACCAACCACCGGCATAACACACAAAGGAACTACTCCATAAATTTTTATTGATAGGGAAGAGAAGCCCCCACAAAGCACCGACCGACACAAGAACCACAGACGACAGAAAAAGAAGAGTCACCTTCCTGGTGCCCGACAGCCCCTTGAACATAACCAACTCGCCCGTAAATATACCAAGCATGGCAGTAACCATGGCAGGGAAAGTAGACAAAAGCCCCTCGGGGTCGTGAACACCATCGTGCAGGGTGCCGGGAAGCAAAAACCTGTCTAGGCGTGCCACAAGAGAACCCTCCATGGAGAGAGGCGACAAGCCATCGACCGAGGGGACAAGCACAAGCAGTGCCCAATAACCCAACAACACAGCAAGCGACACAACCACCGACCATCTGCGACCGAGCCACACAAAAACAACAGCAGCCAAGGCCCACGCCACACCTATACGTCCGAGCACGCTTGCACAACGCAGAGTGTTGAAATTAAATTGCAACAACCCGTTATATATCATTCCAAGAAACACAAGCATGGCTGCGCGGAAAAGAACCTTGCGCGACACATCAAAGTTGCTCCTCCCAAGACTGCGCTGTTTGGCAAGCGAGAAGGGGAAAGAGACACCCGCAAGAAAAAGAAAAAGCGGGAATATGAGGTCGTAAAAAGTAAAACCGTCCCAAGCAGAATGTTGCATCTGCCCGGCCAGCCCCGCAAAAGCCGTACCCGGAAAAAGAGCACACAACGAAAGAAAGAGAGCGTCGCCACCCATAATAAAGAACATGTCGAGCCCACGCAAAGTGTCGAGCGAGAGCAAACGCTTGCCGTTTTCACCGTTTTTCGCCATAAGAATTATATTAAAAGATCGTTTACAGACATCTCGTTAAAAGCCGTGTCGAAAACCAAAGAGAGCTCACCACTGCGCCCTACCGCCACGAGAACAAGCGGAGAGACCTCGAGAGAGAACTCACGCGCAAGCCCTGCCGAGTCGAAACGGTCGAGCACAACAGCCGTAAGACCAATCTCCACAGCCTGCAACTGCATAGCCTGCACCACCCTGCCAAGAGCAATATAGAGAGAGCTATCGGTGAGAGCCGACGAGCATACAAGAATATAAGCCCCCGCCTTCGGGTAGGCCACATCGCTCGCTCTCAAACGCAAAGCATCATCGCCCGTTATAAATTTATAACGAAAAGCACTGCGCACAGGCACCTTGGCAGCCGCACCCACCATGCGGAGCAGTTGGTCGTTGCGCACCTGATAGGTGTCGAAAGTAGCGGTAGAGATACACTTATCGAGTAACGACGAAAGATTACTCTTTGCCTTTGTCGCAACAGGCGAGGTTACACGCGCCTTGTGTTGCTCCATCTTCTTTTCCAAATAATTATCGGCCATAGTTCAAAGAGTTGGTATAAATGAAAAAAGCACCGCTTACGCGGTGCTTTGAGGTACCTGGCGGATTCGAACCGCCGTACATGGTTTTGCAGACCACTGACTAAGCCACTCATCCAAGGTACCAAGTGCTAAACGGCATAACTCATTTGCGACCACAAAGGTACAACTATTTTTCAAAAACGACAAATAAAGAACAGCATTTTTTGTCACAACGACAAGGTTTTTCAATAAAAAAGCCAAAATATGGAGTTTATACCCTATCTTAGCAACAAAATTCATGCAAAATGATTCACAAGGTTGCGAAATTCATAGAACAACAAGCCCTTCTACCCGACAAAGCAAAGGTGCTTATTGCGCTGAGCGGTGGAGCCGACTCGGTTGCACTGTTGCTCGCCCTGCACAAACTAAACTACCGGTGCGAAGCCATACATTGTAACTTTCACCTGCGAGGAGAAGAGAGCATGCGCGACGAGACGTTTACACGCGAGCTATGCAACCGATACAATATCCCGTTCACCGTTGTTAATTTCAACACCACGGCCTATGCCAAGGAGAAAGGCATCTCCATAGAGATGGCTGCACGCGAGTTGAGATACGACGCTTTTGAAAAGAGACGCACCCAGATTAAAGCCGAGGCGATAGCCGTTGCCCACCACCGCGACGACAGCGCAGAAACCCTGCTTTTAAACCTCATAAGAGGAACCGGCATAAAAGGTCTGCACGGCATTCTGCCCAAAAACGGGCATATTATACGCCCGTTGCTATGCACAAGTCGCGAAGAGATAACAGACTACCTTGCATGGCGACAAGAGAGCTACGTAACAGACAGCACCAACTTCACAGCCGACTACACACGCAACAAGATACGCTTGGAGATACTACCCCTGATGCAAGAGATAAACCCCTCGGTAAAAGAGAGCATAGCACAAACAGCCGAGAGAGTGAGCGAGGCCGAAAAGGTATATGCAAAAGCCATAGAAGAGGGTATTGCGAGGGTAAAAAGCGGTAGCACCATAGATATTAATAAATTAAAGAGAGAGCCATCGCCCGGAGCACTGCTTTTTGAAATTCTTCAACCACTTGGGTTCAACGGTGCACAGATAAAGGAGATTACATTATCCATCGATGGAGAAAGCGGACGCACATACGCCTGCGCACCATGGAAGGTTATAAAAGACCGCACCACCCTCATCATAGCCCCGCTCGAAGCAGAAAAGCCCGAGGAAAAAACAATCGTTCCCGACGGGGAGACAGAGACACCGCACGGCCTGCTTACCAGCACCGCACGCCCCTTTGACGGGCAGATAAAACGAGATAAAAGATTTGCCACCATCGACAGCCACAAGGCAAAGTTCCCCCTCACACTGCGTCTGTGGCAACAGGGCGACAGATTTGCACCCTTCGGCATGCGTGGCACCAAACTCGTGAGCGACTACATGACCGACCGCAAGATGAGCCTCATAGAGAAAGAGCAACAATATGTTGTAACCGACGCAACCGGACACATCGTGTGGCTTGTGGGCGAACGCCTGTCGTCACACTACGCCACAGATGAAAAGACAAAAGAGGTTATAGTGTTAGAGTGGATTAAGCAAGTATAATACAAAGCGAGGAACTTTTTAAAAAAGTTCCTCGCTTTGTATTAGAAGAAGTTACTCCCCAAGGTGGCGTTGGCGCACCGCCTCGTAAAGAATAACACCCGTTGCCACCGATACGTTAAGCGACTCGATGTTTCCAAATTGAGGGATAGATACCCAGTCGTCGCACAAAGCAAGGTGCTCCTGAGGTATACCTGTATCCTCGGCACCCATCACCACACATACAGGCTCGGTAAAATCGGCCTGAGTATAATTCATCTTGCCCTTCTCCGTGGCACACACTATGCGTATGCCCGATGCTTTAAGATATTTAAGCGTTTCGGTAATATTCTTCTCCCGACACACAGGGAGAGTGTGCAAAGCACCGGCCGAAGTCTTTACAGCGTCGGCATTCACAGTAACACTATTGTGAGCCGGCAGTATAATAGAATCGACACCGGCACAATCACATGTGCGCGCAATAGAACCAAAATTACGCACATCGGTGATACCGTCGAGCAACACAAGGAAAGGCACCTTGCCCTCCTCATAGAGTGTAGGCACAAGATTATCCACACGAGCATACTCCACCGCCGATATAAAAGCAATCACACCCTGATGATTCTTGCGTGTAATGCGATTGAGCTTCTCCACAGGCACACGCAACACAGGTATCGTGCGCCCTTTGAGAGCACCGAACAACTCGCGCGAGAGCTCACTCTGAATATCACGCTTCACAAGAATCTTATCAACCTCTTTACCGGCCTCCAAGGCCTCCAACACGGCACGCACGCCGAATATCATTTCATTTGAATTTACCATAATATTCTATTTTTTCGACAAGAGAAGGGTTGCGTTATTCAAAGCAACGTCGGTAAGCTCCTCGCCACTCATCATCTGTGCAATTTCACGCACACGCTCCTCCTGACTGAGTTTAATAATATTTGTTTGTGTCCCCTTCTCGCTCTCCTGCTTGTAGACCTTGTAGTGCGTTGTACCCAGAGCCGCCACCTGTGGCAGGTGAGTTATGCTGAGCACCTGACACTCGTCGCCACCCATCTGTTGCATCAGACGGCCCATGCGCTCGGCTATCACACCCGAGATACCCGTGTCAATCTCATCGAAGATGAGCGTGGGGCGGTTGAGCCTGCCTGCAATGAGCGATTTAAGCGCGAGCATCACACGCGCCATCTCACCACCCGATGCAACATCGGACAAGGGTTGCGGAACGCCTATGCTGTTGGCCGAAAAGAGGAAGGTTACAACATCGCTACCCATGGTGGTAAAATCGGCCGACGGCGCGATAGCCACCTCGAAACGTATCATGGGCATACCAAGATTCACCAAAACCGCAATAATCTCCTCCTGCAACCTGACACCCGCCTCTTTACGAGTGCCTGTGAGCTCCGCCGACAGTGCCGACAACTCCTCGCGAAGAGAAGCACAACGCTTTTCGGCCTCTCGCACCTCCCAATCGCCGTTATCTATAAGATTAAGCTTTTCGCGATACTCGTCCGCCTGCTCCAAAAGAGCATCGACCGATGTTACACCATGTTTCTTTTGCAGGTCGTACAGGAGCGCAAGACGGTTATTCACAAATTCGAAGCGGTCGGGACGGAAACGCACGCGCTCGGCACGCTGTTGCAACTCGGCACAGCAATCCTGCAACTCAATATAGTTGCTCTCTATGCGCTCGGCAAGTTCCGAGGCTGCCGAATAGTGCGAAGATATCCTCGAAAGAGCATTACCGGCTTCGCGCAAAGCACGCAACATGTTTGCATGCTCATCGCCCTCTATAACGCTGTATGCTGTGTATAGTGCCGACTGAATATCTTCGGCATGAGCAAGTTCCTGCTGTTCCTCCTCGAGCTCCTCCTGCTCGCCCTTGCGAGGTGCGGCACTCTCAATCTCTTCGAGACGGAAGCGTAACCACTCTTCGTCGCTACGGCTCTTTTCGAGGCGGGAGATGAGCTTTTCGAGCTCCCTTTTCGCGCCCGTATAAGCAACGTACTTTTCTTTGTATCTCTCCAAAAGAGAGCTGTTGTCGGCAAGCAGGTCGAGCACATTGAGCTGAAAATCCTTGTTACCAAGCAACAGATTCTGGTGTTGCGAGTGTATATCTATGAGGTGGGCACCAAGCTCTTTAAGCACCGATGCCGACACCGGCGTGTCGTTAATAAAGGCCCTGCTACGCCCTGTTGCCGAGAGCTCACGACGCACAATACAATCGTCGGCACAATAGTCGAGCTCGTTCTCTTCGAAGAAGGGTTGCAACGAAAAGGCCGAAATATCGAAGTGTCCTTCGATGACACATCGGTCGGCACCCTCGCGTATCGACTTTACGTCGGAACGTTGCCCCAGCATCATAGCCACAGCACCAAGGAAGACCGACTTTCCGGCACCCGTCTCACCTGTAATTACAGAGAAACCGGGAGCA
This sequence comes from Bacteroidaceae bacterium, assembly GCA_045631905.1. Lineage (GTDB taxonomy): Bacteria > Bacteroidota > Bacteroidia > Bacteroidales > Bacteroidaceae > HGM04593. The sequence continues at coordinate 42,586 of JAZQVO010000012.1, forward strand.
AAAGAGACCTCTACGCTCTCTACAAGAGCAAAATTCTTTATTACTATCGATTTTAACATCTACAACTGGGTTTGCTTTCGTTCCATAATCTTTTCCCAATCTCCACTCAACGATGCGTTTATGGCAGTGATGGCCTTACGCGCCTCGTCGCGCTCCTTGTAGGTGCCACGAGAATAAACATTTAGCAACTCCTCGTTTTTATACTCCACAAAGAGCTTGGGAAAGTAGGCCAACGATTTTGCATCGTAGGCTTTTTTCAACACATCGACACACTCGTGTATAACTTTGCGACCTTGGTTGGCATTCTTGTACATGATGTCGAGCCCCAAACGGTGATACTTGTAGACAACCTTGCGCAAGGGCTCAAACACACCGCTCATGTAATCGTCTATTATGGAGTAACGATTATTGTCGCTACTCGACGCACGCCAACCTGCATCGCCCAGGGTTTGTGCGTTGTTGGCTATATTTTGCGCTTTGTTAAGCCACTCGTTACCGCCAAGCTCTCCCATAGAATCCATGTCGAAGCCAATTATCATGTAGGCATAAAAAGCAAGCACGGCTGTGAGGTTGTTGTCTATATTATCTTCGTTAAATTCGAGGCGGTCGAAGGGTTGATAGGAGAATTTTATCGACTTATCCTCGTACTTGAACGTGGTTGTCGTGTATGTGGAACCATACACGGGGCGTGTACCCTGCACCATGAGCGAACAGGTGAAGGAGCCGTCGGGTGCATACTCCTCGACCACAAAATTAAAGGAGCAATCTATGCGTTCCCCCTCTTCGTACGTGTTTTCGGTCCACTTACGCTCGTTCAGAAACTGTGTAATACCCTCTTTGAGTTGGTCGAAAACTTTTGTGTCGGCACCCTGAACCTTTGAATGATTAAGCGCAACCTTTGCGTTGAGCTCCTCACCTGCCGCCGAGACTACCGACGGCATGAGCACAAACAGTGCCACAAGCAACAGCTTGGAGAGGTAGGATATGATGTCGCGTGCAACATCGGTTTTACTCTTCAAAGGGTACTCAACCTGCTCCTCGTTGCTTATAATGGTGACTTTGTTGGTGTCGTGTGCAAAACCGGCCCCTTTGTCGGCAAGGGAATTTAACACAATAAAGTCGAGGTTCTTTTTTGCAAGCTTCTCGCGAGCATGCAACTCGCCGTCGTTTGTCTCCAAGGCAAAGCCCACAAGACGTTGCTCAGGCCTCTTTGCCTTGCCAAGAGCGGCGGCAATATCTTTGTTGGCCTCCAACTCTATGGTCATGCCCTCTCCCGTGCGTTTTATCTTTTTGTCGGCACAAGTGGCAGGACGATAGTCGGCAACAGCGGCACTCAGTATAGCCACGTCACACGAGGGAAAAACCTCGGTAGCGGCCTTGTACATCTCCTCGGCCGACTCCACCTTCACTCTCTCTATCGAGGGGTAAGGTGTTTCCAGCGACACAGGACCCGAAACAAGGGTAACCTTCGCTCCGCGCTTGGCACACTCGGCAGCTATGGCAAAGCCCATCTTACCTGTCGAGTAATTACCTATAAAACGCACAGGGTCTATCTTCTCATATGTGGGCCCGGCCGTAATGAGCAGATGTTTCCCCTTCAACGAGCTACCTTCCAAAAAAAAATCGTTGAGCACCTGTACTATATTCTCGGGCTCCTCCATGCGACCCTTACCGCTCAGATGGCTTGCAAGCTCGCCCGATGCTGGCTCTATGATGTGATTACCATAGCCTTTCAGCACCTGCAAATTGTGCTGTGTTGATGGGTGGGCAAACATGTCGAGGTCCATAGCCGGAGCTATAAACACAGGAGCCTTCATCGAAAGATAGGTTGTAACAAGCAGGTTGTCGGCTATGCCACCTGCCATCTTCCCAAGTGTCGATGCTGTGGCTGGAGCCACTATCATCGCGTCGGCCCACAGGCCAAGCTCCACGTGGCTGTGCCAAGAGCCGTCGTTGGCATTAAAAAAGTCGCACAACACCGCCCTGCCCGACAAGGTGGAGAGGGTGAGAGGGGTTATAAATTCCTTGCTCGATGGTGTCATCACCACCTGAACCTCGGCCCCCGCCTTTACTAACAGGCGTACAAGTATTGCCGCCTTGTAGGCGGCAATACTTCCGGTTACACCCAATACTATTTTCTTTCCTTTAAGCATCTTCTATTTATTAAATTCACGAATCTTTATTCGTGTGAGAACCTGTTTTGTGTTCAACGGAAAATCGCCGTTCATCATCCAACCATAATAACTTGGGTCGCGACGCAAAACCTCGGCAACCGAAAAACCTTTATACTTTCCAAAGTTAAAGACCTCGGTTCCGGCATCGTCGTACACAAAACGACCTGCAAAATCTACGTTTTTTGTAAACGAGCTCTCACGGGCAAGTGCCTCCACGCTATTCTCCATGTCGTCGTAGTGGTCGAGCTGTGCTTTCAGCACCTCATATGTGGCACGTGTGTCGGCAAGGGCACTATGGGCGTTGTCGAACTCTGTACCGCAATAGAATTTGTGTGCTGCCGACAACGTACGAGGCTCACGTTTGTGGTAGAGCACCTGCACATCTATTGCATGGTGTCGTGTGAGGTCGATATCGACCTGTGCACGCAGAAACTCCTCGGCAAGCATGGGCAGGTCGAAACGGTTCGAATTAAAACCCGCCACGTCACAACCCTCAAAATCGGTGGCAATCTCCTTGGCTATCTCTTTGAAGAGCGGTGCATCTTTCACATCTTCGTCGTAAATGCCATGCACGGCCGATGCTCCCTCGGGTATGTGTATTCCAGGGTTCACGCGACGCGAATACTCCTTCTCGCTACCGTCGGGGAACACCTTGATATAGCATATCTCCACTATTCTGTCCTTTGAGACATCTACTCCTGTTGTCTCCAAGTCGAAGAACACAAGTGGCTTTTTCAAATTCAGCTTCATGGCATCAATCGGTTAGCATCATAGGCATGAGCAACATGAGCAACTCCTGTTTGTCTACCTGCTCGGCGGGAACAATAACTCCTGCACGCGAAGGGTCGGCAAGCTCGAATATAACGTCCTGACCGGGGATATTATTGAGAATATCGATGAGGAATATGGCTCTGAAACCGATGTTCATGGGCATACCCTCGTAACTGCAAGTAATGCTCTCCTCGGCCGATGTCGAGAAGTCGGTATCCTGTGCCGAAACAATTATCTTGTTATCCTCTATGTGAAGCTTTACAAGGCTCACTTGCGACGAGAATATAGCAACACGACGCAATGCGCTGATGAGAGCGACACGGTCCACGGTAAGCTTGTGAGGGTTGTTCTGGGGTATTACCGAGTTGTAGTTGGGGTAACGACCGTCCTGCAAACGGCTTATAAGTTTGTACTCTCCCATGGTGAAGATTGCGAAACGTCCGTCAAACTCAACAGTTACCTCTTCTTCATCGTCCTTGCCAAGAAGGTTCTTCAAGAGTGTCGAAGGTTTCTTGGGAAGAATGAAGGCCGACTTTTCGGCACCTGTAACCGAGCAGTCGCGACAACGCGCGAGCTTGTGACCGTCGGTTGCCACAATAGTGATGCTCTCGGGGTCAAAGTCAAAATATACACAACTCATGAAGCGACGCATCTCGTCTTCGCCTGCTGTTGCAAAGAGGGAACAAGAGATACCGTTGGCAAGCACATTGGCGGGTACCGATATTTTAACAGCGTCCTCGCCCAAAACGGCTGCCGAGGGATACTCGTCGGCATTGTAAGCCACCATGCTGTATTTACCATTCAGGTAAAGTACATTAACCTCCAAAGTATCTTTGTTCACTTCGAAACGAAGAGGCTGTTCCGAAATCTCCTTCAATGAGTCGATAAGTATTTTTGCCGATATTGCAAAATTAAAATCCTCGGAAGACTCCACAACCTCGAACGATGTATTGAGGGTATTGTCGGGGCTCGATGCAGTAAGTGTGAGCACGTTACCCTGCAATTCAAACAAGATACAATCCAATACCGGTATAGGGTTCTTTGAGTTGATTACACGGCTGATTGTCTGCAAGCGTGAAGACAACAGCGAGCTTGATACTGTAAAATTCATATATATCTAATTTTATGTTGTTACTATGTAGTTGTTTGCGCCACGCGCACACGCGCGTAGTAGCTACAAAGATAAAACTAAATATAATATAGCCCACAAAAACAGGTAAAAAAAATTGCTTATCGCCGATAAAAGCACTATTTTCGCAAGGAATTTTGAAAAGGTATTATGGAAATAACAGGAAAAATCATTGCGGTACTGCCCGAAAGAGGCGGTACGTCCAAAATGGGAAACGAGTGGAAAATGCAGGAATATGTAATTGAGACACACGAGCAATACCCCAAGAAGATGTGTTTCAACATATTCGGAGCCGACAAGATAGCACAGTTCAACATTCAGATAGGCGAAGAGGTAACAGTATCGTTCGATATCAACGCACGCGAATATAACGGTCGTTGGTACAACGACATCAGAGCATGGCGCGTGGAGCGTGGTGCACCCGCACCTATGGGCACAACACCTGCCGACATGCCTGCCATCGATGCTCCCAAAGCAAAGATTGAGGACTTCGGCGCCCAGAACGATGCCGATGACCTGCCTTTCTAAAAAAGACTATCAAAGTTGTTAATCGACAACCATTTAACGCAACGAGGGTGGCCATGGCCACCCTCGTTGCGTTTTTCATTTTATATGCTTGTCAAGCAGGTTTTTATGAGTTCATGCTCATGAGAAACTCGCCGTTATCTTTGGTCTTTTCCAAACGATCCTTAACAAACTCCATAGCCTCCATAGATGTCATGTCGGCAAGATATTTGCGGAGAATCCACATGCGGTCGAGTGTCTGCTTGTCGAGCAACAAATCGTCGCGACGTGTGCTCGATGCTATAATATTCACAGCAGGGAATATTCGTTTGTTGCTCAAAGTGCGGTCGAGCTGTAACTCCATGTTACCGGTACCCTTGAACTCCTCAAAGATAACCTCGTCCATCTTTGAACCCGTGTCGATGAGGGCGGTAGCAATAATTGTGAGCGAACCACCATTCTCGATGTTACGTGCGGCACCGAAGAAGCGTTTGGGCTTGTGCAAAGCGTTTGCATCGACACCACCCGACAGCACCTTGCCCGATGCAGGCGACACCGTGTTATAGGCACGCGCAAGACGGGTTATTGAGTCGAGGAAAATAACAACATCGTGGCCACATTCAACCATGCGCTTGGCGCGTTCGAGCACAATACCGGCTATCTTGACATGACGCTCGGCAGGCTCGTCGAAGGTCGATGCAATAACCTCGGCATTTACGCTTCGTGCCATGTCGGTAACCTCCTCGGGACGCTCGTCGATGAGCAACATAATCATATATGCTTCGGGGTGGTTTGCCGCTATCGCATTCGCTATATCCTTCAACAACATGGTTTTACCGGTCTTGGGTTGCGCTACTATAAGAGCTCGCTGCCCCTTGCCTATGGGCGAGAAGAGATCGACCACACGAGCCGACATATTGTCGTAATTACCACTGCATAGGGTAAATTTTTCGTCGGGGAAGAGAGGCACAAGGTTGTCGAACGATACACGGTCGCGCACAAGCTCGGGTGCAAGACCGTTTATACGGTTTACTTTTACCAAGGGGAAATATTTTTCTCCTGCGCTTGCGGGGCGTATTATACCCTCGACGACATCGCCGGTTTTCAGACCGTAAAGCTTTATCTGTGACTGGGATACATATACATCGTCGGGCGAAGAGAGGTAGTTATAGTCGGAAGAGCGCAAAAAGCCGTAGTTGTCGGGCATAATCTCCAGCACACCCTCTACGCGCAAAACATCGGCAAAGTCGTACTGTGGTTGCACATTCTGACGCTCTTGCTGTTCGTTATTCTCCTGACGCTCCTTTTCGCCACCCTTTGCCTGATGACGGTTCTTATCGTTTTTATATTTCCCTTGACGATTTTTGTCGAACTTATCGACCAACTCCGCAGGCAACTCCTTTTCGTCGGTGGTGAGCTCCTCTATCGCAACAAAAGCTTCACCTTCGCCATCGTTTTTTTCTTCGGGCTCAACAACCTCTTCGGGTTGTTGTTCAGCCACAACAGCTTGTTCCTTCTTTTTAGGTTTACGACCGCGTTTCTTGGGGGTTGCAGGCTCCGACGCAGCAGCCTCCTCGGTTGCCTGCTCCTGAGCGGGTGTTTCCTTCTTTTTAGGTTTACGACCGCGTTTCTTGGGAGTAGCCTCTTGCTCGGTGGCAACAGGGGTTGTTGTTTCAACCTGCACCTGCTCGGCAACCTGCTCTTTTGGCTCCTCGGGAACGTGTGTCTCGGGCTCGTTTTTCTGTTTCTTAGGCTCGTTCTTGTCGAGCTTTACAGCCTTGTCGCCCGTGGCGGTGTACACTTTGGAAGCATCGTTCTGTATTCTGTTGCGACGATGTTCGCGACGATGCATGCGTGTCTCCTCCTTTACCACAGCAGGAGCTCCTGTCTGGCTGTTCTGCAATGCCTGACCGTCGAGAATGCGGTATATGAGTGCATCGCGCTCCAAAGATTTTATACCTTTTATTCCCAAACCGTCGGCGATAGATTGCAACTCGGCAATCTCTTTGTTCCTTAATTGTTCTATATGATACATAATTGTGAATATGAAACTCGGCCCGGAAAGACCGATTCACTATAAAGAAAATCTATAAAGAATTTGTATGATTATACGACTGAACATGCACAAAACAACACTTGTGCTACTTTTATAATGCAAATATAGGAAAATTGTTTTTAAAATATATGCAAAAATACTTTTTTTTATGCAATTAGCGCCTTTTGAGGGGGTTTTACATAAAAAAGAGGGTAAATAAAACAGCGCGACCATGGTCGCGCTGTTTGTTGGTTTATAGTGCTTGGTGCCGATTATATGCCAAAAAGCACCGCATATTATCGGGCCCCAAATACTATTATTGTATCTCGTCGAATGCAGGCAGTTTCTCGGTTATCTCCACAGGCAACTCGCTCACACGCACAAATGTCTGTGTCTCTTCAAACTCCTTGCTATCGACCACAAGTTCCAAAGCGCTCTCGTACAAGGCTTTCACTATATACACATTGTTCCACTCACCCATGCCGTTGTCGTACTTTCCTTTGAGAATATCGCCTTTGTAATAATCCTCCTCTATTGTATAGGTACCTGTTTTAACCTCGGGCAACATGCTGTTATATGTTTGATAGATTCTGAATTTTCTATCTTTACGGATAAATTCAATATACACCATAGGTTGTTCTGTGGCTGTACCGCTCCAAGCATGAAGTTTCCATATACCTGCAATATTGTTGGGCGTAACGTCGAGCGTAGTCACCTTTGTTTCATCGTCGTCGCTACATGCTTGAAAAGGCATAACCAACAGCAGGAGCATCATTAATTTGAAAATATTTTTCATATCGGTTCCTTATTTTTTATTCTTTGTTTATTCTATTGTAACTTTTATTGTACGTGTCGAGATGTTTCCCGTAACCCCTTCTACCAGAAAAGAGAAGTTTTTTACACCGTCGGGCCTATCGCCTTTTATCCCAAGCACGATATCCCCCTCCTCGCCGGGTTCTATCACCTGCGGTTCGGTAGCAAACGTCGCATACGAGGGCAACAACTGCGCCGACAACCTTAAAGGCACAGTGCCCACATTTGCACACACTATTCTGGCCTCCGTGCGCCCTTTTGTAAAGGTCGCACTCTTTCGTTTAAGCCTCAACGCCCCCATCTTAACAGGCAGATGACTCCACTCATCAATATCGACCACATTGCCCAATATTGTGAGCTTGGCAACAGGCCTGTTACCCGAACAAGAGGTATATACAAAAGCGTTTGTATCTATTGTGCCCGAGCGACCCTTAGGGTTATATGTTACAACCACCTGCGAGGTGTCACCCGGTTCCACGGGCTCTGTTGCATGTGTTGCGCCCGTACAACCACAGTGTGTTGTCACCTTGGTTATTGTCACAGGCTCCTCACCAACATTTACAAAGTCAAAAACCACACGACGAGGCGAGTCGCTTTCATATATAGTACCTATATTCTCGCAACTCCTTACAAAGCGGAGTATGCGCAAAGCCGACGGGTGCAAGGCCGGGTTGAGTACAGAATCCATGGTTTCGCGCGAGCGAAAAGTCTTCACCTGCGCACACACAGGCAACGCAAGCACGAAGAGTACCACCGTTGCCAGCATGTATACCACTATTCTTTTACTCATAATAATCTCGTTTACAGCCAACCACTATTGTTGGCATTCTTACGTACAGTAACCGTTATCACATGGTCGGTGCCATCTACCGTAACGGTGGCACGGGTTACACCCTCGGCCACACCTGTTACTTTAAGAACAGTACCTTCGACAACAGCTGTCGCCACCGAGGTATCGGCTATCTCACATGTATAGGTTTTGCTCTCACCCTCAACAAAATAACGTGCAAGGTCTATGGTATAAACCTTCTCGCTGTTTCCTTTTGCAGGGGCTGTATATATATTAGGCAAAAACATCTCACGACCACTGCTCTCTATGGCTTCGAGCAACGCGGCCGCGTTTATCATAGAGCCCATCTTGCCACGATACTTGCCCAAATCGACAGAATGAAGCTTTGCACTCATGGTGTGGTTGCGACAATACTTCTTGGTACCTGTAAAATAGCTGTTGATATCGTCGGCAGTCTCCTTCACGAGAGCAACAAACTCCTCCTGTGTAAAGTGACGGCGCAACTGCACGGCATAAGAGAGGCCGAGCGCAATAACACCCGATACGTGGGGACAAGCCATAGAAGTTCCCTCGTAGAAACCATAGCGAGGCTCACCCTCCTCAACAAGAGTAGAATATATCATACCACCGTTATCATAATCCGAGCCGGGCAAAGCATAATAATCGCCATCGCCACCGGGAGCCGCGATATCGTTACCGGGACCATAGTTGGTATAGGAAGAGGGGGTATAATCGGCGGCAAGAGCCGTTACACAGATACATTTAGAGTAGGCACCGGGGAACGAAGCCGCTGCGGCATACTCGTTACCCGAAGCATATACCACGATACCACCGTCGATGACACCGTTGGGAGAACCTGCGTTGGCAATAAAATAGTCTATCGCCTCTTTTTCGAGCGGATAGAGAGCGGCCCACTCTTTCTCGGTTGCAGGGCCGGGATAGTAATCGACGGGGTTTACCTCCGACGACAGATAGCCCCAACTACACTGCATAATGACAGCACCATTATCGGCCGCATACTTCATAGCCTTAGCCTCGTTTACAAGTGTCGATTGAAACTCATCGTCGAACAGCTGGCACGACATAATCTTGACACCGGGCTTACCTGCCGCCGCATCGCCACCTGCAATACCGCAACCACCCTTACCGTTATTATTAACAGCCGCGATGGTTCCTGCAACGTGTGTTCCGTGACCTGTACCGTTGGAGCCTGTTACCGATATATAAGAGCGGTCGGTTGCAAAGTTATAACCATAGCGGTCGCCCTTGTAGCCATTACCGTCGGCATCAACGTCGGAATAATACTCCTCGGCCTCGTTCACCCACATATTATCGAACAAATCCTCGTGATACCACATTACACCCTCGTCGAGCACAGCCACGATGATTGAGGGGTCGCCTGTACACTTTTTCCAAGCCTCCTCGCAACCAACATCGCAACCTGCAATACTTTTTGCCCACTCTTGCTCAAAATCGTAACCACCACGGTTAATGTAGCTCCACTGCGAGGGGAGAGCAGGGTCGTTAAAGGGATACTCGCCTGTACTTAATGCCGACTCCACGCTTTTTACTATATCGGCTGTAATGGCCGACGATTTACGAGCATCGGCACGATATATCTTGCGGTTGCACTGAACCTTTGATACCTCGCCAAGACGAGATATGCGCTCCAAGGCCTCTTGCAGGTTTACATTCTTATCGAACGACACCTGATACCACAAGTGCATCTGAGCCTCACGGGCACGCTCCTCGGTGCGTTTATCCACGGGGAACACCCTCTCGAACTTGTAGGCGTTGAGAATGTCGAGCACCTCGTCGGTGGAGGGTATGCCCGAACGGGTTTTCAAGCCTCCTGCCACACGTGTCGTGGCAAGATTGTCGAGAATATCGGTCATCTCGGGAGCAAACTTCACAAGAAGCTCACCCTCAACAGCTCCGGCAGGAACCTCTACCTCGTTACCGCTGTCGGGCACGGAGGGCGTGGGAGCCACAATATCGCAGTCGGTACAAGATACCGCAAACATCACAGCCAACAACGACACATATAGAAATATCTTTTTCATATCTTTTTCAAAATATTATTATTTACTCTCTTCGTTATCCTCCTCTTTGCAATGCTCGTCACCGCTACTCTCCTCCTTGTCGTTATCACCCTCTTCGGTGTCATCGCCTATCTCTTCTTTGAGCTCATACTTTGCTCTCAATTTGGGGAAAGCCGAGTAATAGTACTCAAAATTGGCAGGAGCATTATCGAAACCGGTCTTCTCGCCCTCGCTGTCGTAGCGTGGCGATGCGCTTGCACCACCGTAACTATCGCCCTCCTGCGGGAAGACAAGAGACTGTGGAACCCACTCCATGAGATAGGGGTGATAGAGTAACCACTCGGGCAGATTGCCTGTGAAGTAGTTGAGGTTTAGTTTAAGCATCTTCATCTTGGGCAAGATGCGTGGCATCTGCTTGTCGGCAAGCCACAGTATGGTATCGCCTCCAAATGTATCTACATCGTCGGTGTTATATGCTCTCACGCCATCTTCACCAACTGTAAAGTCGGGCAACTGACCCTCAAGATAACTTGTGTTCAAAGCGAGCTCCTCGAGATTCTCCCAGAGGAAGAGACGGCGCAACTGGTTGTCGCCCTGTACGGAACTCTTAATATTCAAGCCTATACCATCGTCGTAGTTACCCTTGTCGGCAAGTTTGTTTACCGACTGCCAGCGACGGCAGTTTGTCATGCGCAATATTTTCAGTTTGGGGAAATTATCCTGATTGAGCATCGAAGGCACCTCGTCGAAGTTGTTCGATGTGAGGTCGAGCACCTCCAAGGTGCTACCCAACTTCACAAATTCAGAGGGCAACGACACCAAACCGCACGAGAACATCGTCAACTCCTTCAAATACTTTAACTCACAAATTTCGGGACCAAGGTCGATGCTCAGCAACATCGTACTGCGGTTCGACATTATGGAGAACTTCTCCAGATACTTCAAATGAACAATCTGCTTGGGCAACATCTCTTTTGTATCGAAGAAAGAGAACAATGCCTCACGAACACGACCTACCGCCTCGGGACAAGGCAAATCCTCGTCGGTTGCCTCCCACAGCTTAATTCCGTTCCAGTTGTCCATGCGCTCGCTTGTATCCCACACCTCGACCGAGCTGTTTATGAGGTCGTATATGGTTACGAGCGCAATAGAGTCGCCGGCGCGGTTATCCTCAATCTTCACGGCAGCCTTCTGGCGCACGGTTATTACAGCCGGCTCACTCAACTCGTCCTCGCTGTTCAGCGGTACGAGATTAATCTCGGCAACGCGCTCCACGGGCTCAGAGTTCATCTTCCACTCAAAGCGCAGTTTCACGGTGCGAGGGCGGGCACCATAATCGAGTGTAACATCGGTCTTCTCTATGCTCAACCAATCGGTCTCAGGAGTAACGTAGTTAAATTCTGCTTTAAACTCGACATTAGTTGTAATCTCGGTTTCGAAGTAACGCTTATCGAAAAGTTCCGACGACTTTATCTCAATCTCCTTCTCCTTTACATTAATAGCCTTGGCAAAGCCTGTTTGATTTACAGTAAGTGTCTTTACCTCGTTCCCTGCCACGATTCTTATCTCGGCACTACGCATATCGTTCACAAGCGATGAATCGACAAAAACCGTACATTCTGCCGAGCCGAAACCGTTTGCGGGAGAGACCGACACCCATGTAGCCGATGTTGCCGTATACCACTCACCGGGAGCATTTACTACTATCTTATCAGAGCCTCCTTCGGCCGCCACGGTTACATTATCCATGTCGAGCGAAAAGACGGCAGGGCCGTTGTTGTCGCTGTCGCTACATGAACACACCATGAAGAGGCCTGCAACCAACCCTAATGTTATATTAAAAATCTTTTTCATCTTTCGGTAATATTATTAAGGTTAATCCTCTAACTCCAACACATCGCAACCACGAATATCCTGTGTCTTGTCGTACACAAACAACATATATCCATAGTATATATAATCACAAATCTCCGATACGTTTATCGTAATATTGGGGTTGTCGGCCACCTCAAGATAGAAGAGGTTATATGGCATGGTATCCTCAACCTTACGAATATCGTTACCACCCATGAGAAGATAGCGCAAACCTATGTGTTGCCATATACCGGTGGGCCACTCGAGCATGCAACGGTTACCGTTCTCGTCGCTCTGGTGACGAATGAAGTAACGCGCAAGACCCGAAACGCTCAAAGGCTGTGTGGGGAAGTGGTCGAAGCTGTTGTAGCTTATGTCGATACCGGTGAGATAGGGGAGGTTGCGAGCATAAAAATCGTCGGTAAGTTCTGTGAGGCTGTTGTAGCTCAAATCTATCGCCTCCAAAAGATAGGCTTTATCACCCTTCAACGCCCCCTCGGGAATCTCAGTCATGCCGTTACCCGACAGCACAAGATAACCCATGGGAGAGTTTTTCTTGAAAAGTATGCCGGGGAAGGTCTTTAAGTTATTGTGAGAAAGGTTCACCTGCTGAACATTCAAGCCTTTAAAATCGTCGCCGTTCTCAAACTCGCTTATCTTGTTGTGAGAGAAGTTTATCGAGGGGCATATATACACCGATTTTGCGTTGAAGATATCGGGGAACACCTCTATCTCGTTGTGGCTTGCACTGAAACTTTCCAGCTGTGTGTAACCACAGAAATAACCGTTGATATTGGGTATTCTCTTTATTTTGTTATAGTCAAGATACACCTTGGCAAGGTTTATCTCTTTGCCGAAGGCATGGAGTTTCTCTATCTGGTTGTTGGTACAGTCGAGCAGACCGAGTTTCTTCATCTTCTTGAGATATTTGCACTCGGGGAACTCTTTCAGGTTGTTGTAACCCATGTATATACCCTGAATTTTTTCACCGCTCTTACCCTCGATAAGGCCTATCCAGTTTTCGAGCAGTGTTTCTGCCGAGATACCCTTCATGCAGGCTACGTTAAGTATCAGCAACTCGGGGATTTGCGAGAGCATATCCATGGGGAGGGTATTCATCTCGGGACAGTTGTATATCTCTACGTCAGTGAGGTTGGTAAAATTCTCCCAACTCCAAGAATCCTCTTCGTCGGCATATTTATGACCTTCATCTATGTCGTCGACAAAGAAATTATCACTCTTGATGGGTGAGTTGGCAATAAAGAACTGACTCAACTGTGTACAGCGCATCAAAGCCTTTGATATACCTGTGATTTGGTTGGTCTTGTCGCCAAACTGTATGGCTTTTGTCTGCACACCCTTCAAAAGAGGTTTCTCGTTTTTGTCGAGCTCTATGGTCTTTTGCCAATCTTTTGACAAGAACGTACGAAAATCGACCTCGAGATTGTTCTTCTCGTAGTCGGAACGAACAGCCAACTTCTGTTCGTCGCTCATGTTGGGGAAGATGTGACCACCAAGCTGTTCGGAGTGACTGCCAAGGTACAATATCTCCAGGTCGGTGAGCTGACCTATTGCCGAAGGCACAACACCCTTGGCGCCGAAGCCCTCCAAAGAGATAGTTGCCACACGACCATCGCTATGCAACTGCACACCGGGCTGATCGCCCCACAGGTCAATATCCTTGTTAAAATACCAGTTACTGCCCACAGGTTCCACTATACCTGCATACTTCCAGTTGGGGCCATCGAGAGCCTCCCAAATTTCTTTGAGAGCAATATAGTCCTTTATGCGCTCTTCGGTACCTTTTATATCGAAAGGCACATCTACCTCCTTCGACAACTCATTATCGACAACGGTAAAGGTTTTGTCGGTGGTGTTGTATACCTCGCCAAGCTGTTTGGTTGCCTTTTTATCGGAGTAGGCTGTGAAGCTGTACACCTTATAATTACCGGCGGGCAACCAAAAAACAGAGTCGCAACGCAGATAAGATGTCTCGCTGTTGCCCTTCTCCTCTGTCGCATCGTTGTTAAAGTCGAAAACATGCTTTGTGGTAATCTTCTCCAAGGTTGTCTTTTCGAGAGTAAAGAGATTCTGCACGGTAACATCTATCGACAGGATATTGCTCATGGGGAAAGAGTTATCCTCCTCGGTAGCAGAGGCACGTGTCAAAGCCTCGGCAATATTCTTTGTCACTTTGAATGTAACCTGTCCGCGACCTTTTACTGCAACAGATATATTTTTTGTAACAAGACCACCCGATACTACGGTTATATTGCCGTTGTTCACATCGGACGATATAAGTTCCTCGTCTCTTTGGTTATACAAAGTGTAACCGATGAGTTTATAGTCGCCCGCAATAAGTTTCATTTTATCGCTGCGCAAACCAAACTCGGCATTATCCTCGTTGTATGAGTTGAGCAACAAGGTTTGCGATATTGTCGATTTTGCACCGTTCAACAACACCTTTATCTTGTGAGCTTCGGCCAACCTGTCGAGCTGTTGCAAAGCACGAGTCTTGGCACCTTGCCCCTCGACCGATTCGTTCTTGTATAGCTTGAACTGCACATAACCGTACAATTCGGTGGGTTGCGCCGAATCATCGTCGGAACAACCGACCAAGCCCATTGCCATGAAGGCAAAGAGCAAGGTCAATAGGTATAAATTCTTCTTATTCATTTATCCTCAATCTTAAATCAGTTATTAACCGGCAAAACAACAAGAGCCTTCTTGTTTACATTGTTTATGTGCAGACGCATGACAGTCGGCTTGGTAATTCCGGCTGTGGGTACCTTGAATTTTATTATGTAGTAACCCTCGCTGTTCTTGCTCTTAGAGGGAGAGCCCCAGCTACGCACACTCACCTCGCCTTTATCGTCGTAGATGCTGAAACCGCCACCGTACCACTCGTCGTCGGTGTATAGTGTGTTCACCTCGTATTTTACACCGGGAGTACCTGTGAAGGTGTATACCTCGGTGATACCAAGCTCGCTGCTCACCCAGTCGTAAATTTCGCCCGAGGTTATTTGCTCGCATGCAACTTTCTCGCCTGCCTCGGTTACAATATCGAAGCCTTCGGCTGCATGCAGATCCTTCTGGGTTACCTCCATCACAACATAGTCGAGATGCGAATCGACAAAGGTCACGGCATCTTCTGCACCGTTGAGCTCGGCTACAAAGCTATCATATATACCCGAAGGCACGGCAAAAATATATGCCTTACGAGAACGGGCATCTTTGCCGGGAGTAAAGGGGGTGGCAGTAATGGTAACCTCCGATTGGTTGTCGCCACCCTGCTCGGCAAGCAACCAAGCGTTGTCGTCTATGGTTATTGAACCATCTTTCCCCTCCGACGCAAACAGGATTTTACAGTCGTAGTTGAAACAGCACAAAGAGTAGAGCATGCTGTTCTCTACGAGAATATCTTCCGAAGCACCCTCGAGCGAGGTTGCCGAGTTGCGGAAGGTTTTTCCGTCGAGAGAGAGCTCCCAGTCCCAAGGCGAGTTTGCACCCGTGATGAGCATCTTTTCAGGCGACATACCTTTATATATTATTGGGTATGCAACCTCCACCGTGCCATCGTTGCTTGCGAGCACCATCTCGCCCTCCATGGCAAAAGGCACATTCTCTTCGAGCACGTTTAATGTGTATGAGCCGTTATACAACTGGGGCTCTCCTATCCACGAGGGATACGACTTTATTCCGCAGTTGTAATTTGCATCGATGCTTATGGTAGTCGATGTGCCGTTGCCCATCTCTATTGATTTGAGCACCTCGCCATCTTCGCCTTTTATATTGGTTACCTGCTTTTGAGCATGGCGATAGATAGAGCCGTAGTAATACTCTTTATCGCCATAAACAAAGGTTATGCCTGCCGAAGCAGCTTCGAAGGTGCGGGCATCGTTGGTAATCTTCATGTACACGGTGTGAGTACCGGCTTCGCCACGCAGGTCGTTAAAGTAAAAACCATCTTCGGTTGCCGAGAAGAGCACCCACATCTTGTCCGAGACAAGACGCCAAGAGGTGTTGCTGTTAAACTCTATTGTGGTAATAATTTGCTCCTTGCTGTCGAGCTCTGCCATGTCATAAGGCTCGGCGTTCAACACTTTAAGGCTGGGCTCCGCCACAGAGTCGTCATCGCTCGAACAAGCAACAAAACCACAAACAGCAAAGGCTAACAGGCCTGTCAAGAGTATATTTTTAATATTCTTCATATCTGTTTGATTTATATCATTAATAACCTTCGCGTCTTAGTTTCTCGGCCTCATCTTCGCTTATCCACTCTATTGCATTCACAAAATCACCAACTACATTGGGATAGGCCATGCTGGGCACATATAGTGTCATATATTGGAAGATAAACTTCTCGCAACTACTGTAATACGAGGTATACATCGAGGGCTGATACATATTTATTATACCCTCCTCGCCGTAGAGCGTACCGAAGGCCTCGCTTGTGGGACCGAACTTCTGCTCCTCGAACTCTATTAGGGGGTTCAGAATATCGTTGGTCGTAAATTTCACTTTAAAATCGTAACCTTCGTAGAAGAAGTCCTTTATTATGATTGTGTTCTCGTTTTCGGGGTCTATAACCGAGTAGGTGAGACGACCATCGACATTTGTATAGTTCTCCAAGAAGGTCGATAGTGCTATAAAACAAGGACCTGTAAAGGCGTTGATGTCGAACTTGCAAGCCTTTATCAGCAACACGTTGGCATCGATGCCATATACATCGTTCTCGGTTTCGGTGGTGGGTATAAGACGCAGAGCAAAACCGAGCGAGTCGGTTACTGCAAGGTTGTCGGGATAACCTTTTACCTCGAGGTTGCCCACAAGCTCACCGGCCTTTATGGTTACGGTGTTCGATTCTATGCTGTAATGACGACCCTCTATCGCATTGGAGATGCTGTCTACAATCTCCACACCAAATGTACGGTCGTAATCACATGCTCTTGTGGCTACGATGGGCACCTTGTAGCTGTCGCTTGTTTCGAGAACAGGAAACTCGTACAAAGTATCGGAGAACATAACAAAGCCCGGGCCGTTGTATGTTGTGTACTCTGCATCGGTGTCACATGCTGTGAACGAGAGGAGCAGAGCCGAGACTATACATAAATTTCTTATTATCTGTTTCATATATAATCCTTTATTTGTTATTTGTTACTTTTATTACCCACTATCTGAGAGCCGGGTGCATCGAGCTCATGCTGAGGTATGGGCCACACGAAAAGAGGGTTCTCCTTGTCCACCTTCAAACTGCTACCGTGGGGCAACGACTGCTCCTGAGGCTCACGCTCAAAGCCTTTCTCCCAACGTTTGAGATCCTGCAAACGGAAACCCTCCATGTAGAGTTCCTTCACACGCTCCTCCTCTATTATAGTCATCGCGTTGTCGGCATTCATGGCTACACCGCCACCAAAAGAGGTGTAACGCTTTGAACGCAAGGCCGAGATATCCTTACCCGCCTTGTTGTAGTCGGGGGTAGGTTTGCGTGCATAGGCCTCGGCACGAATGAGGTACTGTTCCGAAAGGCGGAACACCTTGGGCATGCTCACATGCAACAACTGTGCCGAGTTGAAGAGGTCGGCGTTACCATAGTACTTGTAGAGCAAAGGCCACTGCAAACCATGTGTGTAACCTGTCTGCACATTCACAAAGAAGATATCATCGCGAAGGTCGTTGGTCTCGTAGAGGTTGAAAACCCAAAGAGCAGGCACATAGTCGGGGTAGTAGTTCGAATAGTCGAAGTTCCAGAAGATTCGGCCTAACGCACCACCATAATTTGTGGTAGTGTAACCCACCTTCCAGATGGTTTCGAAAGCAAGGTCGTGCTCCCACATATACTGATAGTAGCTCACACCCGATGTGGCCTCGGTATTAACACTTGCAAGCTCGTAGTACCCGCTGTCGATAATTTTTGTCGAATATTTGATAGCTTCGTCCCAATCGCGCATATAAAGAGCGACACGGGCACGGAGAGCATACACGGTATATTCGTTAAAGTATTCGGCGGCGTTAAACAACTCGCCATCAACCGATGTGTCGTAGTCTTCGCCCAAAGCAAGATACTCGGCGGCACGGTCGAGCTCGCCAAGCACAAATTGGTAAGAGTCGTAGAGCGATGCACGCTTAATCTCCTTTTTACCATAATAGCTGTCGGCAATTACTATTCCGAGCTCGTTTTTAGCCTCATCGTCCGACTTGTAATCGACGCAGAAGAGCTTTATGAGCTCGGCATGAGCAAGCGCACGGGCAAACACAGCCTCTCCACGCAGACGCTCCAAATAGTCGAGGTCATCGTCATCGGTAATAGTTTTTTCGAGCTTAACGGCATTGTCGAGGAAGAAGTTACAGTTTCCTATCACCTCGTATAGCGAAGCATACACAGCCTCGATCTCGGTGCTGGTGGGGAGTATATCCCAACGCCATATTGAACCATAGGTGTTAGAGTAACCGTTCACCGCATATACAAAGTCGCTTTGAATATCGGGCAACAGGGTGAGATAACCGCTGTAAAGAGCACTGCTCATGAGCGACGAATATATACCAATAACAGCCTCGTCGGCCTGGTCGATGTTTGTTATCGCCTTATGCTCCTCTATTGCATTTTCGGGGAACTTGTCCAAGCAAGATGTTGCTCCAAACGACAAAAGAGCAAGTAGTATAAATATCTTTATATTTTTCATAATAGTCTCTTGTTTTTAGAACGTAATCTCCAAACCACATGTATACTGGCGCGACATGGGATATTGCGCCGCGTAAATATTGTTTGCACCCTCGGGGTCCACACCGCTGAACTTTGTAACGGTAAAGAGGTTCTGTCCCTGCACATAGAGACGCATACGGCTCAGAGCCTTTGTCTTTTTGAGCAACGAAGCAGGCAGCTCATAGCTGAGCATGAGGTTCTTTAAACGCAGGAACGAAGCATCTTCGAGGAAACGCGTATCCATTTGAGGAGTAATGCCGTAACGGGGAATATCGGCAATATCACCGGGTTTCTTCCAGCGGTTGTACAACATACGCTTCGACTGGTTGTAACCTGTGTACAAGCCGTTGCTCTCCTCGAAGAAACGGTCGTTATTGAACATCCAACGGTCTTTAACCCAACTGAAATTAGCTGTGAGTGAAAGCCCCTTGTAGCTTACCGATGTTCCGAAACCACCCTGCCAAGGAGCAATATAGTTCTTGCCAACCATCACCTTGTCGCTCTCGTTGCACTCGGTGGTGATGTTACCATCTTTGTCGTACCAAAGAGCATCACCGTTTGCGGGGTTCACGCCTGCATAACGGTTCATGAAGAACTCGCCAACGGGGTGACCTACAACCAACTTTGTTGCTGTGGTACCCACAACATACTCGCGAACACCATTGTAGAGGTCGGTTATCTCGTTTTTGTTATATGAGGCATTTGCACTTACGTTCCACACAAAATCGTCGGTGCGTATAATGTCGGCATTAAGCGAAATTTCGGCACCTTTGTTCACCATGGTACCCACGTTGTCCCAACGGCTTCCGAAACCGTTGTTTACATAGGACTGCGGTACAGCCATGAGCATGTCGGTGGTCTTCTTGTAATAAAGCTCTATATCGGCATTTATGCGATGGAAGAAACCGAGGTGGAAAGCCACGTTCGATGTCCAGAGCTTTTCCCAGCTCAAATCTTCGTTACCCTCGCTCGCAGGGGTGATACCGGGGTTATCCTTGTAGTTACTACCACTACTTACAAGAGCAAGGTGGTCGTAGTCGGGTATTGTGGAGTTACCCGATGTACCTGTGCTCACTGCCACCTGTGCGTTTGTGAGCCAGTCGACCTTTTGCAAGAATTTCTCTCTTTTTGCGTTCCACATGAAGCCGAGCGACCAGAATGTAGCCCAACGACCATTCTTTCCGAAACGCGAAGAGGCATCGGTACGAGCCGAGAAGTCTACATAATACTTGTCCATGAAGTTATATTCAGCACGGCCGAAGAACGAGAGGAAGGCGTGCGAAGAGTAGGTGTTGGCCCACGATGTTGCACGTGTACCCGAAGAGAGCAAAGTGAAAGAGTCGTTGCTCTGACCGCGTGTCACCACCTGGAAGCCCTCGGAACGGTAATCGACACCCTCCTGACCAAGCATCAGATTGAAGTTATGCTTCTTGTTTATGTCGAAGAGATAGTTTGCCGTGTTGGTGATTGTGAGGTTCACGGTTGTACCCGACGCACGACCGGCTGTACCCTGGTTGTTGTTACCAACGAAGCTGGGGTACGACTTCATGTCGGTTGTAGAGTGTGTAAAGTCTACACCCACCTGCGAACGCAACACAAGGTCTTTTATGGGAGAATATTCGGCATAAAGCACGCTGATAGCCTTGTATTTTGCAAGCTCCATGGGGTTATACTTAATCCATTCAAGAGGGTTGTAACCTTTACCCTCCCAGCTACCGTCTTTCGAAGAGGCAACCGAGCCGTCTTCTTTGAAGGGGTTCCAGTAGGGCAACATGAAACGGCATGCCGATATTGGTGTGTAAAGAGCATACTCACCATCGTCGGCCTGCTGAACCTCCTCGTATGTGAGCATGGTGTTTGTACCCACCTTTATCTTGTCGCTTGCCTTTACATCGGCGTTCACACGCATATTGTAGCGACGGAAGGTCGAAGCCTGTGCAATACCCTCTTGGTCGAAGAAACCTGCCGAAACAAAGTAGTTGAGCTTGTCGGTCGCATGGTTAAGCGAGAGGTCGTAGCTCTGCAAGCCGGCCTTGTCGTTGAAGACAGCGTCGAGCCAGTTTACATCTGTTTTTGAAAGGATATTATAATCTTGCCCTTTGTCGAGACCAAGTTCCTTTTCAAACTCAATGCGCTCGGCAGTGTTCATAAGTGTCCAGTTGCCATGCGCTATATTTGAGAAGCCCCACTGAGAACGGAAGGTGACGTTCACCTTTTCGGTACTTGTTCCACGCTTACTTGTGATGACCACCACACCGTTAGCCGCACGTGCACCATAGATAGATGTAGAAGAGGCATCTTTTAACACGTTGATGCTCTCTATGTCGGCAGGGTTGATGGTGTTAAAATCGCTCGCCGTGATGGGCACACCGTCTAATATAAAAAGAGGTGATGTTCCCGAGCTGATTGAGTTGGTACCGCGAATTTGAAAAGTTGCCGCCTTGCTGGGCTCACCCGAGTTGGAGAGCACGGTCATACCGGGGGTTAAACCCTGCAACGCCTGGTCGAAACCCGCAGTAGGTACATTTTCAATTTTTTCGGCTTTTACAGTAGATACCGAACCTGTGATGGTACCTTTCTTGCGCACACCGTAACCGACAACGATAACCTCGTCCATAGCCTGCGCCTCGACAGCGAGCACCACGTCGAGTTGCTTTGTGGCCGCATTAACCACATGCTCCTGTTTCTCGTGTCCCACATAGCTGAACACGAGAATAGCCTCATCGGTTCCCTTAATCTCAATGGTATAATTACCGTCAAAATCGGTAATTGTACCGTTTGTACTACCTTTTTGCATAATGCCCACACCCAACAACGGCATGTTATCCTCGTTAGAGGTGACATTTCCTTTCACCGTGAAATATTGGGCGAAGGTTGCCTGCATGGCCAATGTGCAAAGGAATACAAACAAAAGGATTCCTTTTTTTCTCATTTTGTTATTTAAATATATTTATAATGTTTAGCCTAAACACAATAAAACATGTCGGCATTTTTGCTTTCAAAATGCCGATATTGCTCTGTTTTTGAATATATATTCAGATTATATTCAATAATATACACAAAACCTTGCAAAATTAGGAAAATTATCCCTAAAAATTACAATTTTTGCCTAAAAAAGTGATAAAAAGCGCCGTTTTTAATACATATACATGGCTTTTTAGTGCAAAAATGTTAAAAACGACACACTATTGCATATGCAAAAAGGATATTACACGAAAACGCATAATATCCTTTATATAAAGCAGGAGATAACCAGTAGAAGGTTACTCGAGAATCTTCTTCAACAAAGCATCGAGCTCCTTGGGAGAGACGTTGCGTGCAACTATCATGCCTTTCCCGTTCACAAGCACATTTGAGGGGATAGCATCGACGCCATACGCTGTTGCCACCTCGCTGCTACCGCCTCCGGGGTTACAGAGCACCAAGCCCGAGATGCCCAAAGTTTTCACAGCATCGCGACACTCTTCAATATCGCCATCGAGTGAGAGATAGACCGTTTTAAGCCCCTTTTTATTATACTTTGCGCAAACCTTTTGAAGTTCGGGAATTTCGGCACGGCAGGGAGCACACCAACTTGCCCAAAATTGCAAGAGGGTTATGTCGGCCCCCTCCACAATATTGGAAAAGAGCACCTTATCCCCCGCAAGGGAGTTAAGCTCGAAATTCTGGAATTTACCGCCCACACCCAGCTCTTTCTGCTTTAACGCTATACTTACACGGTACTCCAAATAGTCGTTTATGGTGTTGTAACGGGCATCGCGAAAGTAGGCAGGCACACCCTCCATCATTTCGGCAAGGGCAAGCACATCTATCATCTTATAGGCTCGGGACAAAATGTAAAAGCCAAGACCGTTGTCGATGTTATTGCCGATAGCCAACACCGAGAATTTTTTAAGGTTGGCCGTAGCACTCTCTCGCTCGGCCACAAGGCTGTCGAGCATGCTTTCGCCCATGCCCATCTGCGAGGCATAAGCAGGAGAGGTTACATGCTCCAACGCCTTCAAATGCTCGCTCGCCGAGATGAAGCGTTGCAAAATTTCGTTGCCCTCGGTGCCGGCACGCGACATCTCGGTGGAAAAATCCACCTCTATAACCCCGGGTTCAAGAACAACAGGGCCCGCTATCGCCCTATTTTCGGCAAGCAACATGCGCACACTCCTTTCGTGGTATCCCCCGCTGAACTCAAATTTCCCGTTCTGCACAACAGCAGAGTCGGCAACGCTGTAATCTTCGTCGAACCTCAACATGTAGATTACCACACCGTCCTCGGCCGTGGCAAAGGTTCCTTTTATCTTGTAACCATCGTTGCTACATGCCACCAAGAAGAGCGCGACGGCAAGAAACCAAAATATATTCTTCATCGTTTACTACTCTTTTATCGATTCGTTTATATCGTTTATGTAGGCAAGGAGTTCGTCGCGCCCCATGGCACTCTCCGACGATGTGACAAAGATAGGGGGTAGTTCCTCCCAATCTTCGAGCAGACGTTTTTTGTAAGCAGCCACGTTGGCACCAAGAGCGGTCTTTGTGAGTTTGTCGGCTTTTGTGAAAACTATGGCAAAAGGCACACCGTTCTCGCCCAACCATTCAAAAAACTCCAAATCAATCTTTTGCGGTTCGTGACGGCTGTCTATGAGCACAAAAAGATTGGTCATCGACTCACGCTCCAACACATAGGAGGATATGATGTGCTCTAACTGTTCGTTCTGCTTTTTACTGCGCTTGGCATAACCATAGCCGGGCAGGTCGACCAAGTACCACTCGTCGTTTATTATAAAATGGTTGATGAGCAGTGTCTTACCCGGCATGGCCGATGTCATGGCCAACTTATTGTGGCGGGTAAGCATGTTTATAAGGCTCGACTTACCCACGTTGGAACGGCCTATGAAAGCATATTCGGGCTTTCCGTCCTGCGGGCACTTTTTCACATCGCTGTTGCTTATCACAAAACGCGCTGTCTTTATTACCGGTGTATTCATCTTTTGCTATTTTGACGCGAAGATAGAAAATTTTTGCAAACAATGAAAATTACGACAAAAGAAGCCCCCGAAACCGTGGTTCCGAGAGCCTCGCATAAATAAAATCGACCATGTAAATAAGAAGCTGTTTTTAATTATATCGCCAAATTTTATAGGGCGAACCATCAGCTTCTATAAGTAAATATCCTTTTTTTGAAATTTAAATCCAAAGATTAGTTGCCAAGCTCGTAGCAAAGACGCAACTGCCCCACCACCGCACTACTGCCGTCGGTGCGTATGGCATGTATCGCCGGTTGCACGCTGAAACCCCGGCCGACAGGATAATTAAATGTCAGCTCAATATCTGTTTCGTGTCCGTCGGCACAAAAGAGACGGCTCACAGCCATACCCAAAGAACCGCCACGTCTTGTAACATCTTCGGCAACAAGAGCTGTCGCCCAAAAAGCACGACACAACGCATTATCTGTGAGCTGTTTGGAGCCCTGCGCAAGAAGGCTTAAACGCGCCTGCCCCACACGAAACAACGCCTGCTCGACACCTCCCCACACCCCAAACTCACTCTGCCCATGGGCCTTTTTTGTTGTCACGGCATAGCCCAGAGTATAAGAGGAGGCACCGCCATCAACAGCATACATTGCACTACCTATGTTAAACAGCCCATCGCGCCCGGGACGAAAACGAAACTGCTCACCTACCTTGTCCGAAGGAGCACCGTTCATGAGCGTCTCACGCAACACCCAGCCGTTTTTGTTATATTCAACATGCAGGGCAAGTGCCGACTCGGGATACACGGCTATATCGTGATTTTCGGTAACGGTAGGTATTCCACCATAAGCCGAACCTGTAAAAAGCCCCGCAAGAGGGGTATTAAAATAATCCTCGTCGGCCGCTTTCAAACCAACAAACAGGGTTAAGGCACCATCAAAGAAATTTTGCGACAAACCAGCGTGAAAGAGCCTCAACCACCTGTTTTCGGCATCGATATTTGAAAAACCCATACGGTCGTCGGCAACAGCTTTTCCTGCACCATAGGTCGATAGCACCGAAGCATCAAAAAGCGCACCCTCCCATAACTTTACGCCAAAATCGGCATTAAAGAGATTGGCCCACCTTGTTCCTCCCTCCGACATATTCCACTGCCCCTCACTGACAAGGCCGATGCTCCACGACACCCTCTTCTCCTGAGCCTGCAACAACTGCAAGCAGAACAACGCAACAAACAACGGTAAAAATTTTCTCATGATTCAAATTATTTTTTTGCAAAGTTCGGCACAAACGAGAGAAGCCACAATCGCAACATTTTGCTATTATCGTGAACAAGCAACACATATTTTAACTAAAAGGGTTAAAAAAAGAGACGGCAAAGAGGGCTTTGCGTTGTTTATGTCGCAAAATAGAGCTACATTCGTGACATAAACCTACAATATATAATAACCATGATAAAAAGAGCCCTGTTCACAGTCGCAGCCATACTCGCATGTTTCGGTATGCATGCACAGAAAAACATTCTTAACAACAGCACAAAGCAGGATATTGAAGAGTACTTCGCAAAAAGCATAAGCAACGAAGAGGCAATACCCTTCGACTGCAAAAAAAAGATACCGGTCAAGAGAGCGGGCGAGGCCTGCATCGAGGTGTGGAACTGCTGGAAAAACATTATTAAAAAGAGCGAAAAAGAGAAACTGCCACCCCTATCGGCAACCATCAACCCCGACACCCTCTTTTGGTCGATGCCCACCCACCCCGAGGAGGGCGCACAAATGCCCTTTTATTATGTATACAAAGGAGAAAAACCCACAGAGGGCTACCCCCTGTTTCTCTACATGCACGGCTCGGGGCCCAAAAACAGAGAGTGGGAGACAGGCCTCAAACTATGCAACACGTTCGACGATGCCCCCTCGGCCTACTTCATACCCCAGATTCCGAGCGAAAAACACTATCGCTGGGCGGTGCAACACCAACAACTTGCATGGGAAAAACTTTTGCGCCTTGCACTCACCAACAACGATATAAACCCCGAAAGAATATACTTTTTCGGAATATCGGAGGGAGGTTACGGCAGCCAACGTCTTGCATCGTTCTATGCCGACTACCTTGCCGGAGCAGGCCCCATGGCAGGCGGCGAGCCATTAAAGAACGCACCGGCCGAGAACCTCGCAAACACAGCATTTATTCTGCGTACAGGCGAGCACGACTATGGTTTCGGCCGAAACTACATGACATACCTGACCGGAGCCACACTCGACAGCCTCAGAACCGCCCACCCCGGGCTATACAACTTCTATGTAGAGCTTATACCCAAGATGGGGCATAATTTCGACTACCGAGGCACCACCACATGGCTTGCAAAATACAAGCGCAACCCCAACCCCACATATTATTATTGGGAAGACTACGACATGTACGGTCGCCACAGAAAAGGGTTCTACAACATTAGAGTAAACGAGACATCGCGCAACAACGACGAGGAGCGCACCTGTTACGAGGTAACCACAGAAGCAAACCGCATAAACATAAACGTGAAAAACGTAACCTACACAACCACAGAGACAAAGATGGGTATCCCCATGGTATTCTCCAAGAGCTATGCCCCCGCAACAAAAGGCAATATAACCCTCTTCCTGAACGACAAGCTTGCCGACCTCACAAAACCCATAGAGGTAATAGTAAACGGCAAAACAGCGTTCAGCGGGAAGGTTAAACCCACCGTAAAGGCCATGGCAGAGAGTTGCGCACTCTTCTTCGACCCCGCACGAGTGTTCCCCGTAGCAATAGAGGTTGCGATAGAATAAATCATTCGCAAAAAAAGCCTATCTTTGCCGAGAAAATTTACAAAAACAAAACAATGAACCAAGAATACCCTTCGGCACTGCTCGAAAAGGCTGTGAACGAGTTCAGCAAACTACCCGGGATAGGGCGTAAGACGGCTACACGTCTGGTGTTGCACATGTTACGTCGCAAAGAAGAGGAGGTGACCGCCTTTTCCGACTCGCTGACACGCCTTAAACGCGAAGCAAAATATTGCAAGGAGTGTCACAGCATATCGGACACCGACATATGCCCCATCTGCTCCAACCCCCTGCGCGACCACAGCACTATATGCGTGGTGGAAAACATACAAGACGTGATGGCGGTGGAGAACACCATGCAATACCGCGGAGTATACCACGTTCTCGGCGGTGTGATATCGCCCATGGACGGGGTGGCACCGAGCGACCTCAACATAGAGAGCCTCATAGAGAGAGTGGCACAGGGCGATGTAAAAGAGATAGTACTCGCGCTAAGCTCCACCATGGAAGGCGACACCACAAACTTCTACATCTACCGCAAGCTCATGCAATACGATGTAAAGCTATCGGTCATCGCACGTGGTATTTCGGTGGGCGACGAGCTTGAATACGCCGACGAGATAACCCTCGGACGCTCAATAGTAAACCGTACCCCCTTCACAGGAAAAACAATTTAACAAGATGCACACACAAGAGGAAAAAACAATAAAAAAACTACGCAACATATTCTGGTTGCAGGCAGTGCTTGTAGCAGCCACAGCCATACTCTTCGAAACAGGGATACTTGCCAAGGGCACCGTAGCACTCGCCCCCACAACACGCTACATAGTAGATGTTGCCGGCATCATGCTCACAATAGCATGTATACCACTTGCCATAAAAGGTTTCTCGGAACTTTTGGCAAGGGGCATAAAAAAGAAAAAGCCCCAATTTACCGAATATTTTTACACCATAAGCACAGCACGACTAGGCATACTGTTTGTGGCAACCGCGCTAAACACCGCACTTTTTTACAGCATGAATAACGAAGGTGCCATGTACTGCGCACTGCTGGGAGCCGGAGCCATGATGTACAGCTACCCACGCCGTGAAATACTCGACGACTGCCTGCAAAAGATAAAAAACAACGACACAAAATGAAATTGTCGGTAATAATAGTAAGCTACAATGTGAAGCACTACCTCGAACAGTGCTTACACTCGCTGTTCCGCGCAGGGAGCAGTGTTGCCATGGAGGTTTTTGTGGTGGACAACGCCAGCCACGACAACTCACCCGAGTACCTGCAAAACCGCTTCCCCACACACCTCTACCCCAACCTGCACATAATAAATAACGCACGTAACATAGGGTTCGGCAAGGCAAACAACCTTGCGGTGGCAAAATCAAAAGGCGAGTATATACTTTTTCTGAACCCCGACACCATTTTGACAGAGCACACCCTTGCCGATGCACTCGAATATGCCGACACACACCCCGACATGGGCGGGCTCGGCACCATGATGTTACACAGCGACGGCAGTTTCGCCAACGAGTCGCGTCGTGGCCTCCCCACCCCTTGGACAGCAATGTGCAAGATGAGCGGGCTGTGCACCCTCTTCCCCAAAAGCCGTCTCTTCGGGCGATACTACATGAAATACCTCGACAAGGAGCAACCCTCGGAGATTGAGATAATATCGGGAGCATTCTTCATGGCACGCAAGAGCGCACTCGACAAAGCAGGCCTCTTCGACGAAATATTTTTCATGTACGGCGAAGATATAGACCTCTCCTACCGCCTCATGCTAAGCGGATACAAAAACCACTATATACCATCGCCCATACTACACTACAAGGGCGAGAGTACACAAAAAAGCACATTCAAATATGTGCACATATTCTACAACGCCATGCTCCTCTTCTTCAAGAAGCACTACCACCACTACGGTCCCCTGCTCACCCTGCCCATAAAAACAGCAATAATACTAAAAGCAGTCATTGCTGTTGTGGCACAATACATGAACCGAGCAAAAAAATTCATCATACCCACAAAAGATATACAAGATTACAAATGTGTCTATGTGGGCCGAAACACAGAGAAGGTAAAGGAGATTGCCGAAAAATGGTGCCTCGACATAGAATACATAGAGAGCGACGAAAAAAGCAACCCCACACTGCAACTGCCTGCAACAAGCAAGGATACAAAATATATAATATACGACACTAGCAACTTCAGCTACACACACATACTCGAAACCTTCCGTCGGGGAGAACACAAAGCCCTCATAGGCACATACCACCCCGACAGCAACACAATTATCACCCCCAACGATATATTTACCCTGCAACCGGCACAACCACATGACGAACAATAGCAAGAACACAACCCTCCGCGCCCTTGAACCCGAAGACCTCGAACTACTCTACACCATAGAAAACGACAGAGAGACATGGGAAGTAACATCGGCAAAGGTATGCTACTCGCGCTACGCCATAAAACAGTACCTTGCCTCACAACCACAAGAGATAAACATCGCAGGCGAGATGCGCTTTGTCATAACAACAGGAGAGGGAGAAGCTGTGGGGCTGATAGACCTCACAAACTACTCGGCCACCGACCGCTCGGCCGAGATAGGGATAACCATGCTTAAAAGCCACCGAGGAAAAGGACACGGAAAAGAGGCAATAAAAGAGATTGAACAATTTTCCAAAGAGATGCTCAACCTGCGCATGCTCTATGCACACACCCTTGCCTGCAACGAAACAGCAAACAAACTATTCGCATCGTGTGGCTACCAAGCCGTCGCAACCCTCCCAGAATGGCAATTTCACATGGGAAAATATGAGGATTTAATGGTTTTCAAAAAAAAATTGTAAAAAAGTTGCGAAATAGTTTGCAGGTTAAAAAAAAATGCATACCTTTGCACTCGCTTTGAGACACGAACAAAGCAATAAA
Source organism: Bacteroidaceae bacterium (assembly GCA_045631905.1). Classification (GTDB taxonomy): domain Bacteria; phylum Bacteroidota; class Bacteroidia; order Bacteroidales; family Bacteroidaceae; genus HGM04593. The sequence continues at coordinate 72,101 of JAZQVO010000012.1, forward strand.
CATTGAAATTCTGGTGCGTTAGTTCAGTTGGTTAGAATACATGCCTGTCACGCATGGGGTCACGGGTTCGAGTCCCGTACGCACCGCAAACGAGTTCCAAAGAAATTTGGGACTCGTTTTTGTTTT